>DASXCQ010000030.1:0-104608 GCA_036491115.1 Pseudonocardiaceae bacterium
CCAGAAAACCGACCTGGCTCCGTTGACCATTCACGAGCTGCGCCACACCTACGCCAGCCTGGCCCGTAAATCGGGGGCAGACCTGCGCTACGTCCAGAAAACCATGGGTCATTCCACGCCCACCGTCACCGCCAACATCTACAGCGACCTCTACGCCGACGAGCTGGATCAGGTGGCAACCAACCTCGATCAGCTTCACGCGAATGAGATTCACACACCGAAGACCGGACAAGAACCGGACGAATCAAACCAACAACCGAGTGCATAATCCGTGTCTATGCAGGTCAAGCATGGTGGCCAGGGACGGGATCGAACCGTCGACCTTCCGCTTTTCAGGCGGACGCTCGTACCAACTGAGCTACCTGGCCGGAGCGACCGGCCAGGTAGGCCGAACGCGCTTGGCGACCCAGACGGGACTCGAACCCGCGACCTTCGCCGTGACAGGGCGACGCGCTAACCAACTGCGCCACTGGGCCTTGCTTCGTTCCGTACTCCCAACGGGATTCGAACCCGCGCTACCGCCTTGAAAGGGCGGCGTCCTAGGCCGCTAGACGATGGGAGCCCGGTCTGCTGACCGTGCTGCCAACGGCTGTCCGCTGGGAGCACGGCAAGCATAGGGCACACGACCGATGTCCTCCAAAACGGGGTCACCTCTGCGTGACCGCCAGGGACAAACGGATCGCCACACCGCGTACCCGGGCGGGTACTGAATGTGGCGAGCGTCACCAGGCAAGCAAACTACCGGCGGACCGGTGGTGTTCCCTCGTCGTCCGGGGCCAGGCCGAGCATGTCCAGCAGTTGCCGGCAGTCGTCGGCGTCGTGGGCGTTCCTGGCCACGGCCAGTCGCGCCCTGCGCACCTGGTCGGCGGAGATGCGGCCCGGCTCGCCGTTGCGTTGCGCGGGCAGGTCGCCTGACCGTCGCGGCAGTGCGTCGTCCTCCTGCCACAACAACTTCCGAATATCGAGGCTCCCGCTCATCGCTACCTCCCCGGCTCCGGTTTCTCGCGAGGCTAGCGACTGGCGACCAGGTCCGCAGCCTCCCGTGGGGTGATTCGAGGGCACACACAGTCACTGTGGTATAGCCGACGAGGCGAGTTCCGCGCGTTCGATGACAACTGAACGGGTCGACGAGCCCCGGTCGGACCACAGCGGAGCCGGCCTACCCCCCGGGGGTACCATGACAGAGTCTTTTGCCTGATCGAGAGGACTTTCGCCGATGACAGTCAGCGCCCAGCACTCGGCCACCTACACCGTTTCCGGCATGAGTTGCGAGCACTGCGTCGCCTCGGTGACCGAGGAACTGACCGCCATCGAGGCCGTGTCGGACGTCACCGTGGACCTGGAAACCGGTGCCGTCACGGTGACCAGCACACGCGAACTGAGCACGGCCGAAGTAACGGACGCGATCACCGAGGCGGGGTACCAGTTGGCGGGCTGACCCACCGGGGTCGACCGCTCACGGGGTGAAGCCACAGGTCGGCTCGTTACCGACCAACTGGTCACAATCGCGCCAACTGTCGGTGAACGACGGCAACAAATTTCTACGCTCAACCACTCGCCTCCCGACATGATCGCGTGTCACAATTCAGTTGCTGACACACCCCCGGTCAGCGCCTGTGGAGATCCCCTCCAGCCCCCGCGTTCCTCCCCCTGGCGCGGGGGCTCTCCACGCTCTGGGGCCCGGGAGATCCGACACGCCGGGGTGGCGGAAAACACACCACGGGCGCGCTCCCGCAATCGAACCGTTATCGTGTCCGCCGTGCAGATTCCTACGCGAGGACGAACCAAGACCGGGAGACACCGTCCCGTCTCGGCCGAGGAAGATCCACAGGCGCCTGGTCGTGAGCTGGAGAACTATCTGGCCGCGCTGGCGCCCGAGGTCGACGTCGAGACCACCGGTTCCGGTCGCCGGTTCGGCAATGCCCAGGTCTACCAACTGCGTCTTCAACTGATCGCGAACGAGCAGCTGCGTGAGCTCGCCGCGGCAAACGGCACGTCACCACAGGCACTGGCCCAGGAGTGGGTGATGCAGCGACTCGGCTGGGAAGCCGAGCAACGCGCGACCCACGTCGGTGCGGCCGCCGGTCACAGCCCGGTGTGGCCCGAGTAGGCCCCTGGCTAGAAAATCCGGTCCGGACCCCGACTACGGGCCGAAAACCCCCAGGAACATGAGCACGGCCCCCACTCGAAGTTCGAGTGGGGGCCGTCGAGTTTCTGTGGAACTACAGCGGGCGGACGTTCTGTGCCTGGGGGCCCTTGGTGCCCTGACCGACCTCGAACTCCACCTTCTGGTTTTCTTCCAGGCTGCGGTATCCCGAACCCTGGATCTCCGTGTAGTGCACGAACACGTCCGCGCCACCGTCCTGGCGCTGGATGAATCCGTAACCCTTCTCAGCGCTGAACCACTTGACAGTGCCTTCTGCCACGCCTGCCTCCTTGCAGGATCAGCTGGAACTGCACCGTGCAGTCCCCGGCCGTTCCCGGGCAGTTCTTTCGATTCTCCGCTGAGAAATGAGAACCCCCGCGCATCGTTCCGCGAGCGTGATACCACGAACACGAAGAACCACGGCCTGCCGGCTCAGCGTAGTCGGTTGATTGCCCCGGCGGTACCATCCGGCACCGTTGCCCCATACCGCCCCAGCGCGGACATGGCTCCCAATATCGACGTTCGGTAGCGGCTCGTCGTGTCGCCCGGAGTGCGCAAACCGGATACGCTGTGTGGTCTGTATGAACGTGCGGGTACCGCTTGGCTGCACACAGTAATGTGATGGTCATCACAACGGGGGGTCGGCATGGGTATGAGGCGACTGGTCGCACCAGTGCTGGGCGTCGCGCTCGCCGGCGCCGTGCTCGCCGGCTGCACCGCGACGAGCGCGACAACCGCCGACCCTCACCGCACCGCCGCCGTACCGCCGCCCAAGCCGGTTCCGCAGGCGGCCACCGTGGCCTTCTACCCGTCGGCCGGCGCGCACGGCGTGAACCCGGCCGACGTCATCACCGCCGCCGTCCGGAACGGCACGATCAAACACATCGCGCTGACCAACGCGGCGGGCAAATCCGTGGCCGGCAAGCTCTCGCCGGACGACACGACGTGGACCGTCGCCGAACCGCTCGGCTACGGCAAGACCTACACCTGGTCCGGCTCTGCCACCGGCGAGGACGGCACGGCCACGAAGATCAGTGGCCGGTTCGGCACCCTGGCGCCGGATCACCAGATCAGCGGCCATCTCAACGTGTCCGACGGCCAGACCTACGGCATCGCGATGCCGATCGCGCTCACCTTCGACTCACCGGTGACCGACAAGCCGGCGGTGGAGCGCGCGCTGTCGGTGACCACCTCCAAGCCGACCACCGGGCTGTGGGCCTGGCTGGACGATGAGACGGTGCACTGGCGCCCCTCCAGCTACTACGCCCCCGGCACGCACGTCACCGTCGCCGCGAACCTCTACGGCGTGGCGTTCGCGCCCGGCGTCTACGGCCGCGACAACGTTTCGGCCGGTTTCACCATCGGCCGTTCGCAGATCGTCCAGGCCAACACGAAGACGCACCGCATGGTCGTGGTGACCAACGGAAAGAAAAGGGCCAACTACCCGGCCAGTTTCGGGCTGGACTCCGATCCGGGCCGGGTCACCAACGCCGGCACGCACGTGGTGATGGCGCGCAGCCAGACCGTCTTCATGACCAATCCGAAGTACCACTACTTCAACCTGGAAGTGCACTGGGCGGTGCGGATCTCCAACAACGGTGAGTTCATCCACGCGGCACCGTGGTCGGTGGGCGATCAGGGCAGGGTCAACGTGTCGCACGGCTGCGTGAACCTGTCCACCGCGAACGCCATCGCCTACTACGACTCCGTGCTGGTCGGCGACCCGGTGGAGGTCACCGGCTCGACGCAGCACCTCGGGTCGTCCGACGGCGACTACTACGACTGGACCTACAGCTGGGCCCAGTGGCAGGAGAAGGCGGAGCGGTCAGCCTGATCCGCCGGCTCTGGCGCGTTCCCGCCAGTTGCGTGCCTTGGTGCGGTTGCCGCAGACGCGCATCGAGCACCAGGTGCGGGACCTGTTACGGGAGTGGTCGAAGAACGCCCACTGGCAGTCCTCCGCCGGGCAGATCTTGACCCGGTCCCAGTCGCCCAGCACCGCCAGCCGCGCACTCGCGGCCAGCACGGCGCCGACCGGATCGCTCGCCACCAGGGTCGGCACACCTCGGTGCAGCTCCACCCGGACCAGGCCGCCGGTGTGCCGGGCGTCGCGGCCGGCGACCGGAGCCCTGCCGTCCACCACCGAGTCCCGCAGGCCGTCGCGGACGGACCTGACCTGGGCGATCACCTCGGCCATGGACAGGCCCGCCACAGGTGGGCCGAGTCCCTGGCCCACCACCCACTCCCGCCATCGTCCGGGGTCGTCCAGCACGTCGGTGCCCTGCTCGACGTCGAGCGTGTTGAGGAAGGCAACCACCAGTTCCACATCTTGGTCGTGGGCGCCCAGGTCGTCGACCCAGCCGGAAGCCAGGGACACCTGTGCGCCAGTCACCAGACCAGTCACCACACCACTGTAGGGAATGTGGCGGTGTCGGCGCCCGTCAACCGGCACAATGTCGACGCCGGTTATCCGGTCAGCGGCCAGTGGTGCGGGCCGGACGGGCTGTCCAGCCACAGTTCCTGCAGGTCCGGCCGGACGGTGATGCCGAACCGGTCCCTGGCCGGCCTGCCCAGCGCCTGCCACTCGTCGTAGGCCGCCTCCACCACGTCCCACAGGCGGCGCGGCCCGCCCTGCCACACCTGGTGGCGCTGCCGGCTGGTGGTGTGCCTGGCCCAGGAGCCGTCCGGGTGGGCGAGCCAGACGTTGCCGTCCTGGTCGGCGGTTGCCGCGGCCTCGGGCAGTGCCAGTCCGGCGTAGAACTCGAACCGGCTGCGGTGGCTGACCAGCACGTCGGCGCCCAGCGAGGTCGGCCGCCGGTCACCGTCGCCGGCGTCGCGCCGGCCGGCGGTGGCCAGCCGGTGGGCGCGCAGCGGCATGAACCGGCCGTCCTCGGCCAGCACCCTGCCCTCCCCGGTGGCCCCGTCGCCCGCGGTGATCCGCACCAGCCCGGCGCCCAGCGGCCGGTGCAGCGTGGTGACCACCACCCCGCCGGGCACGGTCTGGGCCAGCCAGGCCGGCGGGATCGTGGCGACCGAGCAGGTGGCGAGCACCCGGTCGTAGGGGGCGCGGGCGGTGTGCCCGGCGGCACCGTCGGCGGCCACGCAGGTCGGGGCGTAACCGGCGGCGGTGAGCCGGTCGCGGGCGGCGGCGGCCAGGCCGGCGTCGATGTCCACGGTGGTCACCCGGTCGGCGCCCAGCCGGTGGCAGAGCAGGGCGGCGTTGTAGCCGGTGCCGGTACCGATCTCCAGCACCCGGTGGCCGGGCGCCACGTCGAGCACCACCAGCATCACGGCCATGATCGCCGGCTGGCTGGACGAACTGGTCGGCACGCCGAACACCGGACCGGACTCCCTGGCCACCGCCCATCGGGCCGGGTCGTCGTCCAACTGCGTGATCAGCACCTGGTCGGCATAGACCTGGTCCAGCCAGTCCGCGTCGGACCGGTCGACCGCGCCCCACCGGCCGTCGCCGGCGGTGCGGAAGAACCGCTCCAGGAACAGGTGGCGCGGCACCTCGGCGAACGCGTCCCGCCACGCCGGGTCGGGCAGCACACCCGAGGTCTGCAGCGTGCGCACCAGCCGGGCGCGCCTGCGGGTGGCGCGCGTGGGGCCGTCCATGGTCCCTCACCGTAGAACCGCGGTGAGCTGAAGCACAGTTGCAAGCAGTTCGCTTGCAACTGCTAGCACACGTCCGTACCGTCGGTATGGCAAGGCGACGAGGAGGTGGCCGACATGGCCGAACCGGAGAACCGCAACCCGATGGACGTGGTCACCGGGCTCGGTCGCGATCTGGGCCGCGACATCGAGGGCATCGGCAAGGGCATCGGCGAGTACATCCGCCAGCAGCGGTCCAGCGCGCGGATCTCGTTGCGCCAGCTGTCCAGGCTGGCCGGCGTGTCCAACCCGTACCTCAGCCAGATCGAGCGCGGCCTGCGCCGGCCGAGCGCCGACATCCTGCAGCAGATCGCCAAGGGGCTGCGCATCTCGGCCGAGGCGCTCTACGTGCAGGCCGGCATCCTGGACGCCCCCGCGGGCGGTCCGGTGCCGGACGCGATCCGCGCCGCCGTCGAGTTGACCGAGCGGCAGAAGCAGGTGCTGCTGGACGTCTACGAGACGTTCCGCAAGGCCAACGCCGACGAAGCAGCACATCAGTCCACAGTAGAAGGGTCCGATGTGGACAATGTGACGACGACCGACGGGACCCAGCACACCGAGGAGTGATCGACATGCCCACCATCGACGATGTCCGCAAGGCGGGCGAGCAGGCCCGCGCCGTCGTGACCAACGCCGTCGAGCAGGCCCGCACGCCGCTGCTGGCCGCCATCGGCGCGGGCGACGTGGCCACCCAGGCCGTACTGGACGCGGTGACCAAGGCCCGGGCCCAGCTCGCCGAGCGCGCCGAGCAGGCCAAGGCCGCCGTGGACGACCTGCCGGGCGACGTCCGCGAGAAGCTGGAGCCGGGCGAGCTGCGCAAGCTCCTCGACGACTACGCCGAGGCCGCCCAGCGCCTCTACCAGCACCTGACGGAGCAGGGCGAGCAGGCCGTGTCCCGGCTGCGCAGCCAGCCGCAGCTCAAGCGTGCCGTCGAGCAGTTCGACCAGGCCGCGCAGGCCGCGCAACAGCGGGCCGAGTCGGCCGTCGGCGACGCCAGGGAACTGGCCGACGAGGTGCTCGGCAGGGTCGTACGGCGCACCCGGTCCACCGGTGAGAAGGCGGCCCGGACCACCGAGCAGGTGGCCGAGGACGTGGCCACCACGACCCAGGCCACCGCGGAGCGGATCCAGGAGGCCGGTGGCGAGGCCGCGCACGACGTGCGCAGCACCACCCGGAAGGCCGCGAACCGGACGAGCTCGGCGCGCAAGACCACCGGGACGACCGGCACCGCGCGCAAGGCCGGCACGGACCACAAGACGGACACCAAGTAAGTCACCCGGCTCATCAGGCGCCGCCCGGGATCAACCCGGGCGGCGCCGCGCACTGCTGACGCCATCACGTCCGGGATCGGGGTCTTCGTCGTACCCTGTGGGGGTGAACATCACTGCCTGGATCGTCTCCGTGCTCAACTGGGCGGCGGTTCCGGTCGGCCTGTTCGCGTTCGTGCACGCGGCGGTGCAGCGCGCGGACGCCTACTCGGCCGCCAACAAGCGGACCAAGCCGATCTGGCTCGCCATCACCGGCGGCGGCACGCTGGCCTGTCTGCTGTTCCACTTCTACGACTTCACGATGATGTTCTGGATCGCCGGCCTGGTGGCCGTGCTGGTGTACATCGTCGACGTCCGCCCGAAGCTGATCGAGGTGCAGCGCGGCGGGACGAAGTGGTGAGCTGCGCCGTGGCGCCCGAGCCCGCTTTGGCACGATGACCGCATGTGGAGCATCGCCGGCACCCTGACCGTCCACCCCGCCACCGAACGCACCGATCTGCTCGCCGACCCGGTGGTCAAGTCGCTCGCCGCGCTCGACCCCTCGGCGCAGGCCCGGTGCGGTGTGGCCGCGATCGACGCCGAACTCGCCGATACGGCCGCGTTCTGCGAGGCATACGGCTCCCCGCTCTCGGCGTCGGCGAACTGCGTCGTCGTGGCCGGCAAGCGCGGCGGTGAGCAGCGGTACGCGGCCTGCCTGGTGCTGGCCACCACCCGGGCCGACGTGAACGGCGTGGTCCGGCGGCGGCTGGACGTGCGCAAGGCGTCGTTCGCCCCGATGGCCGACGCGGTCGAGCTGACCGGCATGGAGTACGGCGGGATCACGCCGTTCGGGCTGCCGGCGGACTGGCCGCTGCTGATCGACGCCGTCGTGGCCGCCGCGCCCGAGCTGATCGTCGGCAGCGGCATCCGGGCCAGCAAGATCCTGGTGCCCGGTGACGTGCTGGCCGCGCTGCCCGGCGCGGAGGTCGTGGACGGCCTCGTCCGGCCGGTCGAGGCGTAGCGGGCCGGCGATGGGCGAACACGTGCTGGACTCCGGTCCCGTCCGGCTGGCCGAGCTGCTGGCCACCCGCGCCGTGTCGTCCGTCGAGCTGACCACCGAGGTGCTGGCCAGGATCGAGGACACCCAACCGACGCTGAACACCTTTCGGGTGATCCGGACCGAGGCCGCGCTGGCCGAGGCGAAGGAGGCCGACCGGCGGCTGGCCGCCGGGGAGCGGGCGCCGCTGCTGGGCGTGCCACTGGCCATGAAGGACGACCAGGACCTGGCCGGCGAGCCGACCGCGTTCGGCTGTGCCGGCGATTTCCCGCTCGCCGCCGCCGACTGCGAGATGGTCCAGACGCTGCGTGCGGCGGGCGCGGTGATCGTGGGCAAGACGAACACGCCGGAACTGGGCCAGTGGCCGTTCACCGAGGGCCCGGCGTTCGGCGTGACCCGCAATCCGTGGCACCAGGGGCACACACCGGGCGGCTCGTCCGGCGGTTCGGCGGCCGCGGTGGCCGGGCGGGTGGTGCCGGTGGCGGTCGGCTCGGACGGCGCGGGTTCGATCCGGATTCCGGCGTCGTGGACCCACCTGGTGGGCATCAAGCCGGAGCGCGGCGAGATCCCGCCGGGCGCCGACATGTTCTACGGCATCAGCATCAGCGGCCCACTGGCCCGGCGCACCGAGGACGCGGCCCTGGTCACCGACGTGCTGGCCGGCCGGCTGCCCGGCGACGACACCACGCTGGGCGCGACCCGCCGCGACCCCGGCCGGCTGCGTATCGGGCTGTCGTTCCGGTCGGCGCTGACCGGCTACCGGGTGCGGCTGGACCCGAGGATCCGGCAGGCCGTCGTCCGGCTCGCCGGGGTGCTCACCGGGCTGGGCCACGAGGTGGTGCCGGCCGAACCGACCTACGGCCTGATCGGGCTGAACTTCCTGCCCAAGTCGACCGCGGGCCTCTACGGCTGGCTGGCCAAGGTGCCCGACCCGTCCTTGCTGGACCAGCGGACCAGGAAGAACATGGCCAACGGCAGGCGGGTCGGCCGTTACCTGGTGGGCTTCGCCAAGGCGACCGAGGGCCGCTACGAGCGCCAGGTCGGCCGGGTGTTCCGGGACGTGGACGTGCTGCTCATGCCCACCACCGCGACGCCACCGCCGCCGGTGCGGTCGTGGGCGAACCTGCCCGACCGGGAGCTGAACCGGATCATGGTGTCGGCCTGCCCGTACGCGTGGCCGTGGAACGTGCTGGGCTGGCCGGGCGTGAACGTGCCGGCGGGGCTCACCGACGAAGGCCTGCCGGTGGGCGCCCAACTACTCGGCCCGGCCGGCACCGAGCGCACGCTGGTCTCGCTGGCCGCCCAGCTGGAGACCGTGGAGAAGTGGGCCGATCTGGTGCCACCCGGCTCAGCGGGTGCCGGTGGGTAGCCACAGGTCGTCGGTGACGGTGACCGGCCACTCGGCCCGCACGTAGTCGACGAACCGGTGCAGGCCGTCGTGCTTGTTGCCGGCGTGCCAGCACAGCGAGTGCGGGTACACCGGTGTCGGGTCGACCACCGGGACCCGGCACAGGCCGCTGTCGTCCGGCCAGGCCAGCCGGGTCCGGTCGCCGACGAACGTGATCAGCGATCGCGAGTCCGCGATCGTGTCCAGCAGCGGCTCGGTGTAGCCGGAGCCGGTGACGTCGATCCGCACGCCGAAATCCGCGGCCAGGTCGCGGTAGTAGCCACCCCACTCGCTGCCGGCCACGATGCCGGGCATCCACGCCCGGTACTCGGCCAGCGCGGCGGCCGGCACGGCGCGCGCGCCGGCCAGCGGGTGCCGTTCGCCGACCAGGACCTGCAACGGCTCCAGGTAGGCCAGCACGTGGTCGATCCGGCGGTCCGGCGGCCGGTTCAGGTAGGCGAAACCGGCGTCGATCTCACCGTCCAGCACCGCGCCCAGCATGCCGGGCGCGTGCTGCGTGGTGATCATCTCCAGGAGCACCGGCGGCCGGCCGCGGTGGAACGCGCGCACGATCGCGGCCGGCGCGATCCGCCTGCTGATCACGTCGATCCGCAGCGGCCGGGTGGCCCGCTGCACCGACTCGACGGCCTGCCGCACCGCTGTCAGCACCGCTTTCGCCCTGGGCAGGAACGTCTGGCCGTCCGCGGTGAGCACCGCGCCGGAGGGCACCCGCCGGAACAGCACCGCGCCCAGGTCGGTCTCCAGCGCGGCGATCCGCTTGGACACCGCCTGCTGGCTGATCCCCAGCTGGTCGGCCGCGTCCCGGAACCGGCCCGCATCGGCGACCGCGACGAACGCCCGCACACCCTCCAGGTTCACCGGCCCACGGTACAACCAGCGGTTGTCGGTCGTTTCGGCTAGTTGTTTGAACGCAACGGTCTTCGGCTGATCTGATGCCCGCGTGCACAACTCGGTGTTGTCCCCCGCCCAGCGTGCGGTGTTCGTCGGCCTGCTCATGGTCTCCTTCGTCGCGGCGCTGGACGCCACCGTCGTGTCCACCGCGCTGTACCGGATCGGGGAGAGCCTGCACGGGCTGACCGCACAGGCGTGGGTCACCACCGCCTTCCTGATCACCTCGACCGTGACCACCCCGATCTACGGCAGGCTGGCCGACCAGTTCGGCCGGACCCGGCTGTTCGTCATCGCCATCGTCGTGTTCCTGGCCGGCTCGGTGCTGTGCTCACTGGCCACGTCGATGACCGTGCTCGCCGCGTCCAGGGCACTTGCCGGCGCGGGTGCCGGTGGCGTGATCTCGTTGAACTCGGCGATCATCGGCGTGCTGGTGCCACCCCGCGAACGGGCCCGGTACGGCAGTTACTTCATCGGTGTGTTCGCCATCGCGAGCGTGCTCGGCCCGCTCGTCGGCGGCGCGCTGGCCGGTGCCGGCTCACTGTTCGGCGTGACCGGCTGGCGGTGGATCTTCCTGCTCAACGTGCCGGTCGGGGCCGTCGCGCTGGCCGTGCTGGCGCGGGCGCCGTGGGTCGGCGGGCGGTCGGCGGTACGCCGGGTCGACTATCCGGGCGTGCTGCTGCTGCTCATGGCGCTGGTACCGCTGCTGCTGGTCGCGCAGTGGGGTCAGCAGTGGGGGTGGGGCTCCTGGCGGTCGCTGGCCTGTTACGTCATGGGTCTGGCCGGGGTGGTCTGCTTCCTGCGGGCCGAGCGGGCGGCCGGGGACGGTGCCCTGCTGTCGCTGCGGCTGTTCGCCATCCGCGCGTTCACCGTCGGCATCGCCCAGGGCGCCGCCTGGGGCGTCACCGCGTTCGGGATGACCGTGCTGTTGCCGCTGTACCTGCAACTGGTCCGTGGTTACCCGCCGACCGAGGCCGGGCTGCTCACCCTGCCGCTGGTGGCCGGCATGGTGCTGTGCTCGCTGATCGCCGGCCAGGTCACCATGCGCACCGGCCGGTACAAGGTGCTGCCGGTCACCGGCGGCGTGCTGCTCGTCGCGGGGGCGTTGTGCGTGGCCACGGCCGGTGTCGGCGGTTCGCTGGTGCCCGCTGCCGTCGGCATGTTCGTGTTCGGCGCCGGCCAGGGCCTGTACCAGTCGATCATCAACACGACGGTGCAGAACGCCGTAACGATCGACGACATCGGCGTCGCCACGGCGGCCAGCGCACTGTCCCGGCAGATCGGCGGCACGATCGGCATCGCGGGCCTGCTGTCCGTCGTCTACTCGGTCGCCGGTTCGTCGATCAGCCGGCAGGCACTGGACGACACGTCGTTCCTGGCCCGCCTGCCACCGGCCGCCGCGCTGGCGATCCGGGAGCGGTTCCTCACCGGCCTGTCCGCCGCGTTCGTCATCGTCGCCGCCGGGGGCGTGCTGGCATTCGTGCTCGCCCTGCTGATCAGGGAGGTCCCACTGCGCGGCCGTCAGCCCAGCGTGTAGTCCTCCAGCAGGGCGACGGCCTCGTCCCGGTCGTCGGTGACCAGGATCCACCGCTCCGACTCCCTGCCCTTGGCCAGTTGCTGCACCAGCGGCGCCGCCGGGACCTCGTTCGTCCAGAAGTCCTTGTCCAGGAACACCATCGGCGCGGGTGGCCCGAACGACTCGTAGTGGTTGGCCGTATAGTCCTGAAACACCTCCTGCACCGTGCCCGCGCTGCCCGGCGTGTAGACCACACCGCCGGTGGCCACGGTCAGCAGGCCGTCCTCGCGCACCGAGTTGGCGAAGTACTTGGCGTGCAGGCAACAGAATGTGTTGGGCGGCTCGTGGCCGTAGAACCAGGTCGGGATGCCGATGGTGCGCGGCCGGTCCGACCCGGGCAGTCGCACCCGCCCGGCGGCGGCCAGCCAACGGCCGATCGACTCGACGTCCACTGTGGAGTCGCCATGGCCGAACACCGGTGCTTCGGCGAGGATCGCCAGCGCGTCGTCCAGCGCCACACTGTCCTGACCGGACAGTCGGACACCCAGCGGGACCGCCTCCATCGCGCCGGGACCGCCGCCGGTGAGCACGGTGAACCCGGCACGGCTGCGGCCCAGCGCCCTGCCCAGCTCGGCGGCCGCCCGGTAGCCGGCGGAGTCCCTGGTCAGCTCGTGCCCACCCATCACCGCGACCGGGCGGCCGGCGTCGGCCAGCACGTCGTGCAGCGCCTCCGCGATGCCGTGGTCGTGCAGCCGCCGGGACAGCGCGGCCACCGGACCCGGCTGATCGCCCGTCGCCCTGACGTGCCGGTACACCCGTGCGTCCATGGTGTCGCCGTACGACTCCGGCCGGTCCGGATCGAACCCGGCGAACAGCTCGGCGGGCGGGTACAGCGTGCTGCGGTAGGGCCGGTAGGGCAGGTCCGGAATGTCCGGGAACAGCAGGACACCGGCCGCCTCCGCCCGCGCCATGCTGGCCGGGGTCAGCCGGCAGCCCAGTAGCAGCGCGCCGTCCAGCGCGGTGCGCAGCAGACGGTCGTCGTCCGGAGCGGTCAGGTCGAGGCCGACCAGCACGGCACCGCGCAGATCCTGCCCCGTCGCCCTGATCTCCCGCAGCCGCTGGATGTCCACGATCGGCGAAACCACGAGTCGAGCTTACGAGCGCCGATGTGCCTCGTCAGAGGATCACGGTGTGGTTGCCGTGCAGCAGTACCCGGTCCTCCAGGTGCCAGCGCAGCCCTCTGGCCAGAACCACCTTCTCGATGTCCCGGCCCTTGCGGACCAGGTCGGCCACCGAGTCGCGGTGGTCCACCCTGGTCACGTCCTGCTCGATGATCGGGCCCGCGTCCAGCTCGGCGGTCACGTAGTGGCAGGTCGCGCCGATCAGCTTCACCCCTCGGGTGTGCGCCTGGTGGTACGGCCGGGCGCCGGCGAACGACGGCAGGAAGCTGTGGTGGATGTTCAGCGCCCGCCCGGCCCACGCGGCACACAGCTGCGGCGGCAGCACCTGCATGAACCGGGCCAGCACCACGGCATGCGGCCGGTGGCCGTCCACGTGCTGGGCGAGCTGGGCGAACGCCGCCTCCCGCCCGTCCGGGTCGCCCGGCGGGAACGGCACGTAGAAGAACGGGATGCCGTGTGCCCTGGTGATGTCGGCCAGTTCCAGGTGGTTGCCGATCACCGCAGTGACGTCCACGTCCAGTTCGCGGGCCGCCACCCTGCCCAGCAGGTCGTACAGGCAGTGGCCCTCGCGCGACACCAGGATCACCATCCGGCGCCGCTGCGCGGAGTCGCTGATCCGCCAGTCCGCGTTCGCGCCCAGTTCCTTCGCCACGGCGGCGAACCGCTCGCGCAGCTCGTCGACGTCGAACGGCAGCGACCCGGCCAGCACCTCCTGGCGGGTGAAGAACCAGCCGCTGTCCCGGTCGGTGTGGTAGGCCGCCTCGACTATCCAGCCGCCGTGCTCGGCCAGGAAGGACGAGATCCGGGCCACGATGCCCCTACGGTCGGGACAGCCGAACCGGATCACATAGCGGCGCTCGTCGGCTGGCATGGTTGACGATTGTGGCAGGCACCACCGGTCACGGCGCGACGGCAGGCCACTCAACGGTGATCTCGCCCAGCCGCCACCGGCGCTGCCGGTCGATCACCGGCCAGCCGTCGGCCCGCACCGCCCGAACCGTCTCCACCCAGCGCGCCCGGTGGCCGAACGGCGCGAACGGTGCCGCCTTGGCCCAACTGTCGTCCAGAGCGGCCAGCAGCGCGTGCACCCGCTCGCCGGGCACGTTGCGGTGGATCAGCGCCTTGGGCAGCCGTTCGGCCAGGTCGGACGGCCGGTCCAGGGACGCGGGCCGGCAGGCCAGGGTGAACGTCCGCGGTCCGGCCGCGTCCAGCGTGACCCAGCAACAACGCCTGCCGATCTCGTCGCAGGTGCCCTCGATCAGCAGCCCGCCCGGCGCCAGCCGCTCGGTCATGGTCCGCCACGCGGCCAGCGCGTCCGGTTCGGTGTACTGGCGTAGCACGTTGAAAGCCCGCAGCAGCACCGGATACCGGCCGGCCAGCTCGAACCCGCCCCGGCGGAACTCCAGCCACGGCGGGTCGGCCGCCGGCTGTGCCGCCGCCACCCGATCGGCGTCCAGTTCCAGGCCGAGCACCCGCACGTCCGGCCGGACCGCCCGCAGCCGGGCCAGCAGTTCGACCGCCGTCACCGGGGTCGCGCCGTAACCGAGATCCACCACCAGCGGATCGACGGCACCGGCCAGCACGGCCGCCACCGACGGCGTGCCGACCAGCCAGCGGTCCACCCGGCGCAGCCGGTTCGGGTTGGTGGTGCCCCTGGTGGGCAGGCCGAGTGCCCGGGCCCTGCCGGCGGCCAGGCGCGGCCGCCTCATGCCTGGTGTTGGTTGAGCCATTCCTCGGTGAATGTGTGCTCGGAGTCCAGCAGCGAGCCGATCTGGCCGGCCACCGTCTCCTCGATCCGGCCGCCGACGAACGGGATCGGGATCTCCACGGAGCCGTCGACGATCAGTTCGCTGCCCTGGTCACCGATGGCACGCAGCCGCTGGGTACCGCCGAGCCGGCCGGGCATCGACGGGATCGTCACCGCCACCGTGCCGGTGTAGCCACCCGCCGGATCGGGCCGCCATGTCTCTGTCCGGTCGATCCGCAGGTCGCCGCCGAACAGCACGCGCACCGCCTGCGGCAGGCTCTCCGCGGCGACGCCGTGCCGCAGCTTCAGCCGGGCGCCGTTCGCGTCGACCGCGCGCTCCACCAGTTCTGCGTGCTGACCGCCCAGGGCCGCGAGCCGCTGCTTGAGGTAGCGCTCGTCGACCAGCGCGGTGTACACCGTGTGTGCGTCCCAACGGGAGCGTGATCGATGGTCGATGCGCCGTGCCATGGGCCGAAGGCTACCGTTGACGACCGTGACCAGCTCCCAGACCGGTGCCTATGTGGGCTCCGGCACCGCACTCGCCGGGTACACCACCCTGCGGCTCGGCGGGCCGGCCGCGCGGTTCGTGACGGCCAGGACGTCGGCCGACGTGGTGGCGGCGGTGCGCGCCGCGGACGCGGCGGGCGAACCGCTGCTGGTGCTGGGCGGCGGTTCCAACCTGGTGATCGCGGACGAGGGTTTCGACGGCACCGTGGTGCGGATCGCCACCACCGGCGTCGGCTACGACCGGCTCGGCGACGGCTCGGTCCAGCTCACCGTCGAGGCCGGCATGGACTGGGACGCCACGGTGGCCAGGACGGTCGCCGAGGATCTCGGTGGCCTGGAGTGTCTGTCCGGCATCCCCGGCCTGGCCGGTGCGACGCCGGTGCAGAACGTCGAGGCGTACGGCGTCGGCGTCAGCGATCTGCTGGTCTCGGTCGACCTGCTGGACCGCCGCAGCGGCCAGGTCCGCACGGTGGCCGCGGACGCGCTCGGGTTGGCCTACCGGACGAGTGTGCTCAAGGGCACGGATTCCGCTGTCGTGCTGCGGGTCCGGTTCGTGCTGGCCGACGGCGGCCGGTCGGCGCCGATCCGGTACGCGGAACTGGCCAGGGTGCTCGACGTGCCGATCGGCAGCCGGGTGCCGGTCGCCCACGCGCGGGACGCGGTGCTGGGTTTGCGGCGGGGCAAGGGAATGGTGCTCGACGCGGCCGATCGGGACACGTGGAGCGCGGGGTCGTTCTTCACCAATCCGGTGCTGCCCGACGCCGAACTGCCGGCGGTGCTGGCGCGGTGGGACGGCCCGATGCCGACGTATCCGGCCGGTGCCGGCACCAAGCTCTCGGCCGCGTGGCTCATCGATCGGGCCGGGTTCGCCAAAGGGTACGCCGGCCCGGGCGGCCGGGTCGCGTTGTCCGGCAAGCACACGCTGGCCCTGACCAACCGCGGCGACGGCACCACCGCCGACCTCCTGGCGCTGGCCAGGGAAGTGGCCGACGGCGTGCACGCCCGCTTCGGCGTCCGGTTGGGACCCGAACCGGTCCTGATCGGCTGCGAGCTGTAGGTCGCCCGTCAGTCGCGGTGGGCGCGGCTGGCCGAGTGTTGCGCCCTCGGTTTGATCACGATGCTGTCCAGGTTGACGTGTTCCGGGCGGGTCACGGCGAAGGCGATCACGTCGGCCACGTCGACAGCGACCAGGGGTTCCAGTCCCTTGTAGACAGACTTGGCGCGTTGGGCGTCACCGTCGAACCTGACCAGTGAGAACTCCGTCTCCACCAGACCCGGCAGCACCTCGGTGAACCGCACCGGCTTGCCCAGGTACTCGCCGCGCAACGTCCGGTGCAGCGCCGACTCGGCGTGCTTGGCCGCCGTGTAGCCGGAACCGCCGTCGTAGACCTCGATCGCCGCGATGGACGTCACCGTCACCAGGTGCCCGTTGCCGGACTCGACCAGCTTCGGCAGGAACGCCCTGCTCACCCGCAGGGTGCCCAGCACGTTGGACTCCCACATGCCGCGCCAGTGCGCCTCGTCGGCGTCGGCGACCGGTTCCGCGCCCAGCGCGCCGCCGGCGTTGTTCACCAGCACCCTGGCAGCCGGCACGGCCGCCGCGAACGCCTCGACCGATGTGGCGTCTGTCACGTCCAGCGGCAACGCCGTGCCGCCGATCTCGGCCGCGATCCGGTCCAGCCGGTCCATCCTGCGCGCGCCCAGCACCACATGGAAACCCTCGGTGGCCAGCGCCCGTGCGGTCGCCTCACCGATGCCCGAGCTCGCACCGGTCACCACGGCGACCGGAGAACTGTTCGTAGTCACGACGCCATCTTGCCTGTGACGGGGAAGATCCCCAGCCTCGCGCCGGTTGAGTGCATGAGGGTCAGGTGGCAGACCCGGGATGGGTGAGGGCGTGCCGACACTCGACGACAGGACCGGTCACGACGTCGTGACCGGGTCTTCCGGTGTCCGGCTGGCGGTGCGCACCGCCGGCCCGGTCGACGCGCCGCCGGTGGTGTTCCTGCACGGCTGGGCGCAGTCGTCCCGCGCCTGGTCGCACCAGCTGACCGGCCGCCTCGCCGACGCCTACCGGCTGATCGCCGCCGACCTGCGCGGTCACGGCGACTCCGACGCACCCGCGACCGGCTACGACTCGGCAGCCGAGTGGGCGGGCGACGTGGCCGCGCTGCTGGCCTACGCCGGTCGGCCCGCCGTGCTGGTCGGCTGGTCCTACGGCGGTCTGGCGATCACCGACTACCTGCGCTGCCATGGCACCCACCACGTCGCCGGACTCGTCTTCGCGGGCGCCATCACCGAGATCGGCAGGGGACATCCCGGCGGCAGGGTGGGCCGGCTGATGCGGGACGCGCAGCCTGCCGTGCTGTCGCCGGACCCCGAGATCGCCGGACCGGCGCTGCGCGATTTCGTCACCGGCATGCCGGGCACTCGGCCCAGCCGGTTCGCCGAGTCGCTGGTGGCCGAGTCGCTGCGGGTGCCGGCGACGGTCCGCGCCGCGCTCTTCGACCGGGACGTGGACAGCGCCGCGGTACTCGCCGCCGTGGACGTGCCCACCCTGGTCCTGCACGGCAGGCAGGACCAGGTGGTCGCGCCGTCGGCCGCCGAGTACACCGCGCGCCTGGTTCCCGGTGCCACGCTGACCTGGTTCGACCACACCGGGCACCTGCCGTTCGCCGAACGGGCCGACGCCTTCGACGCGGCGCTGGCCGAGCACCTGGTCCGCTGTTTCCCGCGAGTGGAAGGAGTGGCATGACCAGCCATCCGACGTTCCTGCGACCGGTGCGCGAGCGGCCGGGCCGGGTCGCCGTGCTCTCGCTGCACACCTCGCCGCTGGACCAGCCCGGTACCGGTGACGCCGGCGGGATGAACGTCTACGTCATGCAGACCGCGCTGCGCATGGCCCGGCGGGGCGTGCAGGTGGAGATCTTCACCAGGGCCACCTCGTCGGACCTGCCACCGGTGGTGGAGGTGGCGCCCGGCGTGCTGGTCCGGCACGTCGTCGCCGGCCCGTTCGAAGGTCTGGACAAATCGGAACTACCCGCCCAACTCTGCGCGTTCACCGCGGGTGTCCTACGCACCGAGGCGTTCCACGAGCCCGGCTACTACGACGTCGTGCACTCGCACTACTGGCTGTCCGGCCAGGTCGGCTGGCTGACCAGCCAGCGCTGGGGCGTGCCGCTGGTGCACACCGCGCACACCCTCGCCAGGGTGAAGAACGCCGCGCTCGCCGACGGTGACGCGCCGGAGCCCCGGTCGCGGGTGATCGGCGAGCAGCAGGTGGTCGACGAGTCCGACCGGCTGGTGGCCAACACCGACGTCGAGGGCCGGCAGCTGGTCGACCTCTACGGCGCCGACCCGGACCGGGTGCTCATCGTGCCGCCGGGCGTCGACCTGGAGCGGTTCACCCCGACCACGCCCGACCGGCGACAGGCGGCCCGCGCCGCGCTGGGCATCGCGCCGGATGCCGTCGTGCTGGCGTTCGTCGGCCGCATCCAGCCGCTGAAGGCGCCGGACGTGCTGCTGCGGGCCGCCGCCGAGATGGTGGCCCGCGATCCCGCGCTGGCCGACCGGCTGGTGGTGCTGGTGGTCGGCGGCACGTCGGGGTCCGGTCAGGCCGGGCCGGCCGGACTGGCGAACCTGGCCGGCGGCCTGGGTATCGGCGGGCTGGTGCGGTTCCTGCCGCCGGTGCCGGCCGACGAGCTGGCCGGTGTGTACCGGGCGGCCGACGTGGTGGCGGTGCCCAGCCACAACGAGTCGTTCGGGCTGGTGGCGCTGGAAGCCCAGGCGTGCGGCACACCGGTGGTGGCCGCCGCGGTGGGCGGGCTGCCGGTGGCCGTGGAGCACGGGGTGTCCGGCCGCCTGGTGACCGGACACGAACCGGGCCGCTGGGCGGTGGCGCTGGCCGATGTGGCGCTCCGGCCCGGCCTGCGGGACCAACTGGCCGAGGGCGCGGTCCGGCATTCCGCCCGGTTCTCCTGGGAGCGCACCACCGAGCGGCTGCTGGCAGGCTATGGGCAGGCCGCGGCCGCCTTCCGGGCCGCGGTCGGGGAGGTCGCGGTATGAGCGAATCGGTGGTCGCCGCGCTGGACGAGGTGATCGCGCGGACCCTGGACGAGCGGGAACTGACCTACCAGCGCAAGGGCCTGGGCACCTACTTCGTGACCCTGCCCGGAGTCAAGAAGCTGGCCACCAACTGCTGGCTGATCGCCGGCCGGCACGCGCTGGTGGTGGAGGCGTTCGTGTGCCGGCGGCCGGACGAGGCGCACGAGGAGGTGTACCGCTTCCTGCTGCGCCGCAACGCGAAGCTGTACGGGGTCGCATACACGGTCGACGAGGCCGGTGACATCTACCTGATCGGCCGGATCGGCCCGGACGGCGTCACCGCGGACGAACTCGACCGGCTGCTCGGCCAGGTGCTGGAGGCGGCGGACGGCGACTTCAACACGTTGCTGGAACTGGGTTTCGCGTCGTCCATCCGGCGCGAGTGGGACTGGCGTGTTTCCCGAGGCGAGTCTTTGGCCAATCTGAAGGCGTTCGAGCACCTGGTGCGGGGCCGCGACGACGCGCCACTGCGCTCACGGGAATGACGGGGACGAGCGAGGCGGCCCGGGAGGGAGGGGGAGTCGCATACTCGAGCCGCCCCGCTTCGGCTGCCCGCCGCTACGGCCGCTGGGTGGGGGGACCCAGGAGGCCGGGCGGGTGCGGTTCGACGGGGAGGCGAACCGCGTTCACTCTCGTCGGATCGGGGAGTGCGTGGGAGCCGATCCGGGAGAGCGATGTCAACCTGTCAGATGGCGGAACGCATCACAAGAGCGGGTATTACTACATTCCAGTGAACAGGGTGCTATCTCGATAACAATCTGATAACTCAGAAGCCATCTGGAGTAGCATGCTGTGGTCTTCGTCACTTTTTGTGACCACCGCAGGGTGAGTGCCGGTGAATACCTGGTGACCGACCGGGCGGTCGGCCGCCCATCTGTATCGGTCTGGCAGGCTGGTGCGCATGGCAACTCTGGTGCTGCTCCGCCACGGCGAGAGCGTCTGGAACGCGGAGAACCTGTTCACCGGATGGGTGGACGTCCCCCTGTCGGCGAAGGGCGAGTCCGAGGCAGCGCACGGCGGCGAACTCCTTGCCCGGACCGGACTGCTGCCCGACATCGTGCACACCTCGGTGCTGCGCCGGGCCATCGGCACCGCGAACATCGCGCTCGACCACTGCGACCGGCACTGGATTCCGGTGCGCCGCGACTGGCGGCTCAACGAGCGGCACTACGGGGCACTGCAGGGCAAGAACAAGAAGCAGACGCTCCAGCAGTACGGCGAGGAGCAGTTCATGCTGTGGCGCCGGTCCTACGACGTGCCGCCACCGCCGATCGACCCGGGCGACGAGTTCAGCCAGGACGGTGACGCGCGCTACGCCGGACTCGGCGCCGCCATGCCGCGCACCGAATGCCTGAAGGACGTGGTGGCGCGGCTGCTGCCGTACTGGGAGCAGGTGATCGTCCCCGACCTGCGCTCGGGGGCCACGGTCCTGCTCGCCGCGCACGGCAACTCGTTGCGGGCCCTGGTCAAGCACCTCGACGGTGTCTCGGACGAGGCGATCGCCTCGCTCAACCTGCCCACCGGTGTGCCGCTGCGCTACGACCTGGACGACCAGCTGCGCCCGACCAACCCTGGCGGCACCTACCTCGACCCGACAGCCGCCGAGGCGTCCATCGCCGCGGTGGCCAACCAGGGGCGGTAGCTACCAGCTCAGGCCAAGCGCCCTGGCTCGTTCGCCTGCCTGGAACCGGGATTCGGCGCCGAGCAGGGCCATGAGGTCGGCGACCCGGCGGCGGTAGGTGCGGACCGAGACGCCCAGCGACCGCGCCGCCGCCTCGTCCTTGTGGCCTGCCGAGAGCAGCCGCAGGATCGCCATGCCCTGCTCGTCCACGTACGGCGGCGGGGCGGGCAGGTAGTCGACCAGCTCGATGGCGCCGTTCCAGGTGGCCTGGTAGAGCGACCGCACGCCGGCGACCACGTCGGGTGCCGTGATCACGTGGTACTCGCGCACCCCGACACCCTGTGACCCGGCCAGGATCGCGACCTTGCGGTCGATGATGATCGTCTCGTACGCCAGGGGCGTCGGGCAGATGCGCACGTGGACGCCGACCTCGGTGATCTGCCGCAGGTGGTCCGCGTCGGTGGGATCGGCCACCGCCGCCGGGTTGTACAGCTTGTGCAGCTGCAGGCCGCCCGCCACCTGCTCGGCGACCTGGGCGGCGATCGACTCCCGCGACCCGCGTGTCGACCACGTCGACATGTCCTTGGCCGCGCAGACGAATTCGTCCCGGGCGCTGAACAGGTGCCCTGCCCGCGCGAACAGTTCGTCCTCGCCCCGCACGGTGATCACCCGGTAGTCCCCGCGCCGGGCCGCGGCCAGTGTGTCCATCACCGTCCAGTGTCCTCCACCCGGGCGGGTGGCAGCTTCCTGCCACCACGGTGCGGACCGAGCGTCCCGGCTGCTGGACTGGTGCCATGACGACAGACGTGAACGCGGCGGGCACCTGGCAGTTCGGTGGCACCCTGCCGGTCAACCGGATGGGCTTCGGCGCGATGCAGCTCGCCGGCCCGGGGGTGTTCGGGCCGCCCGCCGATCCGGCGACGGCCACGGCCGTGCTCCGGCGCGCGGTCGAACTGGGCGTGAACCACATCGACACCAGCGACTTCTACGGCCCGCACGTGGTGAACCAGCTCATCCGCGAGGCGCTGCACCCCTACCCCGAGGGCCTCGCCCTGGTCACCAAGGTGGGTGCCCGCCGGGACGACACCGGCGGCTGGCTGCCCGCGCACAGCCCGGACGAACTGCGCGCCGCCGTGCACGACAACCTGGAGCACCTCGACGTGCCGGCGCTGGACCTGGTCAACTACCGGGTCCACGACGAGGTGGACGCCCCGGACGACGCCTCCATCGCCGAGGGCTTCGCGGTGCTGGCCGACCTGCGCGAGCAGGGCCTGATTCGCCACCTCGGGGTGAGCAACGCCAGCGCGAGGCAACTGGACGAGGCGCTGTCCATCGCGCCGGTCGCCCAGGTGCAGAACGCGTTCAACATCGCGCTGCGCGACGACGCCCCGATGGTCGCGACATGCGCCGAACTGGGCATCGCCTACGTGCCGTTCTTCCCGCTGGGCAGCGCGTTCGCGCAGTTGCCGCTGGAGCCACTGTCCGGTGTGGCCGGTCGGCACGGTGTCAGCGAGCGGCAGGTCGCGCTGGCCTGGCTGCTGGACTTCTCGCCGTGTGTGCTGCTCATCCCGGGTACGTCCTCGATCGCGCACCTGGAGGAGAACGTCGGCGCGGCCGCCATCCGGTTGACCGATGAGGACCGGACCGAGCTCGACGCGCAGTAGCCACGACACCGCCATATCACTGAATCAGGTGAACATCGAGTAGCCGGCCGCCGAACATCGAGTGGCAATGATGTCAGCGGCGTCACGGTTACCCGGTGTGCACTAGGTGACCAGGGGGTACGGCTGCTTACCATGCCGCTGTGACCGTTTCGGGGTGGCTAGCCCTGTCGGCCGGCATGCTGCTGGTCGGCGCGGTCGGGGGTTGGCTCTGGGGCAGGGCGGTGGCTGGTCGGGTGCAGCGCCAGCCTCCCGGAGTGACCGTCGCCGACCTGATGCGCAGAGTGGTCAACTCGTCCCACAACGGGGTGGCCGTGCTCAACGAGTGGGGTGACGTCGTCCTGCACAACCCACGCGCGGTGCAGCTCGGTGTGGTGCGCAACCACCAGCCCGACGCGCGGGTGCGCAAGACCGCCGAACTGGTGCGCGAGTGCGGCAGGACGATGGAGGTCGACCTCTCGCCGCTGGAGTCGCACGGCAGGGGGCCGGCCGCCATCCGTGGCGAGGTCCGGCTGCTGGCCGACCGGTTCACCGTGGTGGATGCCGCCGACGAGTCCGACGCCGTCCGGCTGGAGGCCACCCGGCGCGACTTCGTGGCCAACGTCAGCCACGAGCTGAAGACCCCGGTCGGCGCGCTGGCGCTGCTCGCCGAGGCCGTGCTGGACGCGTCGGACGACCCCACCGAGGTCCGCCGGTTCAGCGCCAAGATCGTCCGCGAGGCCACCCGGCTGGGCACGCTGGTCACCGAGCTGATCGCGCTGTCCCGGCTACAGGGCGCCGAACGGCTGCCCGAGCTGAGCCCGCTGGACATCGACGACGTCGTCGACGAGGCGCTGGGCCGGTCCGCGCTGGTCGCCGAGTCCACCGGCATCGAGATCACCACCGACGACGAGAGCGGCCTGGTCGTGGACGGCGACCGCACCCTGCTGGTCACCGCGCTGTCCAACCTGATCGACAACGCCGTCGCCTACTCGTCACCGGGCAGCCCGGTGTCCATCAGCCGCCGTCAGATCGACGGCTACGCCGAGATCGCCGTCACCGACCGCGGCATCGGCATCGCGCCCGAGCACCAGAAGCGGGTGTTCGAGCGCTTCTTCCGCGCCGACCCGGCCCGTTCCCGGGCCACCGGCGGCACCGGGCTCGGGCTGGCCATCGTCAAGCACGTCGCCGCCAACCACGGCGGCGAGGTCCGGCTGTGGAGCAAGCCGGGCACCGGTTCCACCTTCACCATCCGGCTCCCGGTCAGCCGCCTGCGGACCGAACCGGCCACGATCCCCACCCAGGACAACCACAACACGCCCCACAACCCCCACACCGCGGCGCCCACCGGCGTCGGCGGCGACTGATGGAGGCTCGCATTGACTCGGGTGCTGATTGTCGAAGACGAGGAGTCCTTTGCCGACCCGCTGGCGTTCCTGCTGCGCAAGGAGGGTTTCACCACCGCGGTGGCCGTGACCGGCCAGGAGGCGCTGCAGGAGTTCGACCGCAACGGCGCGGACATCGTGCTGCTGGACCTGATGCTCCCCGGAATGAGCGGGACGGACGTGTGCAAGGCGCTGCGCCAGCGTTCGGCCGTGCCGGTGATCATGGTGACCGCGCGGGACGGCGAGATCGACAAGGTGGTCGGTCTGGAACTGGGTGCCGACGACTACGTCACCAAGCCCTACTCGGCCCGCGAGCTGATCGCCCGCGTCCGGGCGGTGCTGCGGCGCGGCGGCGAGGGCGGCCCCGACGTCGAGATGCAGCCGCAGGTGCTGGCCGCGGGGCCGGTGCGGATGGACGTCGAACGGCACGTGGTCACCGTGGACGGCGGCGAGGTGCCGCTGCCGCTGAAGGAGTTCGACCTGCTGGAGTACCTGCTGCGCAACGTCGGCCGGGTGCTCACCCGCGGCCAGTTGATCGACCGGGTCTGGGGCGCGGACTACGTCGGCGACACCAAGACGCTGGACGTGCACGTCAAGCGTCTGCGCTCGAAGATCGAACCGGACCCGTCGGCGCCCAGCCACCTCGTCACGGTGCGTGGCCTGGGTTACAAATTCGAGTCCTGACCGGGCCGGTCCGGGCGGCCGGGTACCGTTTCCCGCCGTGCGCCTCGGGGTGCTAGACGTCGGGTCCAACACCGTCCACCTGCTCGTGGTGGACGCGCATCGTGGTGCCCACCCGCTGCCGACCAGTTCGGTCAAGACCACGCTGCGGCTGGCCGAGCGGATCAACCCGGACGGCAGGCTGTCCGACCGGGGTGCGCAGGAACTGGTCCGGTCCGTGGTGGCCGCCCGCGAGGAGGCCGACCGGACCGGCTGCGAGGACCTGATGGCGTTCGCCACGTCCGCCGTGCGCGAGGCCAGCAACGCGGCCGAGGTTCTGGCCGTGGTCCGCGAGCGGACCGGTGTCGACCTCCAGGTGCTGTCCGGACCGGACGAGGCGCGTTACACGTTCCTGGCCGCCCGCCGCTGGTGCGGCTGGTCGGCCGGCCGGCTGTTGATGCTGGACATCGGCGGCGGCTCGCTGGAGATCGCGGTCGGCATGGACGAGGAGCCGGAGCTGGCCGAGTCGCTGCCGCTGGGGGCCGGGCGGCTGACCAGGGCACGGTTGACCGGTGACCCGCCGAGCCGGTCGTCGGTGGCCGAGCTGCGCGAGTGGCTGGACGCCGAACTGGCGCCGGTGGGCAAGCAGGTGCGCAAACTGGGCACACCGGACCGGGCGGTGGCCACGTCGAAGCTGTTCCGCTCGCTGGCCAGGCTGACCGGCGCCGCGCCGTCCAGCGTCGGGCCGAGGGCGCGGCGGGTGCTGACCGACAGCGGGTTGCGGCAGCTCATCGCGTTCGTGTCCCGGATCGCCAGCGCGGACATCGCCGAACTGGAGGGCGTCAGTGCCAGCCGCGCCCACCAGCTGGTCGGCGGCGCGCTGGTGGCCGAGGCGGCGATGCGCGCGACCGGCCAGGACGAACTGGAGATTTGCCCGTGGGCGCTGCGGGAGGGTGTGATTCTGCGGCGGCTGGACCACACTGACGGCGCGTATCCCTCGGGGGTCACTGGACGGACGGGGCCGCACGGGGCACGGTGGAGACGATGACTCGAGACAGCGGTTCGGAGCGCCCACAGCGCACGGTGGCGGAGTTGCTCGCCGAGTACGGCGGCGCCTCCGGTGACGCGCCTCGGCGCAGGCGCCGCCGCGCAGAGGACGACGGCGACAGCGCACCGCAGACCATCATCGAGCGGGTGCTGTCGGACAGCGGCAAGCTGCTGCCGATCCGGGACGACCAGCAGGCCGGCCCGCGCCGCCCCGGCGGGCACCGCAGCGGTGAGCGCCGCCCGGTCCAGCCGCCGCCGGCACCGCCGCAGCAGCAGGGACCCCCGTCCGGCTACGCCGAACCGGCCCGGCCGCCGCAGGCACCGCCACAGTCGCCGCCGACCGGCCGCCAGCCGGTCCGCCCGCCTGCCCAGCAGCCGCAGCAACCGATCCCGGCACCCGAGCCGCAGCGGCAGTTCCCGCCGAGCCGGCCCGGCCCGCAGGGCGGCGCGATGCGTCCGGTCCAGCCGCCGCAGGCACCACCCCAGCAGCAGGCGCCGCCGCCCCAACAGCAGTCCCGGCCGGCGATGCGTCCGGTCAACCGGGCACCCGCCGGGCCGCCGCCGATGACCTCCCGGCCGCCTGCCGCTCCGCAGCGACCGCCGGCACCTCCGGTGAACGACGACAACATCGCCACGGCGGTGCATCCGCCGCTGCCCGACGACTACCAGCCGCCCGCCGCCCAGCAGCAGGCCCCGCCGGCACCGCCGCAGCAGCAGCCACCGAAGCTGCCGCCGACGATGCAGGCCCCGCCGGTGCAGCCGATGCAGGCCCCGCCGGTGCAGCCGCAGCAGGCCAGACGGCCCGGCGTGCCGCCCGAGGCCACCACCGAGGAGTTCCCGCTGGTGCCCGGTGCCGACCAGCAGGCACCGCAGCAGGCCACCCAGCGCCGCCCACCGGCCGCGACCCAGTCGTCACCCGGGCTGGAGAGCACCCAGGCGCACGCCGGCCCGTACGTGGACGACGACCTCGGCGACTACGAGGACGACTTCGGCGGCGGAGGCATCGGTACCGCGCTGCGCGGCGACGAGGCGTTCCCCAGCCGGGACGACGAGTTCGGCGACTACGACGACCTGGACGACGACCACGGCCGGATGGAGCCGTTCGACGCCGACGAGCCGCGGTCCGGCACCCGTGAGTGGCTGCTCATGGCGGCCCAGGTGGGTGTCGGCGCGATCGCCGGCGCCGCGGTGTGGTTGGCGTTCAGCTGGCTGTGGGGCATCCAGCCGGTGGTCGCGCTGGTCGCCGCCGTCCTGGTGATCTTCGGGCTGGTGCTCGGGGTGCGCCGCTGGCGGCGGGCCGACGACCTGCAGACCACGGTCCTCGCGGTGCTCGCCGGGCTCGTGGTCACGGTCTCCCCGGCGGCGTTGCTGTTGCTGCACCGGTAGTTCCGTGACCGAAGCCGGGCGGATCCCGATCGGGCTGTCCACCGCCTCGGTGTGGCCGCGGCCGGTCGAGGTGGGTTTCCGGCTGGCCGCCGAACTGGGCTACGACGGCGTCGAGATCATGGTCGGGCTGGACCGGGACAGCCAGGATGTCCGGCGGCTGCGGCATTTCGCCGACGTCTACCGGATGCCGGTGCTCGCCGTGCACGCGCCCTGCCTGCTGATCACCCAGCGGGTGTGGTCGCGCGATCCGGAGATCCGGCTGCGTGAGTCGGTCCGGGCCGCGCAGGACCTGGGTGCGGCCACCGTCGTGGTGCATCCGCCGTTCCGCTGGCAGCGCCGCTACGCCGACGCCTTCGCCGAGCTGGTCGAGGAACTGGCCGACAGCAGCGGGTCGGCGGTCGCGGTGGAGAACATGTACCCGGTGCGGTTGCGCGGCCGGGTCGCGGTGTCCGCTTTCGCCCCGTCCCCCGATCCGACCGACACCGGCCACCGGCACTACACGCTGGACCTGTCGCACACCGCGTCGGCCGGCGCGGACGCCCTGGCCATGGCCGATCGAATGGGTACCGGCCTGGCCCACGTGCACCTCGCCGACGGATCCGGCGCCCCGGCCGACGAGCACCTGGTGCCCGGCAGGGGTGGCCAGCCGTGTGCCGCACTGTGCGAGCGGCTGCGGGACGTCGGTTTCACCGGGCACGTGGTGCTCGAGGTGAACACCCGGCACGCGGGCGGTCCGGCGGCCCAGGTCCGCGACCTCGCCGACGCCCTGCTGTTCGCTCAGTCGCACCTGTGGACCAGCGAGTAACAAGGTTGCTCCGACGCGGCCCCGGAGGTCGTACAGTTCAGCTTCGTGAACCCACTCCGTTCCCTGATCCTGGCGGCTGCCGGCAACGAGACGATCCGTCGTGTCGTGGCGACCGCGCCGCTGTCCCGGGACGTGGTCGGCCGGTTCGTCGCCGGGCGGTCCGCCGCGGACGCGGTGGCCGCTACCCGAGGGCTGGTGGCCGACGGCCTCCGCGTGACGCTGGACCACCTCGGCGAGGACACCACGGACGCCGACCAGGCAGCGGACACCGTGCACGCCTACCTGACCCTGCTGGACGCCCTGGCCGAGGCCGGACTGACCACGGACGCCGAGATCAGCGTGAAGCTGTCCGCCGTCGGCCAGAAGCTGGACCGGGGCATGGCCCTGGCCAACGCCCGCCGGATCTGCGAGGCGGCCGAACGGGTCGGCACCACGGTCACCCTGGACATGGAGGACCACACCACCACCGACTCCACGCTTGCGGTCCTCGCCGAACTGCGCAGGGACCACCCGCGCACCGGCGCCGTACTGCAGGCGTACCTGCGGCGCACCGAGGACGACTGCCGGGCGCTGGCCGGTGCGGGCTCCCGGGTGCGACTGTGCAAGGGTGCGTATGCCGAACCGGATTCGGTAGCCTTCGGCGACCCGGCCGAGGTGGACCGCAGCTACGTACGTTGCGCCAACGTGTTGCTGGCCGGGGACGGCTACCCGATGTTCGCCACGCACGACCCGAGGCTGATCCGGATCGTGGATGACAGGGCTCGGTGGCACGACCGCAAGGCTGGCGGTTACGAGTACCAGATGCTGTACGGCATTCGGCCCGCGGAACAGCGGCGCCTGGCCGGACTTGGTGAGACTGTTCGGGTGTACGTCCCGTACGGAGTGCAATGGTACGGATACCTGATGCGTAGATTGGCCGAGCGCCCGGCGAACCTGGCGTTCTTCCTGCGCGCGCTGGTGGGGCGCAAGTGACCGGCCACGTGATGGAGGAGCTCGGGTGAACGGATCCAACGGCCAGTCGGCCGCCGCTACCGCGGTCGCGCCACCCTCTGCCGCGTTCAGCGCGGCGAGCAAGGTCAGATCGCTGGGCGATGGCACGTTCACCGCCGACCTCTCGCCGGACTGGACCGTGGGCAACCGTCCGCACGGCGGCTTCCTGCTCGCGCTGCTCGGCCGGACCGCGCTGCAGACCGCGGTCGCGGCGGGCGGCGCGGACGGCGCCAGCGCCGAGGCCCTGGATCCGCTCGCGGTGAGCGCGCAGTTCCTGAGATCGCCTGAGATCGGCCCCGTGCTGCTGCGTACCGAGGTGCGCAAGTTCGGCCGCACGGCGGCGGTCATCGGGGTGAACCTGGAACAGCGCGGCCGCAGCTGCGTCGAGTCGATGATCACCGTCGGCCGGATGGTGGAGGACCCGCCCGCCTGGACCGACCTGCCCGACCTGCCGGCCAAGCCGCCCGCCGACGCGCTGGACCTGGCGTCGGTGCCCGGTGCCACCGCGTTCCGGCTGAGCCGGACCTGCGAGGTCAAGCTGGACCAGGCCAACACCGGCTTCCTGCACGGCAGGGCCGGTGACCCGCTGCGGCTGCGGATGTGGGTGCGGCCTCGTGGCGAACACCCCGACGTGCTGTTCGGCCTGATCGCCGGGGACATCTCGATGCCGGTCACGGTGAACCTGGGCCGCTACGGCTGGTCGCCCACGGTGCAGTTGACCGCGCTGCTGCGCGGCAGGCCGGCGCCGGGCTGGCTGCGGGTCGAGGTGAGCTGCCGGGCCGTGCACGGCCAGTGGTTCGACGAGGACTCCGTGGTGATCGACTCGGCCGGGCGGCTGATCTGCCAGGCACGCCAACTGGCGCTGACCCCGTTGGAGCGGGCGGCGGGCGCGAGCTGACCGGCCGATCTGGCACCCTTGCCGGCATGACGACCGTCGCCGTACTCGGAGCCGGCAAGATCGGCGAAGCGCTGCTGTCCGGCCTGTTGCAGTCCGGCCGGGCAGCGGACGACCTGCTGTTCACCGAGCGCTACCCGGCCAGGGCCACCGAGCTGACCCAGCGCTACGGGGTGCGCGGGGTCGACGTGAAGGAGGCGGCGCGGCTCGCCGACGTGCTCGTGGTCGCGGTGAAGCCGCAGGACATCGATCCCCTGCTGGACGACCTGGCGCCGGTGCTGCGGCCGGAGACGCTGATCGTGTCGCTGTGCGCCGGCCTGCCCACGTCGCTGTACGAGCGCCTGCTGCCGGCCGGCACGCCCGTGGTCCGGGTGATGCCGAACACGCCGATGGTGGTCGGCGAGGCGATGAGCGCCATCTCCGCCGGCCGGCACGCCGGTCCGGCCCACCTGGCCACCGTGGAGGAGCTGCTGTCGGCCGTCGGCCAGGTGGTGCGGGTGCCCGAGGCGCAGCAGGACGCGGTGACCGCGCTGTCCGGCTCCGGTCCGGCGTACTTCTTCTACCTGGTCGAGGCCATGATCGACGCCGGCATCCTGCTCGGCCTGCCCAGGGCCGTCGCCCAGCAGTTGATCGTCCAGTCGGCGGTCGGCTCGGCGAAGATGCTGGCCGAGGGCGGTGAGCACCCGGTGATCCTGCGCGAGGCCGTCACGTCGCCGGCCGGCACCACGATCATGGCGATCCGGGAGCTGGAGCGGCACGGCGTGCGGGCGGCGCTGCTGGCCGCCATCGAGGCCGCACGGGACCGTTCGGCCGAGTTGGGACACGCACACGATCAGGTGTAATTCCCGGTCAGCGCAGGGCCGTTGGCGGCGCGACGGTGGCTTACCGTATCGCCTGTCGCATGAGTCTCATCCGCACCGCTACTCTCGGGGGTAGCACGTGCGTGTCCGTTCCGCCGGTGGGGAAGCCGGCGGCGCGACACGTGTCGAAGGACGCGGTGAACCCATGCCTGCGCAGAACAGGGAGACGGAAGCGACCAACCTCGGTCAGGTGGAGTTCCTGACCGTGGCCGAAGTGGCGTCGATGATGCGTGTCTCCAAGATGACGGTCTACCGCTTGGTGCACTCCGGCGAGCTGCCGGCGGTGCGCGTCGGCAAGTCGTTCCGGGTGCCGGAACGGGCCGTGCACGACTATCTGGAACACGCCTACTACGACGCCGGCTGATCCAGCCGACCGATCAGGACGACAGGACGGGCCGCCCGCCCGGCCGCGACAAGCGCCCAGGTAGACTGGGCGTTCGTGTCGCGGCCCAGCGGTGGCCGGCACGTCTTCGCCTGAACGCCGACAACTAGTGAGGGACCCGTATGGGCTCGGTCATCAAGAAGCGCCGCAAGCGCATGTCGAAGAAGAAGCACCGCAAGTTGTTGCGGAAGACTCGCCACGCGCGGCGCAAGCAGGGCAAGTAATCGCCCGGATGACCCTGGCTCCCGGGAGGCGTGTGTCCGCGGAGAGTGCGGACCTCGTCGCTCGTCGTGCCCTCTGGGGGGCGGCCCCCAGACCCCCGGGCACGTGCTGACGACGGGCTGCCGGTCCCAGCGGGCCGGCAGCACGTTGACAAGCAGAACGGGTTGGTGACACCGATGGCAGCGACGGTCGTTCTGGTCACCGGGGTGAGCGGCTACCTCGGTGGACATCTCGCGGCCCGGCTGGCCGACGACCCGGCGATCGACAGGGTCATCGGCGTGGACACCGCGGCCCCGTCCGACGAGCTGGCCGCGCTGATGGGCCGGGCCGAGTTCGTCCGGGCCGACATCCGCAACCCGCTGATCAGCAGGGTGATCACCACCGCCAAGGTGGACACGGTCGTGCACGCGTCGATCACGGCGCACCCGGCCGGCCCGTCCGGCCGGCCGCTGCACAAGGAAATGAACGTGCTGGGCACCATGCAGCTGCTGGCCGCGTGCCAGCGCTCGCCACTGGTGCGCAAGCTGGTGGTCAAGTCGACGGCCGCGGTCTACGGGGCCGGTCCGGCCGATCCTGCGGCGTTCACCGAGGACATGGCGCCCGTCGAGCTGCCCTCCAGCGGCTACGCCAAGGACAACGCCGAGGTCGAGGCGTACGTCCGGGGTTTCTGCCGGCGCAGGCCCGACGTGTCGGTCACCACGCTGCGGTTCACCAACCTGATCGGACCGCGGGTGGACACCGTGCTGACCCGCTACTTCGCGCTGCCCGCCGTGGTGCCGATGGTGCTGGGCCGGGACGCACGCCTGCAGCTGGTGCACTCCGAGGACGCGCTGGCGGTGCTGGAGCGGGCCGTGACGCACGACCTGCCCGGCGTGTTCAACGTCGGCGGCGACGGCGTGCTGCTGTTGACCCAGGCGATCCGCAGGGCGGGCCGGATCGCGGTGCCGGTGCCCGGTCCGATCGTCGGGCCGATCACCGGCCTGTTCCGCGGCACCCGGCTGCTGGACTTCGGGCCGGAGCAGGTGCGATACCTGAACTTCGGCCGGGTCGTCGACACCACCCGGCTCAAGCGGGTCTTCGGGTTCACGCCGAGGTGGACCACCCGCCAGGCCTTCGACGACTACGTGCACGGCAGGGGCTTGCACCCCATCCTGGACCCGGACCGGCTCGCCGCCGTGGAACGCGGCGTCGTGACGGCGGCCAGGGCGCTGCGGTGACGGCACTGCGGTGACAGCTCTCCGATGCCACCCTTGCGGGTGACCGGACACTTCGAGGCGAAAGGACGGCGGCCGTGGCACAGGCGCGCGTGATCCCCCTGCACGGCAAGACCAGGAGCACCGGCGACCGGGCAGCCGGGACCGCGCGGCGATCCGCGCTGGCCGAGTCCCGGACCCCCGCCGACCCGCCGGCCCATCGGCCGGAGCCGGTGCCGGAACAGCCCAAGGACGTGGTGGACCGGCTGGCCGACCTGGTCGCCTTCGCCCGCCGCAGGCTCACCGGCGACTACGAGATCGACGAGTACGGCTTCGACGCCGAGCTCACCGACCATGTGATCATCCCGCCGCTGCGCCAGCTCTACCAGAAGTGGTTCCGCGTCGAGGTGATCGGTGCGCACAACCTGCCGCAGGACGAGGGCGCGCTGATCGTCGCCAACCACTCCGGCACGCTGCCGCTGGACGCGATGATGACCGCGATCGCGGTGCGCGACAACCATCCCGGCGGCCGCTACCTGCGGATGCTGGGCGCCGATCTGGTGTTCCGCACGCCGGTGCTCGGCTCGCTGGCCCGCAAGACCGGGCAGACCCTGGCGTGCAACGCGGACGCGGAACGCCTGCTGCGCGAGGGCCACCTGGTCGGTGTGTGGCCGGAGGGTTTCAAGGGGATCGGCAAGCCGTTCCGGGACCGGTACAAGCTGCAGCGGTTCGGCCGCGGCGGTTTCGTGGCCGCCGCGCTGCGGACCGGGACGCCGATCGTGCCGTGTGCGATCGTCGGCGCAGAGGAGATCTACCCGAAGATCGCCGACATCAAGCCGCTGGCCCGGCTGCTCGGCTTCCCGTACTTCCCGGTCACGCCACTGTTCCCGCTGTTCGGTCCGCTCGGTGCGGTCCCCCTGCCGTCCAAGTGGTACATCGAGTTCGGCGAGCCGATCCGGACCGACGTCTTCGGCGAGGGCGCGCAGGACGACCCGATGCTGGTGTTCAACCTCACCGACCAGGTGCGGGAGAACATCCAGCAGACGCTCTATCGGCTGCTTTCCGGCCGCCGGAACGTGTTTCTGGGCTGAGTCGGCCTGCCGGAGCACCGGTACTGGGTACGCTCCCGCGCATGGGTCAACCGATGCCTCCGCAGCAGTTCCCGATCCTCCTGTCGACCATGAACGACGTGCCCGGCTACCGGGTGGTGCGCGTGATGGGCGAGGTCTTCGGTCTCACCGTGCGCAGCAGGAACGCCTTGTCCAACATGGGCGCCGGCTTCAAGGCGCTCGCCGGCGGGGAGCTCAAGGGCCTGAGCAAGCTGCTGTACGACTCGCGCCAGGAGGCGTTGCAGCGGTTGTGCCAGGAGGGCATCGCCAGGGGCGCCAACGCGATCGTCGCGATGCGGTTCGACTGCAACGAGATCGGCGGCACGGCATCGGAGATCGCGGCCTACGGCACCGCGGTGTGGCTGGTGCCCGAGGGCGGGCAGCAGCCGCAGCAGGGCACGCCCGGCCAGGGTCAGCAGCAGTTCGGGCAGCCGCCGTCGGGTCAGTTCACCCCGCAGGGCTGAGGATTCCGGGCCTGGCTCACCGTTCCCGGCGGCGGTAGGCCAGGCCGGCGGCCACCGCGCCGGCCAGTGCTCCCGCGCCCAGCACCGACGGCACGCCGATCCGCGCCGCCTTCCGGCCGGTGCGGAAGTCGCGGATCTCCCAGCCGCGCTTGCGGGCCGTGTCCCGCAGGCCCTGGTCCGGGTTGACCGCGACGGCCGTGCCCACCACGGACAGCATCGGCACGTCGTTGGCCGAGTCCGAATAGGCCGTGCAGCGGCGCAGGTCCAGACCCTCCCTGGCGGCCAGCGCGCGGACCGCGTGCGCCTTCGCCTTGCCGTGCAACATCTCGCCGACCAGCCGGCCGGTGTAGACACCGTCCACGCTCTCCGCGACCGTGCCGAGCGCACCGGTCAGCCCGAGTCGCCTGGCGATGATCTGGGCCAGTTCCACCGGGGTCGCGGTGACCAGCCACACCCGTTGCCCGGCGTCGATGTGCATCTGCGCCAGGGCTCGGGTGCCGGACCAGATCCTGTCCGCCATCAGGTCGTCGTAGATCTCCTCGCCCAGGGTGATCAACTCGGCGACGCTGCGACCGGCCACGAAGGACAGCGCCTGCTCGCGGCTGGTGGCGATGCCGTCCTGCGTCTCCCGGCCGGCGATCCGGAACTTGACCTGCTGCCAGGCGAAGCCGGCCAGGTCCGAGGTGCTGAAGTACTTGCGGGCGGCCAGTCCCCTGGCGAAGTGGAAGATCGACGCGCCGACCATCATCGTGTTGTCGACGTCGAAGAACGCGGCGGCCGTCAGGTCGGTGGGAACGGTGAGCGAGATCGGGATCGTGGTGTCGGCCGACGCCACGGCTGCCTCGGCCGATGCCTGGCCGGCCAGCACCGCGAGGTGATCACGCTCGGCGCCGGCCAGCCCGCCGCTGCGCGTGCCGTTCTCCCGTCGGGGCACCTCGGCGCCTCCTGGTAGTTCGCTGAAGGACCCGTCCAGCCTAGATGCTCCGCGTCGGGCGGACGGGTCGACACTGGTGACGACCCGATTACTGTCCGATTCCGACCGCGGGCAGGCCGGGCAGCAGCGGCGGGATGCTCAGGCCGGGGCCGGGCAGGGGCAGCGGGACGCGCAGCGTGCCGGGCGGATCCCCGGTCGTCGGCAGCAGTGGCGGCGGGGTGTCGTCGGGCGTCGGCACGGCGGACGGCGTGTCGAAGTCGGTGGTGTCCTGCGGTGCGACGGGCGCCCGACTGCCGCCACCGGAACCCGAGCCGCCGGCGGTGCCGGTCGGCCCGCCGCTGTTCAGCTCCGTCGACCGGGTGGCCGCGGCGCCGCCGAACGCGGGTGAGCCGCTGGGTGGCTGGTCGCACCGGCCGGTGGCGGGCAGCACGCCCAGGTCGTCGGTGGCGCCCGAGGTGATCGTGAAGCAGTCGTTGCGGGCCGCGATGCCGTTGGCCCGCTGCACGATCCTGGCCAGCAACCGCTCACTGGCCACGGCCTGGGTGCGCACCGATGGCGGGAGTTCGGGTTCGACCTGGCTGATCCGCTGTGCCTGCTGGTAGGCAAAGGTGACGAGGGTCTGCAGCACGCCGTCGCCGTGGTTGGTGGCGTAGCCGGTCAGATCGGCGGTGCCGGCCCTCGCTTCGGAGCCGAAGTCGGCGAACGCGGTCAGGTAGTCGCCTACCGGGCTGTCCGCCAGATCCGGGTGCTGGGCGGCCAGCGACTCGATGTCGCCGATCCGGTCGGCGGCGAACTCCAGGTGCTTGCGGCCCTTGCCGTCGTCACCGCTGGTCAGACCGAGCGACGCCGACTCGACCGTGCGTCGCACCCCGTACAGCGTGTCGCCGGGCAGGGCGTGCCTGGCCAGCAGCAGTGTCATCCCGGACAGGACGAGCACCAGACAGAACACGGCACCCATGGCGATGGCCACGCGTCCCCGGGTACCGGTCACACGGCCCGGCCGGGTCGGCCCGGACGCGTTGGGCGGCCGCGACGCGGCACTTTTGGGGGCGGCTCTGGGGACCGGGGACGGCCGGCGCAGGGTGGTCTCCGCGGGCGCGGCCGGCCCGGCGGTCAGTTGGCTCAACACCTTGGCGCGCATGCGATCGCGGGCCGCGTCGTCCAGTCCGGTGTCGTCACCGGCGCGGCGCAGCATCAGCACGACGGCCAGTTCGCCGGCGAGCTTGGGGTCGGGGGCCTGGTCGGCTTCGGGCAACGAGTCAGCGGCGCGGGCGAATCGCTCGCGCTGCCGCTGTCGCCACCAGGGCGCTCTGCCTGAACTCACCGTCCCGCTCCGTCAGCCTGTGTCGTCAGGGCAACGACTGGACTCACGCGGAGATACGGCTGCACGAGACGTGACCTTGCACCACGTGACCAACGGTCACTCGGGAGGGCGGCTAAGTCATCCATGGTGTCAGCGCAACTCTGCCGGGAGCAGTTGGGCGAGCCGCCGTACGGCCCGGTGCTGCAGCGCCTTGATGGCGCCCTCGTTGCGGCCCATGATCGCCGCCGTCTCGGCGACCGACAGGCCCTGCAGGAACCGGAGCACGATGCACTCCCGCTGGTCGTCGCCGAGCTCGCGCACGCAGCGCAGCAGCTCGGTGTGGGTGAACCGGGTGAGCACCTGGTTCTCCGGCCCGGCCTGGGTGTCGTTGCCCTCGTCCGGGTCGGCGGTCGCCACCTCCAGCCGGAACCGGCTGGACTTGACGTGGTCCAGCACGATGTTGCGGGCGATGGTGACGAACCAGGCGCCGACGTCGCGGCCCTGGTAGCTCAGCGACTCGATCTTGCGGAACGCGCGCAGGAATGTCTCGCTGGTCACGTCCTCGGCCAGGGTCCGGTCGCCGACCCGGAACAGGACGTACCGGAACACGGAGTCGACGTACTGGTCGTAGAGCCTGCCGAACGCCTCGGCGTCACCGCGCTGGGCGGCCTCCACCAGCGACCAGGTGGCCAGGTGCCCGTCGGCGGCGGTATCCCGGGTCGGCGTGCCGACAGCGGCGGGGGCGTCACCGCGTCTGTCGCTGGCCACCGTGTCCCCGTTCGCGTCGCCGGACCCGCCTCCGGTGATAGTTCCCGGTCGCTGTTTGTCGCCGTCGACCGCCCTGAGCCCGACCCGCCCCAGCATCCGGCCACGTTGGCCGGCCCGGTTGGCGCTGGTCGATCTCGTCATCAGACTCCTTGTGCCCCGCTGGCTGATGCGTCCACCGGCGAGCGGCTGCCACAGCATACGTGCTGGTCCTACCCGTGAGTAGTTTCCGATCGCTCACTCGGTGGAACGTCAACCACTTGAACACATGACGTGAGTGATACCTGACACACTGCGTGAACTGTGGTGAACTCTGTCCCACCACTGGCTTTCGGAGGACGACGATGACCGGCGTATCACCCAAAAGAGGGATGGCTGAGCCGCCGGACACCGACCTCACCAGGAACGTGGCCGACCTGGTCACGGACGCCGCCCGCGCTGCCGGCGACCGGCCGGCGCTGATCGACGCGACCACCGGCGTCACCCTCACGTGGGCCGAGGTGGACACGGAAGTGAACCAGCGGGCCCAGCGGCTGGCCGAGGCCGGCATGCACCCGGGCGACCGGGTCGCGGTCCGGCTGCCCACCGGCATCTCCTACTGCCTCGCCGTGTTCGCCGTGCTGCGGGCCGGTGGCGTGCTCGTCCCGCTGAGCACCGACCTGCCGCCGGCCGGCGTGGTCGAGCTGCTCGCCGACTGCCAGGCCAGCGTGGTCGTCGGCGACCCGGTGCCCGGCGTCGAGGTCACCACGGTGCTGGCCGCGGACGGTACCGGTGACAGGACGGACGCACCGGTGCCGCCGGTCGCGGGTGGCGAGGACCTGGCCGTGCTCTGCTACACGTCGGGCACGTCCGGCCGGCAGCGTGGCGTCCTGCTGTCGCACCGGGCCCTGCTGGCCAACGTGGCCCAGTGCGCCGCGCTGACACCGCCCCCGGTCACCGCGACCGACCGCATGTTGCTGGCGCTGCCGCTGTCCCACGCCTACGGCCTGGGGCCCGGCCTGTTCCAGGTGGCCGCGGCCGGCGCCGCCGCCGTGCTGCTGCCCAAGTTCACCGTCGACGACGCGCTCGGCGCCATCCGCACCCACCGGGTGACCACCCTGGTCGGCGTGCCGCCGATGTACTCGGCGATGCTCGCCGTGCCCGACGAGCGGCTGCACGAGGCCCTGGCCACGATCCGGCTGTTCACCTCGGGCGCGGCACCGCTGCCCGCGGCCGTGCTGGCCGGCGTCCAGCGGGTCACCGGCCTGCCGATCTACGAGGGCTACGGCCTGACCGAGACCGCGCCCGTGGTCACATCGACGCTGGTCTCCGGACAGGCCAAGCCGGGCTCGGTCGGCCGCCCGCTGCCGGGCGTGCGACTGTGCCTGGTGGACAGCGACGGCGACCCGCTGCCCGGCCCCGACCCGGACGACGAACTGGACGACGAGAGCGGCGGCACCGGTGTGGTGGCGGTGGCCGGCCCCAACCTGTTCAGCGGCTACTGGCCGGACGGCGCGCACGGCCCGAACGCCGAGGGCTGGTTCCGCACCGGCGACATCGGCTACCTGGACGCGGACGGTGACCTGCACCTGGTCGACCGGGCCAACGACCTGATCATCGTGAACGGCTTCAACGTCTACCCGCACGAGGTGGAGCACGCCATCGGCCGGCTGTCCGGCGTGGTGGAGGCGGCCGCGGTCGGCGTGCCGGACGAGCGCACCGGCGAGACGGTGAAGGCCGTGGTGATCCGGCAGCCGGACGCCGACCTGACCGAGCAGCAGGTCATCCAGCACTGCGAGCTGCTGCTGGCCCGGTTCAAGGTGCCCACGTCGGTGGAGTTCGTCGACTCGCTGCCGCACTCGGCAACCGGCAAGTTGGCGCGGGCCTCGCTGCGGCTAGGTTCGTGATGTGACCCATCAGGTGACAGTGGTGACCAGGGTCGGGTGCCACCTGTGCGAGCGGGCCGAGGCCGAGGTGGCCCGGATCTGCGGCGAGCTGTCCGTGCCGTGGTCGACCGTGGACGTGGACGGCGACGTCGACCTGCGTGCCGAGTACGGCGACATGGTGCCGGTGATCCTCATCGACGGCGCCCAGCACGGCTACGCCGAGGTCGAGGAGGACCGGTTCCGCCGTGCGCTGGCCAGGCAGTGACACCATCGGGTGATCATTACGGGTGTCTTACGGATCCGGGCCGTGGTGAGCCACCCGACACATCTCACACACCCGGTGGCGTCGTATGTCTGATGTGAGTACCCAGGTCGACAGACCGGCAGGCGCGGCCCCGAGACTGCCGTGGCACATCGGTGCGCTGATCGGGATCGTCGGTGTCGGCTCGGCGGTCGGGTCCGGGCAGTTGGTGGCGGGTTTCGTCGGCACCGAGGCGTCCCCGTACCTGGCCGTCGGCGACGCCGTGGTCAACATGACGCCCGCCTGGCTGAAGAACTTCGCCGTGTCCAACTTCGGCACCAACGACAAGCTGGTGCTGCTGTCCACCATGGGCGTCGTGTTGTTGCTGCTCGGCGCCCTGGCCGGCGTGCTGTCCCGGCGGTCCGCGGTGCCCGGCACGCTGTTCGCCGTCGTGCTCGGCGTGGCCGCCACCGCCGCCGTGCTGGGCCGCAGCGACCTCGGTCAGCTCGGCGTGCTCGCCCCGGTGGTCAGCCTGGTCGCCGGCGCGCTGGTGTTCCGCCTGCTGCACCGGCTGGCCGGCGAGTGGATCGCCATGCGCGACTTCAAGGCCCAGGAACACAGCGGCAACCGACATCCCGTCTACGGCGACCCGGCCGGTGACACCCGGCGCAAGTTCCTGATCAGCACGATGGGCGTCGCGGTCGGCGCGGGTGTGGCCGGGCTGATCGGCGGGATCGAGACGAGCGACCACGACGTGGAGGGCTCTCGCGAGGCGATCGGCAGGCTGGTGCCGGTCCGCCCGACGACGGTCCCGCCGGGCGCCGACTTCGCCCGCAACGGCACCCCGTCCTTCATCACCAACGCCGCCGACTTCTACCGGGTGGACACCGCGCTCACCGTGCCGCAGCTGCGCGCAGAGGACTGGTCGCTGCGCATCCACGGCATGGTCGACCGCGAGCTCACCCTGCACTACGACGACATCCGGCGGCACAACCTGACCGAGGAGATCGTCACGCTGTGCTGCGTCTCCAACCCGGTCGGCGGACCCTACATCTCCACCGCCCGGTTCGAGGGCGTACTGCTGCGCGACCTGCTCGCCGAGGTGGGCGTGCACCCGGACGCCGACCAGCTGCTGTCCACCAGCGTGGACGGCTACACGGCCGGCACGCCGGTGGACACCCTGACGGACGGTCGCGGCGCGATGCTGGCCATCGGCATGAACGGCCAGCCGCTGCCGGTGGAGCACGGCTTCCCGGCCCGCATGGTGGTGCCCGGCCTGTACGGCTACGTGTCGGCCACCAAGTGGGTGGTGGACATGGAGCTGACCACGTTCGGCGCCGCCCAGGGCTACTGGGTGCCGCGCGGCTACTCGCAGCAGGCGCCGGTGAAGACCGAGTCGCGGATCGACGTGCCCGGCTCGTTCGCCACGGTCAGGGCGGGCAGCGTGGTGATCGCCGGCATCGCGTGGGCGCAGACCAAGGGCATCGACAAGGTCGAGGTGCGGGTGGACAACGGCCCGTGGGTGCCGGCCCAGCTGTCCGCCGAGGTGACCAAGAACGCATGGCGGATGTGGCGGATGTTCGTCGACCTCGGGCCCGGCTCCCACACGGTGCAGAGCAGAGCCACCGACGACACCGGCTTCACCCAGACCGCACAGCTCGCCGATCCCATCCCCAACGGCGCCTCCGGCTACCCCTCGGCCAGCTTCACCGTCAAGTGAGGGGGGCCGACCGGCGACTTTGTGCCTGCGTTCACAAATCGATACCGTGGTGACGTCACGCCGTCGGCGCACAAGTGCAGGCATCGGGTAACGCCATCCTGCGATGGCGCGCGGACCAGGGCGGCGGACACCGGTGACGGCGGCACCTGCCCGCCGTGGGCTGCGGAGGAGATCCAGCGTGGCGGTGCAACGAGGCCGAGGGCGTGATGGTGCGCCCACGAGTCCATCGGACGCCGTCACGGAGCCGATGCCCGCGGTCCGGGTGAACGGCAACGGTGACGTGCGTGACCGTGCCCGCGCGATCCCCGAGGCCGCCGTGGCCCGGCTGGCCGTCTACCTCCGCGTGCTCTCCGCACTGGCCGAGCAGGGCGTCGGCACAATCGCCAGTGAGGAACTGTCCGTCGCGGCAGGCGTGAATTCGGCCAAACTGCGCAAGGACCTCTCCTATGTCGGCTCGTACGGCACCCGTGGCGTCGGCTACGAGGTGGCCGTGCTGATCGAGGAGATCGAACGGATCCTCGGCCTCACCCGTAACCACGCCGTGGCCGTGGTCGGCATCGGTAATCTCGGTCACGCCCTGGCCAACTACGGCGGCTTCCCCGGTCGCGGCTTTCCCGTCGTCGCCCTGTTCGACGTCGACGAAGACCTGATGGGAGTGCCGGTCGGCGGCATCCCGGTCGACCACATCGACGACATCCCGGCCGTCTGCATGGCCCGCGAGGTGTCCATCGGCGTCATCGCCACACCCCCGCCCGCCGCGCAGGCGGTCTGCGACCGCTTGGTGTCCGGCGGCGTTCGTTGCATCCTGAACTTTGCCCCCGTGGTGCTGCAGGTGCCGGACGACGTCGAGGTCCGCAAGGTCGACCTCGCCGTGGAGATGCAGATCCTCTCCTTCCACGTCGCCCGGCGAGCCGACAGCGAGGGGCTGGCGGACGCGGTCGACGGCACGGAGGTGCCAGGGGTGGACGGGGTGGTGATGCCGCGGTGAACGTGCTCGCCGTCGGGCTGTCGCATCGCACGGCCGAGGTAGCGGAACTGGAACGGGCGTCGATCGCCTCTCCGGACGTGCCCAAGGTGCTGGACGAGATGCTGCGCTGCCCGGACGTCACCGAGGCCGTGCTGGTGTCCACCTGCAACCGCGTCGAGGTCTACGCCGTGGTGGAGACCTTCCACGGTGGCTTGGCCGACCTGACCGCCGTCCTCACCCGGCACGCCGGCGCCGACCTGAGCGGCAGCCTCTACGTGCACTACTCGGCCGCCGCCGTGGAGCACCTCTTCGCGGTGGCCGCCGGCCTGGACTCCATGGTGGTCGGCGACGCCCAGATCCTCGGCCAGCTGCGTGCCGCCTACGCCGCGGCCGACGCCGCCGGGACCGTGGGCAGTGCTCTGCACGAGCTCATCCAGCAGGCCCTGCGGGTGGGCAAGCGGGTCCACGCCGAGACCGACATCGACCACGTGGCCGCCTCCGTGGTCGGCGTGGCCGTCACCGACGCCGACGAGGCGCTCGGCGGCCTGGCCGGGCGCCGTGCCCTGGTGGTGGGCGCCGGCTCGATGGGCGGCCTGGCCGCCGCCGCGCTGCGCCGGGCCGGCATCGGCGAGGTCGTCATCGCCAACCGCACCCCCGCCAACGGCGCCCGCCTGGCCGGCAGGCTGGCCGCCGAGGGCGTGCCCAGCAGCGCGACCGGACTGACCGACCTGCCGGCCCGGATCGCCGCCGCCGACGTGGTGGTGTCCTGCACCGGTGCCACCGGCATCGTCGTGTCCACCGGCGTGGTCCGCGCCGGCCTGGCGGACCGCCGCCCGGCCCGCCCGCTGATGGTGTGCGACCTCGGCCTGCCCAGGGACGTCGAAGCCGACGTGGCCGACCTGTCCGGCGTGACCCTGGTCGACCTGGACACCCTCGGCAGGCGCCTGGTCGGCACCCCGGCGACCCGGCACACCGACCTGGCCGCCGACATCGTGGCCGAACAGATGCGCGGTTACCTGGCCGCCCAGCGCTCCGCCGCGGTCACCCCGACGGTGACCGCGCTGCGCAGGCGGGCCGCCGAGGTGGTGGACGCGGAACTGCTCCGGCTGGACTCCCGCCTGCCGGAACTGGACGAGTCGGTGCGCGGCGAGCTCGCCAAGACCGTGCGCCGGGTGGTGGACAAGCTGCTGCACACGCCGACCGTGCGGGTCAAGGAGCTCGCCTCCGGCCCGAACGGAGCCAGCTACGCCGACGCGCTCCGTGAACTGTTCGCCCTCGACCCCCAGGCCGCCGCGCTACTGTCCGCCCCGCTGGCGAACCCGGGCGACCCCGATGACCTCCGTGCGGATGGTGACAGGTGAAGAAGGTACTGCGGCTCGGCACCAGAGGCAGCGCGCTCGCACTGGCGCAGACCCGCCTCATGGCCGACGCCCTGGAGCAGGCCGGTGCCGTGGTGGAGATCGTCACCGTGACGACACCCGGCGACCGTTCCGCCGAGCCGATCCCGACGATCGGCGTCGGCGTGTTCACGTCGGCACTGCGCGAGGCCCTGGCGTCCGGTGACATCGATGTCGCCGTGCACTCCTACAAGGACCTGCCGACCGCCCCCGACCCCCGGCTGGTGCTGGCCGCCGTGCCGGTCCGCGAGGACCCCAGGGACGTGCTGGTGGCCCGCGACGACCTCACCCTGGGCGAGCTGCCCACCGGTGCCACCGTCGGCACGGGTGCGCCGCGCCGGGTCGCCCAGCTCAACGCGCTCGGCCTCGGCCTGACCGTGGTCCCGGTGCGCGGCAACGTGGACACGCGGCTGCGCAAGGTGCACGACGGTGAACTGGACGCCGTCGTGCTGGCCCGCGCCGGCCTGGCCCGCCTGGGCAGGCTGGTCGAGGTCACCGAGACGATCGACCCGATCCAGATGCTGCCGGCACCTGCCCAGGGCGCGCTCGCCGTGGAGTGCCGGGTGAACGACATGGACACCGAACACCTGCTCGGCTCGTGCCTGAACGACGAGCCGACCAGGGCGGCCGTCGCCGCGGAGCGGGCCATGCTGGCCGCCCTGGAGGCCGGCTGCAGCGCTCCCGTCGGTGCCCTGGCCGAGGTGGTGGACGACCTGTTCACCGACGCCGACGGCACCGACCACGTCGTGTCGATGCTGTCGCTGCGTGGTGTCGCCGCGACGCCGGACCACCAGATCCTGCGCGCATCGGCCGTCGCTGACCTGACCAACGCAGACGAACTCGGCAGGCAGGTCGCGGCCGAGCTGCTCGATCTCGGGGCCGCTGTGCTGTCCGGCCCGGAGGCATAGCTGATGGAGAGTGCCCAGATGACCCGTGCACGAAAGGCCCAGGGGCGGATCGCTTTCGTGGGCTCCGGTCCCGGTGACACCGGACTGCTGACCGTTCGGGCCAACGAGTTGCTCACCCGGGCCGAGCTCGTGGTGACCGACCCGGACGTGCCCTCGACGGTGTTGGCGCTGGTCGGCCCGGGCGTCGAGCTGCGCCCGGCGGTCGGCGACCCGGCCGACGTGGCCAAGGACCTGGTGACCGAGGCCAAGGCCGGCCGGTCGGTGGTCCGGCTGGTGTCCGGCGACCCGCTGACCCTGGACTCCGTGGTGCGCGAGGCGCAGGCCGTCGCGCGGACCACCGTGGCGTTCGACGTGGTGCCCGGCGTGCCCGCCGCTACCGCGGTGCCCGCCTACGCCGGTGTCGCTCTCGGCGCCGTGCACACCGAGGTGGACGTGCGCGGCGACCTGGACTGGACCGCGCTGGCCGCGTCCCCGGGCACGCTGGTGCTGCACGCCACCGGCGGCCACCTGGCCGAGGCCGCGTCCAGCCTGACCGAGCACGGCATGGCGGCGCAGACCCCGGTCGCGGTCACTGCGGACGGCACCGGCAACAACCAGCGGACCGTGGACACCACGCTGGCGTCCCTGGCCGCCGACGCCGGTGACCTCGGCGGCCAACTCGTGGTCACCGTCGGCGCCGCCGCCGCCGCCCGCTCGAAGCTGTCCTGGTGGGAGTCGCGCGCCCTGTACGGCTGGAAGGTCCTGGTGCCCAGGACCAAGGACCAGGCCGCCGAGATGAGCGACAAGCTGCGCTCGCACGGCGCCATCCCGGTCGAGGTGCCCACGATCTCCGTCGAGCCGCCCCGCTCGCCCGCCCAGATGGAACGGTCGGTCAAGGGCCTGGTCGACGGTCGCTACCAGTGGGTGGTGTTCACCTCCACCAACGCGGTGCGCGCGGTGTGGGAGAAGTTCCGCGAGTTCGGCCTGGACGCCCGCGCGTTCTCCGGCGTGAAGATCGCCTGCGTCGGCGAGGGCACGGCGGCGAAGGTGCGCTCGTTCGGCATCATCCCGGAGCTGGTGCCCTCCGGTGAGCAGTCCAGCGAGGGCCTGCTGGCCGACTTCCCGCCCTACGACGACATTCTCGACCCGGTGGACCGGGTGCTGCTGCCGCGCGCCGACATCGCCACCGAGACGCTCGCCGCCGGCCTGCGCGACCGTGGCTGGGAGATCGACGACGTCACCGCGTACCGCACGGTCCGCGCGGCGCCGCCGCCCGCGGACACCCGCGAGATGATCAAGTCCGGCGGGTTCGACGCGGTGTGCTTCACGTCCTCGTCCACCGTGCGCAACCTGGTCGGCATCGCCGGCAAGCCGCACACCAGGACCCTGGTCGCGTGCATCGGCCCGAAGACGGCGGAAACGGCCCACGAGTTCGGCCTGCGCGTGGACGTGCAGCCCGAGGTGGCCCAGATCGCCGCCCTGGTCGACGCCCTGGCAGCACACGCCGCCCGGCTCCGCGCCGAGGGCGCGCTGCCCCCGCCCCGCAAGACCAAGCGCGCCCGCCGCTGACCGCTCAGCTGTGGTGGTGGCCCGCCAGTTGGCGGGCCAGATCGGCCTTGGCGACGCGCTCGTCCGGAGGTGTCGGCAACACCTGCCGGACGAGCGCGACCAGCCACCCGCCCGGTGCGAGCACGAGGCTGACCAGCAGCAGGATCCGCGGCGGACCGGCCACCCCGCGCCGGCTGCCGAACACGGCGCCGACCAGCGTCAGCACTGCCATGCAGGCCGCCGTGACCCAGAACTCGGTGTGATAGCCGGACCGGTGCACGGCGTCGCCGAGAATCAACTGGTACAGCAGGACGTACACGGCGACGAGCACGGCGAGCACCACCACGGCGCCGATCCGGCCGCGCCAGTAGGCCGCACCCCTGCCGTACCAGGTGGTGCCGGCCCACGGCAGCGACAGCAGCGTGACCCCGTGCGGCAGTCCCGGCGTACCGGTCACCCGCCGCCAGCGAGTCGACGGCTCAGTCATCCGACGACGCCGTGCCGGACATTCCATGCGGCGAGGCCTCGTCCGCTTGCCCGGTGTCGTCGGCCACGCGCGCAGCGTAGCGACGAGTGGGTGGCCGGCGCTGGTGATTCTCGTGATTCAGGGGCGGCCATCGGGTGGTCGGGGGCGGAGTAGCGTCTGGTTTCAGGTGCTCGTGAAGGAGGCTTCGGTGTTCCCCACCCATCGGCCACGCCGGTTGCGTACCACCGCCGCCGTTCGGCGGCTGGTCAGTGAGACGACCGTCCGGCCGCGGCAACTCATCCTGCCGATGTTCGTCAAGGAGGGCGCCACCGAGGCGGTGCCGATCGCGTCCATGCCGGGTGTCGTGCAGCACTCGCGGGACTCGCTGCGCAAGGCGGCCGTCGACGCGGTGGCGGCGGGCGTCGGGGGACTGATGATCTTCGGCGTGCCGACCACCAGGGACGCCGTCGGTTCGGGCGCCACCGACGAGGACGGCGTGCTCAACGTGGCGCTGCGCGACCTGCGCGCCGAACTGGGCGATGCCACCGTGCTGATGGCCGACACCTGCCTGGACGAGTTCACCGATCACGGCCACTGCGGTGTCCTGACGCCGGACGGCCGGGTGGACAACGACGCCACCCTGGCCCGCTACGCCGAGATGGCCGTGGCGCAGGCCGAAGCCGGCGCCCACCTGCTCGGACCCAGCGGCATGATGGACGGCCAGGTCGGCGTGATCCGCGAGGCGCTGGACGCCGCGGGCCACACCGACGCCGGCATCCTGGCCTACTCGGTGAAGTACGCCAGTGCCTTCTTCGGCCCGTTCCGGGACGCCGTGGAGTCCGCGCTGCAGGGCGACCGCAAGACCTACCAGCAGGACCCGGGCAACGTCCGCGAGGCGCTGCGCGAGGTCGAGCTGGACCTGGCCGAGGGCGCCGATCTGGTGATGGTGAAGCCCGCCCTGGCCTACCTGGACGTGCTGCGGGCCGTGGCGGACACGGCCGACGTGCCGGTGGTGGCCTACCAGGTGTCCGGCGAGTACTCGATGGTCGAGGCGGCCGCCGCGAACGGCTGGCTGGACCGTCGGCGGACCGTGCTGGAGACGCTGACGGCTTTGCGCCGGGCCGGTGCCGACGCGCTGCTCACCTACTGGGCCGTGGAAGCGGCCGGTTGGCTGGACGACTGAGGCGGTGACGAAGCCGCTGGACGACGCCACGCCCGTCCTGTACACGGAGCCCGGCTCCTGGTGGTGGCCGCTGCTGTTCGGTCCGCTGTTCGCGCTGGTCGGTGCCGGTGTCGAGGCGTTGAGCGGGCCGGTGCACACCCTCGCCTGGCTGGTGGTCGGGTTCCTGCTGTTCGGGTTGACGCTGCTGTGGGTGCAGGCGCGGCGCCGGGTGTGCTCGGTGGTGGTCACGTCGACCTCGCTGTACCAGGGCCGGGAGCCGCTGGCGGTGCGGGAGATCGTCGAGGTGGACGACGTGGGCATGCCGGTCGGTGCCCGCGTGCTGGGCGGCGGCTGGACGGTGCCGAAGAAGTTCACCGAGGTGCCACTGCGGCTGGTCGATGATTCTGTGGTCGTGGCCTGGGCGAAGGACCCGGAGGCCCTGCGGGCCGCGCTCCGACCGCTGCTGGGCACATGAAAGGCTGGCTGACGTGAACGCCGAACCGTTGACCGCGCCACCGCCCGCCCGGCTGGAGCAGCCGTGGCGGTTCGCCGTCGCGGCAGGCGAGGTGATCGTGGCGGCCGCCGCGGTGATCGTGGGCATTCTGTTGTGGGGCAAGGGAGTCACCACGATGGTGACGCCGCTGGGCGGTGGCCGGCCGCCGCTGGTGTCCACCATCTACTACGGCAACTGGATGGCCATCGGCATCGGTCTGGTCGGGGTCGCCGCGCTGCTGGTGCTGGACGCGATCCGCGAGGTGATCCTCGCCGCCCGCACCAGGGGGAGGCGCCAGCGCGAGATCGGCGCCGCCCTGCCGCCCGGCATGGTGTGACCTGTCAGGCTTTTCCCAGGAAACTCACCGGGTTCCCACAGCATCGGCTCGCAGGATTCTCCCAGGAAGCGCAGGATCACCGCTGGTAGTGCCGGGTCCGGCGAGGAGGGAGCCACGCATGGGGGACCGTACCGAGCTCCTCGTGGTCGAGGACGACCCGAGCATTCGGGAACTGCTCGCCACGAGCCTGCGGTTCGCCGGCTTCGGGGTGACCACGGCCGCCACCGGCACCGAGGCGCTGCGGGCCGTCGAGCGGCGCAGCCCGGACCTGGTGCTGTTGGACGTGATGCTGCCCGACCGGGACGGCTTCGACGTGCTGCGCTGGATGCGCTCGGGCGGCCAGACGGTGCCCGTGCTGTTCCTCACCGCGCGGGACGCGGCCGAGGACAAGATCACCGGCCTGACCATCGGCGGCGACGACTACGTCACCAAGCCGTTCAGCCTGGAGGAGGTCATCGCCAGGGTGAACGCGGTGCTGCGCAGGACGAAGGGCATCGGCGAGCCGACCGAGGCGCCGCTGCGCTACGCCGATCTCGAGTTGCATGTGGACAGTCACGAGGTGCGCCGGGCGGACAAGCTAGTTCCGTTGTCCCCCACCGAGTTCAAGCTGCTGCACTACCTGATGCGCAACGCCGGCCGGGTGGTGTCCAAGGCGCAGATCCTGGACCAGGTGTGGCGCTACGACTTCAACGGTGAGGCCGGTGTGGTCGAGTCCTACATCTCGTACCTGCGCCGCAAGGTCGACGTCGTCGAACCGCGCCTGATCCACACCGTGCGGGGCGTCGGCTACGTCCTGCGGCTGGCTCCGAACTGACATGACCGCCGTCGCGTCGCCCTTCCGGACGCTGTGGGCGTGGGTGCGGCGCCTGCCGCTGCGGGCGCAGCTGGTGGTCACGCTGTTGCTGCTGCTCGCGGCCGTGCTGATCGGGTCGTACTTCGTCGCGTCGGCGTCGATGCAGAACTACCTGCTCAACCAGTTGGACAACCAGCTCGGCCGGACCACCCGGCAGGTCGAGCTGGTCATGGCGGGCGGCGGCCTGCCGGCCGGGTTCCCCGGTCGCCCGCTGATCGCCGGTGGCACGGTCATCGAGGTCAGGGTGGGCGGCCAGACGGTGCTGCACATGCCGGGCCGGAACCCGGACCAGCCCGCCCTGCCGGCCGATCCGGTGGTCGGCGACCCGTTCACCGCGCCGGCCGGCAACGGCAACGGCGACTGGCGGGTGCTCGCCTCCTCGGTGCCCACGAACGACGGGACCGCCGTCGTCATCGTGGCGAACGAGCAGGGTCAGGTGGACGCGGCGATCGGCGACCTGAGCCGGATGTACCTGCGGATCTCGGTGGGTGCCCTGGTGCTGCTCGGGATTCTCGGCTACGCGCTGGTGCGCAACGGCCTGCGCCCGCTGGAGGAGGTCGAGCAGACCGCGGAGGGCATCGCGGGCGGCGACCTGTCCCGGCGGGTGCCGGTGCGGCGGCCGCGCAGCGAGGTGGGCCGGCTGGCCAGTTCGTTCAACACGATGATCGACCGGATCGAGCACGCGTTCCGGGCCAGGGAGCGTTCCGAGGCGTCGGCGCGCAACTCCGAGGAACGCATGCGCCGCTTCGTCGCCGACGCCAGCCACGAGCTGCGCACGCCGCTGACGTCGATCCGCGGCTACGCCGAGCTGTACCGGCAGGGCGCGGCGACCACACCGGAGGAGGTCGCGGGCGTGCTGCACCGGATCGAGGACCAGGCGGCCAGGATGGGCCTGCTGGTGGACGATCTGCTGTTGCTGGCCAGGTTGGACCAGCAGCGGCCGCTGGAACACGCCAGGGTCGACCTCGCGGTGCTGGTGGTGGACGCCGTGCACGACGCCCACGCGGTGGCGCCGGACCGCACGGTGGGCCTGCGGCTGCCCACCGCCGACCCGGCCAACGGCGACGAGCCCGCCGAGGTGCCGGTGCTGGGCGACGAGGCGAGGCTGCGCCAGGTGGTCGGCAACCTGGTGAACAACGCGATCCTGCACACCCCGGTGGGGACGCCGGTGGAGGTCCGCGTGCGGGCCGAACCCGGTGAGGCGGTGCTGGAGGTCGCCGACAAGGGCGCCGGACTGCCGCCGGACCAGGCCGAGCGGGTCTTCGAACGCTTCTACCGGGCCGATCCGGCCCGCGGCCGGGCCAACGGCGGCACCGGGCTCGGGTTGGCCATCGTGGCGGCGATCGTGGCCGCGCACGGCGGTCGGGTGGAGGTGCAGACGTCAGTGGGCGTCGGCACGACGTTCCGGGTGCTGCTGCCGCTGTCCGGTTAGCGGACGGCGGCGAACAGCTCGGCCTGCCAGTCGCGCAAGCCGGCCCGACCGACCCGGATCTCGACCACTGTCAGCCCGGCCGGCGCCAGTGCGGCCGGCAGTTCGTCCCGTTCGGACACGAGCACGTGCGGCACCCGGTAACCCGCGCACAGTGCGGCGAGATCGGCTCCGGTCGGCGTGCCGAACACCCGCTCGAACGCGGCGGCGTGCTCCGGCGCGCCCTGTTCCAGCAGCTCGAAGATGCCGCCGCCGTCGTCGTTGAGCACGACGATGGTCAGCCCCGGCCGTTGTTCCTCCGGCCCCAACAGCAATCCGTTGGCGTCGTGCAGGAACGTCAGATCGCCCAGCAGCGCGCACCACGGCCGCCCCGATCCGAGCGCCAGCCCGGCCGCCGTGGACACGCTGCCGTCGATCCCGGCCACACCACGGTTGGCGACCACCGGCCGATCCCCGGTCGGCGCGACGAAGTCCGCGAACCGCACCGCGTTCGACGACCCCAGGAACAGTCCGACGCCGGCCGGCAGGGCGGCCACCACGTCCCGGGCCGCGTGCGCACCGGTCGCCCACCCGCCGTCCATCACCCGGTCCACCGCGGCCGTCGCCACCTTGTCCGCGGCCTGCCAGGCGGCCAGCCAGTCCGGATCGGGTGGGTCCACCGGTTCGACCGCCCCGGCCACGTGCGTCGCGACGTGCTGCGGGTCGATCCGGTCCGCATCGGTGACCAGCACCACCCGACCGGCCTGACGCAGCACCGCTCCCACCCCGCGAGTCAACGTCGGCCTGCCCACCACGGCCACGTCGACCGGCACGGCAGGCGAGGCGCCGGCGTTGAGCAGCAGCGACCCGGTGGCCAGCACCTCGGCGCCGCCCGACCGCGCCGCGGCGACCGCGGTGGGCTCCGCGACCACGGGCCAGCCGGCTGCCGCGGCCACCTCGGCCACCGCCCGGATCCGATCCGGCGATCCATCCCCGGCCACCACCAGCGTCCGCGCGCCCAACCCGACGGCGGGCCCGGCGCGGACCGAGGGCGTCCGCGCCGTCCACGGCCCGTCCCGGCCGGTCAGCGGCTCCGGCCAGTCGTCGTCCCCGGAGGGCACCAGCGGTTCCCGCAGTGGCACGTTGAGCTGCACCGGCCCGGCGCCGGCGCGTGCCACCGCCCGCGCCACCGTCGAGCGCCAGATCGCGTTGCCGCCCACCCGGCGTTCGGCCAGCGGCAGCTCCACATAGGCCGCCGCGCCGCCGTACAGGCCCCGCTGGTCGATGGTCTGGTTCGCGCCGGTGCCCCACAGCTCGGCCGGCCGGTCGGCGGTCAGCGCGATCAGCGGGGTGCCCGAGTGGTGTGCCTCCAGGACGGCGGGGTGCAGGTTGGCCACGGCCGTACCGGACGTGCAGCACACCGCCGCCGGGCCGGCGCCCGCCTTGCCGATGCCCAGCGCCAGGAAGCCCGCGGACCGCTCGTCGATCCGCACGTGCAGTGTGATTCGCCCCTCAGCCGCCGCGTCGAACGCGGCCATGGACAGCGGCGCGTTCCGCGAACCAGGGCAGATCACGACGTGTCCCACCCCGCACCGGGCCAGCTCGTCGACGATCACCCTCGCCTGCGCGGTGGACGGATGCACGTGCCTATCCTCGCAGGCGTGAGCGAACCGGTCGTGTCAGAGCTGTTCGATCCGAATGCCTGGACGGAGGTCGACGGGTTCGGCTTCACCGACATCACCTACCACCGGGCGGTCGACCAGGGCACCGTGCGCATCGCGTTCCACCGGCCCGAGGTACGCAACGCCTTCCGGCCGCACACCGTGGACGAGCTGTACCGGGCACTCGACCACGCGAGGATGTCCTCGGACGTCGGCTGCGTCCTGCTGACCGGCAACGGCCCGTCCCCGCGTGACGGCGGCTGGGCCTTCTGCTCCGGTGGCGACCAGCGGATCCGCGGCCGGTCCGGCTACCAGTACGCCAGCGGCGAGACCGCGGACACCGTGGACCCGGCTCGGGCGGGCCGGCTGCACATCCTGGAGTGTCAAAGACTCGTCCGGTTCATGCCGAAGATCGTCATCGCCGTGGTGCCCGGCTGGGCCGCGGGCGGCGGGCACAGCCTGCACGTCACCTGTGATCTCACTCTCGCCAGCGCGGAGCACGCCCGCTTCAAGCAGACCGACGCCGACGTCGGCAGTTTCGACGGTGGTTTCGGCTCGGCCTATCTGGCCCGCCAGGTCGGCCAGAAGTTCGCCAGGGAGATCTTCTTCCTCGGCCGCGCCTATACGGCGGAGCAGATGCACCGGATGGGCGCGGTCAACGAGGTGGTGCCGCACGCCGATCTGGAGCGCGTCGCGCTGGAGTGGGCCCGCGAGATCAACGGCAAGTCGCCGACCGCGCAACGCATGCTGAAGTACGCGTTCAACCTGATCGACGACGGCCTGGTCGGCCAGCAGCTGTTCGCGGGTGAGGCCACCCGCCTGGCCTACATGACCGACGAGGCCGTCGAGGGTCGCGACTCATTCCTGCAGAAGCGCGAGCCCGACTGGTCGCGTTTCCCTTGGTATTTCTGATGATGCGCGTCCTCACCCTGGACGGCCGGCCGTCCTCGGCCCGCTCGCTGCACGCCGCGCTGGCCGACGCCCTGGCCGGTGGTCCGGCGCTGCTGCCGCTGGCCGCGACCGACCCGCGCCTGGCCGAACTGCGCGCCGCCATGGCACCGACCGAGCCACTGGAACCGGACACCGCCGTGGTGATCTGCACCTCGGGGTCGACCGGTGAGGCCAAGGGCGTGCTGCTGTCCGCGGGCGCCCTGCGCGCCTCGGCCGCCGCCACGCACGCCCGGCTGGGCGGTCCCGGCCGGTGGTTGCTGGCCACACCCGCCCAGTTCGTCGGCGGCCTCCAGGTGCTGGTGCGATCACTGCTGGCCGGCACCCGGCCCGGTGTGGTCGACCTGTCGGTGCCGTTCCGCGGCCGTCCGTTCGCCGACGCGGCCGCCGAGGTGCTGGCCGGTTCCGGTCCGCGCTACACCGCCCTGGTGCCCACCCAGCTGGTCACGCTGCTGGACGAGGGGGGCCGGGGACTGGACGCGCTGCGGGCGTTCGACGCGGTGATCATCGGCGCCGCCGCCACCCCGCCGGAACTGGCCGAGCGGGCCGACGCGGCCGGCGTGCGGGTCGTGCCCGCCTACGGCATGAGCGAGACCGCCAGCGGCTGTGTCTACGCAGGTGTGCCGCTGGACGGGCTGAACGTCCGCATCGCCGACGCCGACGAGCACGGCGTGGGCCGGATCGAACTGGCCGGCCCGATGCTGGCGCACGGCTACCGCGGCGCCCCCGAACTGTCGGTGGCCACGTTCGCCGGCGGCTGGTTCCGCACCGGCGACGAGGGCCGGCTGGTGGACGGCAGGCTCGACGTGCTGGGCCGCACCGACGACCTGATCAACACCGGCGGGGTGAAGGTGGCGCCGACGATGGTGGAGCGGGTGCTGGCCGCACAGCCGGGCGTGCGGGCCGCGTGCGTGGTGGGCGTGCCGGACGCCCGGTGGGGTCAGGCCGTGGTGGCCGCCGTGGTGCCCGTCGATCCGGCCGACCCGCCAGCCGTCGACGCGCTGGCCGCCGTGGTCCGCGAGCGGGTGGGCCGGGCGGCCGTGCCGAAGCGGTTCGGGTTCACCGACGCACTACCGCTGCGCGGACCGGGCAAGATCGACCGGTCCGGCGTCCGTGCGATCCTGAACGAGACAGGGGAGTCGACACATGAGTGACAACAGGGTCGGGCGGTAGCCGATGGCCACTGCCGCGCAGTGGGTGGAGGGGGCCCGCCCGCGCACACTGCCCAACGCGATCGCCCCCGTCCTCGTCGGTGCCGGCGCGGCAGCCGCCGTCGACCAGTTCGTCTGGTGGAAGTCGGTGCTGGCGCTGGTGGTGTCGCTGGCGCTGATCATCGGCGTCAACTTCGCCAACGACTACTCCGACGGCGTCCGGGGCACCGACGCCCAGCGGGTCGGACCGCTGCGGCTGGTCGGCTCCGGCGTGGTGCGGCCGACGCTGGTCCGGGCGGTGGCGTTCGCCTGCTTCGGCGTGGCGGGGGTCAGCGGTCTGGTGCTGGTGGCCACGTCCGGCCTGTGGTGGCTGCTCGGCCTGGGCGCGGTGTGCATCGCCGGCGCCTGGTTCTACACCGGCGGCCGCAGGCCCTACGGCTACGCCGGATTCGGCGAGATCGCCGTGTTCGTGTTCTTCGGCCTGGCCGGGGTGCTGGGTACGCTCTACGTGCAGTCCGGGCGGATTACCGGTGCGGGCATCGCGGACGCCGTCGCGGTGGGCGCCTTCTCGTCCGCGGTGCTGGTGGCCAACAACCTGCGCGACATCCCCACCGACAGCCAGACCGGCAAGCGCACGCTGGCGGTGATCCTCGGTGACGCCCGCACCCGGGTGCTCTACCAGGTGCTGGTGGCGGTTCCGGTGCTGGTCAGCGTGGCCATCGGGGTGACGCGGCCGTGGGCGCTGCTGGGCCTGCTGGCGGTGCCGCTGCTGGTCGGCCCGGTCCGGCGGATCCGCCAGGGTGTCGGCGGATTGGCGCTGATCCCGGTGCTGCGGGACACCGGACTGGCCATGCTGGTGTGGGCGATCGCGACCGGAATCGCACTTACTCTTGGGTAAGTCTGACCCGATCGGGTGGTTTCTTCGGTCGTGCTCTGTCCCGACCGGTCTCTAACCTGTGGGTTGACTGAAGACTTTTGACCGTTATGCCGGACTTTGCCGTCAGCCCGCGTCCGGCGACGAGGTCTCACCGCGCAGTTCGGCACGCAGCGACGCCCGCGCCGCACGTCGGGCCATGCCGCGCGCCGCCAGGCCGGCGGAGATCTTCTCGTGCCAGCCGCGCAACACCACCAGCGACAGCGGCAGGCCGACCACCAGACCGACGGCGATCGCGACCAACAGCGGCACGTTCACCAGCGACAGCACCAGCGCGACCACCGCTACCAGCGCGAACCTGGCCAGTACGTACAGCCCGAGGTCGCGGCCCAGGTGCGGCGGCACCGGCGGCGGGGCGGTTGGCGGTTGCCCGGTGTGCTGGTTGTCGGAGTGCTCGACCACGCCCGCAACGCTACGCGGGCGTCACCGGATCGGACACGTCGGCCGGCCCTCGAATGGACGCCTCCTTCACCAAGCGTGCACATCCGTGCGGCGGATGGTGACGATTTGTCCCTTACTTACTCTTTACCATCAGCCTAGCGTTCGAGTACCCGGCGGGCGAGATGGCACTATGCGACCGGAACGCCGGATCTTGTGGGTATCCGAGTACGAGAACCGCTCGACGCCCGGCAAGTGTGTTTCGGCAACAAGGAGGGACGACAGTGACTGCGTCTGTTCAACACCCGAGGCAGCAGGTCAGCGAGCGACTGCTCACGCCAGGCGAGGTGGCCACCCTGTTCCGGGTCGACCCGAAGACGGTCACCCGGTGGGCCACGGCCGGCCGGATCGGTTCGATCCGTACTCCCGGCGGTCACCGCCGCTTCCGCGAGTCCGAGGTCAAGACCCTGCTCGCCGAACTCACCACCGAAGCGAGCGAACCCGTTCGCGGCGTCTGAACACGGCGGTAGGTCTGCGAAGGGCTAGCCTCGTGTCAATCTGTGCGCGGAGGTGACGCCCATGCTCTACCTGCTCGCCGCCATCGGCGTCGTCACCATCGCGGCCTTGCTATGGCGTGCGCTGAACCCGGACCGGGTCAGCGTCGGGGCACGCCGGCAGGTGGTCGCGCCGGACGACGACCCTGACTTCCTGCGGCGCCTCGGCGAGCAGAATCAGCGGCCCGAGGACCCGGACGGTCCCGACCAGCCCTGATACCCCTCGAACCAGCCATGGCCGCGGTGAGTTCAGCCCACCGCGGCAGCGGTACGTCCGGCTAGCGCCGGGGCATGTCGCTGGGGAAATCGTCCGCGACCGTGGCGCCCAGTTCCAGCAGCGCCGTCCTGGTCGAACCGGCCAGGCGCTCCAGCTCGATCTCGGCGCCCTCCTCCAGGTGCGGGTCGAACGGGATCCGGCACACCGCGCGGCAGCGCGAGCCGAAGTGTTCGGCCAGCCGTTCCAGGTCGACGGCACCCGACTTCGGGCGTACCGAGTTGATCACCGCCACCGACCGGGACACCAGGTCGTGGTAGCCGTGCGCGTCCAGCCAGTCCAGCGTCGCCGACGCCGACCGGGCCCCGTCCACCGAACCGGACGACACGATCACCAGCGAGTCGGCGATGTCCAACACACCCCGCATCGCCGAGTGCATCAGGCCGGTACCACAGTCGGTGAGCACGATGTTGTAGAAGTGCTCCAGCAGATCGATGGTGCGCCGGTAGTCGTCCTCGCTGAACGCCTCGGACACGGCAGGGTCCTGCTCGCTGGCCAGTACCTCCAGCCGACTCGGGCCCTGTGAGGTGTAGGCGCGCACGTCGCTGTACCGGGTGATCCGGCCGGCGTCGCGCAGCAGGTGCCGCACGGTCGCGGTGGTCTCCAGCGGGATCTTCTGGCTGAGCGTGCCCCGGTCCGGGTTGGCGTCCACCGCGATCACCCGGTCACCGCGCAGCGACGCGAAGGTCGAGCCCAGCGTCGTCGTGGCGGTGGTCTTGCCGACGCCACCCTTCAGGCTGAGCATCGCGATCTTGTAGCACCCGCGCAGCGGCTGGTTGATCCGCGCGATCAGATCCCTGCGGTGTACGTCGGCCGGGCTCTCGCCCAGGTTCACCGCATGCCCCGTCACCTTGAACACGGCCCGCCGCCAGCCGGTCTGCGGCGGCCGCTTGGTCTGGCGCAGCAACTGCGACGAGGACAGGTCGTGCGCGGCCGCCTGCGCCTGCCGGGACAGGCCACCCGGCACCGGCTGGCCCGGCGGGACCTGGCCGGGCTGCGGCATCGGCGGCTGCGTCGGCCCACCCGCCGGAAACTGCTGCTCGAACGGGAACGGCACGGGCGGCTGCGGGTAGCCGCTCGGGAAGGGCCCGGACTGGTTGCCCGGCACCGGATGCGGCCCGGACTGGCCGGCAGGCGTGGCATACGGGCCCGACGTGCTCCCCGGCGTGGGATACGGCCCGGACGAACTGCCCGGCGTGGGATACGGACCCGACTGGTTGCCCTGCGGCATCGGCCCGGACGAGCCGTCCTGCACCGAATACTGCCCGGACTGGCTACCCGGCAGCGGGAATCCACCCGAACCGGTCGGCTCGATGTAGGACGGGACCGGGTGCGGGTGCGGCTCGGGCGCGGCGTGTTGGCCGGAGAGCTGCTCGGGCTCCTGCTGCGGCACGCCGGGCGTGCCGGACTGGTCCGGGCCGGCCGTCGGTGCGGCCGGATTCGACGTCCTGGCCTGTGTCCCCTGTTGTCCGGCCGGTGGCTGCCAGTTCGCCTCGTGGCGTGGCGTGGGCTCCTCGTAGGGTCCGGTCACCGGTGGAGTCCTCCCTGCACAAGCGGGTTGCGAGCGTGACCCAACTGACGGTAGTCGCAGGGAGCGTACGGGTCGACAGGTGGTCAGCCGACGCCGGCGTAGGAGTGCAGACCCGTGGTCACCAGGTTGATGAAGAACAGATTGAAGATCATCACGGCGAAGCCGAGGATGTTGATGATCGCCGCCCTGGTGCCCCGCCAGCCGGCCGTGGCCCGCGAGTGGAGGTAGGCCGCGTAGACCACCCAGGCGATGAACGCCGTCGTCTCCTTGGGGTCCCAGCCCCAGAACCGGCCCCACGCCGACTCGGCCCAGATCGCCCCGCAGATCACGCCGAACGTGAACAGCGGGAAGCCGAAGATCGTGGTGCGGTAGGCCAGCCGGTCCAGCGTCGCGGTGCTGGGCAGCTTCGGCCCGATCCGGGTGAACCGGGACCGGTTGCGGTCGTAGGCGCCCTTGATCAGGTACATCACGCTCGCCACGCCGGGCACCAGCAGCACACCGCACGCCGTGGACACCACGGTCACGTGGATCACCAGCCAGTAGGACTGGAGCGCCGGCTGGACGGGCTCGGCCTGCGTGTAGAGGACCGTGCCGCCCAGGAACATCAGGATGAACACCGGGATCAGCACGAACGCGCCGAGCCTGCGGATCTGGAAGCGGCGCAGCATGATCAGCCAGGCGATCACCGCGACCAGGCACACGAACGACATGAACTCGTACATGTTGCCCAGCGGCCACCGGTCCACGGCCAGCCCGCGCAGCACGATGGACAGCAGGTGCACCACGGCACCCAGCACGGTCAGGCCGACGCCCATCCGGCCCAGCCGCTCGGCCAGCGGCCTGCTGCCCCGGGTGCCGGTGTCCGCGTCCGGGTCGACGGTCGTCGTCGTACCGGTGACGGTCACACCGCCCGCGGCGACCAGTTCCCTGGCCGGCTCCGCCGCCTTGGCCGCATTGCGGCCGAAGGCCGTCTCGGCGAGGTAGAAGAACATCGACAGCACGTAGATCGTGACTGCCGCGGTGTAGGCGTACTGGCTGTTGTGGGCCAGCATCTCGTTGACTGCCATCAACTGTCCTTCCCGGACGTGACCGCCTGTCCCTGGGCCACGGCCACGAGGCGGGCCGACAGCCGGGTGAACTCCTCGCCGTATCCGGCCTGGTCGGTGCGGGCCAGCCCACCGATCTCGACCACCGTACGACCGGCGTCGTCGCCCTGGTCGGCGGGGGTGCGGGACACCCTGACCCACACCCTGCGGCGCTTGACGGTCAGCGACACGATCAGGCCGCCGAGCATCAGCAACGCGAAGATCAACACGTAGACCTGGGTGGGGTCGTGCGAGATCTGCAACGACACCCACCGCTGCACGTCGTCGAACCGGACGGTCGTGCCGTCGGGCAGCTTCGTGGTCTGCCCGATCCCCAGGTTCGCCTTGTCGACCAGCTTCAGCCGCCCGTCGGCGACCATGCTCTGGTCGATGGTGAAGATGCTCTGCCCGGTGCCGCTGCTCTCGCCCAGGTCACCCTGATAGACGTCCACGGACACGCCCGGTTTGGTCAGGCCAGGGTAGGTCGAGCTGAGCAGGCCGCTCTGGTAGGCCGCCGTGGGCGCGAACAGCCCGGTGATCGCGATCTGCCTGGTGACCAGCTCGCTGGCGTTCGTCACGTTCGGCGGGTCGAACTTGGTGGCGCCCTCGGACAGCATCGTGCTGGTGTCGTCCGGCTTCCACTGCACCAGCCCGTGCCGGACGGTGCCGTCCGGGAAGGTGACGGTGAACTGTGGGGCGTAGCCGTTGCCCAGCAGGTAGACCCGGTCGCCCGCGGTGCGCAGCGGCGAGTCGACCCGCAGGTCGTAGGGCTTCCAGGTGTTCGTGGTCAGGTCGTCGCCGGACTGGTACTCGATGTCGGAGCCGTAGGTCAGCGGCTGTCCGGTGGGCAGGTAGGTGGCGGTGAAGTTGTCGACCTTCACGCAGAACGGGTCCAGGTGCGTGCCGTCCACCCGCAGGCCGGGAGTGAACGAGTCGTACTCCAGCACTCCCGAGTTGCAGAACTCGGAACCGTTGGCCAGCACGATGACCTGGCCCGAGTACATGAACATCTTGCCGATGGCGAACGACACGATCAGCCCGAGCAGGGCGAAGTGGAACACCAGATTGCCGGTCTCACGCAGGAAACCGCGTTCGGCGGACAGGCTGACCGTGCGGGCCGCACCCTCGCCGTCGGCGTCCCGGCGCATCCGCCAGCCGCGCAACTGACCGCGCACGGCGTCCGCGACCTCGGCCACGTCCTGGTCGCTGTCGAACTCGGCGTGCACGTGGTGCGGCAGCCGGGCCAGGTTCCTCGGCGTGATCACCGGCTTGGCGGTCCACTGCTTCGCGTACTCCAGCGACCGGGGCAGCAGGCAGCCCACCAGCGACACGAACAGCAACACGTAGATCGCGGAGAACCAGACGCTGCTGTACACGGTGTAGAACTGCAGCCGGTCCAGCAGTTGTCCCCACCAGCCGTGGTCGGTGATGTACTGCTCGACCTTCGGGTCGTTGAGCGCCCGCTGCGGCAGCAGGGCGCCGGGCAGCGCGGCCAGCGCCAGCAGGAACAGCAGCACGAGCGCGGTGCGCATGGCGGTCAGGCCACGCCAGGTGTTGCGCAGGAAGGCCAGCACGGTGCGCACCGGACCGGGCCGGCTCGGTGGCGTCGGCTCGGTGACCTTCGGCGTGTCGACGGTCGTCACAACGGCAGGCTCACAGACGTCACCACGGTTTCCCGCAGCCAGTCGACCAGATCGCCCCACAACCCGGTGACCAGCGCGAATCCGACACACAGCAGCAGGACGCCACCGGTGATCTGCACCCCGCGCACGTGCCGGCGCAACCAGCCCGTGGCCTGCACCGCCCAGCGGGCGCCCAGCGCGAGCACCACGAACGGCACGCCCAGACCGAGGCAGTAGGCCAGTACCAGCAGGATGCCGCGCACGGTGCCCGATCCGACCTGGGTGCCGGCGGCCACCGACATCACGCCGGTCAGCGTCGGGCCCAGGCAGGGCGTCCAGCCCAGCGCGAACACCCCGCCCAGCAGCGGTGCGCCGACCAGGCCGGCCCTGGGCGCGGCGTGCGGCCGCACCTCGCGTTGCAGCAGCGGGATCAGGCCCAGGAACACCAGGCCCATCACGATCGTGAGGACACCGCCGATGCGTTCCAGCAGCGACTCGTTGTCCAGCAGGGCATTGGACAGGCCCAGCACCAGCACGGAGCCGGCGCCGAACACCACGGTGAACCCGGCCACGAACAGCAGCGCGGCACCGGCGACCCGCCAGCGACCGCCACGGGCCGGCTCGTCCACGGACACCGAGGGCGCGTCGGCACCCACCAGGCCGGCCAGATAGGCCAGATAACCGGGCACCAGCGGCACGACACAGGGCGACGCGAACGACAACGCACCGGCCGCCACCGCGACGCCGGCGGCCAGCAACAGCGGCCCCGACATGGCGAGCGCGGTGGGGTTCACACGACGAGGGTAAGGACCGTCAATACCCGGCCGACCACCGGTCCACCCGCCGCGCGGCGTCGGTCACAGCCGACGCCGATCCCACGCCGGGCTCACGCCTTGCTGGCTAGCGTCCGCACTTCGGGCAGCAGCAGGGTGGCGGTGACCCGTTCCAGGTACACGGCGGCCACCCGGTGCCGGCGGTCCAGCACGATGGTCGAGGGCACCACCGCGCGCGGGTAGCCGCTCAACGCCAACAGCGACCGGCCGGCCGGGTCGAAGATCGACGGATAGCTGATCTGGTTGTCGTGCACGAAATCCAGGGCCGCGCTGCGCTGGTCGCGGACGTCGATGCCGATCAGTTGCACACCCTGCGCCCTGGTCTGCTGGAACACGGTGGACAGTTCGGGCGCCTCGTCCCGGCACGGCCCGCACCACTGGCCCCAGATGTTGATCACCACGACCTGGCCCGGGTAGTCGGACACGTGGATCTGTTTGTTCGGATCGGCGAGGCTCTGCCCGGTCAGGTCGGGCAGCACCTGCCGCTGCGACTCCGGGTAGGTGATGACCAGCTTGCCGCCGGGCGACACGAACGAGAACGAGCTGCCCTCGACGACCGCGTCCTTGCCGACCGCGCAGCCGGCCACGCACACGCCGGCCACCAGGGTGGCGGCCAGGATTCGGACCAACCGGCTCATGCCCCGCTCACCCGCACGTTGGTCGCGCCGACCGGGTCGCTGTAGGTCACGCCGACCAGCTTCTCGTCGGCGAACTCCAGCGACGTGATGGACGCCAGCGAACACTGCCGTCGCCTCGGGTCGTGCCACAGCCGTCGACCCTCCACGAACCGCCGGACCGACACGATCGGCAGCTGGTGCGACACACACACCGCCTCCCGCCCGGCGGCCGCGGTGCGGGCCCGGTGCACGGCGGCCAGCATGCGGTGCGCGATGTCCAGGTACGGCTCGCCCCAGGACGGCCGGAACGGGTTGCGCAGCGCGGGCCAGTTGCGCGGGTCGCGCAGCGCGCCGTCACCCACCGAGACCTTCTGGCCCTCGAACGAGTTGGCCGCCTCGATCAGCCGCTCGTCGGTGACCAGGTCGATCCGGTGCGAGTCGGCGATCGGCGCCGCGGTCTGCCTGGCCCGCTCCAGCGGTGAGCAGGCCACGTGCGCCACGTCGGCGTCCCGCAGGTGCTCCGCGACCACCAGCGCCTGCTGCTGGCCGCGCTCGGACAGCCGGAAGCCGGGCAGCCGGCCGTAGAGGATGCCGTCCGAGTTGTGCACCTCGCCGTGCCGCACCAGATGCACGATCGTGGTGACCGGTGTGCGCACGGCCTCCGGACCGCGCCGGGGCTCCGCGGACGTCACTGGCCTGGCTCCTCACTCGCGGCGGCGGCCGCGGCAGCGGCCGGCAGCGCGGCCTCGATCACGGCGAACGCGTCGTCGTCCATGGCGGCGTTGACGAACCACGCCTCGAACGGGCTCGGCGGCCCGTACACGCCACCGGCCAGCAGGGCGTGGAAGAACGCCGGGAAGCGCCAGGTCTGGCTGGCCTTGGCGGACAGGAAGTCCTGCACCGGGGCCTCGGTGAAGAAGACGGACAGCAGGTTGCCCGCGTACTGCACGCGGTGCGCCACGCCGGCCGCGGTGAGAGCGGCGGTGAACAGGTCGCCCAGCCGGCGGGCGTTGGCGTCCAGCGCCTGGTAGACGGCGTCGTCGGCGGCGCGCAGCGTGGCCAGGCCGGCCGCGACGGCCACCGGGTTCCCGGACAGCGTGCCCGCCTGATAGACCGGGCCGACCGGCGCCAGCCTGGCCATCACGTCCGCCCGGCCGCCGAACGCGGCGGCCGGCAGCCCGCCGGACATCACCTTGCCGAACGTGTAGAGGTCGCCCGGTACGTCCTCCAGGCCGAACCAGCCCGCCCTGGACACCCGGAAGCCGGTCATCACCTCGTCCATCACCAGCAGCGCGCCGTACTGGTGGGCGAGGTCGCGCAGGCCGGCGTTGAACCCGGGCAACGGCGCGACGGCGCCCATGTTGCCGGCGGCGGCCTCGGTGATCACGCAGGCGATGGTGTCCGGGTTGAGCCGGAACGCGTCGCCGACGGCGGCGAGATCGTTGTACGGCAGCACGATCGTGTCCGCGGCCTGCGCGCCGGTGACACCGGGCGAGGTGGGCAGGCCGAGCGTGGCGACACCGGATCCCGCGTCGGCGAGCAGCGCGTCCACGTGGCCGTGGTAGCACCCGGCGAACTTGATGATCTTGCTGCGACCGGTGAACCCCCGGGCCAGCCGGATCGCGCTCATGGTGGCCTCGGTGCCCGAATTGACCAGTCGCACCTGGTCCACCGGCGCGACCCGGCCGATGATCTCCTCGGCCAGGTCGATCTCACCCTCGGTGGGCGTGCCGAACGAGAGCCCGGATGCCGCCGCCCGCCCGGCGGCCTCGACCACCGCAGGGTGCGCGTGGCCCAGGATCATCGGGCCCCAGGAGCTGACCAGGTCCACGTACCGGTTGCCGTCCGCGTCGGTCAGGTGCGGACCGGACCCGGAGACCATGAACCGGGGCGTGCCGCCGACCGACTGGAACGCGCGGACCGGCGAGTTGACGCCGCCGGGCGTGGCTGCGGTCGCCCGCTCGAACAGGGTCCGTGACCTGGTGACCGTCTGGCCGGTCGCCGTGGAGTTGCCGTGCACGGCCTCCAGTCTCGCAGGTCGCCCACTGTGGTCGCCGGCACGTCCCCAGCCTGTGGACAACCCCGTGGCGGCTGTGGACAACGTGTGCGGCTGTCGGGCGAATGGACTATCTCTGGGGGCGTGGACCACTGTGTGGAGATGAACGGCGACGCGCTGCGCGAACGGGCCGAGGAACTGCTGCGGAAGCTGGCAGGCGATGACGCGCGCCTGCGGCCCGACCAGTGGGAGGCGATCCGCGCGCTGGTCGTCGACCGGCGGCGGGCGTTGGTGGTGCAGCGCACCGGCTGGGGCAAGTCGGCGGTGTACTTCCTGGCCACCGCGCTGCTGCGGGAACAGGGCGTCGGGCCCACGCTGATCGTCTCGCCGCTGCTGGCGCTGATGCGCAACCAGGTGGCGGCAGCCGCGCGCGCCGGGGTGCACGCGGTCACCATCAACTCGGCCAACGTCGACGAGTGGTCGGGCATCCAGGCCGACGTCACCGCGGGCGCTGTGGACGTGCTGCTGATCAGCCCGGAACGGCTGAACAATCCGGACTTCCGGGACGCCGTGCTGCCCGCGCTGGCCGCCACCACGGGTTTGTTGGTGGTCGACGAGGCGCACTGCGTCTCCGACTGGGGTCACGACTTCCGCCCGGACTACCGGCGGTTGCGCACCCTGCTGGCCGACCTGCCCGACGGCGTCCCGGTGCTGGCCACCACGGCCACCGCCAACGACCGTGTCATCCGGGACGTCGCCGAGCAGCTGCGGGTCGGCGTCGGGTCGGACGCGCTGGTGCTGCGCGGCGCCCTGGACCGGGCGTCGCTGCGGCTGTCCGTGGTCCGCCTGCCCACCAACGAGACCCGGCTGGCCTGGCTCGCCGACCGCCTCGCCGAACTGCCCGGCTCCGGCATCGTCTACACGCTCACCGTGGCCGGCGCGGACGAGGTCGCCGCGTTCCTGCGCGACCGCGGGTACGCCGTGGCGGCCTATTCCGGCCGGACCGACCCCACCGAGCGGGCCGAGGCCGAGCAGGACCTGCTGGCCAACCGGATCAAGGCCCTGGTCGCCACGTCCGCGCTGGGCATGGGTTTCGACAAGCCGGATCTCGGTTTCGTGGTGCACCTCGGCGCGCCCGCCTCGCCCATCGCCTACTACCAGCAGATCGGCCGCGCCGGGCGGGGCGTGGAGCGGGCCGACGTGGTGCTGCTGCCCGGCCGCGAGGACCGCGACATCTGGGACTACTTCGGGTCGCTGGCCTTCCCGCGTGAGTTCGTGGTGCGCCAGGTGCTGGACGCGCTGGCCGGTGCCGGGCGGGTGCTGTCCACGCCGGCGCTGGAGCCGATGGTGGAGTTGTCCCGCAACCGGCTGGAGATGGTGCTGAAGGTGCTCGACGTCGACGGTGCCGTGCGCCGGGTGCGCGGCGGCTGGGAGTCGACCGGGCAGGAGTGGACCTACGACGGCGAGCGGTACGAGCGGATCGCCACGGCCCGGTCCGCCGAGCAGCGGGCCATGCTGGAGTACCAGTCGACGGACGCCTGCCGCATGGAGTTCCTGTTGCGGCAGTTGGACGATCCGCACGCGGAACGCTGCGGCCGCTGCGACAACTGCACCGGCACGCGCTGGTCGGCCGAGGTCACCGAGCAGACCGCGTCGGCCGCGCGCGAACGGTTGCGCCGGCCCGGCGTGGAGATCGCGCCGCGCAAGCTGTGGCCCACCGGCCTGGCCGCGCTGGACGTGCCGCTGTCCGGCAAGATCCCGCCGGCCGAGACCGCCGAGTCCGGCCGGGTGGTGGCCCGGTTGACCGACATCGGCTGGGGCATCCGCCTGCGCGAGCTGCTGTCCGGCCCGGACCAGGACGTGCCCGACGACGTGTTCGACGCCTGCGTGCGGGTGCTGGCCTCGTGGGACTGGTCCACCCGCCCGACCGGCGTGGTCACGGTCGAGTCGAGCACCCACCCGCGCCTGGTGGCCAGCCTGGGTGCCCGGTTGGCGTCGGTGGGTCGGTTGGCACCCTTGGGTTCGGTGGGCTCCGGTGCCGGTTCCGGCGAGCGGTCGGTGAACAGCGCGCGGCGGGTGGCCCAGCTGTGGCCGTCGTTCGACAGTTCGGTGTCCGGAGTGGACGGTCCGGTGCTGCTGGTGGACGCCCTGGTCGACTCGGGCTGGACTATGACCCTGGCCGCCCGGGCGGTGCGGTTGTCCGGCGCGTCGGGGGCACTGCCGTTCGCGCTGGCCAGCGCCGGATAACCAGTGGACAGGCCGGTGATCCTGGGAGTCATGCGGCAGGACGAGATCTGGGACCGGGAGACGGCGGAGCGCTACGACACGCCGGGGACCGGCATGTTCGCGGCGGAGGTGCTCGGCCCCACGGTCGACCGCCTGGCCGAACTGGCCGCCGGCGGCCGGGCGCTGGAGTTCGCCATCGGCACCGGCCGGGTGGCCATCCCGCTGACCGAGCGCGGCGTCCCGGTCACCGGCATCGAACTGTCCGACGCGATGCTGAACCGCCTGCGCGCCAAGGCGGACGAGGCCACGCTGCCGGTCGTCCAGGGCGACATGGCCACCACCACCGCCCCCGGCCGCTACGCCCTCGTCTACCTCGTCTTCAACACGATCGGCAACCTGCTCACCCAGGACGAACAGGTCGAGTGCTTCCAGAATGCGGCCCGCCATCTCGACCCCGGCGGCCGGTTCGTCGTCGAACTCGGAGTGCCGGACCTGCGCGTGCTGCCGCCAGGCCAACCGGGCATCCTGTTCGCCGCGCGCCCCGGCTACGTCGGCCTGGACACCTACGACCCGCTGCACCAGCACCTGGAGTCGCTGCACTTCGAGTACACCGACGGCAGCCGTCAGGCATACGTGACCCGCAGCCCGCACCGGTACATCTGGCCATCCGAAATGGACCTGATGGCCCGCATCGCCGGCTTCACCCTGGAAAGCCGCCACGCCGACTGGTCCGGTGCGGAGTTCACCGCGGAATCCCGCTCGCACGTCTCCGTGTACCGCCTACCGGGTTGACGGCGTCGCCCGACACCCTGGCCGGATGGCCGCCGCCGGCCGCACTCCATGCTCGCGGGTTGAGGTCGAGCGCCGTTGATGTGCGCGGTCTCTCGGCGGCTGTCGACCGGGATACGTCAGCTGTCGCGCAGCGGTTCCAGGGCTTGACGCATCGGCACGAACTTGGCGGCTGCTTCGGCCACCTCGTTGTCGGGGTCGGAGTCGGCCATGATGCCGCCGCCGGCGAACAGGCGCACCGAGTTGCCGTCGACTTCGCCGCAGCGCAGCGCGATGCCGAACTCGCCGTCACCGCTGCTGTCGACCCATCCGACCGGACCGGTGTAGCGGCCGCGGTCCATGCCCTCCAACTCGGCGATCAGCGCGACGGCCGCGTCCTTCGGCGTGCCACCGATGGCCGCCGTGGGATGAGCCGCCCCGGTCAGGGTGAGCAGCGAGACGTCGTCGGTGAGCACGCCCTCGATGTCCGTGGCCAGGTGCACCACGTTGGGCAGCACCAGGATCTCCGGGTCGACCGGCGCGGTCAGCTCGGCGCAGTACGGCCGCAGCGTGGCCAGCAGTGATTCGACGGCGTAGCGGTGTTCTTCCTGGTTCTTCGCCGAGCCGAGCAGCCGCTCGGCCAGCGCGTCGGCGTCGACGCCCTCGGTCGGCCACATCGTGCCGGCCAGTACCCGCGCGGCCACGGTGTCGCCACGGCGGCTCAACAACAGTTCGGGCGTGGCACCGATCAGGCGGTCCACCGAGAACACGTAGCAGTTGGGATACCGGTCAGCCAGGCCGTTCAACACATAACGGGCGTCGATCGGGCCGTCGCCGTCCGGCACGGTCGCGACGATGTCGTGGGACAGCACGACCTTGGCCAGGTCGGTGGACCGCAGTCGCAGCACCGCCCTGGCGACCGCGTCGCGATAGCCGGCGGCGGAGGACTGGCCGCCGGTGTAGCTGATCGAACTGGGTGTCCGGATCGGCCGGACCGGCTGGACGGCCGCCGGCGCGCTCCCGATCTCCGTGATCCATGTCACACCGCCCCGGCGGCCGACGACAACCTCCGGGACCACGAGGACCGAGTCGCCGGGGTCGTCGGCGAACGCCATGCTCACGAACGCCACCAGGCCACTGCCCGGCAGACCGACCTCGTCGGCCACGTCCACACCCTCGGTGAACGACCGCCACCAGTCCGCTGCCTGCGCGAACCGGTCCGGACCGGACGGCTCGAACCGGGCCGCCTCGCCCCAGCCCACGATGCCCTCGCCCTGCCGCACCCAGGTCAGCGTGTCGTCCGGGCCGGGCAACAGTGCCAGCAGGTCAGCCGTGGTGTCGACGACCCTGCTGTGGACGCGGAGCCCATCGGCCGCGGGCGCCCAGGTCGTGGTCCGCCGCCGGCGCGGGTACTGCGAGGAAACGATCGTCACGCATCCGAGCGTACGAATGCCGCGCGATCAGTGCGCTGAGAGGTTGGCCGCACCCGATCTCGGGAACCGCCCGACGGCGTGGGATACGTCACGGGTGCCATCCGAACGGGTGAGCGGCGAACCCTAGACTCGCCTGCCATGGTTGCTGACGTGGTGCTTGCGGGACCGGACGGTCTCGACGACGCGGCACCCCGTCCGGCTGATGGCGCCGACCAGGCGCGGGAACCGGTGCGGCTGCCCTCCGGGCGACGTGGCAGGCGGATCGCCGCCGGCACGCTGCTCGCGTTGGGCTGCCTGGTGACCGTCCTGAGCCTGCTGGTGCTGGTCGGCTCGTGGCTGGACGACGCGCAGATAGACGGGCACGAGGGCCGGGCGGTCGCGGACGTGCTGTCCGTCTCGGTGGGGCGTACCGCTGTGCGGTTCGTCACCCCCGACGGCACCGTGGTGATTCCCAGCACAGGCGTGCTCTACCCGGGCGGTCTGGCCGCCGGTGAGCGGGTCCGCGTGGAGTACGACACGAACAACACCGAACTGGTCCGGGTCGCCGGGCGGGACTACCGGCTGGCGCTGCTGCCGGCGGGCACGTCGATCGCGATCTGCTGGGCGATCGTCGGCCCGCTGGTGTGGTGGCTGCGGCGCAGGGCTAACGGGCAGCGCCCGTCCACCACCTGAGCACCTCGTCGGCCACGCCGGGCGCGGCCACCAGCAGACCGTCACCGGGCAGTGGCGCGTCCACGCCGTGCCGGTCCAGCACCACGGCACCCGACTCGATGGCCAGCGCCATCCCGCCCGCCACGTCCCACTCGTGCACGCTGTGCAGCACCGCCGCGGCCACGTGCCCGAGCGCCACCTGCACGACGGCCAACGCCGCCGAACCCAGGATCCGCACCCCGGCATGGGCGGCGGCGGCCCGCGCGATGAACTCCGGCATGCCCGGCCACGGTTCACCCGTGGTCAGTTCGGTGCACACGATCGCGCCGGCCACGCTGTCCCGTTCCGGCAGCGTCACGGGAGTGCCGTTGGCCCGCGCGCCACGACCGCGGGCGGCGGCGTAGATCTGCCCCCGGTACGGGTCGGCGACCACGCCCACCACGGGCCCGTCCACGTCCACCAGCGCCAGGCTGTAGGCGCACCACGGCACGCCGGCCACGTAGTTCGCGGTGCCGTCCACCGGGTCGACGACCCAGCGGTACTCCGATTCCGCGGCGCCGACGTCCGCGCCGAACTCCTCGCCCACCACGGGCACACCGGGGAACTCGGCGGTCAGCACCCGGCGGGTGTGCCGTTCCAGGGTTCGGTCGGTGTCGGTCACCCAGTCGAAGGGCGACTCCTTGGCCGTGGGCTTGGCGCCTCGCCCGGCGGTCGCGGTGATCACGTCCGTCGCGTCGTTGGCCAGCCGGCCGGCGACCTCGAGCGCGTGCGAGATGAGCCCGGGCGCGACCGGTCGCGCACGGCGCGAGGACGAGACCTTCATGCTGACTTAGCGTGAAGGCGCCGAGTGTCCGCGACACGTCGGCCAGATGACGTAACGACGATCACCAGGCCACGTCTTGTCCGCCAGGGTAGTGACGCAGCGTCGCCGGCGGGGCCACATATGCTCGCGCCGTGTCCCGCGCCCACCTGGACAAGGATCCGCACGAGGTCGCCGCGATGTTCGACGGCGTCGCGGAGCACTACGACCGGACCAACTCGGTCACCAGCCTCGGGCTGGACAAACACTGGCGGGCCGTGACCCGCCGGTGCCTGGACCCCAGGCCCGGACAGCGCGTGCTGGACGTCGCCGCGGGCACCGCCGTGTCCACGGTCGCACTGGCCGAGTCCGGCGCGTGGTGCGTGGCCGCCGACTTCTCGCTGGGCATGCTGCGCCGCGGCTGGGCCCGGCAGGTGCCGAAGGTGGCCGCGGACGCGCTGCACCTGCCGTTCGCCACCGGCGCCTTCGACTCGGTGACCGTGTCGTTCGGCCTGCGCAACATGAACGACACCGTGGCCGCGTTGGCCGAGTTGCGCCGGGTCACCCGGCCCGGCGGGCGGCTGGTGGTGTGCGAGTTCTCCAGCCCGGTGTTCGGGCCGTTCCGGTTCGTCTACCTGAACTACCTGATGCGGGCGCTGCCGGCGATCGCGACGCGGGTGTCGTCCAACCCGGCCGCGTACCGGTACCTGGCCGAGTCGATCCGGGCGTGGCCCGACCAGCATGCGTTGGCCAGGTTGGTGGCGCAGGCTGGGTGGGTGGACGTCGAGTGGACGAACCTGACCGGGGGCATCGTCGCGCTGCACCGGGCGGTGAATCCGGTCGAATAGACTCGAGCGAACCCCACCGCGATCAAGGAGCCACATGAGCACGCCCAGTCGCCGCAGCGTGGACGAGGACGCCGAGGTCATCGTGGTCGGTGCCGGCCCTGCCGGGTCGACGGCCGCGAACTACCTGGCGCGCAGCGGACTGGACGTGCTGCTGCTGGAGAAGAGCACCTTCCCCCGGGAGAAGGTCTGCGGCGACGGCCTGACCCCGCGCGGTGTGAAGCAGCTCATCGACCTGGGCGTGGACACCCGCGAGGAGGCGGGCTGGCTGCACAACCGCGGCCTGCGCGTGGTCACCGCCCACCACAACATGGAACTGCCCTGGCCGGACCTGGCCGGCTACCCGCCCTACGGCGTCGTCCGCCCCAGGTCCGACCTGGACGAACTGCTGGCCCGCAGCGCCCAGCGGGCCGGCGCCCGGCTGCTGGAGCAGACCAACGTCACCGGTGCCGTCACCGACGAGCGGACCGGCCGGGTGATCGGCGTGCGGGCCAAGGCAGGTCCGGACAAGGTGTCGGTGACCTACCGGGCGCCGCTGGTGCTGGCCTGCGACGGCGTGTCCGCGCGGCTGGCCGTGTCGGTCGGCATCGAGAAGCGTGACAACCGCCCGATCGGTGTCGCGGTGCGCCGGTACTACGCCAGCCCGAGGACCAAGGACGACTACCTGGAGTCCCACCTGGAGCTGTGGGACCGCTCCGACCCGGCCCAGCCGCGCCTGCTGCCCGGCTACGGCTGGATCTTCGGCATGGGCGACGGCACGGTGAACGTGGGCCTGGGCATCCTGTCCACGTCCGGCGCGTTCGGCTCGACCGACTACCGCGCCCTGATGAAGGCGTGGCTGGGCGGCCTGCCCGAGGACTGGGGTCTGACCGAGGACAACGCCACCGGCAAGATCGGCGGCGCCGCCCTGCCGATGGGCTTTTCCCGCACCCCGCACTACCGCGACGGCCTGCTGCTGGTCGGTGACGCGGGCGGCATGGTCAACCCGTTCAACGGCGAGGGCATCGGTTTCGCCATGGAGACGGCGAAGATCGCGGCCGAGCACGTGGTCCAGGCGCTGGCCCGGTCGACCGGGCCGTCGAGGGAGCGGGCGCTGGCCGGCTACCCGGTGGCGATCCGGCAGACGCTGGGCGGCTACTACCGGCTGGGCACGGTGTTCAGCAGGCTGATCGGCAACCCGAAGGTGATGCGGGCGCTGACCCAGCACGGCATGCCCAGGGAGCGCCTGATGCGCCTGGCACTGAAGCTGATGGCCGGCCTGTACGACGTGCGCGACGGCGACATCGCCGACCGCGTGATCACCACGGCCGCGCGGCTGACCCCCAGCGCCTGAGCCATGGTGTCCGCTTTACCGGGCGCGCCCCGTCCAGATCCGCTGACCGGTCTGCCCCGCCCGCCCGGTCCGGTCCTGGTTGTCGAACCGGCCGCGTTCCTGACCGCGGTCCGTTCCGGACGCTGTGCCGTCCGGCCCGTGGTTGGCCTGGTCAGAGCGTGACCGATCAAGCAGCCCTGACCACGGCGAGTGGTGTCGGTCACAACGATCCAGAAGAATCTGGCGCGTTCCGGTAACGCACGTCCTAGACTGGGGCTGCGCCTTGTGAAGAAGTTCACAACAGTCCGCGGTCGCTTGTGAACGTTTTCACAAGCTCCTGGCTGTTAGGCATGCCTAACCACCGGGAGTGTGACGCATACCCCGTATGGTGCGGGCCGCGGTGATAGCACGATCGCCGCTGGTGAGGAAAGGACGGCGCAGGGGTGCTCCAGGCTTACCTCCCTCTGGTTCTGCTCTTCGCGTTGGCGGGAGCATTCGCGATCTTCTCGGTGACCATCGCGCCGCTCGTCGGACCACGCCGCTACAACAAGGCGAAGCTCGACGCCTACGAGTGCGGCATCGAACCGTCGCCGCAGCCGATCGTCGGCAGCGGCCGGATGCCCGTGGCGTACTACCTGACCGCGATGCTGTTCATCCTGTTCGACATCGAAATGGTCTTCCTCTACCCGTTCGCCGTGACGTCCGACGCGCTGGGCATGTTCGGGCTGGTGGAGATCGTCCTGTTCATCCTGACGCTCGGCTTCGCGTTCGCGTACGTGTGGCGCCGCGGCGGGCTGGACTGGAACTAAAGGGGCGAAGACGATGGGTCTCGAGGAGAAGCTCCCGAACGGCATTCTGCTGGCCAGCGTCGAGAAGCTGGTCAACTGGACGCGTAAATCGTCGCTGTGGCCGGCGACGTTCGGCCTCGCGTGCTGCGCGATCGAGATGATGACCACCGGCGGGCCGCGCTACGACCTGGCCCGGTTCGGCATGGAGGTGTTCCGCGCGTCGCCCCGGCAGGCCGACCTGATGATCGTCGCCGGGCGGGTGAGCCAGAAGATGGCTCCCGTGCTGCGGCAGATCTACGACCAGATGCCCGAGCCGCGCTGGGTGCTGGCGATGGGGGTCTGCGCGTCGTCCGGCGGGATGTTCAACAACTACGCGGTGGTCCAGGGTGTCGACCACATCGTGCCGGTGGACATGTACCTGCCCGGCTGCCCGCCGCGCCCGGAGATGCTGATCGACGCGATCCTCAAGATCCACGCCAAGATCACCGACGAGCCGCTCGGCCCCACGCGGGCAGCGCTGCGCGCGGAGAGCGGCGAGCGGACGCCGATGATCCCCAGCTCGGTCAAGTACGCGAAGAAGAAGTGAGTTCGGTGACCGACGACAACGAGAGCCTTCCCCAGCCCGGCACGGCGTTCTCCAGCGCCGAGCACGGCGAGCCGGACATCGTGCCCGGCAACGACGGACAGGCCCGGCCCGCGGACCACCACACGCCGCTGGTCGCGGGTCGGGCCCGGCGCGGCATGTTCGGCGTCAACGACGCCGGTGACACCAGCGGTTTCGGTGGCCTGCGGCTGCCCGCCTACCTCCCGGCGCCGGCCGAGCGGCCCTACGGCGGCTGGTTCGACGAGTTCGTCGACGCCCTGGGCGATGCGATGAACGAGCGGGGGATCCCGGCGACCGCGATCGAGCAGATCACCGTGGACCGCGGCGAGATCACCCTGTACGTCCAGCGCGAGCACCTGGTCGGCATCTGCCAGGCCATGCGGGACGACGGCGCGCTGCGCTTCGAGCTGTGCAGCTCGGTGTCCGGTGTGGACTACGGCGAGGACGTCGAGCAGCGCCTGCACTCGACCTACCACCTCACGTCGATGACCTACCGCCGCCGTGTCCGGCTGGAGGTCGCGGTCGGCGTCGAGGACCCGCACGTCCCGTCGGTGGTCGGCGTCTACCCCACCGCCGACTGGCAGGAGCGGGAGACCTGGGACATGTACGGCATCGTCTACGACGGACACCCGGCGCTGACCCGCATCCTCATGCCGGACGACTGGGACGGTCACCCCCAACGCAAGGACTACCCGCTCGGCGGGATTCCGGTGGAGTACAAGGGCGCGGAGATCCCGCCCCCGGACCAGCGGAGGGCCTACTCATGACGAGCAACGAGTCCGAGTCCGAGGCGGACTACGCCGACCAGCGCCAGACCACCGAGGGCCCCATCTACACCGTCACCGGCGGCGACTGGGATGACCTCGTCGACGAGGTCGGCAAGGACGAGCGCATCGTCATCAACCTCGGCCCGCAGCACCCGTCGACGCACGGCGTGCTGCGGCTGGTGCTGGAGCTCGAGGGCGAGTCGGTCATCCAGGCGCGGTCGGTGATCGGCTACCTGCACACCGGGATCGAGAAGAACTGCGAGTACCGCAACTGGACCCAGGGCGTCACGTTCGTGACGCGCATGGACTACCTGGCGCCGCTGTTCAACGAGACCGCGTACTGCATGGGCGTGGAGAAGCTGCTGGGCATCGAGGTGCCCCGGCGGGCCCAGGTGATCCGGGTGCTGCTGATGGAGCTCAACCGGATCAGCTCGCACCTGGTGGCGCTGGCCACCGGCGGCATGGAGCTGGGCGCGCTGACCGGCATGACCAACGGCTTCCGTGAGCGCGAGGAAGTCCTGCACCTGCTGGAGTACCTGACCGGCCTGCGGATGAACCACGCGTTCGTCCGGCCCGGCGGTATCGCCCAGGACCTGCCCGACGACGTGCAGACCAAGGTTGCCGACTTCGTCAAGGTGATGGACTCCCGGCTGCCCGGCTACGACAAGCTGCTCACCGGCCAGCCGATCTGGCGCAACCGCATGGCAGGCGTCGGCGTGCTGCCGCTGGACGCCTGCATCGCGCTCGGCGCCACCGGGCCGATCCTGCGGGCCGCCGGCATCGCCTGGGACCTGCGCAAGATCGAGCCGTACCTGGGTTACGAGGAGTACACGTTCGACGTGCCGACGTCGACCGACGCCGACTCCTTCGCCCGCTACCTGTTGCGGCTGGAGGAGATCCACCAGTCGCTGGGGATCGTCAAGCAGGCCATGAAGAAGCTGGAGCCGGGCCCGGTCATGGTGGAGGACGCCAAGATCGCCTGGCCGGCGCAGCTGACCATCGGCGCGGACGGCATGGGCAACTCGCTGGCGCACGTCCGTAAGATCATGGGCCAGTCCATGGAGTCGCTGATCCACCACTTCAAGCTGGTGACCGAGGGCTTCAGGGTGCCTGCGGGCCAGGTGTACGTGCCGGTCGAGTCGCCCCGCGGCGAACTGGGCTACCACATGGTGTCCGACGGCGGTACCAGGCCGGTGCGGGTGCACGTCCGCGAGCCCAGTTTCATCAACCTGCAGACAATGCCCGCGATGTGCGAGGGCGGCATGGTGGCCGACGTGATCGCCTCCGTGGCGTCCATCGACCCGGTGATGGGTGGGGTGGATCGGTGACAGAGGAGCTCTACGGGCCGGCCACGGTGGCCGAGGCGCGGGAGATCATGGCGCGGTACCCGGTGCCGCGCTCCGCGCTGCTGCCGATGCTGCACCTGGTGCAGTCCAAGCAGGGCCACGTCAGCCAGGCCGGCATCGAGTTCTGCGCCGCGCAGCTCGACCTGACCACCGCCGAGGTGGACGGGGTGGTCACCTTCTACACGATGTACAAGCGCACGCCCTGCGGTGAGCACCTGGTGAGCGTCTGCACCAACACGATGTGCGCGATGCTCGGCGGTGACGCGATCTACGCGAAGCTGCGCGAGTTCCTCGGCAGCGACACCGACCACGGCGTGCACGGCAACGAGGAGACGTTCGGCGAGCCGGGTAGCACCGGCTCGATCACGTTGGAGCACGCGGAGTGCCTGGCGGCCTGCGATCTCGCGCCGGTGGTCCAGGTGAACTACGAGTTCTACGACAACCAGACCGTCGACTCCGCCACCGCACTGGTGGACCGGCTGCGCCAGGGCGAGCGCCCGGACCCGGACCGGGGTGCGCCGCTGGTGAACTTCCGTTCCGTGGAGCGGGAACTGGCCGGTTTCTTCGACGACCTGGACACCAACGTGGACGGGCCGTCGGCGGCTGCCGAGACGTTGCGCGGCGCCGCGATCGCCAACGACCGCGGCTGGACCGCGCCGGTCATGCCGGACGACGTGCCGCTGCCGGTCGTGGAAGAAGCGAAGTGAGAGGCGCGCGATGACCGAACCGACGACGAGCGTCGATCCGCTCACCCCGGTGCTCACCAAGCGGTGGCTGTCGCCCAAGTCGTGGCGGCTGGACGTCTACGAGCAGCTGGAGGGCTACACGGCGCTGCGCAAGGCGCTGGCCGGCACGCCTGCCCAGCTGGTCAGCCTGCTCAAGGACTCCGGCCTGCGCGGGCGTGGCGGTGCCGGCTTCCCGACCGGCGTGAAGTGGAGCTTCATGCCGCCCAACGAGGACAAGCCGCACTACCTGGTGATCAACGCCGACGAGGGCGAACCGGGAACCTGCAAGGACATCCCGCTGATGATGGCGGACCCGCACTCGCTGATCGAGGGCTGCGTGATCGCCTCGTACGCGATGCGGTCGCACCACTGCTTCATCTACGTGCGCGGCGAGGCGCTGCACTGCGTCCGCCGGCTGGAGTCGGCGGTCCGCGAGGCGCGGGCGGCAGGCTACCTGGGTGCGAACATCCTCGGGTCGGGTTTCGACCTGGAGATCACCGTGCACGCGGGTGCCGGCGCCTACATCTGCGGTGAGGAGACCGCGCTGCTGGACTCCCTGGAGGGCAGGCGCGGCCAGCCCAGGCTCAAGCCGCCGTTCCCCGCGGCCGCCGGCCTGTACGCGGCGCCCACCACGGTGAACAACGTGGAGACCATCGCCAGCGTGCCGTTCATCGTCAACGGCGGCTCGGCGTGGTTCCGCACCATGGGTCGGGAGAAGTCGCCCGGCCCGAAGATCTTCTCTCTGTCCGGCCACGTCGAGCGGCCCGGCCAGTACGAGGCACCGATGGGCACCACGCTGCGCGAGTTGCTGGACCTGGCCGGTGGCATGAAGGACGGCGTCCCGCTGAAGTTCTGGACGCCGGGCGGGTCGTCGACCCCGCTGCTCACCGCGGAGCACCTGGACGTCCCGCTGGACTTCGAGGGCGCGGTCGAGGCGGGCACGATCCTCGGCACCACGGCACTGATGATCTTCAACGAGACGGTGTCCGTGCCCTGGGCCGTGATGAAGTGGACCCAGTTCTACGAGCACGAGTCGTGCGGCAAGTGCACGCCGTGCCGGGAGGGCACCTACTGGCTGGTCAAGATCCTGGAGCGGATGCTGGCCGGCGAGGGCACGCCCGCCGACATCGACACGATGCTGGACATCTGCGACAACATCTTCGGCCGCTCGTTCTGCGCGCTCGGCGACGGTGCGGTGTCGCCGATCCAGAGCGGCATCAAGTACTTCCGGGACGAGTTCCTCGCCCTGTGCGACGCGAACCGGCCCTCGACGCGCGAGCTGGCGGGAGCGCACTGACACCATGACGATCGCACCCGAGCAGAAGACCGAACGCCCGGTGCCGGAAGGGCACGTGCGGCTCACCGTGGACGGCGTCGAGATCGACGCGCCCAAGGGCGAGCTGATCATCCGGGCGGCGGAGCGGATCGGGGTGGAGATTCCCCGGTTCTGCGACCACCCGCTGCTCGACCCGGCCGCCGCCTGCCGGCAGTGCCTGGTCGAGGTCGAGATGGGCGGCCGGCCGATGCCCAAGCCGCAGCCGGCCTGCGCGGTCACCGTCGCCGACGGCATGGTGGTGCGCACCCAGCGCACGTCGGCCGTGGCGGACAAGGCCCAGCAGGGCGTGATGGAGCTGCTGCTCATCAACCACCCGCTGGACTGCCCGATCTGCGACAAGGGCGGTGAGTGCCCGCTGCAGAACCAGGCGCTGGCGCACGGCCGCGCCGACTCCCGGTTCGTGGACGCCAAGCGGACGTTCGCCAAGCCGATCCACGTCACCCCGCAGGTGCTGCTGGACCGCGAGCGCTGCGTGCTGTGCCAGCGGTGCACCCGGTTCGCCGGGGAGATCGCCGGCGACCAGTTCATCGACCTGCTCGAGCGGGGCGCCGTCCAGCAGGTCGGCACCGCCGAGACCGCCGACCTGGGCGGTACCCGCGCCGACGGCGACCTGCCCGGCGGTAGCTACTTCTCCGGCAACGTCATCCAGATCTGCCCGGTCGGCGCGCTCACCTCGGCCGCGTACCGGTTCCGCTCCCGCCCGTTCGACCTGATCTCCACGCCGAGCGTGTGCGAGCACTGCGCGTCCGGCTGCGCCCAGCGCAACGACTGGCGGCGCGGCCGGATCACCCGGCGACTGGCCGGCAACGAGCCCGCGGTGAACGAGGAGTGGAACTGCGACAAGGGCCGGTTCGCGTTCCAGTACGCGGCCGTCGGTGACCGCATGCTCCGCCCGATGGTGCGCGACGAGACCACCGGCGAACTGCGGGACTCCACCTGGACCGAGGCGCTGCGGATGGCGGCGGGCGGACTGACCGCGGCCCGCAACGCGCATGGCGTCGGCGTGCTGACCGGCGGCCGGCTGACCGTCGAGGACGCCTACGCTTACTCGAAGTTCGCCCGGATGGCGTTGCGCACCAACGACATCGACTTCCGCGCCCGCAACCACTCCGCCGAGGAGCTGGACTTCCTCACCGACGTCGCGCTGGGCGCCACGCCCGAGCGGGGCGGCATCACCTACGCCGACGTCGAGGCGGCACCGACCGTGCTGACCGTGGCGTTCGAGCCGGAGGAGGAGTCGCCGATCGTCTTCCTGCGGCTGCGCAAGTCGGCGCGGCACGGGAAGCTGCGGATGTTCCACCTCGGCCAGTGGGCCACCCCGTCGGTGCGCAAGACCAACGGCACACTGCTGCCGGCCGCGCCCGGCACCGAGGCCGTCCGGCTGGGCGAACTGCCCGCCGACGTCACCGACGCGCTGGGCAGGCCGGGTTCGGTGATCCTGGTCGGCGAGCGTGCCGCCGGCATCCCGGGCCTGTTCGGCGCGGTGCGCCGGACCGCGGCGGCCACCGGCGCCCGGATCGGATGGATTCCGCGCCGGGCGGGCGAACGCGGCGCGCTGGCCGCTGGTGCCGCGCCGACGCTGCTGCCCGGTGGTCGCCTGGTCACCGACGGTGTCGCCCGGGGCGAGTTGGAGCGGGCCTGGGGTTTGGCCACCGGCGCGCTGCCGGCCCAGCCGGGCCGCGACACCACCGGCATCCTCACCGCCGCCGCATCCTCCGGCCTGTCCGCCCTGGTGGTGGCCGGCGTCGACCCGGACGACCTGCCCGACCCCACGCTGGCCATGACCGCACTGTCCACAGCGGACTTCGTGGTGAGCCTGGAACTGCGGGCCAGCGAGGTCACCCGCAGGGCGCACGTGGTGCTGCCGGTCGCACCGGTCACCGAGCGCTCCGGCACCTACCTCAACTGGGAGGGCAGGGCCCGCTCGTTCGCCCCCACCCTGGAGGCCACCGGCGCCCTGCCGGAGTGCCGGATCCTGGACACGCTGGCCGTCGAGATGGACGTCGACCTGTTCACCCAGACCGTCGCGGCCTCCCGCGCCGAACTGGACCGGATCGCCGACGGCTACGACCGTCTGGCCACCATCGCGCCGAGCAGGGCGGAGATCGCCCCGGTCGCGCCTGCCGCCGCCGGTGCCGGCCAGGCGCTGCTGGCCACCTGGCGCCAACTTCTGGACAACGGCTCCATGCAGGACGGCGAACCGCACCTGGCGGCCACCGCCAAGGCACCGGTCGCGATGCTGAACGCGGACACCGCGGCCCGGCTCGGCGTCCGGTTCGGCGAACTGGTCACGGTGACCGGCGAGCACGACTCGGTGGCGCTGCCGGCGGTCGAGGCCGAGCTGCCGCCGGACACGGTGTGGCTGCCGGCGAACTCGGGACCGTCGACCGTGCACCGGCTGGGTGCCCGGCACGGTGATCTGGTGGGTGTGCGTGCCGGCGGCGCCGGTACGGAGAGGGAGGCGTGATGCACGTCCCGTTCCACCTCTACACGAACGGGGACACCGCCAAGCTGCTGGCGCAGGACCCGGCCTGGCTGGTGCTGATCAAGGTCGTCATCCTGTTCGCGTTCGGCGTGGTCATGACCCTGTTCATGATCAACTGGGAGCGCAAGGTCGTCGGCCGGATGCAGCACCGTCCCGGCCCGAACCGGGTCGGCCCGAACGGTTGGCTCCAGTCGCTGGCCGACGGCCTGAAACTGGCCTTCAAGGAGGACATCCGGCCGGTCCTGGCGGACAAGTGGGTGTACTTCATCGCCCCCGTCGTCTCCACGATCCCGGCGTTCCTGGCCTTCTCGGTCATCCCGTTCGGCCCGCCGGTGTCGATGTTCGGCCACCAGACCGCGATCCAGCTCACCGACCTGCCGGTCGGCATCCTGGTGGTGCTGGCCTGCTCGTCCCTGGGCGTCTACGGCATCGTGCTGTCCGGCTGGTCGTCCGGCTCGCCCTACCCGCTGCTCGGTTCGCTGCGCTCGGCCGCCCAGGTGATCTCCTACGAGATCGCGATGGGTCTGGCCATCGTCGCGGTGCTGATCCAGGCGCACTCGCTGTCCACCGCGGACATCGTCAACGCGCAGGCCGGCGGCTGGTACGTGTGGCTGCTGCTGCCCAGCTTCCTGATCTACCTGATCTCCATGGTCGGCGAGACCAACCGGGCCCCGTTCGACCTGCCGGAGGCCGAGTCCGAACTGGTCGGCGGCTTCCACACCGAGTACACGTCGCTGAAGTTCGCGCTGTTCTTCCTTGCCGAGTACGTGAACATGGTCGTGGTGTCCTGCGTGGCCACCACGCTGTTCCTCGGCGGCTGGCGGGCACCGTGGCCGCTGTCGCTGTGGAGCGGGGCGAACACCGGCTGGTACCCGGTGATCTGGTTCCTGATCAAGACACTGATCTTCCTGTTCATCTACATCTGGTTGCGCGGCACGCTGCCCCGCATGCGCTACGACCAGTTCATGCGGCTGGGCTGGAAGTTCCTGGTGCCGATCAGCCTGATCTGGATCGTCGCGGTGATCGCCGTGCGGGACGTCAGGGCCCGCTACGGTTTCAGCGGCCCGATCGTCCTGGTGATCCTGGGCTGCGTCGTGGTGGTCGCGCTGATCATCGCGTTCCTCGTGCCGGAGCGGCGGGTCCAGGACAAGCGCGTGCAGGTGACCGGCGGTGGCTACCCGGTGCCGCCGCTGGATCTGGTGGTGCCCAAGCCGGGCAGGCGTCGGTCGGTGCGCGGTCAGCGGACCAGGGCGGTCGCCTCGGTCTCGGCGGGCACCGCGGGAGACGAGGAGGCGGAAAATGGGGATATTTGATCCCCTCAAGGGATTCGGCGTCACCTTCGGCACCATGTTCAAGAAGGTGGTCACCGAGCAGTACCCGGAGGACTTCCGGGGCACCGCACCGCGCTACCACGGCCGCCACCAGCTCAACCGGCACCCGGACGGCCTGGAGAAGTGCGTGGGCTGCGAGCTGTGCGCGTGGGCCTGCCCCGCGGACGCGATCTTCGTCGAGGGCGGCGACAACACCGAGGAAGCCCGGTTCTCGCCCGGTGAGCGGTACGGCGTCGACTACCAGATCAACTACCTGCGCTGCATCGGCTGCGGCCTGTGCATCGAGGCGTGCCCGACCCGTTCGCTGACCATGACGAACTTCTACGAGATGGCCGACGACAACCGGCAGGACCTGATCTACACCAAGGAACAGCTCATGGCGCCGCTGCTGCCCGGTATGGAGCAGCCGCCGCACCCGATGCGGCTGGGCGAGAACGAGCAGGACTACTACGTCAACGGTCCCGCGCTGGCCCGCAAGGCGGGCGTGCCGGAAGGCGCCATCGTCGAGACGAGCAGTGAGGAGGCGAGGCGCTGATGCTGGCCCACGCCGCACTGCTGCTCGCCGCCGGCCCGGCACACCCGGCCGGCTACATCTACCCCGCCGAGACGATCGCGTTCTGGGTCCTCGGCCCGCTGGCCCTGCTCGGCGCGCTGGGCATGCTGTTCTCCCGCAACGCCGTCCACTCGGCACTGTGGCTCGTGCTCACCATGCTGTGCCTGGGCATGATGTACATGGTCGAGCAGGCACCGTTCCTCGGCTTCGTGCAGATCATCGTCTACACCGGCGCGATCATGATGCTGTTCCTGTTCGTGCTGATGATGGTCGGCAGGGACGCGTCCGACTCGGTGGTCGAGGTATTGCGTGGGCAGCGGTTCTGGGCCGGTGTGCTCGGCGTCGGCCTGGCCGGCCTGATCGTCGGCATCGTGGCCCGCGCGCTGACCACGGTCACCACGGCCAACCTGGCCGGGCCCAACGGTGCGAACGGCGGCAACGTCAGCCAGATCGGCCGGTCGCTGTTCACCACGTTCCTGTTCCCGTTCGAGCTGACGTCGGCGCTGCTGATCACGGCCGCCGTCGGCGCGATGGTGCTGGCCTACACCGGCCGGGGAGCCAAGGGCGCCAAGCGGACCCAGCGCGACCTGGTGGTGGCCCGGTTCCGTGGCGAGCACGACCGCCCGTCGCCGCTGCCCGGCCCGGGCGTCTTCGCCACCGGCAACTCGGTGGCCACACCGGCCCTGCTGCCGGACGGTTCGATCGCGCCGGAGTCGCTGTCCGAGATCATCGAGGCCACCCCGGTCGAGGAGTTCAGCTCCGACCTGGCCGAGGTCGCCGACACCGGCGAGCACGCCGACGCGCACGCGCTCGTGGAGGGCGGCAAGCCGGCCGAAGAGGAGGTGCGGTCGTGAGTCCTTCCTTCTACCTCATCCTGGCGGCGCTGCTGTTCGCCATCGGCGTGATCGGCGTCCTGGTGCGGCGCAACGCGATCGTCGTGTTCATGTGCATCGAGCTGATGCTGAACTCGGTGAACCTGACCCTGGTCACCTTTGCCAGGGTGAACGGCTCGCTCAACGGTCAGGTGATGGCGTTCTTCGTGATGGTCGTTGCCGCCGCCGAAGTCGTCGTCGGGCTCGCGATCATCATGTCGATCTTCCGGACCCGCCGGTCCGCGTCGGTCGACGACTCGAACCTGTTGAAGTACTAGAGGAGCACGCGAGACATGGGGAATGTGATCGCGGCGAGCGGAGTCGCGTCGACCGCGTGGCTGTTGCTCGCGCTGCCCGCGTTCGGCGCGCTGGTGCTGCTGATCGGCGGCCGCCGCACCGACGGCTGGGGGCACCTGCTCGGTGTCGCCACCATCGTGCTGGCGTTCGTGTGGGGCCTCATCGAGTTCCTGCACGCCACCGGCCTGCCGGCCGCGCAGCGGGTGCAGAACCTGCACCTGTTCACGTGGATCCCCGTGAACGCGCTCCAGGTCGACTTCGGACTGCGGCTGGATCCGCTGTCGCTGACGTTCGTGCTGCTGATCACCGGCGTCGGCGGCCTGATCCACATCTACTCGATCGGCTACATGTCGCACGACAGGGACCGGCGGCGGTTCTTCGCCTACCTGAACCTGTTCGTCGCGTCGATGCTGCTGCTGGTGCTGGGCAACGGTTACGTGACCCTGTACCTGGGCTGGGAGGGCGTCGGCCTGGCGTCCTACCTGCTCATCGGGTGGTACTCCGACCGGCCGTCGGCCGCGACCGCCGCCAAGAAGGCGTTCCTGATGAACAGGGTCGGTGACGTCGGCCTCGCGCTGGCGATCTTCATCCTGTTCGCCAAGCTGCACACCACGCAGTACACCCAGGTGTTCGCCCAGGCGCACACGCTGTCCGGCGGCACGCTCACCGCGGTGGCGCTGCTGTTGCTGCTCGGCGCCTGCGGCAAGTCCGGCCAGTTCCCGCTCCAGTCGTGGTTGCCCGACGCGATGGAGGGCCCCACCCCGGTGTCCGCCCTGATCCACGCGGCGACCATGGTCACCGCCGGGGTGTACCTGGTGGCCCGGTCCAACCCGATCTACGACCTGACGTCGTCCGGCAGGCTGCTGGTGGTCATCATCGGCGCGATCACGCTGCTGCTCGGCGCGATCATCGGCTGTGCCTACGACGACATCAAGAAGGTGCTGGCCTACTCCACGGTGAGCCAGATCGGCTACATGATGCTGGCCGTCGGCCTCGGTCCGTTCGGCTACGCGCTGGGCATCGTGCACCTGCTCTCGCACGGCTTCTTCAAGGCCGGGCTGTTCCTCGGTGCCGGTTCGGTCATGCACGCGATGGACGACGAGACGGATATGCGGCGCTTCGGCGCGCTGTTCCGACGAATGCCGGTCACCGCGGTCACGTTCGGCCTGGGGTACCTGGCCCTGATCGGCTTCCCGTTCCTGTCCGGCTACTACTCCAAGGACGCCATCATCGACGCGGCGTTCGCCCAGGGTGGTTGGCGGGGTTGGGTGTTCGGCCTGGCGGCGGCGCTCGCGGCCGGGCTCACCGCGTTCTACATGACCCGCCTGGTGATCATGACGTTCTTCGGTCCGGCCCGCTGGAAGGACCTGAGGACGGCCGACGGCGGCGACTACCACCCGCACGAGGCCCCCGCCGTGATGACCGTGCCGATGGTCATCCTGGCGATCGGCTCGGTCGGTGCCGGCGCCTACCTGACGCTGGGCCACCGCTTGGCCGACTGGCTGACCCCGTCGCTGGGCGCGCTCCAGGAGCGCACGTCGGGCGGCTCCCTCTCGTCCGGCGCGGTCACCGCGCTGACCCTGGTCCTTGCCGCGCTCGGTGTGGTCGTCGCGATCCTGGTGATCGGCCGCCGGCAGGTGCCGGTGCGCCGGCCGGAACCGGTCGCCTGGCCGATCCGCGCCGCCCGCAACGACCTGTACGGCAACACGCTGAACGAGACCCTGCTGGCCCGGCCGGGCCAGTGGCTGACCGGCGCGCTGGTGTTCTCCGACCGGCGTGGGGTGGACGGCCTGGTGAACGGGATCGCCAAGGCGTTCGGCGGTAGTTCCGGCCGATTGCGCAGGCTCCAGACCGGGTTCGTGCGGTCCTACGCACTGAGCATGTTGGGAGGCTCGATCCTCTTGATCGCGGCGCTGCTGTTGGTGAGGTTCTCGGGATGACCGTCCTGCACACCGCCGTCGCGACGACGCCGGCGACCACCTCCGGCAACGGGTTCCCCGTGCTGCTGGCCTTGCTGCTCGTGCCGCTGGTCGGCGCGGTGCTGGTCACCCTGTTCCGCCACGACGACCGGACGGCGAAGCTGGTCGCGCTGGGGGTCTCGATCGTCGAGTTCGCGCTCGCCGTCGTCTCGATCTTCGGATACCACACCGGTGGCGCCCGGATCCAGTTCTCCGGTTCGGCGGACTGGGTGCGCTCGTTCGGCGTGCACATCTCGTTCGGCATGGACGGCATCGCACTGGTGATGGTGCTGATGATCAGCTTCCTGGTGCCGGTCGTGCTCGGCGCGTCCTGGAGCGAGCGGCTGCCGGAGGGGCGTTCGGCCGCCGGGTTCTTCGCGTTGATCCTCACGCTGGAAGCGCTCATGATCGGCGTGTTCAGCGCGACCGACGTGTTCCTGTTCTACGTGCTGTTCGAACTGATGCTGATCCCGATGTACTTCCTCATCGGCACCTACGGCGGGGTCAACCGGCGCTACGCGGCGGTCAAGTTCTTCCTCTACTCGTTCCTCGGCGGCCTGCTGATGCTGGCCTCGGCGATCGGCACCTGGTCCTACGTGCAGTCGGTGACCGGCAGCGGGACGTTCGACTGGGCGACGCTGACCTCGGTGGTCAGCCACGCTCCACTGCACACCCAGATCTGGCTGTTCATGGGCTTCTTCTTCGCGTTCGCCATCAAGGCGCCGCTGGTGCCGTTCCACACCTGGCTGCCGGACGCGACCGCGGAGGCGCCGATCGGCGTCGGCGTGCTGCTGGTGGGCGTGCTGGACAAGGTCGGCATCTACGGGTTCCTGCGCTACAACCTGGAGCTGTACCCGGACGCCAGCCGCACGCTCGCACCGCTGCTGCTGGTGCTCGCCGTGGCCGGCATCCTCTACGGCTCGATCGTGGCCGCGGGCCAGAGCGACATGAAGCGGTTCATCGCCTACGTGTCGTTGGCCCACTTCGGCTTCATGGCACTGGGCGTGTTCGCCTTCACCCAGCAGGGCACGGTCGGCGCGGTGTCCTACATGGTCAACCACAGTCTCGCCACCGGGATGCTGCTGCTCGTCGTGGGCATGATCGCGGTCCGCGGCCGGGGTTCGGTGCGGGCCGAGGACTACGGCGGGCTGATGGAGCTCACGCCGGTGCTGGCCGGCATGTTGTTCCTGGCCGGCCTGAGCACGCTGTCGCTGCCCGGCACCAACTCGTTCGTCAGCGAGTTCCTGGTGCTGCTGGGCAGCTACCAGACCCAGCCGGCGTATACGATCCTGGCCACGATCGGCATGATCCTGGCGGCGCTGTACGTGCTGTGGCTCTACCAGCGGGTGGCGCACGGCCCGATCCGCGGCAACGCCCTGGTGGGTGTCGCGGGTGGACCGGGTGCGGCCACCGATCCGTCGCTGAGCACCAGGCCCGGCGCCAGGAAGATGGTCCGGGACCTGTCCGGTGCCGAGCGGCTGGTGCTCGCGCCGGTGGTGGTGCTGATCCTGCTGCTCGGCTTCTACCCCAAGCCTCTGCTGGACATCGTGAACCCGTCGGTGACCGCGACCGTCCAGCAGGTCAGTGTTCAGGAAGGCAACTGACGTGGCGCTTTCGATCGACCTGACCGCCGTCACCACACCGATCGCCACTCCTTCGGTGGACTACGGCGCGATCGCCGCACCCCTGGTGGTGCTGGGCGCCGCGTGCATCGGGGTGCTGTTCGAGGCGTTCGTGCCGCGCCGGTCGCGGTGGGCCGCCCAGGTGACGCTGACGCTGCTGACGCTGCTCGCGGCCGCCCTCGCACTGGTGCTGTACCTGCGGGACGCGCCGAAGGCCGGCATCACCACGCTGTCGGGCACCCTGTCCATCGACCGCCCGGCGCTGTTCCTCTGGGGCACGCTGCTGGCGCTCGCGCTGGGTGCGGTGCTCCTGATCGCCGACCGGACCGTGGACAAGGGCGGCTACTTCGTGGCGAACGCCGCGATCCGGCCGGGCGCGTTGTCCGAACGGGCGGACAAGCTGCTCGGCGGCATGCAGACCGAGGTGTTCCCGCTCACGCTGTTCGCGCTCGGCGGGATGATGGTGTTCTGCTCGGCCAACGACCTGCTCACCATGTTCGTGGCCCTGGAGGTGCTGTCGCTGCCGCTGTACCTGATGTGCGGCCTGGCCCGGCGGCGCAGGCTGCTGTCCCAGGAGGCGGCGGTCAAGTACTTCCTGCTCGGCGCGTTCGCGTCCGCGTTCTTCCTGTACGGCGTGGCCCTGCTCTACGGGTACGCCAGCTCGGTCAAGCTGTCCGACATCGCGCACGCGGCGGCCGGCACCAACCGGTCGGACACGCTGCTGTTCGGCGGTATGGCGCTGCTCGTGGTGGGCCTGCTGTTCAAGGCGTCGGTCGCGCCGTTCCACACCTGGACGCCGGACGTGTACGTCGGCTCGCCCACCCCGGTCACCGCGTTCATGGGTGCCTGCACCAAGGTCGCCGCGTTCGGCGCGATCCTGCGGGTGCTGACGGTCGCGTTCCAGTCCACCAGCTGGGAGTGGCGGGGTGTGCTGTGGGCGGTGGCGATCATCTCGATGTTCCTCGGCGCCGTGTTGGGTATCACACAGAGTGATGTCAAACGCATGATCGCCTATTCGTCGATCGCGCACGCCGGATTCATCCTGGTCGGCGCCATCGCGCTGACCAGCCGTGGGCTGTCCGGAACGCTGTTCTACCTGGTCGCATACGGTTTCACCACCATCGCGACGTTCGGCGTCATCACCCTGGTCCGCAACTCCGATGGTGAGGCATCACACCTTTCCCAGTGGGCCGGCCTGGCCAAACGATCACCCTTGCTGGCCGGCGTGTTCACGTTCTTGCTGCTCGCTCTCGCCGGCATCCCGTTGACCAGCGGTTTCGTCAGTAAGTTCGTGGTCTTCTCGGCCGCGATGAACGACGGCGAGGGACCGCTGGTGGTGCTCGCGCTGATCGCCAGCACGGTCGCCGCGTCGTACTACCTGCGGGTCGTGGTGCTGATGTACTTCAGCGAGCCCGCCGAGGACGGTCCGACGGTCAGTGTGCCCGGCCCCTTCACCACAGCGGCGATTACGCTGGGCGTATTGGTGACACTAGTGCTGGGCGTGTGGCCGTCGATCGTCCTGGACTGGGCGGGAAGCGGAGGCTTCGCCCTCTGACCGTGCTGCGGGGGCGTCCGTGACTGTGCACAGGCCGGTGACGACCGGTGACGAGCAGGTACTGCTGTTCGACCTCGTCGACCCGGGCCTGACGGCCGGCATCAAGGCCGGCCTGGACCGGGTCGAGGACGTGCTGCACACCGTGGTGGACAGCGAGGTGGAGTTCGTCCGGTCCACCGCGCTGCACCTGGTGGTGGCCGGCGGCAAGCGGGTCCGTCCACTGTTCACACTGCTGGCCGCCCAGTTCGGCGACCCGAAGCGGCAGGATGTCATCACCGCGGCCGCCGCCGTGGAGCTGGTGCACATCGCGACGCTCTACCACGACGACGTGATGGACGAGGCCACCATGCGGCGCGGCACGGACAGCGCCAACGCCCGCTGGGACAACACGGTGGCGATCCTGGCCGGCGACTACCTGTTCGCGCACGCGTCCCGCCTGGTGTCCGATCTGGGCACCGACGCGGCCCGGATCATCGCCGAGACGTTCGCCGAGCTGGTCACCGGCCAGATGCGGGAGACCATCGGCCCGGCGCCCGGCGAGGACCCGATCCGGCACTACCAGTCGGTGATCCGGCAGAAGACGGGCTCGCTGATCTCCACGTCCGGCCGGTTCGGCGGCATGTGCTCGGGTGCCGCCGACGAGCACATCACGGCGCTGCGCCGCTACGGCGAGATCGTCGGTGCCGCGTTCCAGATCTCCGACGACATCATCGACATCGCGTCGTCCGGCGACGAGTCGGGCAAGACGCCGGGCACCGACCTGCGGGAGGGTGTGCCGACCCTGCCGATGCTGTTCGCCATGGCCGACGCCGACGACCGCAACCCGGATGGCAAGCGCTTGCGCGATCTGCTGTCCCGGCCGCTGACCGAGGACGACGAGGTCACCGAGGCCCTGGCGCTGCTGCGCGAGTCCACCGGCCTGCCCAGAGCCCGCAAGACGCTGGCCGACTACGCCGACCGTGCCAGGGACGTGCTGCGGGCGCTGCCGGAGAGCCCGGCCAGGGACGCGCTGCGGTCGATGGCGGACTACCTGGTGGACCGCACCGGCTGAGTCCGCCGGAGCCCTCCGCGGGAGTCTCGGCTGGTCGCGATACCCGCGATCGGATCCACCCGGTTGAGCGGTCCCGTCACCCATCCGGTTGCTAGGCTGACCCGCGAGAGGTAGGTGGCCTTCGGCATGCCAGGATGTGACGTCCAGCACAGATGATCCCGCTGCGTTGTGCGCGCAAGGACGATTCACTCCAGTCGCTATCCGCCGAACGGGCTACCTCCCCCGGGGCAGACCGGACGAGGGCAGGAAGCTGTCCTGGGTCGTGAGTCGGCGCCGGGCACGGTGCACGCAGGAAGGACGTCCCGTGATGTGGATCTTCGGGCAGGTGTGGTTCGCCTGCCTGGTCGGCTTCGCCGTCGGTGTGGTGCTCGACTGGGTGGTGCGGGTTCGGCCACTGAGCAACAGGGTGGCGGATCTGGAGGCTCGGCTGGCCACCGACGCGAGGTCCGCCCGCCAGGACGGCGAGTACGGCCGCTCCGTGTTCGACCGCGGCCCGTTCGCCTCGGCCAACCTGACGCGCGACGGCTTCTCCGCCAACCGCAACCGGGGTGGCCTGCTCACGCCCGGCGGCAGCCTGGCCGCCGACCTGTTGGACGACACCGACACCGACTCGCCCGAGCGTGAGTCGCGCTCGGGCGTCGAGGACTTCCCCGGCGTGGCCCGGATCAGCGAGGCATGGGAAGAGGAGGCCGAGGAGGCCACCAGGGCCGCGCCCGCGCCCTGGCAGCCCAACAACGTGGCGCCCCCCTTGCCCCCGCAGTCGACACCGGCTCCGGCGCCCGCCACCGAGCACTTCGAGTCCTGGCAGCCGGAGGAGTCCTGGCAGTCCGAGCGGGCCGACGAGCCCGTCGAGCGCGAGTCCGAATGGCTGCCCGAGGAACCGGCCGCCGAGCAGACCCAGGTCACGTCGTGGCTGGGCGGCGACCCGGAGCGGACCGAACCGCCGTCCCTGTCGTCCGTTCCCGCCACCGAGGCCGCCGACGCCCAGTACCTGGATTTCCTGCGCGCGGGCGCCAACCACGCTCCGTCCACGGCGGACTCCGACGACCAGGTGACCCACGGCGAGGTGGCCGATCCCGGCGCCGCCGACGTCACCTCCGTCATGCCGCAGATCGAGGGCTACGAGGCGTACGAGAGCTACGCCGACGAGTACGAGCAGAACGGTGAGCGGTCCGGCCAGCTCACCAATGAGTACACCGAGGACTACGCGGACAACGGGTTCGGATTCAGCGACTACCGCTTCGAGGACGTCGACGAGCCCGCGGAGTCCAGCACTCCGCTGCCCCGTAGGGAGGTCAGCGGCGAGGCGTCGCTGCGGTTCGCCCCGTTCGAGTCGCCGTTCCAGTCGTCGTTCGAGTCGCCCTTCCAGGAGCCCGAGCTGGTCGACGCGCAGCGGCAGCGCGCAGGCGACCTGACGCCCATCGAGGAGGGCGGCTTCCAGCCGTTCCAGAAGCCGGCCACGGCGGACAACGGCTACGACAGCCGCTGGCTGGGCGAGGACGGCGGAAACGGCGGCCGGGAGTTCCAGGCCGACGCCCAGCCGTCCACCAACGGCACGCACGTGATGACCGATGCCGGCAGCAGCCTGTTCGAGCCGGAGGGGTGGCAGCCGGAAGGGTGGCAGCCGGAGGGCCCGGTGACCCAGCGGATCCTGCCGGTCAGCCGGCCCGATCTGGACCACCCCGACCTGCTGCACGAATCGGTGTTCGGCACCGAGCACGACAACACCTACGACGGCGACTCGGGTCCGACGCGGTCGCTGTTCGAGCCGGTCGTCCCGCCCGAGTCGGCGGCCGAGGGCTACCAGTCCTACGAGGACGGCGGTTTCCTGCCCGATCTGGCCGAGGTGCCACCCGGCTACGGCGAGCCGGCCTATGACGAGCCGCGGTCCTACGACGAACCCCAGGGCTACGACGAACCGAGGTCGTACCAGGAACCGTACGAGCAGCACGACCGGTCCTTCGACGACCGTCCCGGTCGCACCGAGACGACGGAGGAGTTCGCCACCGACGGCTTCCTCGACCAGCCGCCGACACCCCGCCCGGTCCGGGTGCGGACCGGCGTGGACGGCCCGGTCACCCAGGCGATCCCGATGCCGCCGGTTCCGCCCGCGGACCAACCGCCCGCCGAGACCAGCGGTCCGGTCCACCAGGACAATGGCGAAGGCCCGTTCGGTCCGGGTTCCGCACTGCCCAAACCGGACGGATCCGCGCCCTCACCGCGGTTCCAGGTGAAGGCGCGGACGTCGTCGATGGTGTTCCACACCTCGTCGTCGCCGTTCTTCGACCGGCTGGAGCCGCAGGTGTGGTTCCGCTCGCCGGAGGACGCCCAGCGCGCCGGATTCACGAGCTGGGAACGCCCCCACAACTACTGATTCAGGCCACCACGGTCCAGGTGTCGTTGCCGCGCAGCAGGCTCCGCAGGTCGGCCGGCTTGGCTTCCTTGGCCTCGGCCACCTGGGCCCTGGCCTGGTCGTCGTAGGTCGGCCGGTCGACGGCGCGGAACACGCCGGTGACGGTGTGCGCCAGGTCCGAGCCGGTCAGCCGGGACAGTGCGAAGGCGTAGGACGGGTCCTGGGCCGACGCGTCGTGCGTGAGCACCGCGTCCGCGCCCACCTCGGCGACCTTGCGCACGGCCAGCGTGCCGGTGCCCGGCTCGCGGACCACGCCGTACTCGCCGTCCGGCCCGAACACGATGGGCCGGCCGTGGGTCAGGTTGATGATCCGCCGCTCCCGCTCGCCCGCCTCCTTCAGCACGTCGAACGCGCCGTCGTTGAAGATCGGGCAGTTCTGGTAGATCTCCACCAGCGCGGTGCCCCGGTGCTCGGCAGCGGCCCGCAGCACCTCGGTGAGCTGCTTGCGGTCCGAGTCCAGCGCCCTGGCCACGAAGCTGGCCTCGGCACCCAGCGCCAGCGACACCGGGTTGAACGGGAAGTCCAGCGAGCCCATCGGCGTGGACTTGGTGATCTTGCCCTGCTCGCTGGTCGGCGAGTACTGGCCCTTGGTCAGGCCGTAGATCCGGTTGTTGAACAGCAGGATCTTGAGGTTCACGTTGCGGCGCAGGACATGCATGAGGTGGTTGCCGCCGATGGACAGCGCGTCGCCGTCCCCGGTGACCACCCACACCGAAAGGTCGGGGCGGCTCACCGCGAGACCGGTGGCGATGGCCGGCGCGCGACCGTGGATGGAGTGCACGCCGTAGGTGTTCATGTAGTACGGGAACCGGCTGGAGCAGCCGATCCCCGACACGAACACGATGTTCTCGCGCTTGAGGCCCAACTGCGGGACGAACCCCTGCACCGCCGCCAGCACCGCGTAGTCACCACAACCAGGGCACCAGCGCACTTCCTGGTCGGACTTGTACTCCTTCGCGGACTGCTTCCCGTCGAACGTGGGGACCAGGTCAAGGCCCCCCAGCGTCGGCAGCCCGAGATCGATCGCCGTCACCGCGTCACGCCTCCCTCGATGATGTCGGTGAACACGCCTTGCAACTCCTCGGCCTTGAACGGCAGGCCGGCGACCTTCGTGTAGCTCACCGCGTCCACCAGGTACTTCGCCCGGAGCAGCAACGCGAGCTGACCCAGGTTCATTTCCGGCACCACCACCCGGGAGTACGAGGCGAGCACCTCGCCGAGATTGTTCGGGAACGGGTTGAGGTGGCGCAGGTGCGCGGTCGCGATGTGCCGGCCGGTGTTGCGCACCCGCCGGGCCGCGGCGCCGATTGGCCCGTACGTCGAGCCCCAGCCGATGACCAGTGTCGTCGCCTCGCCGGACGGATCGTCGACCACGACGTCGGGCACGGTGACCCCGCTCACCTTGGCCTGCCGCAGCCGGACCATCTTGTCGTGGTTGTCCGGGTCGTAGGAGATGTCGCCGGTGCCGTCGGCCTTCTCCAGGCCGCCGATCCGGTGCTCCAGACCGGGCGTGCCGGGCACGGCCCACGGCCGGGCCAGTGTCTCCGGGTCACGCAGGTAGGGCCAGAACGCGTCGGAGCCGTCCGGCGCGTTCGGCGCGGTGGCGAACGGCACGCTCAGGTCGGGCAGGTCGGCCACCTCCGGCACCAGCCACGGCTCCGAGCCGTTGGCGATGGCGCCGTCGGACAGCACCAGGACCGGCGTGCGGTAGGTCAGCGCGATCCGCACCGCGTCCAGGATCGTCGGGAAGCAGTCGGCGGGGGACCGCGGTGCCACCACCGGCACCGGTGCCTCGCCGTTGCGGCCGAACATGGCCTGCAACAGGTCGGCCTGCTCGGTCTTGGTCGGCAGGCCGGTGGACGGGCCACCGCGCTGCACGTCGATGACCACCAGCGGCAGCTCGGTCATCACGGCCAGGCCGATGGTCTCCGACTTCAGCGCGATGCCCGGGCCGGACGTGGTGGTCATGCCCAGCGCACCGCCGTACGAGGCGCCCAGCGCGGCGCCGACGCCGGCGATCTCGTCCTCCGCCTGGAAGGTCGTGATGCCGAAGTTCTTGTGCTTGGACAGCTCGTGCAGGATGTCCGACGCCGGCGTGATCGGGTAGGTGCCCAGCAGGATGGGCAGCTTGGCCAGCTGGCCCGCCGCCACGATCCCGTAGGCCAGCGCGGTGTTGCCGGTGATCTGCCGGTAGGTGCCCGGTGCCAGCTTGGCCGGGGCCACCTCGTAGGTGACGGCGAACGACTCGGTGGTCTCGCCGTAGTTCCAGCCGGCCCGGAACGCCAGCACGTTCGCCTCGGCGATGTCCGGCTTGCGCGCGAACTTGTCCCGCAGGAACCGCTCGGTGCCCTCGGTCGGCCGGTGGTACATCCACGACAGCAGACCGAGCGCGAACATGTTCTTCGCCCGCTCGGCGTCCTTCTTGCCCAGTCCGGTGGACTGCAGTGCGCCCTGGGTCAGCGTGGCCATCGCGACCTTGTGCACCTGGAACGAGTCCAGCGAGTCGTCGTCCAGCGGGCTGGTCTGGTAGCCGACCTTGGCCAGGTTCCGCTTGGTGAACTCGTCGGTGTTGACGATCAGGATCCCGCCGGCCGGCAGGTCGCGGATGTTCGCCTTCAACGCCGCCGGGTTCATCGCGACCAGGACGTCCGGCCGGTCGCCCGGCGTCAGGATGTCGTAGTCGGCGAAGTGCAACTGGAAGGACGAGACGCCGGGCAGCGTGCCCTGCGGTGCCCGGATCTCGGCCGGAAAGTTGGGCAGCGTCGCGAGGTCGTTGCCGTAGGCCGCGGCCTCGCTGGTGAACCGGTCACCGGTGAGCTGCATGCCGTCGCCGGAGTCGCCGGCGAAGCGGATGACCACCCTGTCGAGCTTGCGGATTCCCCCGTCCGCTGCCGCCGGCGAACTGCCGTTCCCACCCACATCAACGCTCATGGGCTCGCTGATCCCTCTTCTCCACCTGGCCGCGCGAACCCGTAACAGGTTCGCCCGGATGCCGTGCTGGTTCGCAACCGCCGTGCCGTTCGGCCAGTGGTTCGACCATCAGGCACCGCGCCCTCCGCGAGGGTAGTCCCATACCTCGGCGGACGACGCATGTCGGGTTCGTCCGGCCGCTGGATGGGAAATCCCAGCTCAGGTCCTGTTTTCCTGCTGGTCAGCTGATCTGGCACGATCCGTTCTGCGGTGCCGCTGTCCTGCTTTGACGGCGCCTTTCACATGTCATTCTCCAGTCGAACCCCACGGCGGACTTAGTCTTTCGTGCTGTCTGTCACATTCCCCAGCCAAGAGATGTGGCTACCGGGTGTGTCGTTCTGGTACCGGCGGGCGTTCCAGCAACGTCGACAACACGACCGTGGACACCGTCCGGTCGATGATGTCCAGCGCGCGCAGCCGCTCCAGGGCCGTCTCCAGGTGGTGGATGTCCGCCGCCCGCAGCCGCACGATCGCGTCGGCGGCGCCGGACACCGTGTAGGCGCCGACCACCTCGGTCAGCGGCTCCAGGCTGGCCGTGATCCGGTGCGGCATGACGTTGCCCCGGCAGTGCACCTCGACGAACGCCTCGGTGCCCCAGCCGAGCGCCTCCGGATCGACGACGGCCGTGAACCCGCGCAGCACCCCGTTGTCCCGCAAGCGGTCCACCCGCCGCTTCACCGCGGGCGCGGACAGTCCGACGGTCCCGCCGATGTCCGCGTAGCTGGACCGGGCGTCGGCGACCAGGCACGAAATGATTCGATGGTCGATGTCGTCCATACGCAACATTCTGCACCGGATCATGCGGTGTGGCGTCATTGATGACCGCCCACCGGCCGATCTACATTCGATCCATGACGACGGTGCCACTGCTGCCGCCGGACTCGCGACCCGAGCCGGCGATGGGCGAGCGGATCCCGACCGCTCGCCGGTACCTGATGTGCCGGCCGACGCACTTCCGCGTCGACTACGCGATCAACCCCTGGATGGACCCCGACGTGCCGGTCGACACCGCGCTCGCGGTGCGCCAGTGGGAACAGTTGGTCGACGCCTACCGGGCGCTCGGCCACCAGGTCGACCTCATCGAACCCGTACCCGGCCTGCCCGACATGGTGTTCGCGGCCAACTCCGGGACCGTCGTCGACGGGTGCGTGCTGGGCGCCCGGTTCCGCAACGAGCAGCGCGCCGCCGAGGCCGACCACTACCGGCGCTGGTTCCTCGCCAACGGCTACCGCGACGTGGTGATGCCGGCCGCGGTCAACGAGGCCGAGGGCGACTTCGCCTGGACCGGCGGTGTGCTGCTGGCCGGCACCGGTTTCCGCACCGACCCGGCGGCACACGCCGAGGCCCAGGAGGTGCTCGGCGTGCCAGTGGTGTCGCTGCGGCTGGTCAACCCGCGCTACTACCACCTGGACACGGCCCTCTGCGTGCTGGACGACTCGCGGCACGCCCCGGTGATCGCCTACTACCCCGGCGCGTTCTCCGCCGGGTCGCTGGCGGTGCTGCGCAGGCTGTTCCCGGACGCGGTCGTGGCGGACGAGGCGGACGCCGCCTGTCTGGGCCTCAACAGCGTGTCTGACGGCCGCAACGTCGTGCTGCCGGTGGAGGCCACCGGACTGGGCGCGCGGATCGCCGAGCGCGGTTTCGCGCCCGTGTACGTACCGCTGGGCGAGCTGCGCAAGTCGGGCGGCGGCCCCAAGTGCTGCACGATGGAGCTGCGCCCCAGAACGTTGGGCTGAACGGCCTAACGAACCTGCGCCGCGTGCATCTCCGCGCGTGGCGCGGGTTCGGGCACGCGTGCCGGTTGCTGCGGCACCAGTTGCGGCGCGGCCAGGAACTCGTTGCGCTTGGACAGCATCGCGATCCCGGCGACGATCACCGCGGCCGCGGCCACCTCGCCCGCCACCACCAGCATCCCGGACGCCGCCGACTCACCCAGCCACCACACCCCGATCGCCACGCCCACCAGCGGGTCGACCGTGGTGATCACGGCCAGGGCGGACGACACGCCCATACCCTGCTGGAACGTGTTCTGGGACAGCAGGAAGCCGATCGGACCGACGACGCACACCGCGTACAGGGTCCAGTGCTGGAACGGGACCGCCAGGCCCTCGCGCAGCTCACCGGCCACGATCTTCATCATGCCGGCCGTCACGCCGTAGAAGATGCCGGTCACCAAGGCCAGGCCCAACACCTTCGTGGTGCCCTCGACCAGCGACGACACCACCAGCCCACAGGCCGCGATCACGCCGAGCGCCACCGCCAGCTCACCCAGCGGCGCCTGGTGGATCAGGTGATCCTGACCACCCGTCGGCCTCGCCAGCAGCAGAAACGCGGACAGCCCGCCGACACAGGTGAACGAACCCAGCACGATGACCCGGTCCAGCCGGCGGCTCACCAGCACGGCCGCGAAGAACGAGGCGAACGGTAAGGCGGTCACCAGCAGCGGCTGCACCAGGATCAGCGGACCGAAGCCCAGCGCCACCACCTGCAGGCCGAGGCCCGCGATCGTGGCGACCACGCCGATCAGCCATACCGGTCGTCGGGCCAGGTCGACCAGCAGTCGCGGACTCAGCGTCCGGCTCTCCCGCACCTGATGGGTCGCCCGCGCCTGTGCCGCGCTGGCCAGGCCCATGCAGGCAGCGCCGACCAGGGCCGCCGGCACGGCCACCGCCAGGCTCGCTGTCGTGATCACGCCGCCTCCTCATAGGCGTCCCCGGGCGCGCTCCGCCTACTACCGCCGAGATCCCGCTCGACGCCGGTCGGCGCATTCGCGGACGTCGTGGCGTGCCGCCGCCACCACGCCCGCGAGCCACTCGTCACGACCGCCCCCGGAGTACCGTTCCTGGTGACCGTACGTGCACGCCGTCGCTCAGCCGAGCGGTTTTCCACCCCACGAACAGCCCCCTCCGAGTTACCCGATCGCCACGTTCGGGTACACGAGTCCAAGACCTGCCAATCCTGAGCAACGTCGTTGGCGGTGAGCTTTCTTCCCTCAGTGTCCAGATTCGCGCTCGAATCCTGGCGGAGAGCGGCTCGAATGATCACTGTTGACCCGACGTCTCACGCGACTTCGCGATCCGACCTGGATCTCACAGCCCTGTCGAGTACATTGTCTCCACTCCACCCCGGTGTCCGGGATTGATCAGCCACCGCCCGCTACCCGCTACCTGCGAGGGGACAGCAGAACTAGATGCCACACAACGTGACCGTCCACCTCCCCGCACTCGGCGCGATCCTTCGGGACGGCGGCAAGAACCTGCTGGAATCCACGCTGGTGCCGCTGGGCCTCTTCTACCTGTTGCTCACGGCCGTCGGCCTGGACGGCGGGTTGATCGCGGCAGTGAGTTGGTCGGTCCTGGCGGTCATCCGCCGGGTGGTGTTGCGCCGCAAGATCCCCGCCGTGCTGATCCTGACCACCGTGCTGCTCATCGCACGCACCGTGCTCGGCATGCTCACCGGCAGTGTTTTCCTCTACTTCCTGCAGCCCACGCTGCAGAACTTCCTGATCGCGTTCGTGCTGCTCGCGTCGCTGCCCTTCGGCCGCCCGTTCCTGGCCAAGCTGGCCGACGACTTCTGCGCGTTCCCGGCCACGTTCAGCCAGCACCCCAGGGTCGTGCAGTTCTTCCGCCGGGTGTCGCTGCTGTGGGCGCTGGTGTTCGTCACCAACGGCGCCGCCACCTTCTACCTGCTGGCCAGGGCCACCGTCGGCGACTTTCTGATGGTGTCCACCGCCGGGTCGTACGCGGTGATCGGCCTGGCCGCCGGCGTGTCGCTGCTGTGGTTCCGCCGTGCGCTGCGTGGTGAGGGCATCACGCTGCGTCTGGGCCAGTCCCGGGTTCCCGCCCTGGCGCCCACCGCGCTGTAACTCTCACCCCGACCGACCGCCGACCGGCGTGGACCTCGCGGCCACGCCGGTCGATCGCTGTCAGAGCCCGGTCGCGACCGGGATGATCTCCCTGCCCATCAGCTTCAGCGGTTCGATCGTGCCGGCGTTGATCACCTTGCCGTGCGCGGTCTGGATGCCCATGTCCGCCAGTTGCTTGAGGTAGGTCAGGGTCTCGTCGATCCGTTCGCCCTTGTCACCCAGGTCGAAGTGAAAGGTCGCGGTCTTCTCGATGTCGTCGTAGTCGCGGCCCTCGCGTGCGCAGTGCTCGCGCAGCACCTCGAGCTTGCGCGGCAGTTCCGGTCCGCCGAACAGGTTGCACGCCTGGGCGTACTTGGCCACCAGCCGCAGCGTCTTCTTCTCACCGCCACCACCGATCATGATCGGCGGGTGCGGCCGTCGCGTCGACTGCGGCGAGTTCAGCGGCCGGTCCAGGTGGAAGTGCTTGCCGTCGTACGGCGTCTCGTCGTCCGACCACATCTTCAGGCAGATCTGGACGGCCTCCTCGAGCTGTTCGAACCGCTCGGCCACCGGCGGGAACGGGATGCCCAGCCCGCGGCTCTCCTCCTCGTTCCAGCCCGCGCCGATGCCCAGCCAGGCCCGACCGCCGGACAGCACGTCCAGCGTGGTCACCTGCTTGGCCAGGATGCCCGGCTGCCGATAGTGCACGCCGGTGACCAGCGTCAACAGCGTCGCCCGCTCGGTGTGCGCGGCCAGGAAGCCCAGCGCGGTGTAGGCCTCCAGCATCGCGTGCTCGGGCGGACCGTGGACCACGATCTGGAAGAAGTGGTCCATCACGCTGATCCGGTCGAAACCGGCTTCGTCCGCCGTCCGGGCCACCGTGGCCAGGGTCTCGCCGATCGCCGAGTCCCCTCCCGGCCAGGTGAAGTCCGGGATGTGCAGGCCGATCTTCATTCGCTGCCCCTCCGGTCAGAACCCGGCCACGGCCGGGATGACGTCCTTGCCGATGATCTCCAGCGGCGTGATGGTGTGCACGTCCCGCACCGCGCCGATCGCGGTGTGTACGCCCAGGTCGGCGTACCCCTTGAGCTGGGCGATCGTCTGTTCGACACCGTCGCCGTTCCGGCCGGTGTCGAAGATGTGGTAGACGGTCTTCTCGATGTCGTCGTAGTCGCGGCCCTCGCGTGCGCAGTGCTCGCGCAGCACGTCCAGCTTGTGCGGCAGTTCCGGTCCGCCGAACAGGTTGCACGCCTGGGCGTACTTGGCCACCAGCCGCAGCGTCTTCTTCTCACCGCCACCACCGATCATGATCGGCGGATGCGGCCTGGTCAGCGCCTGCGGCGAGTTCAGCGGCCGCTCCATCGACACGTGCCGGCCCTGGAACGGCGAGTCGTCGTCCGACCACATCCGCAGGCAGACCTCCAGCGCGTCCTCCAGGTGCTCGAAGCGCTCCTTCGTGCTGGGGAACGGGATGCCCAGGCCGCGGCTCTCCTCGTCGTTCCAGCCGGCACCCACGCCGAGCATCGCCCGGCCGCCGGACAGCACGTCCAGCGTGGTGATGATCTTCGCCAGGACGCCGGGGTACCGGTAGATGGCCCCGGTGACGACGGTGAGCAGCGTCGCCCGCCGGGTGTGCGCGGCCAGGAAGCCCAGCGCGGTGTACGCCTCCAGCATCTCGTGCTCGGACGGCCCGACCGCGCGGATCTGGAAGAAGTGATCCATCAGGGCGATGTACTCGAAGCCCGCGTCGTCCGCGGTGGACGCGATCTTCGCCAGCGTCGGCGCGAGCTCGGGCGCGCCACCCGGCCAGGTGAAATCCGGGATCTGTAGTCCGATCTTCATGAATACCTCCACGGCAATCCTCGCAGTGGCGGCTGGCGTTCGCGAGCCGTCGAGTGGAGTCCAGGTGCGCTGTTGGCCACAAGTGGACGTCGAGTTGATTCAGCGGCTCCGGCCGACGAAGATGCCGCCGATGACTGCGATGAGCACGGCACGGGGACGGGCCCGCCGGTATCCGCCGGAACTGTGGCGGGTGCCCGTGCTGCGCACCCTGCGGATCACCCCGAGGATGGCGCGCATCACCGTCGGCGGGACCGCGCTGCGCACGTTTCCCGGCGGGGGTGGCGACCAGCACGTCGTCCTCTACTTCTACGACCGCGACGCCACCCTGCCCGAGCCGCTCACCCTGGCCTCCGCCCGGACCATGCTGGGCCAGGTCCGGCCCGCCATGCGCAGCTACACCGTGCGCCGGTTCGACGCCGCCGCCGGCGAACTGGACATCGACTTCGTCCTGCACGAGCACGGCGGCATCGCCGCCGACTGGGCCGCCACCACCCGACCGGGTGACGACGTGATCGTGGTCGGACCGTCCCCGGCGCACCTGCCCGACCCCGTGGTCCGCCGGCACGTGCTGGTCGGCGACGAGACCGCGCTGCCGGCGATCGGCGCCATGCTGGGCGAGCCGTCGGTGCTGGCCATCGTCGAGGTGGCCGACGCTGCCGAGGAACAGGACCTGCCCGGCGACGTCCGCTGGGTGCACCGCGACGGCCGTCCGTCCGGCACGCCCGATCTGCTGCTGGCAGCCTTGGCCGATGCCGGCCCGTACGACGCCGGCGTCGCCGTGTGGGCCGCGGGTGAGCGGACCGTCATGCACGCGGTGCGTGCCTACCTTCTCCATGAGTGCGGACTCGACCGCCGGAGGGTGCGCACCACCATGTACTGGCGGCACGGACAGGCCGGCGCAAGCGTCTGACGAGGAACTTTTCCCGGCCGGCGGGCGTTCCACGATATGTCGGAGGAGTCTGTCGGGAGGGTATGGCATCGGTGCACAAGCACTACAACGGTCTGAAGACGGCGCTGCTGCTGGGCGGAATGAGCGCACTGATCGTCGCGATCTGTGCGTTCTTCGGCCGTACCGCGCTGATCATCGGGCTCGTCGTGGCGCTGGGCATGAACGCCTACGCGTACTTCAACTCGGACAAGCTCGCCCTGCGTGCGATGCGGGCCCGGCCGGTCTCCGAGGCCGAGCAGCCCGCCATGTACCGGATCGTGCGGCTGCTGGCCACGTCGGCCCGCCAGCCCATGCCCAGGCTGTACGTGAGCCCCACCAGGGCGCCCAACGCGTTCGCCACCGGCAGAAACCCACGCAACGCGGCCGTCTGCTGCACCATGGGCATCCTGGACCTGCTCGACGAGCGGGAGCTGCGGGCCGTGCTGGGCCATGAGCTGTCCCACGTCTACAACCGCGACATACTCATTTCGTGTGTCGCGGGCGCGCTGGCCAGCGTGGTGACCCTACTGGCCAACCTGGCGCTGTTCGCCGGCCTGTTCTTCGGTGGCGGTGGCCGCGACGACCGCTCCAACCCGCTGGCCCTGCTGCTCATCGCCATCGTCGGCCCCATCGCCGCCGCGATCGTCCAGCTGGCGATCAGCCGGTCCCGCGAGTACCAGGCCGACGAGTCCAGCGCCGAGCTCACCGGTGACCCGCTGGCCCTGGCGTCCGCCCTGCGCAAACTGGAGTACGGCACCCGCCAGCTGCCCCTGGCCCCGGAACCGGCCGTGGTGGCGCAGTCGCACCTGATGATCGCCAACCCGTTCCGGCCCGGCGACGGCGTGTCCCGGCTGTTCTCCACCCATCCGCCGATCGAGGAGCGGATCGCCAGGCTGGAGAAGATGGCCGGCCGGTCCCTGTAGGTCAGTGCCCGGTCGTGGCCGCGACCTGCATCACGTACTCGCCGTACCCGGACTTGGCCAGCTTCGCGCCCAGCGCGTGGCACTCGGCCGCGGTGATGTAACCCATCCGCAGCGCGATCTCCTCCAGGCACGCGATGCGCACGCCCTGGCGGTGTTCCAGCACCTGGACGAACTGCCCGGCCTCCAGGAGCGAGTCGTGGGTGCCGGTGTCCAACCAGGCGAAGCCGCGCCCCAGGTCGACCAAGCTGGCCTGCCCCCGGGCGAGGTAATGGACGTTGACGTCGGTGATCTCGAGTTCCCCGCGCGCCGACGGCGTGAGTGATCGCGCGATCTCGACCACCTCGTTGTCGTAGAAGTACAGCCCGGTGATCGCCTTGTTCGACTTCGGCGTCGCAGGCTTCTCCTCGATGGAGACAAGTCGTCCCGACTCGTCCACCTCGCCCACGCCGTACCGGTGCGGATCCTTCACCGGGTAGCCGAACAACACGCACCCGTCCAGCGCCGCCACGTGGTGCTGCAACGTCCTGGCGAAACCCTGCCCATAGAAGATGTTGTCGCCCAACACGAGCGCCACGGAGTCGTCCCCCACGAACGACTCACCGATCACGAACGCCTCAGCCAGCCCGTTCGGCTGTGGCTGTTCGGCATACTCGAACCGCACCCCGAACTGCGTCCCGTCGCCCAGCAGGCGCCGGAAGTTCGGCAGGTCGGTCGGCGTCGAGATGACCAGGATCTCCCGGATACCGGCCAGGAAGAGCACCGACAGCGGGTAGTAGATCATCGGCTTGTCGTAGACCGGCAGCAGCTGTTTCGACACGGCCTGCGTGATCGGGTGCAGGCGGGTGCCGCTGCCACCGGCCAGCACGATGCCCTTCATCGGTAGTTCGTGAACTGCAGCGCGATACCGAAATCGGAGCCCTTGAGCAGTGCGATCACATCCTGCAACTGGTCCTTCTTCTTACCCGATACGCGCAGTTGGTCACCCTGGATCTGCGCCTGAACCCCCTTGGGCCCGTCGTCCCGGATGGTCTTCGCGATCTGCTTGGCCTTCTCGCTGGAGATCCCCTGCACGATCGTCCCGGTCAACTTGTAGACCTTGCCGGACACGGCAGGCTCGTCCGCCTCCAACGCCTTCAGCGAGATCCCCCGCTTGACCAGCTTGTCCTTGAACACGTCCAACGCGGCCGCACACCGCTCCTCGGTGTCCGCCTGGATCGCCACGGCTTCGTCCCCCGACCACGAGATCGAGGCGTTCGTCCCCCGGAAGTCGAAGCGGGTACTGAGCTCCTTGCCGGCCTGGTTGAGGGCGTTGTCCACCTCCTGCCGGTCCACCTTGCTGACCACGTCGAACGAGGGGTCCGCCACGTCCAAGCACCTCCGGTTTCCTGCTCCGCTGTGTGCCGCATGCTACCGGGGTACCGGATGGCGCCCGCCGCAACGCGTTGGGTATGGTTCACCCACCGGCCACCGTGCCGGCAGGGCGGGTTGCCCGAGTGGCCAAAGGGAGCGGACTGTAAATCCGTCGGCTCAGCCTACGAAGGTTCGAATCCTTCACCCGCCACACCCGAAGATCGGCTCCGTGACCAGCAAGTACGGTCACTGGGGCCGATCTTCGTGTATCCGGCTGTGTACGGCCGCAACCGGCTGCGCCCGGGTGATCACGTCAAATGCGCGGCAAAGTGCGTCCAGTTTGAGCAGGGGCTCTGCCGCTGCGCACGCACACCTATACGTCCACGAAGAGGTGCCTGACGTCTCTGACCCGCAGACGGCCGCCAGCCTCGCTGAGGCGTCGTTCACCTGGATCCGTGACCCGCGAGATCAGCGAGGCTCGCGGCGCTGACCGAGGCCGGCCGAGCGGACCAGTGCTGCGCTTGCGCCCCGGCACCTCACCGCAGATTTGCCCATTGACTAGCCGCGCTGTCGAACGTGGCGATATGTCGAGTACGGAACGGGGTGCTTCGCTAGGCTGCCTGGGTGGCGGACGAAGAGGAGATGGTTCAACTGCACGTGCTCACGCTTGCGGCCGTGAAGGCGGGGATTGAGACATTGCAGGACCAGCGTATCCACGAGCAGTTTCCTGCGTATCTCCACATCCGCCAGCGGGGGCTTGCGGTGGGGTCGCTCAATGACATCGAACCCGTGTGGCGAGAGGTCGGCGCACTCCTCCGAATGCCTGGCGGCCCTCCAACGAAGCCGCACTACAGGCCCTTCTCGTCCAGGAATCGGAGGGACCCGAGCGGGTATTGGTTCAACGAAAACCTTGCAGGTAGCTATGCTCCGAGCTCATTGCGGGCAACATCCCGGTTCATGCTGAACGACGCAG
>DASXCQ010000031.1:0-203366 GCA_036491115.1 Pseudonocardiaceae bacterium
GCAGGTGGGAACGGGAGTTCCGGCCGGCACGTCGTCGACCATGTGCTGCGGCCCCTCGGGATCGCACCCGAGCAGGTCTACTTCACCGACTGCCTGCCGACCTACTTCATCAAACCTGGTAGCGGTGGGCAAGCTGAGGCCATGGCGGCCTACGACCCGTTCGCCCGATCCCAGAACCCACCGTTGCCGACCGCTGACCTGCCGACTCGTCCACCGCCACGGCGATTGGTCCACCGCGCCATCACGGAGGAGGGCCCGGCCTTGCGTGCCCAATTGACGGATGCCGCCGCACCCATGGTCGCGACGCTCGGACAAGAAGCTGCGGACGTACTGGCCGGCATCGCGGACGCGGAGCCCGTTCGGCTCACTCCCGGGGACGACTATGGCAACCTGCGCTCCGTCACCGTCGACGGCCGGCAGATGCAGTGGATACCCCTCATTCACCCCGGTAACCGGGATAGTCAATGGCGAGCACGGCACGAGCAGTGGAAGCAGTTCGCCGCCGCCGTGAGGGATCGGCCGACGTGATCGCGCACATTGACGTCCAACCAGCAGCCAGCGAGGTGTCCGACGCGTGTGAGACTCGATCATGTGCGTACGACGTTCGTTGTGGGCTCGAGCCACGGCCGAGGCGGGCAGCCGGGTACCAGGCCCGCATTCACCTCGACCACGCAGATGCTGAACGACCGTGCGCCGTCCTCGAGGCCCGCATTCCATGACCGGCGATCCCGGCCCGGGAGGTTGCGAACCCGGCTGACCCATCGACCCCGATCGCGACGCAGCCGTTGCCCAGTCGGCAACAACACGACCGCGCTGCGACCTGATACTCTCATCTGCCTGCGGCTCACCATTGGCGAGACTGGTGCACACTGCGAACCCGAAACCACCCACTCCCCGCAGAGGCGACCCCTTTACCTGACGGCAAGTGCGAACGAGTCCCCCAGTGTCGTTTCCACGATTCGCTGACCAGCGGGAACAAAGAATCCCCTGCACAATCGGGCTTCGTTGACGTCGGTTTACCGCAGTTCAGGTAACCACGGGCGCATTCAACTCTCCCGATTTACTCCCTCTCCCGCGACCACGGGTCGGGCGGCTGCGAGTCGGCAGCGCGGGGTTCGCCGATGGCTTCGGCAGAGCGGCCGGTGCCGGGCGGAGTCCGTCGATGAGCAGGGCGAGGTACCGCTTGCGGTCGGCGCCGCCTGGGTCGCCGGGATGCACGGTGGCCAGCACCATCGCGATCACCGCGGCCAGGTCGCGGCCCAGCAGTTCGGATCGCACCACGCCGGCGTCGATGGCACGATCCAGCAGCCGGTCAGCTGCTTTGATGTAGCGCTGCAGGCTGGGGAGGCCGATGGCGTCGGTCTCGCGGGCCAGCGCCAGCACCACCTGGCGCCGGGCGAGCAGGTCGACTGTGGCTTCGAGGGACCTGGTCAGGTCGCGCCATGGGTCATCGGTCTGCACTGCGGTGACGTCTTCGATCACGGTGGCCAGGATGTGCTCGAAGACAGCATGCACGAGCTGGTCGCGGTTGCGGAAGCGCCGGTACACCGTCGCGACACCGACGCCGGCGCGTCTCGCGACGTGTTCGAGCGTCGCGGCGCCTGCTTGCCGTTCTCGATCTTTGAGATCTTGGTCGGGTGCCAGCCCAGCGCCTCCGATGCGGGCGTCCGGGTCGTCGGCGCAAGGAGGCGCGGCCATCGGGCCGCGCCTTAACTGCGGGGATTGAAGGGTGGGGTGATGTGGCCTTCGGTCATCAGCTGGTTGAACATGGTCTGCATCGCTTCGGAGTCGTTGAGGTGTGGGAATGGCTCGCCGGTGGGTGGTTCGACGTTGAGGAAGCGGCACAGGGGATCCCATCCCTCGCGGACGTCGAACACCAGGAGGCGGTCGGCGGGCAGGCTTTCCTGGACGGTGGTCACGTGCCGGCGGAATACCTCTACTGCCTGTTCTTCGTCCGGTAGGTCCGGGCCGGAACGCCAGTCACTGCCGAAGGTGGAGTGTCCGATCCTGTCGGTCACTGGCCGAAGCCGTGTCATGGCGTCGATGACCGGGCGTATCGCGTCGGGGACGTTGTCGGCCGGGTTCTGGCCGGGGGCGTTGGAGATCAGGTTCTGGAAGCTGGCGTACCAGCGGTGCGGATCGCGGATGGTGAGGATGACCTTCGCGTGTGGATAGGCATCGGCCTGCTCTCGCCAGAAGTGGCTGGCCGGCCAGTCTTGGGAGGATTGGTAGCCCTCGAACACCCGATTCCAGTCCATCGGCATGCCGGTGGCGAAGGGCAGCCACCGGTCGACGTGGTCGGGATGGGTCAAGATCTCGAACATGTGGTAGCAGGGCCCGAAGCCGAGCCGTTCCAGGGCCGCCTTGAGGGAGGTGGTTCCGGTACGCGGGAGCCCTGCGCCGATCACCTTCAGCATCTCACTCGCCCTCCGTGGCGTTCCGCCTGTCCAAGACGAGCCGGCCGCTCGGGCTCGCCGGCTTGTAACGTAGCGCGATACCGCCACGTTCCGGCGGCGTGGATCTGACGCCTGGCCGCTCGCCCAGGCTCGGCGCGAAGACAACACCCCAGCGGTTTCAACTCAAACCGGACATCACGTGAAGCCGCATCGCCACCGGGCACTTCGGCGGGCGGCTGGCTCGGCGCGTCAGGCTGCGGGCCCATCGACCCCACACCTGGTAGTGGGTGCCGCATCGGCCCGCACGCGCAGTCAGGTCCATGTCTTCAGGGTTGCGGCCAGTGGTTCGGTCGGTTGGTCAATGAGACGGGCGAGATCGCCGGGGGTGGGCCATGGCGCCGTCCGCGAGGTCGGTGTTGAGCGCGACCAGGAAGCCTGCGGTGCCCTCGTCCAGGCCGTGGGACAGCAGCTGCTCACGTTCCTGTTCGGCGGTGAGGGGCTGGTAGACCACCGGAGTGCCGAGCAGTTCTTGTGCGGTGGCGGGGATGCCGGAGGCGGTGGCAAGTTCTTCGATGGCCTTGCCGTGCTGGGCGACGCGGCCGCCAAGGTCGCCGAAGGACGCCAGCAGCAGCTTGTCGACGCGGTGAGCGCGGTGGCGGTGCCGTGTCCGTGACGCTTGAAGGAGATGGCGGACCGCGAGGGGTGACTCTGAGCGCGTATGTCCGCGACCTGCTGCTGGAGGCCGTTCTCCCCGTGTTCGAGGATGGGAATGAGCACGGCGATCAGCCACCACCCGAGAGCATGCGGTTGATCGATCGTCAGGTGCTATCGCTGCTGCATCGCATCCTCGGCCGGGTCGTCCCGGAGGACTCGAACGACACCGACGGCGACCTGGAGTATCAACTCGAACGAGCTCAGATCCTCGAGGAAGAGTACGCAGGCGAATACTGGCTGGAGGTTGCGGGGTTCTCACCGAGCTGTCCACACGAGACTGCCGCCGGGTGTCAGACATCCTGCAAATGCTCCCGGGTCATCACCTGCAGCATCGAGCACCTCGCACAAGAATGGGTTCTGGTTCTGGTTCTCGCCCGTATTTCGTGATCGACCCGGCCAGCCTACTCGGCGAGCAAGACACGTTTGCGAAGAAGGTCGGGTCTAGCGCGGCCGAACATCTGTCGTTCCAGCATCTTCAGACGGTTGACGTGGCCCTCGACGATGCTGCTGCTCCAGGGCAGCGTGAGCCCGGCGGTGACCGCGTCCTGGTCACGGGTGCAGGCCCTGCGCGAAGAACAGCAACATCGGCAGGTCGCTGGCGTCGACAGCGCTCATCCATACTTCCAAGTCCGCGCCGCCCAGGGAGCACATCATGGTGGCGAAGCTGCGGTCGTGGCTGGCCAACTCGTTCAGGGTGGGCTGGCGGCGAGGATCGCATCCAATCGCTGCTGGCCGTCAGCGTCGACGGTCGCGGGGTCGCTGTCGGGCCAGGCTCTGTAGGGACTACCTCAATCCCTCTACCTCGGACAGATACTGCGCAGAACTGGAGAAGGCTGGGTTGGCCACCACCTCCTCGCCCACCTACTGTGGCCGCGCTCGCGAAGCTGGTGGTGCGCTTGACGCAGGAGAACTCGCGGTGGGGCCACGCAGAATCCAAGGTGAACTGGCCCGGTTGGGGATTCGGATCGCGCCATCAGACGTGGACATCCATCTACTGGTAGCCCGAATCGCCAATGCCGAGCGCTCTCATCGAGGTGCTGAGGGCCTCGTCCAACGGACCGCGGTACGAGTCGAATCCGGCCAGGGTGAGCCGTGACGGTGCGCCAGCCGCGCCCGTTACCTTGATCGATCGCGGCGAGTTCCTGAGGGCGAGGCTCGGAAGCCAACTCCTGAGAGCGGCGCGGGCGCGGACAGCCCCTGCGCCGCCGGGGCCAGTCCCTGAGTAACGCGCCGAGCGGCAAGCAGGCCAGGCCGGGCCTACTCAGCGGGCATCCGCGGCGACCTGCTGGAACGCGCCAGGCGGGAAGACGCGGCACACCGCGCGGAACGCCAGAGGCCGATCTCGGCCGAGACGCTGCGGAAGCGGCTGGGGGATCGGCGCGAAGCGGGTACGCCGGTTGGTTGCTCTGGTACGCGGTGACGCACAGGTGTACGCCTCGGGCGAGCACGCCGAGGACCAAGTTGGATCCGACGACACCGAGTCCGCCGTGACGCTGGCAGCTTGATCATTTGATGACGTGAGGCCGAACGGCACCACCCTTCTGCTCGCGTTGATCGTCCTCGCGTACCGGCAAGGCGTCCACCGGCAGTGGTCCCGCCTTAGTTCTGTGTCGCTGCGGCGTCCACGCTGACGCTGTCCAGATAAGCGTCGAGTCCGCGGATCATCAGGTCGAGTCCGATGTCGAACTGGGCGGTCATGTCACAGCTATCGCAGACCAGTAGCGCGGTGCGGACCAGGTTGTCGGACGCTTGCGGAGTGAGCAGGTTGGTCACCCGGCGGATGCGGGTGACCTCGTCCTCCGCGTCGCGGTTGGGCTGGGCTGGGATGGACAACTCGGCCAGGGCATAACCGATGCCGTAGACGAAGATCGTGCGGAGCAGGGCGACGGCGCACTGCTCGGGCACGCCGCCGTCGCGCATGATCCGCAACAGGGCGTCGCAGATCCGCAGCGGTCGCTCCTGGATTGTCTGGCGGCTGTTCAGCAGCGGCGCGGCGTGCGGATGCCGGTGCACCAGATCACGGAGCGCACCGGCGAGGTGGCGGATGCCCTGCCGCCAGTCGCCGTCCGGCGGATCGATCGGGATCTCGGACCACAGCCGCTCGACGATGCCGTCGAGCAGGTCGTCCTTGCTCGCCACATGCCTGTACAGGGACATGGCTTTCACGCCGAGGGTGGCGCCGAGCTTGTGCATGCTCAGGGCGTCCAGCCTGTGCTCGTCGACGTAGCGCACCGCGCCGGCCAGCACCTGTTGCCGCGACAGCGGCGCCCGGACCCGTTCCCTGCTATCGACCGTCACCAGCACAGCTTACACCGTACCCACTTGACAGCTTATATCGTAAACTTACTCTGGCTTACATCATAAACCCGTTGGGGGGTGCCATGACGACCACCGAACTACGTATCCCGCCCACCCTGCCGACGGACCTCGCCACCGAGCTGGTGGCAACCGGCAGCGCGATCGACCCGTACCCGACCTACCGGCGCCTGCGCCGTGACTTCCCGGTTGCCGAGTTCCTGGACGCGGTGTCCCTGTTCCGCCACAACGACGTGGCCGCGCTGCTGCGTTACCCGCAGGTCAGCACTGACGACCGCACCTCCACTCTGCACCAGTCCCAGGTGGCCGACGACAAGCTCGCACCTGCCTATCTGTCCCAACTGGACGACCAGTCCTTCCTGCACCGCGACCCGCCCGAGCACACCCGGCTACGCAAGCTGGTCACCACGGGATTCACCCCGCGCCGGATCGCCGGCCTGCGACCGGTCGTCCAGCGTACCGTCGACGACTCGATCAGCACGGCCGCGCGAGAGGGGCGTCTCGAACTCGTCACCGCACTGGCATATCCGCTGCCGATCGAGGTGATCTGTGAACTGCTGGGCATTCCCCCCGAGGATCGCCCGTTCGTAGCCAGTTGGCCGCGCACCCAGTTGTGCTGCTCGTTCGAGTCCGGCGGCCTGGCCGCCGCGAACAAGACCGACGCCGACAACCGGCGGGTCGAGGCCGACCGGATCCAGCAACAGCTCACCGACTACTTCAGCATGCTCGTCGAACGCCGCCGGGCCGCCCCTGGCGACGACCTGATCTCCGCGCTGCTCGCCGGCCGGGAACACGGCGACCGGCTGTCGGCCGAGGAGATCAACGCGACGCTCCGACTGTTGTTCGTCGCCGGCTATGACAACGCCGTCAACCTCCTCGGCCACGGTGTGCTCGCGCTGCTGCGCCACCCCGACCAATGGACGGCGCTGCGCGACGTACCCACGCACGCGACCGGCGCGGTGGGCGAGGTGCTCCGCTACGACGCGCCCTTCCAGTTCACCCGTCGCATCGCGCTGGCCGACCTGGACATCGGCGGCTATCACATCCGGCGCGGGCAACATGTGATCGCCTGGCTGGCCGCCGCCAACCGCGACCCGGCCCGGTTCGCCGACCCGGACCGGTTCGACATCCGCCGCGGTGACAGGCATCCTGACAACCACCACCTCGCGCTCGGGTCGGGCATCCACGCCTGCCTCGGTAGCCGGCCGGCCCGGATGGAGGCCGAGATCGTCTTCGCCACCCTGGCCCGCCGCCTGGTCGAACCGCGCCTGGCAGCCGACCAGCCGCGCTACCGCACCGATGTGTTCCGTTCCCTGGCCGAACTGCCCATCACAGTGGATGGCGCACGCGAGCCAGCCTGACCGACCACCCGTCCTGCGGGGACGTCGCGCGCGATCGTCTCCGCTGGATCACCCTGATACTGGAAGCGCGTACCAGAAGGATTCCAGCGGAGGGAGTTGGCCATGTCGGCGCGAAACGGCCGATCCGCCGTGATGACGATCGGAGCACTGGCCCGACGGACCGGTGTCCCGGTCAAGACATTGCGCGAATACGAGGACGCCGGGCTGATCTACACGGTCGGGCGCAGCCCCGGCAACTACCGGTTGTTCGACGACACGGCCCTGTGGTGCGTCGGCGTGATAGACACGCTGCGGACACTCGGGCTCACCCTGGCCGAGATCCGCCAGCTCACCACCATCTACCTCGGGCAACCGGACCAACCTATCGGTCCGCACCTGGCCACCCTGCTATGCGCGACCCGCATGCGGACCGACGCCCAGATCGCCCAACTCCAGCGCCGACGGCAACGGATAGAGCAGTTCGAGACCGACCACGCTGCTCAACTCGCCGGCTCTGCCGCCGACTTCCGCGCCGACGACCTCCATTTCCAACGCGCGCGGGCTTGACTCTCCCCCTGGGGGCAGACCTTACGGTCGGCCCGGAGGTGGGGATCGTGACAGCAAGTACGACCAGTCGGCGCCGGATCGGGTCCGTGGGCACCACGGCCCGCATGGTCGTCGGGTTGGGATTGTTGGTCTACGTCGCGGTGTACGAGCAGGCCGGGTGGCGGCTCGTGCTCGCCTCGTGGTTGCTCGGCCTGGTCGGTCTGCCCGCGTTGGCGGTGGCCGCGCAGTGGTGGCGCACTCGCCGCACACCAGCCCGGCTGGACATGACCGGACCATCGGGTTACGCAATCACCGTTGCGCTGTTCCTGGTGCTGTTCCTGCCACAGTGGTTCGTTCCCGGCATGTTCGTGCTGTGGGCGGCCGGGGTGATCTTCTTCGGCACGTCGATGTTGCTCGCCGCCGGGCGCGGCTACGCCGGCTGCGAGGTGCTGGCCGTGTCCAACTGGCTCTTGCGACGCGACGACCAGGTCGGGTGTGTCGTGTTCACGCCGGTCGACCAGTGGGAACGCCACCACAGCGCTCGCCAACCGAGCTGAGCGCACTCGTCAGCGGCGGCCAGCCAGGCGCGTGAGTGGATCCCGATCGGCATGGTGTGGCAGGACCATCTCGCCGGGTTTCACCGCGGGGGACGCGTTCGGCGAGGCGTGGGCGTTCCTCCCGGTCGGTGCACTGATCGTGGATTTCGTGCTGACCATCGCGATCAGCTCGGCCGCCGGCGCCTCAGCACTGATCGCCTACGTCCCCGCCCTGGCGGCCTGGCGCATACCGCTGGCCCTCGCCCTGACCGCCGCGGTGGCCGCAGTGACGTGGTTGGGCCACCTCGGTCGGTCAATCTTCGCGGTGATGACCTGCGCATTCATCGTGATCACCGCCGCGGTGCTGGTCAGCGGCCTGTCCGCGCCGGTGCACCCGTCCGGAACGATCACCACCCACCCCCGGTCAGGGCGTGCCGATCGCGGTCGCGCTGGCCTTGCCGGTCGCCATGGCGTTGGCCACCGGGGTGGAAGCACCGTCCTCCGCGATCGCGCAGTTGGGCCAGTTCGATGACGCCGGGCGACCCGACGGACTCGGCGTGTTAGTCCCTGTCTCCCTGGTGGGAGGCCCGTCGAGGGGTGAAAATCGGTGCTGGCTGCCCGCTGACGTCGTTTGCTTCGTGGTCGTGTGAAGCCGTGTGTCAGTGGGTCTTCGATCTTGGTCGGGGAGGGATGCCGACCAGCCTGATGGATCATCACCGTGAGTGATCGTTTTGGATGGTGCTCAACCCGCGACACTGTTGTTCGATCTCGACGGGTCGCGGTGGCACACGTCCACCGTGACCCCGAAGGAATCCGGGTGGTGCAAGTGGTCACCACGGATCCGACCGCACGAGTATGCCCGGGCTGCGGGGTGGCGGCCACGCGGGTGAAAGAGCTGGTCACGACCCGCCCCACGACTTACACCACGGTGGCGGCCAGGTCCGCGTCCAGTGGCTCAAACGCCGCTGGGTCTGCCGTGGCACCACGTGTCGCCGAGGCTCGTTCACCGAGCAGATCCCACAGATCACCGCCGGGATGCGCACCACCGCCAGCAGCGCCGGCACGGTGCGGACCATCAGGTCTGTGACCAGGTGGCCGCCGCCGATGAACAGGCTGATGCCCAGGTAGTTCAGTCCGTACGTGGTCGTCGCGACGACGAGCATGGACCGCCGCCGCCACATCAGCCGCGGCCTCTTGACCACCTCGGTGCGGGCCAGCCGGGTGTGCAGCGCAAACGGAACGGCGATGGTGCTCACGCGAGCACCTCCCGGGCGCGCTGGCAAGCATCGGCCGGGCCGTGGTGGATGAGGCGGAGGAAGACCTCTTCCAGACTGGGCCGCGCCGAAGCCACCGACACCAGCCCGGCACCGGTGGCGCCGAGCCGGTCCAGGACGGCGAAGACCTCTCGGTCGTCGGTGCCCGACAGCAGCACCCGCGTCTGGTCGCCGTCGGTTTCGATGTGGGCGCCAGCGGGCAACACGGTGCCGTCAAGGGTGCCGTCGAGGGAGCTGGTGATCCGGATTTCGAACCGGTTCTCCGCGTGCCGGGCCAGTAGTTCGGCGGTGGGCAGGTCGGCGATGATCTCGCCGTCCTTGATGACCGCGATCCGGTTCGACAGCTCCTGCGCGACCTCCAACTGGTGGGTGGTCAGCACGATCGTCTTGCCCTCGTCGCGGGCCAGATGCGTGATCCAGTCCTTGAACGTGCGGGCCGATCGCCTCGATCGCTGTACTGTCCGGCATTGCGCAGCCTCTCCACCTCAACTTACGGCATAAGCCTCGGTCGACACCGTAGGACTTATGGCGTAAGTTCGCAACCATGGACGTCGCCACAGCCCGGACCCGGCCGCCCCTGACCCGCCACCGCGTCCTGGACGCCGCGCTGCGCTACATCGATGCGCAGGGGCTGGCCGCGCTGAGCATGCACAAACTCGGCGCCGACCTCGGCGTCAAAGCCATGTCGCTGTACAACCACGTGGCCGACAAGGACGACGTCCTCGACGGCGTCGTCGAGCTACTGTGGACCGAGATCGAAACCGCCGCACCCGCCACCGGGGACTGGCGGGCCGGCTACCGCGCGTTCGGGCACGCGCTGTGGGACGTCATCTCCGGTCACCCCAACGCAGGCCCGCTGGTCTGCACCCGCCAGATCATCCCCGCTGCCGCCCTGCGGATCATCCGGGACCACATCGCCTCGGCCACCGCATCCGGCGTCCACGAGCAGCGCGCATACGCATTACTGCGCACGATCAGCTCGTTCGCTCTCGGCCACGTCCTTGTCTACCTCAACTGGAGCCCCTGCAGCGGCCGCGCACCGACGGTCACCGACCTGCTCTCATCCGACCTGCCCGCCGAGTTGGTCAACGTTGCTGAGAACTTCTGCGGGCAATCCAATCTCCAGGTCGAATTCGAGCTCGGCCTGGACCTGATGCTGCGCGGCATCGCTTTCCCTGACGGCGACGTCACGTCAGACGTCGCGACCGCACAGCCTGGCCACGTCGACGATAAAGGACCCGGCGGCGACAACCGGCGTACATGTTGACGACTTACGGCATAAGTAGCATCGTGGGCGCCAGGGTTGTTCCCGTCATACGTCTGCGGTGACCATGTCGGCCGAGGATTATCTGCGTATCGGTGAGGTCGCCGCCCGGGCCCGGGTGAACGTCCAGACATTGCGGTATTACGAGCGCATCGGGCTGTTGCCCGAGCCGCGGCGGCTGTCGTCGGGCTACCGGGCGTATCCGCCGGGCGCCGTGCATACCGTGCGGTTCGTGAAGCGGGCTCAGCGGCTCGGGTTCACGCTCGTGGAGATCCGCACGCTGCTGCGGCTGGCCGGCAGCGAGGAAAGATGCGCGCAGACACACGCGCTCATGGAACGGCGGATCGCGCGGCTGGAGGCGGAGATCACTGAACTCCAGGCGATGCGGGACGAGCTGCGGCGGCTGGCGACCGGATGCGACACGCCGCACCCGGACACGGCCTGCCCCGTCACGGACGCGATCGAGCACTCGGCCGGCTGACGGGCTTGACTCTGTACCCGGGTACCGGGTCGACACTTATGGCGTAAGTACTTCGAGTCCGAGGAGAACGCCATGAGCGACACCACGACCACCGCGGTCACCGAGCCGGCCGTCGAGGACTTCCTCGCGTCGCTGCCGGAGGGCCCCGTACGCGACCTGTATGCGGGAGCCGTCGCGGGCCCGGATCCCTACCCCGTCTACGCGCGGCTGCGGAACGCGGGCATCATCACCGCACCGGAGGCGCACGTCAGCCGGTACGCCGACGTGCAGGCCCTGCTCCGCCACCCCGACGTCAGCAGCGACGCGCGCAACAGCACCGCCTTCGGCCTGCTGGCGCCGGGGTTCCAGCGCACGCTGGACACCCGCTCGTTCGTGCACACCGACCCGCCCGACCACACCCGGCTGCGCAGCCTGGTCACCAAAGCCTTCACCCCCCGCCGCGTCGAAGCCCTGCGCCCGTACGTCCAGGCCAGGGTGGACGCCACCATCGACGCCGCCGCCGCGCGCGGTTCCCTGGACATCGTCGCCGACCTCGCCTACCCACTGCCCGTCCAGATCATCTGCCGCCTGCTCGGCGTCCCGGCCGAGGACCATCTCGACCTGACCGAACGGCAGCAGCTGTGCTGCTTCGACCCCTCCACCCTGGCCGCCACCCCCGCGATCGCCGAGCACATGCGGCGACACCGGGACAACGACCTCGCCTACTGGGCCGACATCATCGAGGCCCGCCGCGCCCACCCGGGTGAGGACCTCGTCTCCGCGCTGATCGCCGCCCGCGACGAGGGCGACCGGCTCACCGACGAGGCACTGGTCAACACCGTACGGCTGCTGTTCGTCGGCGGCCACGAGACCACCGTCAGCCTGATCGCCAACGGCATGCTCGCCCTGCTGCGCAACCCAGCCCAACTCGCCCTGCTGCGCCGACGCCCGGAGCTGGCCGGCGAGGCGGTCGAGGAGACGCTGCGCTACGACGCACCGTTCCAGTTCGTCCGCCGCACCGCCACAGCCGACCTGAACGTCAACGGCACCACCATCCCGGCCGGCACCCAGATGATGGTCTGGCTGGCCGCCGCCGGGCGCGACCCCCGCCAGTTCCCCGACCCCGACACCTTCGACATCCTCCGGGAGAACAAGCGGCACCTGGGCTTGGGCGGCGGCATCCACGCCTGCATGGGCGGCCCGCTGGCCCGCATGCAGGGCGAAATCGCGCTGCGCACCCTCACCACCCGGCTGACCGACCTTGCGCCGGCACCAGATGCGCCGCCGGTCTACCACGACGACGCCGTGCACGCTCTGCGCTCCCTCCCGGTCACCTTCGCCGGCGTCCGGGACGACCGGCCCACTCCCGAGGAAGCGTGACGGCCCGCGTTGAGGGCGTCCTCGAACGACAGCGGACCTGAATCGACCGGCACCGGCCTCGCCGGCGCCACCATCGGCGAAGCGCTGACCCGCTGATGTCTGTTCTGGCGACAATCGGTGCCGGTAGGGTCATCGACACCGATCCGCGACGCCCAGCAGCGGGGGTTCAGCGTTTCGCCCACCAGCGCGGTGGGCCACGACCGGGGGTGCGCCAGTGGCGGCGGCACAGCGTGTACAGCGGCGCCCAGCCCGCCGCCAACCTGTGGTGGACGAGGATGCCCGCCTGTTCTCGCCACCGCCCCGTCAACCGAATCCCGACAAGGCGGACAGCCTTGTCCGCGGCGATCTGGAACGGTGGACGGACCGGGTCAGGCCGCGCAGCAGGACAGTTTCGCCACATCGCGGGTGAAGGTCTGGGCGGCCAGTTTCACCGCTTCGGCCATGGTCAGGTACGGCGCCCAGGTGTTGGCCAGTTCGTGCACGGTCATCCGGTTGGCCAGGGCGTAGACGGCTGCCTGGATGACGTCTCCGGCGCACTCGGCGATGGCGTGCGCGCCGAGCAGGCGGCCGGTGCCGCGTTCGGCGACGAGCTTGACCAGGCCGTGGGTGTCGCGGTTGACCAGCGCACGCGGCACATGCCGTTCGCACTGCTGGCCTTGTCGGTGATGGTTCTGGCCCTGCTGCCGATCGCGGTGTCACTGCTGCGGCGGGTGGGGCGGACACAGGAACAACGCGGCAGGCTACTGCGCGGCGCGCTGACCGCATCGGACCGGGAGCGCAGGTCGATCGCCAGCCTCCTGCACGACGGAATCGTGCAGGATCTGATGGGGGCAAGCTACGCGCTGGACGCAGTGGCGGTCTCCCTGCCCGAGGGCACTCTGCCACAACTCACCGCCTTGACCGACAAGGCCACCCGCGTGATCCGGAACTCGGTGCACGACCTGCGGACGTTGGTGGTCGACATCTATCCACCGGATCTCACCGCGTTCGGCCTGGCGGGCGCCATCGAGGGACTGGCTACGTCGCTGCGCCACACCGGCGTTGACGTCACCGTCACCGCGTCGCTGGCCGACGAGCCGTCGCCTGAGATCGCGGCCACCCTGTATCGATGCGCCCGCGAGTTCTTGGCCAACGTGGCAGGCCAAGAACGCGCGAGTCAGCGTGGAGAGCGATCAGGGAGCCGTGGCGCTGTGGGGTGATGGACGACGGCATCGGACTGCCCGAGTCGGGGATGGACCGAGAGGCCGAGGCGCACCTGGGGCTGGCTCTGCTGCGGGACAACGTGGTCGACATCGGTGGCACGCTGCTGGTGACCGACCGACAGGGCGGGGGAGTCAGCGCCGCGGTCCGGTTGCCGCGCGACGCGACCAGCTGACCGCGTATCGGACGCGACCAGCTCCGCCGGGTGCCGGCGATCTCGACCTTCCGGTGGTCGCAGGCCGTCACGCCACGCCCTCCACTCGTCCCAGGTCCGACGAGCTACTACACTGTACGTAGTAGCTATTGTAGTGGGATGGGAGGTGGGATCCGATGACTGCGCGTCGATCTCGAGGCAGCCTGGAACGCGACATCCGCGACATCCTCGGTGCCAGTAGGGAGGCGATGACGCCTGCCCACGTTCGGGGCGCGCTCGGTGGCGAACTGGCCTACACCACGGTGATGACGGTGCTGGGCCGCCTGTACGGCAAGGGCGAGGTCACCAGGGAACAGGTCGGGCGCGGCTACGCCTATACCGCGATCCAGGACTCGGTCGAGCTGGCCGCACGCAGAATGCAGCGCCTGCTCGACGCCGAGGGTGCTGACCGTCCTGCGGTGCTGATGCGCTTCGTCGGCGCTCTCGCCCCTGACGACGAGAACCTGCTACGTCGCGTCTTGGACACCTGAGACGTGCTCTGACGAAAGCGGTCTGTGGGGGATCCTCGCCGTTGTCCTGTTCGCGGTCGCGGCGCCTTGGCTGGGCTGCCGCCGGCCCTGGTCGGGACGGCTACCGTGCCGGCCGCCGCCGTGGCTGCAACGAAGCGTGGCGTCCCGGTGATCGCCACCAATCACTTCATGCCCGAGAACCTGTACGGGCACGCCCGTATCCCGCGCCGGCTGCGGGCCGTGGCCGCGAAGGTAGGTTGGGGGGACCTGCGGCGGGTGTTCGCGGGCGCCGCGACGGTCACCGCACCGACCCCCACCGCCGTGCGGTCACTCGCTCAACACGGCATGCCGACTGTGACGGCGGTGTCGTGCGGACTTGACATCCATCGCTTCGTCCGGCCGCGCCCTACCGTATTCGTCCCACCCGAGGACGTGACGACGCGGCGGGTCCTGTTCGTCGGCCGCCTGGACGAGGAGAAGCGCGTGGACGAGTTGTTGCGCGCCGTCGCGTTCCTGCACCAGCACGTGGCCGGCATCGCCGAACTCCAGAGCCTGGCCACGATGGCGGCGATGGCGGCAGGCAAACCCGTCATCGCCGCCGACGCGATGGCGCTGCCGCACCTGGTCCGGCCCGGCCGCAACGGCTGGCTATACCCGCCCGGCGACGTGCGCACGCTCGCCGGGCACCTGCTGTGCCTGTTCACCGACCCGGGACGAGTGTGCCCGGATGGGTGCTACCAGCCGCCAGCTCATCGCCGAACACATCCTGGACCGAACCCTGGAAACCTTCGCGGCCCTCGACCATCGCACCATCAACGACCGGCGGGTTCGCTCGGCAGCGCGTCCCAGAACCGCCTCCGCGTGACGACCATGGCTGGCGTCGCCGGCGTCGTCAGCCGAGCGAGGCCCGCCAGAAGGACACCACCTGATCCCAGATCCTGCCCGCCGCTACGTCGGCGGCTGCACCAGACCATTCTGGTATGCGAAGACAACAGCCTGAACTCGGTCACGCAAGTCGAGCTTGTTCAAGACGCGGCCGACATGGGTCTTCACAGTCCCCTCGGACACCGACAGCACCTCAGCGATCTCCGCGTTCGACAGACCCTGCACGACCTGGAGAAGTACCTCCCGCTCGCGGTCGGTGAGGCGATCCAGCCGACCGTCGTAGCCGCCGGCGGCGTCACCACGTGGATCGGGCAAGTGGTCGGCCATGGCGTCCAGCAGTCGCCGGGTCACGCTCGGCGCGACCACCGCATCCCCACTGGCGACCGCGCGGATCGCGGACAGCAGATCGTCGGGCGGCACGTTCTTGAGCAGGAAGCCGCTCGCCCCGGCGCGCAGCCCCGCGAAGACGTATTCGTCCAGGTCAAACGTGGTCAGGATCAACACCCTGGACCGCCCGTGGTCCCGTACGATCCGTCGAGTGGCGTCGATGCCGTCCATGCCCGGCATCCGCACGTCCATCAACACCACATCCGGATCAAGATCGACGACCTGCCGCACGGCAGAGGCGCCGTCACCGGCCTCACCGACCACGCTCATGTCCTGCTGGGACTCCAACACCAACCGAAAACCCAATCGCAGCAACGGTTCGTCATCGACCAGCAGGATGCGGACGGTCACGTGTCCACCGCGGACGACGGCTCACCACCGGCATCCAGCAGGACAACGACCCGCCACCCCCCGCCAGGTCTGGCCCCGGCCTGCACATCTCCGCCGAACATCGCGGCACGCTCCCGCATCCCCGCGAGGCCATGACCAGCCGACGAGTCGGATGGCAACGCGTCCCTGGTCAACCCGTTGTCAGTGACCTCCAGTTCGAGCGCTGGCTGCCGATACGACAACAGCACACGGGCTTCGGTCGGGGAGTCCGCATGTTTGAGCACGTTGGTCAGTGCCTCCTGGGCGACACGGTAGATCGCGAGCTGCGCGGTGGCCGGCAGCTCGAACGGCCGACCGGTGATGGTCAACGACACCGCCAACCCAGCGGACCGGACCTGGGACACCAGCTCGTCCAATTGGTCGATACCCGGTTGCGGTGCCCTGGACGCGTCCGGCGCCGCCTCGCGAAGGACACCGAGCAGCCGGTGCATCTCCGCCAGCGCCTGCCGTCCGGTCGCCGAGACCTGCCGGGCCGCATTGTGTGCCTCTGGTGAACCGGTGCGCACGGCGAATGCCGCACCGTCAGCCAGGGCGATCATCACCGAGAGATTGTGCGCGACGATGTCATGCATCTCACGCGCGATCCTGGCGCGCTCCCCCGCTGCGGCGATCTGGGACTGCTGATCACGCTCGTGTTCGGCCCGCACCGCGCGGTCCTCAAGGGAGGCCAGGTAGGCGCGGCGGGTACGCATATTCACTCCGAGCACGAACGCTGCGATGACCATCCCGGTCAGGAACACCAGCGAGGGCAGCACCCTGAACTGCGCGCCCCACTGAACAACCGCGAGTCCGACACCCAACTCCAGCACGCCCGCGGCCACCCCGGCGACCCTGCGACGACAGTGCGCCGCCACCGTGTACAGGGCAACCAGCAGTGCCGCGTCGCCGACCAGCAGGAAATCGAGCCACCACTGCGTGAGCGCCACCGCGCACAACAGCCCGAACACCAACAGTGGGAACCGGCGGCGCAGGACCAACGGTGCGCAAAGCAGCACGGCGAACGCCCTGTCCTGCAGGTCACCGCCCTCCACGACGGCCCTAGCCCGGAACAGGAGCAGCAGCAGACCCAACGCGAGCAGGGTGTCGACAACCTGCGGATGCCGCGCCGTCAGTGCGCGCAGCCCCGCCAGACCCGGCCAGCCGGTGCCCGGCCGCTGTTCGATCGGCCGTTCACCGGCTGGCTGGATGGCGTCGATGGTCACCCGCTCATCATCCGCGCTCAGGCGTCCCGCCGTCGCACCAGCACCACGGCAAGCACGAAACCGACGAGGGCGTACACACAGAACCAGCCGAATCCCGTCCATGGGGCCAGCGACCCGGGATCGGGATGGACGGTGGTCACCGACTGCCCGGCGTCGCTGGGCAGGTAGGGCACGATGTGCTGGGACCAGCTGTCCGGCAACGCCTCGCCCAGCGCCGGCAGGACCAGCAGCAGTCCGAACAATGTGGCGATGCCACCGGCGGTACTGCGGATGATCCAGCCAAGCGCGACACCGAGCAGACCGACCACGGTCAGATACAGGCCGACGCCCAGCACGGCGCGCAGCACGCCCGCCGCCGACAGGGTGGTCTGGATGTGCTGCGAACTCAGCAGTGCTTGACCGACGAAGAACGACACGAACGCGGTCACCGTGCCCACGACATAGGTCACGACGCCGAACACCGCGATCTTCGCCCAGATCACCGGCAGTCGGGTCGGCGCAGCCGACATCGTCGCCCGGATCATGCCGGTGCTGTACTCACCGGTCACGATCAGGACACCCAGTACGCCGACGATGAGCTGGGCCAGCTCGAAACCACGCAGGCTCGTGTCGGTCGCGTCGAACCGCAGCCTGGCGGCCGCGGGCAGCACCGGCCATCGGTTCGCGGTGACCGCCGAGAACAGCACGCCGAAGGCGACCATGCTCAGGACCATGGCGGCCAGAGTGATGTAGGACGAGCGCAGCGACCAGAACTTCAGCCACTCCGAGCGCACCACCCGCCACTGCGTGACCTTCAGGTCGTCGGGCAGGTGGACGGCGAGACCGGCGTGCGGCCCGCCAGGCGCCGAACCCTCAGTGAGCGTGCCCGTGCTCATGCCGCACTCCGTTCCACGCCACGCTCGCCGCCGTCGGTGTCCACTCGGAACTCCACGGCGTCCTGGGTGAGTTCCATGAACGCCGCCTCCAGCGACGCCTGCACCGGCGTGAGTTCCACCAGTGGCACGGCCTGGTCGCACGCGATCCTGCCAATCGCCTCGCTGGTCAGGCCCACGACCTCCAGCACGCCCGGTTCGACGCTCGTCACGCTGACGTCGGCGCCGACCAGCAGGTCACGCAGCCTGCCGTCCTCGGGCGTGCGCACCCGGACGACGGCACTGGATGCCCTGTCGGTGAACTCGCGAACCGACACGTCCGCGATCAGGCGGCCACGACCGATCACCACCAGGTGCTCCGCGGTGAGCGCCATCTCGCTCATCAGGTGCGATGACACGAACACCGTGCGGCCTTCGGCGGCCAGGGCGCGCAGGAGGTTGCGGATCCACAGAATGCCCTCCGGATCCAAGCCGTTGACGGGCTCGTCAAGCACCAACGTGCTCGGGTCGCCGAGCAGTGCCGCGGCCACCCCAAGCCGCTGACCCATGCCCAGTGAGAAACCACCGACCCGACGCCGAGCCACGTCCCGCAGGCCGACCAGGTCGATCACCTTGTCCACTCGCCGACGCGGGATGCCTGTGGTCAGGGCGAGAGCCAGCAGATGGTTGTAGGCCGAGCGGCCCGTGTGCACCGCCTTCGCCTCCAGCAGCGCGCCCACCTCGTGCAGCGGAGCGGAATGCTGTGCGTAACGCTTGCCGTTCACCGTCACCTCACCCGAGGTCGGCGAATCGAGCCCGAGGATCATCCGCATCGTGGTGGACTTGCCCGCCCCGTTGGGACCGAGAAAGCCCGTCACCACTCCTGGCCGCACGGTGAACGTGAGGTCGTCCACCGCGGTCTTGTCGCCGTAGCGTTTGGTAACGCCGCGCGCTTGGATCATGTCATCCCCTGAGTCGTGCCGCCGGTTCTGGTGCAGCGAGCGTGTACGGCACGGTGCCAGGGCTTCGACTCCGGCGCGACTGCCCCAAGACGGACCTTGTCGACCCTCGGATACGACTTGAGGCAGACGGCGTAGCCCGCAGGTACCAGGCCGCTGCGTCACGAGCGCGTCATCCATCTCACTTCGTCTACTACACTGCTAGTAGTAGGCGAAGTGAGGACATCACGATGAATGCTCCGCTGGTCGCGACTGTAGGCACACGAGGAGGTCGCCCATGCGGAGCGCACATCGTGCGGTGTTGATCACGATCGTGCTGATCGTGATCGCCGGCGCGGGCACCGTGTGGTACTTCATCCGGACTCCGGTCGCGCCGCAGCCCAACTGCACGATCGCCGGCGCCACCGCGGGATCGTCGGATTTCACGCTGAGCCCGGACCAAACCAGCCAGGCCGCCACCATCGCGGCCGTCGGCCAGCGATTGGGCATGCCCGACCACGCCGTCACCGTAGCGTTGGCCACCGCGATACAGGAGTCGAATCTGGCGAACCTGTCCGGCGGCGACCGGGATTCGGCCGGCCTGTTCCAGCAGCGGCCGAGCCAAGGATGGGGCACCTACGCGGAGGTGACCGATCCGGTGCACGCCTCCATCGAGTTCTACGACCATCTCCGCGCGCTGCCCGACTGGCAGCAGCTCAGCGTGACCGAGGCCGCCCAGCAGGTGCAGCATTCCGCGGCTCCGCACGCGTATGCCGAATGGGAGCCGGAGGCCAGGGCACTCGCCGTCGCGCTCACCGGAGAGGCTGCGGCCGCCCTGACGTGCCACAACGTGACGGTCACGGCACCCGGCGCGAGTCTGGCCGACGTGGCGGCCTCCGAGTGGGGTATCAGCGCGGTCAGCGGGCCACACAGCACCGCCAGAGGATGGGCCATCAGCAGTTGGCTCGTGGCGCACGCCATGTCGCTGGGCGTCGACCGGGTCACCTTCGGCGGCTGGACGTGGACCTCAACGTCGGGCAGGTGGACACATGGTGGTCCGCGGGCCGACACGCTGTCGTTGCACCAGGTCCCGCCGGGCCCGAAGTCACAGGGCTGACCCGCGTCACGCCGCCACCTGCTTGAGAGAGATCCCCGGGTCTGGTTTGACGAGGGAGATCGCCCACACCGGCCACAGGTTGGCGCCGTGCAGCTGGAAGGCGATGCTGTCGCCATCGGCCACGTCGAACGAGTGCTGCCGGCTGGAATACCGGCCTGCGTGGATGCGCAGGGTGTCATGACCGGGGTCGATCGACACCTCGGCCGTGTCATGCCAGTCGAGGGACGCGACGCGGTTGCCGTCGATCATGGCGTCGAAGCGGCCACGGTGTAGTTCGATGCCGAATCCGTCGCGCGTCATGGTGAGAATTGCCGCCACTGTCCGTCTCCATTGTCCAGTGTGGATGGCTGAGGATTCACCGATGCCTACGTGATCAAGCGTTCGCGGCCGAACATGGCCGCCACGGCCCGCCAGACCAGCCCATCGATGACCAGCTGCGCCGCGGTGATGCCGAGCGCGAGCCGGCCGAAGGGACGATCACCCTCACCGACACCAGGGCGAGGGTGCTGATCCGGCCTTTGCTGCCGGTGCGCCACTTCACCGTGCGCCGGAACGCCCGACGGTGTTCCACGGCCTGCCGGGCCGTGCCCGGTCTGCCCTTGCGCGGGATCACCACCGTGCGCACTCCCAACTCGTGCAGGCTGTCCCGGCTGCACGGTGTGATCCAGCACGATCCCCTCATCGTTGTCGACGACCTGGGCCTTGTGGCCGAACTCAACCGGTTTGCCCAACCGGCCCTTGGCGATCGGTCGGGCGTGCGGGTCATGCAGGCTGACCCGGCGGGTGGCGCCGTCCGGGGTGACCCCGGTCAGCCGCTGCCGGGTCTGCGCGACGATCTGGCCGGTAGCGGCCAGCAGCGCGGCCAGGTTGTCGACCGCGCGGGCCAGGCGGCCCCGCCGCCGACCTGCCGCCGGGTCGTGCTCACCGCACGCGTGCAGTCGTGTGGCCTTGACCCGTGCCGTGACAGTGCCCTCCGGGCGTTGCCCAGCAGCCGCTGCGCGTCGGTGACCATGATGTCGGCCAGGTCAGCCAGCTGGCCGGTGACCCGCCGCACCACGGCCTGCGCCTCATCCCGGCCGGCGGTGGTCCGCAGCGCAACCTCGAGGTGATCTCGTGTGCTCGCGCGCCAGCCGAGCGGGACCGGTCCCGTAGCCGGGTGCGCCGTGCGCCGCCGGTGGCCTGGTACCACGGTGGTGTCTGCTCTTAGTCGGGTGGTGCGCAGCAGCTTGGCTGCCGCGGCCTTGGCCAGCAACGCCTCGTTGAGCCCTGCCACCGCGGCCGGCCCGTGGCGGGTGGTCAGCGTCATCAGCGTGGTCGGGTGCGGCACCGGCGCGTCCAGCGGAATCCGGCAGAACGCCGCCAGGTGATCGAGTCGCGGACCTCCCGGCACAGCGGCTCATAGTCCAGCCGGTAGCGAAACTTCAGGAACATCAACCTCAGGTAGATCTCCATCGGTGTCGAGGGCCGACCGATCCGGGGGTCGAAGAACGGCACGAATGGTGCGAAGAACGCCGGATCGTCCAGCAGCGCGTCCACCGCCGCCAACTCCGCCGGCAGGGTGAGTAACTCGGCTGGGAGTGTCGCCTCCCACAGCGACACTTGGCCGCCTACAGTACGAAACACGATGGCCTCGATCCCTTCTAGCCCAAGGGGTCGAGGCCATCCTCTCGTTCGTCGACCGCCACCAGTCGGACCGCCACGCCGCGACTTTTCAGGTCGAAGTAGCCAGCGGCGCCACCCATCACTGCTAGTCTTCTACATACTTGTAGATGATTGGAGGTGGCGCCCATTTCCGCGCCCACCCTGACCCGGCAGCCGATGCTCGCGGGCGAGAAGTCCGGCGCTCACGTCCTGCTCGTCAAACTGTTCGCCGTGGTGCCCTTCATCGCCCTGGTGGCGTCCGTCCCGCTCGTCTGGGGCTGGGGGCTGAGCTGGACGGACGTCGCGCTGACCGTGGCGTTCTACGGCCTGACCTGCCTGGGCATCACGGTTGGCTTCCACCGCCACTTCACCCATCGCGCGTTCAAAGCCCGACGCGGCCTGCGCGTCGCACTCGCCGTGGCAGGCAGCATGGCGATGGAAGGTCCCATTATCGGATGGGTGGCCGATCACCGCCGTCATCATGCGTTCGCCGACCAGGACGGTGATCCGCACTCACCCTGGCGGTTCGGCACCTCGGCGGGCGCGCTGGCCAAGGGATTTTGGTACGCGCACGTCGGCTGGCTGTTCGAACGCGAGACCACCAACCCGCAACGCTTCGCACCAGACCTGCTCGCGGACCCCGATGTCCGCGCGGTCGACCGACTGTTCCCGTTGCTCACCGTCGTCACCTTGCTCGCCCCTGCCGTGCTGGGTGGCCTGATCGGCATGTCCTGGTGGGGAGCGGCCACGGCGTTGTTCTGGGCGAGCCTGGTGCGGGTCGCCGTGCTGCACCACGTCACCTGGTCGGTGAACTCAATCTGCCATCTGATCGGCTCCCGCCCGTACCGGTCGCGCGACCGGTCGACCAACGTCTGGCCGCTGGCGCTACTGTCCTGTGGCGAGTCCTGGCACAACGCCCACCACGCTGACCCCACCGGCGCCCGGCATGGCGTTGGCCGTGGTCAACTCGACGTCTCAGCGCGAGTCATCTGGCTGTTCGAGCGGCTGCATCTGGTCAGCGCCGTACGGTGGCCACGCCCGGACCGACTCGCCCGTTTGGCCGTGCCGGACTGAGTCAGCGCGCCGCCGGTGCTCCCAACACAGCGCCGTCCGCCTGGTACTCACCGCGGACCAGAACATGATTGACACCACCAACTTCTTCTACAATGCTGTAAAAGTGGCTGCTGGTGCCAGTCATGGGTCGCCTCCGAGGACGACCTGCGATGCCGACACTGCCAGTGACCAGCCAGGTCGGGATCAGGCGGCACCGCATGCCCGCACGGGAGATGACGTAGACGTGAACGGTCGAAGCTCAATGGCGAGCTGGCGGACGATCGCCGCTGTCGGCGCGGTCGCGCTGGTCGCGGCGGCCTGCTCCAACGCGACAACGTCCGGTTCGGGGTCCACCAGTGGCCCGATCAAGATAGGCGTGTCACTCTCGCTCACTGGCGACTTCTCCGCGGACGGCAAGGCGTTCCAGCAGGGTTACCAGCTCTGGGCAGACCAGATCAACAAGAACGGCGGCCTACTCGGACGCAGGGTCACCCTCGACATCGTCAACGATGCCAGCAGCCCGGTCCAGGTCGTGACCAACTATCAGAAGTTGATCAGCGTCGACCACGTCGACCTGGTCTTCGGTCCGTTCTCGACGAGCCTGACGAAAGCGGCATCCGCTGTGGTGAACCGGTTCGGGTACGCGTTCGTCGAAGGAGCCGGCGGCGGACCTTCCGTCTTCACCTCCGGCCTGCACAACGTGTTCGACGTCAGCCTCCCGGTGGCGAACAATCTCGTCAGCTTCGCGAAGTGGATCGCGGCGATGCCGCCGGCAACGCGACCCAAGACCGCGGCCTACGCCACGCAGGACGACCCGTTCACCGCGCCGCAACTGGACGCGGCTCGCGCCATCCTCGAACCGGCCGGCGTGAAAACTGTATACAACAAGGTCTATCCGTCGGAGACGACGGACTACGGGCCGATCGCCGCCGGCATCATCAGCGCGAAGGCTGACATCGTGCTCGTCGGCACCCTGCTGCCGGACGTGTCCGCGTTCATCAAGCAGTTCGTCCAGCAGAACTACAACCCCGCGGCGTTGATCGCGACCGCCGGCCCTGACCAGGGTGCACAGTTCATCTCGAACGTCGGTGCCAACCACACCGAGGGAATCATGGTGCCCAACGGGTGGTACCCCACGGCCGACAATCCAGGCAATGCCGCGATGATAGCGGCCTACATCCAGCGGTACGGCGGCAATGCCGCCGACGTCAGCTCCGACGTGCCGGAGGGATACTCGGTCGGTGAGGTCACCGCGCAGGCGGTCAAGGCCATCGGGAGCCTCAACCAGACCAAGTTGATCGCCGAACTCCACAGTGGCACGTTCGAATCGGTGCAGGGCAAGGTCACGTTCGATTCCACCGGTCAGAACACCGCCGCGTTCTCCTACGTGTTCCAGTGGCAGGCCGGGAATCTCGTGCCGTTCCAGCCGAACTCGTCGAACGTGCTCGAAGCGGTGCAGCCGGCCACCAACACGATCGAATACCCGAAGAAGCCTTGGTAGGCACTGCCCTCGTCAGCGTGGTGTCGTTCCGGCAGGTTCGAGATCATCGACGGTACGCCACAAGGAGGTGCGAACGTTGGGTACCGAACTCACGCGCGCCGTGATCAGCGGGATCTTGACCGGCGGGGTGTACGCGCTGATGGCCGCGGGTCTGACCTTGATATTCGGCGTCATGGAGATCATCAACATCGCGCAGGGCATCTTCGTCGTCCTCGCGGCGTATCTGAGCTACACGCTCCAAGTCCACCTTGGTATCGACCCGTTCCTCGGTCTGCTCGTCACCATGCCGTTGATGTTCGGGGTCGGCCTCCTGGTCGAGTGGGGTTTCGTGCGCCGGCTCAAACCGCAGAACCACAGCGCGCTGTCGATCCTCGTCACGTTCGCCGTGGCGATCGTCATCGAGGGCATCCTGACCCAGCTCTTCTCAGCCGACCTGAAGACACTGACGGCCTGGTACGTCGACAAGTCGTTGCACGTACTGGGCTTCTTCCTGCCCTACATCTACCTGCTCGGGTTCGCCCTGGCGGCCGTGCTCCTACTCGCGCTCTACCTGTTCCTGTATCGTTCGCGCACCGGCAAGAGCATTCGTGCGTCGGTGCAGAATCGGACCGGCGCCGAACTGATCGGCATCAACATCAACCGGGTGTCGGCCATCACCTTCGGAGTCGGCGCCGCGGTCACGGCCGCAGGAGGCATGGTCTTCGGCGCGACCAACTCGTTCAACCCCAACTCCGGATACGACCTCATCTCCCGGCTGCTCGTCATCATCGTGCTCGGCGGACTGGGCAGCATCGGTGGCGCGCTCGTCGCCGCTGTCGTCGCCCTGGTCATCGAGGACGTCACCGCGGTGTTGTGGTCACCGGTGTGGGCCAGCACGATGTTCTTCGCTGTCCTGGTGGTCGTTCTGCTCGTCCGGCCCAACGGCCTGTTCGGCCGGCAGGAGGCGCGCGCCCAGTGACCAGCCCGACAACGGAGGAGCCTCGCGCATCGCGCCCCAGGCAGACGGACGTGCTCGACCTGCCGGCGCTGCGCTTCGGTCGCCGCGTGCTGCCGATCGCGGTCGTGCTCGTCGCCGTCGCTTTCCCGTTCGTGTTCACGAATCCGGCCACGACGTCCATCGCGATGTTCACGCTCATCTATGTCGGCGCGACATCCGTGTGGAACATGTTCTCGGGGTTCTCCGGCTACGTGGCTCTGGGCAACGCGGTCTTCTACGGCACCGGCGCGTACTTCCTAGCGAACATGACGACGCGCTTTCATCTGGCCGGCGGGATCGGCATCTTCTTCCTCGTACCGGTCGCCGGACTGGTCGCCGGACTGGTCGCCGTACCTGTCGGCTGGTTGGCATTACGTACGCGGCGACATACATTCGTGGTAATCACGATCGCGATCTTCTTCATCTTCCAACTGCTGGCCTACAACCTGCAGTCGATCACGGGCGGCTCAGCGGGAATGTCGTTGCCTGCCCCGCCGTGGAACGCCCAGACCTACAACACCTACTTCTACCTCGCGGCTCTGGTCGTCGCGATCGTGGCCGTGGCCATGGCTTGGGCGGTGCGCAGGTCGAGCCTGGGTCTGTCGTTGCTGGCCATCCGCGATGACGAGGACCGGGCGCGGGGACTCGGTGTGCAGACGACGAAGGTCAAGCTCATCACCTTCGTGCTGACCGGATTCGTCACCGGGATGTGCGGTGCGGTGTACGCCTACTACCTCGGCAGCATCTACCCGCCGTTCGCCTTCGAGGCGATCTTCGACGTGACCGTCGCCCTGATGGCGTTCCTGGGCGGGCTGGGCACCATCTGCGGTCCGGTCATCGGCGCGCTCATCCTGGAACCGTTGCAGCAGTACTTCACACTGCAGTTCACCAGCGGCGGGTACTCGCTGATCGTGTTCGGTCTGCTGTTCCTCGTCGTGATTCGCTTTCTCCCCGACGGAGTCTTCCCTTCGTTGGCGACCGTTCTCCGCAAGCGAATGCGGACGCGGGCCGACTCGGGAGCCAACCCGCCCGTGCGGACCGTGCGCGATACGTCGGTGAGCACGTCCGGTTCCAACGTCGCGGGTGGGTGACCCGATGACCGCGCTGCTTGAGGTCTCCGGTGTCACCAAGAGTTTCGGCGGACTGCGGGCGCTGTCGAACTGCTCGTTCGAGGTGGCACAGGGTTCGATTACCGGCCTGATCGGCCCCAACGGATCGGGCAAGACGACTGTGTTCAACGTCATCACCGGCTACGAGCGCGCTGATTCAGGCATGATCCGCTTCGACGGCAGGGACGTGAGCGGAGTCGCCATGGGCAAGGTGGGGAGATTGGGCCTGGGACGGACGTTTCAGCTCACCCGAGTCTTCGGTCGGCTCAACCTGCTGGATAACATCCGCGTCGGAAGCCGTGGCGTACCGCGGTCCCGACGCGCGGAGCTCTACAGCGACGAACGCTGCCACGAACTGCTCGACTTCGTCGAGCTGACGGATCTTGCCCACGAGCAGGCGGGCAGCTTGTCCTACGGCCAGCGCAAGCTCCTCGAGCTGGCGATGGTACTGGCTCAGGATCCATCGGTGATCCTGCTGGACGAGCCGGCCGGCGGCATCAACCCGGTCCTGATCGCCCAGATGTCCGAGCGGATCGTGCGGCTCAACGAACAAGGAGTCACCTTCCTGCTCGTGGAGCACAACATGGAGTTCGTCATGGATATCTGCGACACCGTCGCGGTGCTGGAGCACGGCTCGGTGATCGCCATGGGAGAGCCCGAAGTCATCCGCAACGACCCGCGGGTGCTCGACGCCTATCTGGGCGGTGCGGTCGACGATGAGGCCGAGGACGACATCACCGCCACCGACACCACGACCGAGACGACGGAATAGGAATGGACGCCCTGCTCGAACTGAACAACGTCTGGGCCGGTTACGGCGGCAGCGACGTACTGCGCGACCTGACCCTGTCGGTGCCGCGCGGCGGCATTACCTGCGTGGTCGGTCCGAACGGTGCTGGGAAGTCCACGGTGCTCCGTGTCATCAGCGGGCAACTGTCCCCCAGACTGGGCACCGTCGCCTTCGACGGCCAGCAGATCGGCGGCCGCTCAGCCCGCCAGGTCCTGAAACTCGGGATCGTACAGGTCGCACAGAACCACACCCTGTTCCCGGACATGACGGTGCGCGAGAACGTCGAGATGGGCGGCTTCCTCATCCGTGACAAGGCTGACGTGAGGCAACGGCTCAAGCAGGTCGAGGAGCTGTTCCCCATTGTGACCGATCGCGCACGCGACAAAGCCGGGGCGCTGTCCGGCGGCCAACAACGACTCGTCGAGTTCGCACGGTGCCTGATGGTGGATCCCAAACTTGTGGTGCTCGACGAACCGTCGATGGGTCTGGACCCGAGGACACTGCGTACCGTGCTGCAACAGGTCAAGGCGATGTGGCAGGCCGGCCGGACAATTCTGCTCGTCGAGCAGAACGTGCGTGCGGGGCTTTCCCTGGCAACACACGCGGTCGTGGTCGAGAGCGGACAGGTCCGCCTTCAGGGAACCGGCCCGGAGGTAATCGACAATCCTGAGATCGCGCAGCTCTACCTCGGCGGTGGGGGCGTGCCCGTGGCCCGGTCCTGAGTCACCTCACGATGAAATCGTCCAGCTCGGGTACAACATCGATGCGGGCACGATCCGTCGCATTCTTGCGACCCGCTCACATCGGTCCCGCGCCTCGGGCGTACCGACACCGGTTGGCGCACTGTTCCGATCGTGCTGTGCATCGGCCTGGCCGCGTCGCTGTTCCTCGGCCTGCGCAACTCGATCGTCATCACCGCAGCCTGCTGCCTTGCCGGCGCCTGGCTCATGCGTTCTACTACGCCTCCCAGATGTACCAACAGCAAGCGGTACAGCTCTACCCGCGCTCCAGTGCCGAGATCCTGTACTGCCTGCTCCTACCCTTCGCCGCGCTATTGGGCTGGGAACGGCTCAGACAGTCCTCGGCCGCCATCCTGCGCGTCGGCCTGTCCGGCAGAAGCCTGCCGGCCGGTGTGATCGGGGCGTTCTGCGCGCTGCTGCTGGTGCTCGGTTCGCCTGGCTCGGCGACCGTGGACAGCTACCTGCCGCGCGACGACAACTCCCAAGGCCGGTTGGCCTGGGTCGGGCAGACTTCGCGCATGCGCGATGGTCACTGCTCGGTCTATCTGGCGGCGAACTGCAAGACCGTGATCGATGTCCTACCAACGCACCCAAATAGTCCTGGTGCGATGCCGTCGGCATCCGCGACGTCACAGTGTTCCGGCGGCCCACCGAGGACCTGAACAATCGCGATGCGGCGGAGATCGCTTTCCTGATGCGGGTTATCGAGCAACTCGCCGACGATCGACCCCTGCTCTGGCCAGTGCCGGCGATCACACCGACCGGCTGACGGTTGCTACCGTTGTCCGCGGTGAAGTAGACGTTCGCACCCCTCGTGCCGTCCAGGATCGCGGCACGGCCGTTGTTGCCGGGCTGAACGTTGTTCCACACCTCGTCTGACCAGCAAGTTCCCGGGCTCAAGGACTATGCCGCGTCGGGGTTCGCCGTAGCAGGTCCGGGCGTGGGTTGCGCCCAGGTGAACACCAAGCCACAAGAGCGTGCGGCCTCATCTGCGCCATCACCTTTCCACTGTGGACATATGTGATATGCCAACGGGGTATGCGCTGCGGGCGCCGCTCCGTTCATCGAGCAGTTGGGCGATGTTCACCGCATGGATGCGGCCAGGTCCCACCACCATGCTTCCATCTACAGCACTGTAGATGTCGATTGGTTCGGAAGCGAATGCCCGATGCCTCGTCGAGGTGCACTCACCATCGGCCTGCTCGCCGCCCGTGACGGTCGTCGCTAGCGGCGCCGGCGTCAACGCCGCGGCCGCGAGCCCGTCGCGACCCGCCACCCGGCACGTGCTCGTGCTGTCGATCGACGGGCTGCATCAGTCGGACCTGGCCTTCTACGTCAAGGCGCACCCCGCTTCCGGGCTGGCGTCGCCGGTGCATCAAGGCGTGGACTACCGCAACGCGCAGACCACGTTCCCGTCCGACTCCTTCCCCGGCATGGTCGCCCAGTTCACCGGCGCGGGCGCGGGCACCTCAGGGATCTACTACGACGACACCTACAACCACGCGTCGCTGGCGCCGGGCACCCGGGACTGCGCGACGGCCCAGCAGGGCACCGAGGTCGCCTGGACCGAAGCCGCCGACCGCTCGCAGCACCCGATCACCCTCGACGCCGGACAGGGCATCACCGCCATCCAGGCCGATGCCAACTTCGGTGTCACGGCGCCGATCTTCCCCTCACCGACACCATCCCCGAAGCGCCGCGTTCTCCGCAGCAAGCTCCTCGTAGGACGGACGCCGATCCCCAGATACCACACCATGATCCACGAACCAGTGGAACGATCAACCCGCCACGCCGACAGACCCTGACCAGTTACAGCTCGACGAACTATCGTTGATCACCACTATGCGCGGCATTGGCTACCGTTCGACATGACCAGGGCGTGGCCGAGGTACGCGCTCGGGCAGTGTGGCTCGTTCCGGTTCTCCGCTGGTCGAGCGGGCCGAGCGCCTGCGACAAGGATACGACTAGACTGTGTCCTCAATAGCCCGCTACCCGGGAGATCGCCTCGTGACACCGCCCAGCCAGACCGACCTGTCCGCGTTCGCCGGCTCGTGGACGCTTGATCCCGCGCGGACCTCAATCGAGTTCCACACCAAGGCGATGTGGGTGCTCCCCGCCAAGGGCACCGCACGGGCCATCGAGGGCGGCGGAACGGTGCGGACGGACGGTGGCTTCGACGGGACGCTGGTCATCGACGCGGCATCCATCGACACCGGGAACAAGAAGCGCGACGAACACCTCCGCACGGCCGACTTCTTCGAGGTCGAGAAGTACCCGACGATCAACTTCACCGCGACAGGCGGGAGCCTCGGGTCCGCCGGCACGGTCGAAGTGACTGGCAACCTGACGATTCACGGTGAGACGAAGCCACTCACCATGACCGCCAAGGTCAGCTCGGCCGGGGATTCGGCGACGGTCGCGACCGAGGTCGACATCGACCGTGGCGAATGGGGCCTGACCTGGGCCAAGATGGGGGCCGGACTGAAGAACCGGGTCGTGATCAGCGCCCACTTCGACCGCGCTCCCGCCAGCACTGCCTGATCCGACGACCGGAACCGAGACCGGACCGACCCTGGACCCAGGCTGGTACGCCGTGGTCGCGGATCTCGACCGTCATGACCACGACAAGTACCGCAAACTGGTGCGCGCCAAGGGCATCTGTCCAGCGTGCGCTCGACGGGGAGTCGATCACGGATCCGGACTGGGCGCCACAGATTTATTGTGGAACAAGCCTGGTCCGCCAGGTCGGGTAGCGATCGGTGCATGCGAGTGGTGACCGCTCGCCGTCGACCGTGAAGTCGTACCAAGTTTCCGCGCCGTGGTGCGCGGCCGTAGGAGCTTCGTCCGTCGGCTTGGCTGGACGCGCGTGATCAGGTCGTGCCCGTCCTGCCGCCTGCTCGCGCAGGGCCGCCCTGAACCTGGAGTGCCTCGGCCAGTCGTGTCCAGATGCGCGTCATGGGTCGAGTGCGACGCCTGGTCATGGACAGGTCATGGACCCTCCGCGATGTTCGTGCCGATGCGGGACGCACTGGAGTCGGTCCGCGGCCAGTCACCTCCCGGCAGTCAAGAGTCAAACCGTCTCACGTAGTGATCGCCCTGTTCGTAGGCAGACCAGGGCGTCGCCGCCCGGTTGAGGGTAAACGAACTGGTCATCCCGGCCGGAACCGCGCAGGACGGCCGGCACGGAGGAGAACGCCTTTCAGGGATCATTTTCGTCCTGCGCAGACTGGTCAACTACGTCGTGTTGTGCCTGGCCGTGGTGTTCCTCACCTACTTGCTCGCGTCGCTGTCGTTCGACCCGATCGCCCTGCTGCTGCACCACGATCCGCCGCCGTCGGCCGCCTTCATCCAGGACAAGGTTCGTCAACTGCACCTCGACGAGTCGATCCCCCGGCGGTTCGCCAGCTGGTTCCGCGGGCCTGACGCAACACAATACGAACCGCTCCGTGGTCGCCGCTGGACCGCTTGTGGATCTTCGACCCCTGCGGTCGTGCATTCGTGACGCCAAGGAGTAGCGGTGCGCCGATGCCGTCCGGGTTGATGATCTTTCGGTCGATACTTCGACACTACTAAATGCGTGATAGATCCGCAGGTCAGAGGCTACTAGGTCGGATCAGAGATGATCATCTTAGTGGCTCCTGAACGACTATCCACTGCGACGGGTGTGATCATCGCCGTTGGGGGTTCACATGGGGTTCACACGGGATCAGGTTGGAGCACCACCTCCGCGAACGGCGTATAGGCTGGTCAGAGTGCCCTGTCAGGGGCTCCGCTGGTATCCCCGACTCACAGGCTAGTGATCCAATCGGCACGGGTCGGTGCGGTGCCATGCCAGCAGGGCTACCTGCCCACCTACCCATGCGGCTACCGATCCACCTACCTGTTAGACCGGTAGCCCTGGAGACCAGCCTGCGCCGGCTGCGCACCGACTACCTGGACGTGTACTGGGTCCACATGTGGGACCGGCACACCCCGATCGACGAGACCATGCGTGCGCTGGACGATGCCGTCCGGGCCGGCAAGGTCCTGTACGTGGGCATTTCCGACGCGCCGGCGTGGGTCGTGGCCCGCGCCCACACCCTCGCCCAGTGGCACGACTGGAGTCCGTTCGTCGGCCTGCAGGTCCCGTACAGCCTGCTGCAACGGGACATCGAACGCGAACTGCTGCCGATGGCCGAATCCCTCGGCCTGGGCGTGACGGTCTGGAGCCCGTTGGCCGGCGGTGTGCTGTCCGGCAAGTACACCCGCGCGGACACGCCGAAGACCGGCACCCGGTTGGCGGTGGACTCACTGTCCACTCGCGACCACGCTGTCGCCCGCGCCGTCCAGGACGTCGCCGACGATCTGCACGCCACCCCCTCGCAGGTGGCGATCGCGTGGACGACGAGCCGCTCCCGCGCCATCCACCCCATCATCGGAGCCCGCAACGCCGAGCAGTTGCGGGACAACCTCGCCGCCGCCGAACTGGTCCTCCCGCCCGAAGCCGTCACACGGCTGGAGCAGGCGAGTGAGTTCACACTCGGCTTCCCGTCCGACTTCATCGCCGAGACCTCTGCCTGGGTCTTCGGCGCCGCCATGGTCGACCCGGATCGGATCTGGCCCGGTACGTCCCCTGCCGTTTCCTGTTTCCAGGCAATTCTGGAAATAGGTAACTCATTGTTGCCGTCCCGACCAGAGTGAACCATTTATCCGAGAGCGAAAATCGCCTCGATAAATGGGAATCACTGGAGGGATCATGTCCAAATTGGCATTCAGTTCGGTCGCCGGCGTGGTGGCTGCGGCTGCGGTCGTGGCGAGCATTGCGTTCGGCAGCACGGCATTCGCGGACACCACGCCTCCCGCCGACCCGCCGACCACCCCGACCACGCAGGCCGTCACGCCGACCCCACCGCCCCCGGTGGACCCGGACGGCGGGCATCCCTGGATCGGCTGACCGGCCGGCACCACAGCCTCCCGGATTCGACACGAAATCGAATCCGGGAGGCCATTACCGCGTCGCACGGCAGGCACACGTCAGCTGTTCGTATTCCGCGCGGACCTCGCCGGCCGCCGGCAGTTCCAGTTCGGCGAATGCGTCGTGGGTGATCCGCCAGTAGTTCGCGGATTCGGTGCCGCAGGCACGCGCCAGATGGAACGCGCGGGCGGTGCCGAGCGCCGCCTGGGCGCGCAGGACATGTTCGCCGCATCCCGTGGCCAGGTCGATCGCGGCCAAGTACGCCGTCCTGGCTGCCTTGTGGTTGCCCAATGCCAGGAACGTCGCGCCACGGTCCACATAGAGCTGGGTACGCAGCCCGGGGTCGGTGACCTGGTCGGCGAGCGCGCGGGCCTGCTCGTGCAGGACGAGCGCCTGTTCCGGCAGGTCACGCAGCCGTAGCACGTTGGCCAGGCCGTTCACCGCGTGCGCCTGGACACTCACGTCGCCCAGCGTGAGGGCCAGTTCTCTGGCCCGTTCGTGGTCGCGCTCGGCGTCATCGAGGCGGCCGAGCAGTTCCCGGACGTAGCCCCGGTTCTCCACCGCGTGCGCGAGGCTGGGCACGTGTCCCAGCTCCTCCAACAGCACCGCGGCCGCACTGAGGCTGTCCTCGGCGCGGTCGAGTTCGCCGCGCACCTGGTACAGGTACCCCAGGTTGCCCAGCGCGTTCGCCCGGCCGCGGCCGTCGCCGGCATCCGTGTAGAGCCGCAGCGCCTCCGTGAAATGCGCGACAGCCGACGCGTTGTCGCCACGGCGGATGTCGACCAGCGCGATCGCCTCGTACGCCGACGCCTCACCGGCCGCGTCCTCCAGCTTGCGCCAGATGGTCAGGGCGCGGGCGGCCAGTTCCAACGCCATGGCGGTCTCCCCCGCGACCCACCGGGCATTCGACAACCGCAGCAGCACGTACGCCAGAACGTCCTGGTCCCCGCGCGGCACGTCGAGGATCGCCCTGGCCAGATCGAGTGCCTCGGTCCAGTCGTCGATCTGGCCGCGCACGTGGTGCCAGCGCCACAGCAGCACGGCGAAGCGCCAGACATACTCGGTACGGCCGCGTTCGACGGCCGACCGGATCGCCGCGGCCAGGTTCAGCCGTTCCGCGGCCAACCAGGCCAGCGCGGCCTGGCCGTCGTCGAACTGCAGTGCCACGGAACTGGTGACATGCACCTCGGGTTGGCGCCTGCTGTCGAACGGGTAGGCGGTGCGCACCGCCTCGGCCACCGTCACGAGGTGGAAGTCCAGCAGTCGATCCAGGGCGTCGTCGGCCTCGATCGGAGTGGCCGGTTCGATCCCCGCCGCGTACTCCTTCAACGGGTCCAACATGCGGTAGCGCTCGGGCGCGTTCTCCTCCAGCAGGCTGGCCGCGTTCAGTTCGTTCAGCAGGGTCCGTGCGGACGGCACGGCGCAGCCGCCCAGTGCCGCGGCCGCCGTGACGGTCAGGTCGGGCCCGGGCAGGGCGGACAACAGACGGAACATCGTGCGCTGCCGGTCGGACAACTGCCCATAGGAGACCGCGACAGCGGTCGCACCGGCACCGAACGACGAGTCGGGCAGCCGGGACTCGTCACTGCGCAACAGCCGCAGCAGGTCGTCCAGTGTCCATGGGCGACGCGGGTGGAACACCGCGGCGATCATGCGGATCAGCAGCGGCACTCCGCCGCACCACGCCACCACCTCGGCCAACCGCTGCCGGTCGGTCACCCGCGCCGGCCCCACCAACCGGGTGAACAGTTCACCCGCAGCGACCGAGGACAACGGCTCCAGCCGAATCGCCATGCCGGTGTCGATACCACCCACCCGGCGGCTGGTGACCAGCCCGGCGCAACCGGGCGCGACCGGCAACAGGTCCCGCACCTGGTCCTCGGACTCGGCATTGTCCAGTACCACCAGCGACCTCGTGCCGGCCAGGACCGACCGGTAGTGCGCCCGCCGGGCATCCGGACTCGCCGGGATCTGCTCCGGTGGCACGCCGAGTTTCTCCAGCAGCACGCCCAGTGCGTCCTTCGGTGACAGCGCGGTCACGTTCGGGGTGAACCCGTTGAGATCGACCACGACCTGGTTGTCCGGGAACCGGTGCGCCTGCCGCCGGCCGGCCTCCATGGCCAATGCGCTCTTGCCGATCCCCGGTGCCCCGCTGATCCACACCAACGCGGGTATGCCCTCCAGCTCGGCCGCCCGCACGGCGGCGTCGATCTCGTCCAGTTCCGCTGTCCGGCCCACCCATGACCCGCGCCCGGCCGGCAGTCCGCTGGGTGTTATCACCCGTTGCGCGCTCATCGCCAGCCGACGCAACTCGACCGCGGGCTCCATCCCGTACTCGTCCAGCACGTCCCGGGTGCGGTGGTAGACGTCCACCGCCTGCACCGGGTCCCCGTTGGCGATCAGCGCCCGCATCAGCAACGCGGCCAGCCGCACCCGATTCGGATGGCCGGCCAGCACCGGCTGCAGCCGATCCCGAACCCCACGATGCTCGCCGCGGACCAGCTCCAACTCGGCCAGATCACCCAGCGCGTCCAGGTACTTCGCCTCCGGCGAGACCACCGCCGCCCCACCGACCCGGTCGATGTCCAACCCGTCCAGGAACGGACCCCGCCACAGGCCCACGGCCTCCCGCAACGCCGTCAGCTGTCCCTCGGTGTCACCGGACCGCCGGGCGTCCTCCGCCGTACCGCACAGCGCGATGAACCGCTCCGCGTCGATGTCGGCCGGGTCCAGCACCAGGCGGTAGCTGCCCTTGCCGACGGGCTCGACCATGTCGGGTACGTTCGCCTCACGCAACGCCTTCCGGATCCCGGTGATGTAGTGCGGAACGGGGTTGGTGTTCGGGCTCCTGCCTTGCCACACGGTCTCGATCAACCGGTCGGTACTCACCACTTGATTCACGTGCAACAACAGCACGACCAGCACGAACTGATGTGTCCGGTCGCCGAGGTCGACCACACGATCGTCCTGGCGCAGTTCCAGTGGCCCGAGTAACAGTGCCTTCATGACACCTCCTGGCCGCGGTCGCTCGTTCCAGTGAATCACCACCGAAGGTGGGATGAGGATGTGCCGATCCAGGCGTCCATGATCTGTCCATGATTTCTCCACCCGCTGGATGCGTGATTCGCCTTTCATCTGCTTTTGGCACGTTTGTGTCCGGTGTTTCATGGGACACTCGGTCCACTCAACGCAACTGCCCGGTCAAAACGCCGGGCCTGACACCGGTGGATGAAGGTGACGATTGATGCGTAATCGAGTGCTGCCGTTCTATGTCGTCTGCGACGAGTCGTACTCCATGACCGACCACATGGACACCCTGCGCGCGCGATTGCGCGAGCTGCACCACTGCATACGGGCGAACCCGGTGGTCAGCACGGTCGTCAGGGTCTGTCTGATCGGATTCGCGGACACCGCTCGATTGGTGGTACCGCTCTCCGCACCGCACGACATGGATGACATCGGTACCTTCTCGACACGTGCGGCCAGCAATTTCGGTGCCGTCTTCACACTGTTGCGTGAAACCATTGAGCGAGACGTCGCCGAACTGCGCGCCCAATCATATGATATACACCGGCCAATTGTGTTCTTTTTGTCCGACGGGCAGCCGACGGATCCGGCGATGTGGCAGCATCCGTACGCGCGGCTGGTCGAACCGGCCTGGCCGGACAGACCGAAGATCGTCGCCTTCGGCATCGGTGATGCCGACCCGGTGACGATCAGGGCCGTCGGGGAGTTCAAGGCGTTCGTCGCCGACCAGAACGGCGGCACCAGCCCCGGTGAGGCACTGGACCAGTTCGCCCAGACACTCGCGGACTCGATGCTGTCCGCGGCCACCTCGCCCGACCGCATCGACCTGCCCGAGCAGGTGCGCGGCTACACCGCGATCCGTACGCACTGCTGCTGACCTGCGACTACATCCCTGGCCCAGGCTTTGTCCACGCCCTCGCGGCACAGTCCCCGTTCGAGCAGAGAAGGGGGACGCGTGATGAGCGATCCACTGCGTGACGACCGGTCCGACCTGGCCACCATCACCCGGGCGACGCCGCACCTGCGGTCGGTGCCCACACCCGACGACGCCGGGTCGCGGCGCGGCGCGCTCGTGATCGACCTGAAGCGGTTGCGCCGCGGCCGGGGCATCTTCGCCAGTCACATCGACAAGCAGGTCGGTCAGGCGCTGCGGGAACTCGCGTTGGTCAGCGACGACGACGGGCCGGCGGAGATCCGGCTCAAGGTCGCCCAACGGGTCAGCAGCCTGGCCGAGGGTCTGCCCGCGGACCTGCGGTCGGCGATGTTGACGGCGTTCGCCATCGCGCCCGACGCACGCCAACCGCTGTACAAGGACCGGGTGGGTCTGGCGGCGAACCGCATCCGACGCGACCCGAGAACGGCCCGCCGCCGGATCGACGAGGCCATCGAACAACTCGCGCAGTGCGCCACGGCCAAGCCGGGTTTCGCCGGTCCGATCGCGGCGTCGTCGCTGAGCCGGTCGCGGATCAGCGAACTGCGGCTGTCACTCGCACTGGACCGCGCCCGACCGGAGATCATGGAGCAGTGCCGGTTCACCGCGGAACAGGACGGCGTCGGCGAGATCCCCACGTTCACCCATCGCCTCGCCGGATTCGCCGGGCTGTGCGCGGCCGAACTGTCTACCGAGATCCTGTACGGCGGCACGTTCGGCCAGGAAACCGCGCCTGTGGTGCGGCTGCCGAGGCCGCTGAGTGTGGGTGAGCGGCACGAATACGTCGTGCGCAGCGTGCTGGCGCAGGCGGAACCGCTGCCCAACGAGATCCGCTTCGAGGTGGACGACCACTGCGACCAGCTCGAACTCCGGGTCCGCTTCGACCGCACCAGGCTGCCCGTCCGGATCGAGTCGATCGGGGGTGTCGCCGGCCCGCTGTGGCCGGACGACGCGGGCGAGGTGCTGGCCACCTTCGCCGGTCTGGTGCCCGGTGGCGAGTACGGCCTTCGTTGGGAGTGACGGCATGGCATCGGCCGATGCCTGACGCAGCGGAACGTTTTCGGGAAATCACCGAGCAGGGCGTGATTCCGTCGCCGTCCGGTGCGGACGCGTTGCTGCTGCATTCCGGGGACGGCGTCGACTGCCTGGTGGTGCTCGGTGTCTTCCGGCCGGCGGACCGGGCTGAGCTGGTCGCGATCGTGACCTTCCAGGGGTGCATGCAGTCGGTGTTCGGCTACCCGAACGACGAGGCGTACTGGCACGACCCGCGCGGCGCGGCGGGCGACGAGCCGGGCTACGGCGCGCCACGCCTTCCCGGACCGCACGCCGGCCCACTACGCGGACTACCGCCACTACTTCATCGGCTGTCACGACCCATCCGGCGAATTCCTCGCCGAGGGCATGAGGATCGAGGTGACCGGCGACAGCTTCGCGGCAGCGGTCGGTCAGGCGCTCCGGCGGGTCTCCGGCATCGACGTCGCGGAGCTCGGTTGAGTGGGGTAGGGCAGCTCACCCGCATGGTTGGGGTGATGCGGGTGAGCGCCACCTAGCCTCCTGGCAGGAGGCTGATGCGGATGCGGTTTCGGCGGTTGCTGGTGGTGTTGCTGGCGGTGCTGGGGTTGGCCGTGCCCGGGGTCGCCGTGGCCGCGCAGCCGAACACCGTGGTCAGTCTGACGTTCGACGACGGGGACGCGGACCAGGTGCTGGCGGCGGACATCCTCGCGACACACCGGATGCCGGGTACCTACTACATCATCAGTGGCGCGGTCGGCTCCCCCGGCTACCTCACCCTGGACCAGATCCGCCACCTCGCCGCGCAGGGCAACGAGATCGGCGGGCACACCGTCTCGCACCTCGACCTCACCCAGGTCTCCCTGGCCGAGGCCCGCCGCCAGGTCTGCCAGTCCCGCCAGATCCTGACCGACTGGGGCTTCCGCGTGACCTCGTTCGCCTACCCGGACGGCTCCGCCAGCGCCGATGTGCGCGCCGTCGTCCGCGACTGCGGCTACCACAGCGCCCGGCTGGACGGCGGCCTGCTGTCCAAGGGCTGCGAGGACTGCGCACCGGCCGGCGCGTTCCGGCCGCCGGATCCCTACGGCCTGCCGACACCCGCGCAGGTGGACACGTCGTGGTCGCTGGCCGACCTGCAACACGTCGTCACCTCGGCGGAACGCACGGGCGGCTGGGTGCCGCTGGTGTTCCACCATGTGTGCGACACACCGGTGTGCGGGCCACTGTCCATTCGCACCGAGACGCTGCGCGCGTTCGCCGACTGGCTGGCCGACCGCGGCGGCACGCAGGTCAAGACCGTGGACCAGGTGATCGGCGGGCAGGTCGCGCCGGTGGTCCGGTCGGCCGCCGCGCCGCCGCACGGCGTGGTGAACGGGTCGCTGGAGACCGTCGGCGCGTTCGACGCGAGCGAGTCGGACACCGGGCCCGCTCCCGCGCACCAGACCGTGCCGCGCTGCTGGTCGGAGGCCGGCTACGGCGACAACTCCGCCACCTGGCGACACGTCCGGGGCGGGCATGCCGGGACGTGGGCCGAGCAGGTCACCGTGACCAGCCACCGGTCCGGGGACACCAAGCTGTTGCCGCGGTTCGACCTGGGCGAGTGTGCGCCGACCGCGGTGCCGGGGGGCGGCTATCAGCTGTCCGCCTGGTACCACGGTTCGGTCCGCACCCAGTTCTCGGTGTACTACCGGGAACCGTCCGGTCGCTGGGTCTACTGGACGTCGAGCCCGTTCTTCGCGCCGTCGGACACATGGACGCAGGCCAGTTGGCGGACGCCCGCGTTGCCGGCGGACGGCAGCGCGGTCAGTTTCGGGCTGGCCGTGGCGCAGGTGGGCACACTCACCACGGACGACTACCGGATCGTGCCGGTGCAGCCGGCCGCCGCTGCCGGTGGTGGAGTGTCGCTGTCGTTGACCGCCGGGTTGTTCGTCCTCGGCGCACTGGTGGTGGCCGCCCTGTACTTCGTGCGACCGAGGCGCCGTCAGATGGCCCTGGCCCGGTCGGACCCGTCGTCCAGCAGCCGGTGACGGACCGCGAAGGACGCGGCCTCCAGTCGCGAGTGCACGCCCAGTTTGGTGAGCGACGCCTGGACGTGGGTGCGCACGGTGGCGCGGGAGACGCCCAGCCGGGCGGCCATCTTCGCCGTGTCCAGGCCGTCGACCAGCAGCTTGAGGCAGTCCCACTCGCGGTCGGTCAGGTGTTCGGCCAGTCGGTGCGCGTCCACCCAGGGCGCGGACCGTGGTGCCATGGCGGGCAGGTCGGTGACGACCTCGTCGCGCAGGATGCGGCCGAGCGCGTTGATCAGCGCGGCCAGGGTGCGGCTCTTGTGCAGGTAGGCGGCGGCGCCGGCGGCGAACGCGCGGGCCACGCCGTCCGGGTCACGGTCGGCGGACAGCAGCACCACCTTGGTCCCGGGGCTGGCGCCGAGTATCCGGCCGACCACGTCCACGCCGTCCCCGTCGGCGAAGTGCCGGTCGATCAGGCAGACCGACGGCCGGGTGCTGCGCACCACGGTGACCGCCTGCGCCGCGCTGAACGCGACCGCCCGAACGACGAAACCCTGCCGCTCCAGCGCCGTCGCCATCGCGTCGACGAACACCACGTGGTCATCCGCGAGCACGATGTCCGGCGCCGGGTCCCCGATCAAAACCATGACTGCTACTCCCCCTGTCGGGGCGGGAACACGGCCCGCACCGTCGTGCCTTCGCTCTGTCGGTTCAGTACCTCGAACCGCCCCCCGACCGAGTCCAACAAGGAGGTGACCACTCGCAGCCCGGTGGCACCGTCGACCACTTCGTCGAATCCCGGTCCGGTGTCGCGCACCTCGACGACGACCTCGGTGTCGCGGCCGATGGAGACCTCCACCCGGCCGCCCGGTCCGGCGGCCCGTGCCGCGTTGTCCACCACGTTGGTCAGCACCCGCCACACCAGTTCGGCGCTGACCGGGATCATCACGTCCGGTCCGGGCACCAGTTCGACGGTGACGTCGTGCTCCACCTCGGCGAGTTGGACCACCTCGCGGGCCAGTGCCCGCACGTCGACCTCGCCCTCGTCCGAGCCGTCCGGACCGTTGAGCCAGTGCTGGATCACCGCGAACAGCATGGCCAGTTCGCGTTCTGCCCTGCGTAGCTGAAGATCCGACTCGTCGGACAGTTCCGGCTCACCGCGCACCACGTCGATCAGCGACGCCAGGGTGGCCAGTCCGTGCTCCACGTCGTGCAGGAGGCCGCGCACCGTGACGGTGTCGCGCGGATCGGTGACCGGCTGCCCCGGCCCGCTCGATCGAGAGATTTCCTGGCGCATCGGCCTCCTTTCGACGACAGAGGTCCGGCTAGGGCGCATGGTCGGCAGCGACCGTGACAAGGTCTCTTTCCAGTTTCATCGTCACGCAGAGCGAACCGTTACCCCCAACTCGCGTCGGGTAACCAGCAGAAACCCCGTTGTGTACAGATCACGGGTGATTACGGAACGCCATTGTATTGGGGTTGGCGCCGGTATGCGGCGACCAGCGAGGAGCGCAGGGTGGCGCTGCTGAACCGGTCCCCCAGGCGGGCTCGCGCGGCGACGGCCAGGCGATTCGCGGCTTCCGGGTGGTCGATGAGGTATCGGATGCCGTCAGCCAGCAACGCCGGTTTGCCCGGTGGGACCAGCAACCCGGTGTGACCGGGCACCACCACGTCCGCCACCGCGTTGACCGCCGTGGCCACCACCGGCACTCCGGCGACCATCGCCTCCACCACCGCGGTCGGCAGACCTTCGTAGCGGCTGGCCATGGCGAACACGTCGAAGGCGGGCAGCAGCGCGGGAACATCGGCCCGTTCGCCCGCCAGGACGACGGGCGTCGACCTGGCCAGCGCGGCAACCCGGTCGGCGAGTTCGCCGCCGCCGATCCACACGCCGACCACGTCCGGCCTGTGCAGTCGGTTCAGCGCCGCGACGAAGTGTTCCGGGGCCTTCTGGTAGGTCAGGCGGCCGACCGTGCCGACGACCACGGCATTCGTCGGCAGGTCGAGCGCCTGACGGGCCAGGGCGATCGACTCGGCGTCACGCGTCGGTCCACTGTGGTCGACGACGACGCCGATGGTGCTGATCCGATCGGGTGCCACCAGACCCCGCCGGGTCGCTTCGGCGGCGACTCCGGTGCCGACACACAGCGCACGATCGGTCACCCTGCCGAGTCGTCGTTCCACCGCCACGTAGGCGTTTCGTCTGGCCACGGACTGGAACTGGTGGAACGGGAAGCCGTGGTACGTGTGCACCACCCAGGGTGCGCCGACGCGGTGGGCGGCGATGCGGCCGAGCGTGCCCGCCTTGGCGCAGTGCGTGTGCACGACGTCGAACTGCCGGTGCCGCAGCAACTCGGCCAGTCGACGCAGTGCGAGCAGGTCCTCGCGCGGTGCGATCGGCGCGCGCAGCTCGGGCACCACGATCACCTCGATGCCCGCGTCTCGAGCCAGCGTGCCGAGCCTGCCGGCCTCACCCGTGACCACCGTGGGTGGATAGGCGTCGCGGTCCATGGCCAGGATGCCGCGCAGCGCGAGTTCGCCCGCGCCACCGGCGAACCGGGTGATCACCGTGCCCACCCGCACCGGCCGGTCAGTCACCGCCGACCGCTTCCGGTCGCAGACCGGCCGCCCGCGCCACCCGCACGGCGTCGAGTCTGCTGTGGACACCCAGTTTGGCGAGGATGCTCTTGGTGTGCGTGCGCACGGTGTCGACGGAGATCGCCAGGTCGTCGGCGATCTGCCGGGCGCGGCCACCGTCCAGCATCCCGGTCAGCACGTCGCGTTCGCGCGGGCTGAGCACGTCCAGCGGCCCGGTGCGGTCGGCGGCCTGCCGGACGTCGGACCGCAGCGCGCGCAGCACCGGGCCGAGCAGCTCGGGCGGGTACCAGGCATCGCCGGCACACACCCCGCGCAGCACGGCGACGAGTTCGTCCGCACCCCTGTCCTTGGGCACCCAGGCCGCGGCACCGGCTCGTGCGGCCAGCACCGCGGCGCTCGCGTCCCGTTCGGCGGACAGCACGACGACCCGCGCGCCGGGGCAGGTCGAGATCAGGCCGCCCAGCACCTTGTCGGCGGCGGAGCCGAGCTGCAGGACCTCGATGGTGATGACGTCCGGCCGCAGCCGCCGGGCGACGTCCAGCAGGTCCGGATCGCTGGCACAGCACCGGCCGGCCACCCAGATGTCCTCGATCGTGCCCAGCCGGTCACTCAGCGCCTCGGTGAGCATCAGGTGGTCGTCGACCAGGAGCAGGCGGCGGATCGGCATCTGCTCACTGTGCGGGCCGCCGGCGGCGTTGTCCTCAGCCAAACGCACGAGATTCATCGTTCAACCCGCGACTTCCATCTCCTCGACCGGCACGTGGGCCGGTACGCCGTCCGGATCGTCGGCCCCGGCGGTGAGCGCGCGCCGGGCCGGGCTGCGCCATCGGCCGTCGGACCGGGCGACCCACGCGAGGGGCAGTGTGACCAGCGCCGTCAGCGCGTCCAGCACCCGCAGGAACACGAAGAACGGTGCGCACAGCAGCAGCCTCGGCCGCCGCTCCAGCAGCGCGACCAGCACGGTCATCAGCAGGTCGGGCACGAGGATGCCGAACACCAGCGTGGTCGCGTTCACGTGCGCGGACACCACGGTGTGCAGCCAACCGAACACGGGCAGCCCCGCCGTGGCGGGCAGGGCATCGGGCAGCAGGAGCACCAGGAACAGCAGCGGCAGCAACAGGAAGATCAGGCTGCTGGTGAGCAGTTCGATGAGCAGCACGGTGAGCATGGCGGTGAACAGGTTCGCGTTCGGCGGGTGCCGGCGCACGGTCTGCCACAGGCCCAGCGACCACCGCCGGGTCTGCCGGACGTAGTCCCGCAGCGTGTCCGGGTCCTGCGTCACGGCCACGGCGTCCAGGCTGAAACCGACCTTGCCCAGCCGGTGCCGGTACACCTCGAACGTCATGTTGAAGTCCTCGATGACCAGTCCCGGCGGGTTCATGTCGATCTTCGGCAGCACCTCGGTCCGGTAGAGGCTGGCGAAGCCGGGCACGATGTGGGTGGCGTTGACCTTGGCCCAGGTCTGGCCGAACTTCAGGATTCGCTGACCCAGCGCGTAGATGCGGGTGCGGTGGGCGACCAGCACGTTGCCCATGACGGACAGTCTGCGATCGCGTGCGGTGCGCACGCAGCCGGCGACCGCGACCACCTCGGGGTCGTCGAACAGCGGCAGCGCGGCCGTGAAGTAACCGGGCTGCACGCGGGTGTCGGCGTCCAGCAGCATCACCACGGGGAACCGTTCGACGAGCCGGAACTCCGCGATGGCCTCCTCCAGCGCGCCCGCCTTGCCCAGATTGGTCCTGGTGGCCATCACGTGCACACCCATGGCGGTGGCCAGAGCGACCGTGTCGTCGGTGGAGCCGTCCGACACGACATGCACGTTCTCCTTGGGCACCAGGCCGATGATCGCGGCGAGGCTGTCGGTGATCACCACCTCCTCGTTGTGCGCCGGGATGAGCACGGCGACGTCGGTGACGGTGAACCGGCCGTCCGGCAACGCCGCCAGTGACGTGGGCCGGTCAGCCGTGTGGCTGCGGCGCAGCAGCCGCAGCAGACCCAGCGGTGACGTGACCGCCCAGACCACCAGCCCGCCGAGCACGGCACCGGCCCGGCGCAGGCGGGCCATCACGGCCTGCTCGTCCACCAGCCGGGCGACGCCGGTGAACCCCCACAGCACGAAGTTCGCGCCGAACGCGAACACGGCGAACCCCCACCACGGCAACATCACGGCCGCCCGGTGTCTCCGGCCGCACGGGGCAGCGGATAGGCCTGGTGCAGCGCGGGCCACACACCGGTGTCCTCGGGGCCGTACAGCCACAGGTACACGCCACCGGCGTCGATCGCGCGGGCGGCGGACAGCTTCGCCGCGACGCTGGCGGCGTTCTCGAACCAGACCTCGTGCACCGTGCCGGCGCTGTCGGTGTAGCGGAACCACGGTGACTGGCTGGCTTTGTCGAAGGTGATCGGCACGCGATACCGCTGGGCCAGTTGGACGGCCTGCTGCCAGGTGAGGGACGCACCTCGGTTGCCGACCCAGTCGTAGCCGTACATCGGGATGCCCAGGATGATCTTGTCCGGCGGGATCTGGGTGCGCGCGTAGGCCAGGACGGTGTTGATCCAGTCGACCGGCGCGATCGGGCCGGGCGGCGAGGCCGACCAGTGGTAGTCGTAGCCCATCAGCCGGACCTGGTCGGCGACCCGGCCGATGGCGGCGTAGTCCTGGGCGACGTTGCGCTGGTCGTAGCCGGCGTCGCTGGCCTTGGCGAACAGCGCGACGGACAACAGTTTGCCGCGCGCGTGCAGCGCGTCCGCGAGTTGGGTGACGAAGTCGGTGAACACCTGGCGGTCTCCGGCGTGCAGGTCCTCGTAGTCGATGTCGATGCCGGCGAGGTCGTCGCGCTCCACGAGGTCGACGATCGCGGCGATGTGCGCCACGGTCCGGTCCTTGTCGTGCAGGATGCCGGCGACGGGCTGGTAGGCGAAGTCGCCGTCGACCACGTTGGCCAGGGTCGGCACCAGGCGGATGCCCGCGTCCCGCAGTCGGGTGATGTCGCCGGACACCTCGGCCTGCTGATCCGCCGAGTACTGGTCCACGATCTCGCCGCCCGTGTCCAGCCCGTAGATCCACGGGGACGCCTCGTTGACGTCACCCCGGTTGGCCAGCACGGCGGACGTGCCGTGGTCGAGGTTGAAGTACGGCATGGACGCCACCGCGATCGGACCGGCCACGGCCTGCTGGGCCGCCGATGGCAGGTGGGTGACGACGGTCAGGGCCACCACACCCGCCACCACCACGGCCAGCGCCACCACCACGTTCCGGCGCCGAAACAGACCGGCGGGTCCCGGCCTGCCCCGGGTCACGGCAACGCACCCGCCGGTGCCGTCCTGGTGGTCGCGGCGCGGTCGCGTTGCTCGGCGATCACCGCGCCGACGATGTCGGCGAGTGTCCTGGTCGGGCGGAAGCCGACCAGTTCCCCCGCCAGCGTCGTGTCCGGCACCCTGCGCTGCATGTCCTCGTAGCCGGAGCCGTAGACCTGCTCGTAGGAGGATCTGGCGATGTCGCTGCGCGAGCCGGTCAGCCCGATGACCAGCGAGGCGAGCTGCTCGATGCTGACCTGCTCCGTGCTGCCGAGGTTGACCGCCCTGCCCATCGCCTTGGGTGTCCTGACCAGCCGGACCAGCGCGGGTATCACGTCGTACACGTGGCAGAAGCAGCGGATCTGCTGCCCGGTGCCGAACACGGTGACCGGCTCGCCGGCCAGCGCCTGCTTGACGAAGCGCGGGATCACCATGCCGTAGCGGCCGGTCTGCCTCGGGCCGACGGTGTTGAACAGGCGCACGATCACCGCGTCCAGGCCACGCTCCCGGACGTAGGCGTCGACCAGGCTCTCGTCGACGGCCTTGGCCTCGGCATAGCTCCACCGCGACTTCAGCGGCGAGCCGATCACCCGGTCGTCGTCCTCGCGCAGCCCGACCGTGGTGTTCTTGCCGTAGATCTCGCTGGTGGACGCGACCAGCAGGGTGGCGTGGTGGCGGGACGCGGCGTCCACGACGTTCTCGGTGCCGTGGATGTTGGTGCGCAGGCTCTCCAGGGTGCGGTCGCGGATGACGAACGCGCCCACCGCGGCGGCCAGGTGGAAGACGGTGTCCGACTCGGCGACCAGCTCGTCCACCAGGCCCTGATCGAGGATGTTGCCCTCGACCAGGCGGAACCGCCTGCGGCCCAGGGCGGGTGTCACGTTGGCCAGCCGGCCGGTGCTCAGGTCGTCCAGCCCGACCACGTCGTGGCCGGCGCCGAGCAGCGCGTCGACCAGGTGGGAGCCGATGAACCCGGCGGCTCCGGTGACCAGTGCTCTCATCGTGGGGCTCCTGCCGTGCCGAGGACCGGTTCGCCGGTCGTCCGATCCGAACGGCCCCGTCGGGCCGCCAGCGTGTCGTAGAGACTGTCGATCTTCTCGGTGACCGCGTCGATGCCGTACCGCTCGCGCACCATCGGGTCGGCCAGCCGTTCCCGTGGTGCCGCGGCCAGTTCGGCCGCCATGGCGACGCGCAACTGCTCGACGGTGCCGGCGACCTGGCGGGCCCGTTCGGTGGGGACGCCGGTCAGGGCGGGACACGTGGTGTAGAGCGCGGGGGCGCCGTTGGCCAGTGCCTCCAGGACGGACAGGCCGAACGTCTCCTGCGCGGACGACGCGACAAAGACGTCCATCGTGGACAGCATGGCGTCCACGTCGTGCCGCTCGCCGGCGAACACCACCCGGTCGGTCACGCCGCTCTGTTCGGCGACGGCCCGCAGGTGGTCGCCCTCGGCGCCCTTGCCGACGATCAGCAGCTTGGTGTGCTCGTCCAGCAACGGGCCCGCGGCGCGGATGACCATGTCGAACCGCTTGTTGGCGTCCAGCCTGCCGAGGACGCCGAGCACCCGGTCGGCGCGGCCGATGCCGAACTCGGTGCGGATCCGGTCGCGGGCGTCGGCGTCGAACGCCACCCGCTCGAAGTCCACGCCGTTGGGGATGACCAGCACCCTGCGCTCCGGCACACCCCAGTCGACCAGGCGCTCCCGGACGGTGTCGGACACGGCGACGGTCATCTGGGACAGCCGTTCGGTGCCCAGGTAGAGGGCGCGGACGCCGGTGCTCATCTTGCGGCGTTCCAGGTGCGTCTCGCCGATCGAGTGTTCCGTGCTGACCACCACGGCCGTGCCGGCCAGCCGGGCGGCGAGCCTGCCGTAGATCTGGGACCGGTACAGGTGGGCGTGCACGACGTCGTAGCGGCCGGTGCGGATCAGCCTGCGCAGCCGGTTCAGGGCGCCGAGCTCGGTGTTGCTGCGCATCCCGAGGTCGTGCACGGCGATGCCGTCGGCACGCATCATGTCGGCGACCGGGCCGGGGTTGTACAGCGTGACGACCTCGGCGTCGTGTCTGGTGTGCTGCAGGACGGAGCGCAGTTGGAGTTCGGCGCCGCCCACGCCGAGTCCGGTGATCACATGGAGAACCTTCAACGCGAGCCTCCTCGTTGCCATGGCGAGACGAGCGTGCGGCACAGGACCACCAGGTCCAGCCACGGCGTCCAGTTCGCCACGTACTGGTTGTCGAACCGGACGCGGTCGACCATCGACGTGTCGCCGTGCAGGCCGTGTACCTGGGCCCAGCCGGTGATGCCGGCCGGCATCCGGTGCCGGCCGGCATAGTGCGGCACGGTCTCCCCGAACCGGGCCGCGAAGTAGGGACGTTCGGGTCGGGGGCCGACCAGCGACATCTGGCCGCGCACGACGTTGATCAGTTGGGGCAGTTCGTCCAGGTGGGTGCGCCGCAGCCACGCGCCCAGCCGGGTCGCGCCGGCCGGCACGTCCCACCGGGTGTCGGCGTCGGCGTGCGCGGGCAGGGTGCGCAGCTTGAGCACCACCGTGGTCCGGCCCGCGCCGGTGATCCGCCGCTGGCCGAACAGCACCGGCCGGCCGGACGTGAGCAGCACGCCCGCCATGAGCAGGCCCAGCAGTGGCGCGAGGACCACCAGCAGCAGGCCGCCGATCGTGACGTCCGTGGCCCGCTTCACCACCGGCCGCGCCCGTGTGACGCGGCGCAGCGGTACCAGCGGCACACCCCACACATCGTCCACACCGGACCGTGGCAGGGCCGACCCGGCCGGCCACACGACGGCTACGTCCAGTCCGGCCGGCACCGTCGACAGGTCCTCCGGTGAACACACGATCGCCTGCCGCACGCTCTGGCCCACGGCGGCCGGACGCAGGCCGTACTCCGGGTGGTCGGCGAGAATCCCGGCCAGCCGGTCCGCCACCGGACCGGAGCCGACCAGCAGCACCGGCCGGACGAGCAGGCCCCGCCGCCGCGCCACGACGACGGTGGACCGGCCGCACACCAACGACATGGCCGACCAGACGCCCAACCACAGCACCTCGGTCGACGGCAGGAACGGCAGCAGCACGAATGACGCCGTCGCGACCGCACCCACCAACGCCGGCACCTGATCGGACACGCGCGGGCAGATCCGTTCCCGCAGCAGACCGCGACCGGCCAGCACACCGAGCACCATCACCACGAAACCGGCGACCGGCCAGGCGAGCGTGCCGCTGGCGACGACCGCGACGCCGAGCGCCACGATGTCGACCACCAGTGGCACGGCGGCGCCGGGCAGCCGGGCAGGTCTCGCCAGGGTGAGGGCCGGTACGGGTGCCGGCAGGGTCGCGGCCATCGTCATCCCGTCGTCACCAGCGAGCTGCTGTGCCGGAACGCCATGCGGGACAACGACTTCGCCACGGTGTGCGCGGCGAAGTCGGCGCCGTGCACGAACCGCATGACCGGGCCGAACGTGGGCGCGACGGCCGGTCCCATGACGTACATGCCGGGGATGGACGAGCCGAACTCGGCGTCGACGTCCACCGTGCCGTCCACGGTGCGCAGGCCGGCACGGATGCCGTCGCCGAGGAATCCCATCCCACGGACGTCGGGCCGGTAGCCGGTGGCCGCGATCACGTGGTCGGTGGCCAGTTCCTGCTGGTCGCCGGTGCTGGTGGTGAAGCCGAGGCGGATCTCCCCGTCGACCTCCTTGGCCCACACCAGCCTGCGGCGGACCAGCAGCGGGATCTTGCCCTCGACGCGCTCCCGCAGCCAGCTCGCACCAGCCGGGCCCAGTGCCGTCCTGGCCCGGTGGACCCTGGTCGACTCGGGCAGCCTGCGGAACAGCTCCGGGTGATTGGAGTAGAACCAGGTGCTCCAGCCAGAACCCAGGCCGGCCTCCGGTTCACGCAGCTTGCGGGTCAGCGGGCGGTCCGGCGGGAGCGGCTTGCCGTTCCACACGAACCGGTTGGCGCGGGCCACGACGGTGACGTCGGCGCCACCCTCGCGCAGCAGCGCGGACGACTCCAGCGCGGACTGGCCGGCGCCGAGCACCACGACCCTGCGGCCGGCGAACGTGCTGAGGTCGGTGTGCGCCGAGATGTGCGAGCAGGTGCCATCGGGCAGGCCGTCGAGTTCCTCGGGCAGCCGGGCGAAGTGCTCGACGCCGGCCGCCACCACGACCGTGCGGGCCGTTGCCGTGTCCCCGTCGGCCAGGGTCAGCCGGAAGTGGCCGCCGTGCCGCGCGATGTCGGTGACGTACACCTCCTCCAGTTCCCTGGCGTGCGCGTCGCGGAACCAGTCGCCGTAGGCGACGAACGTCTCGATCGAGACGGGCAGCCCGTAGTCCGCGTACGGCCGGGCCGTCTCGGCGCAGAACGCGGCCAGCGTGTGGGTGCCGCGGGGGTCGGACAGGTTCGACGCGAACCCCTGCGACTTCAGGTACATGCCGGCCGGCATGGCGTCGCGCCACAGGCTCATCGGCTTGCCGAACTGCCGGCAGGCGATGCCGTTCGCGCGCAGGTGAGCGGCGAGCGACAGCCCGTACGGCCCCGCGCCCACTATGGCGACGTCGACGATGTCGTTCATGTCCGCTCCTTCTGTCTGTCCTGCGGTATGTCTGCCGTCGGTGGGTCGGCCGGCGTGGCGCCGGTGAACGGTCGGCCGGCGACGCGCCACGCGGTGCGCAGGCACATCAGCGCGAACGGCACCGGGTCGTCCTTGGCGAACCAGGCGGTTTCGGGCTTGCCGCGCAACGAGTCCAGCCACGCGGTGAGGCCGAGTTGGCCGCCGCGCCAGTAGCGGTAGGCGGCCACCGGGTCGTAGTTCTCCACCACGAAGCCCCGGCCGGCGACCTGCTCGCCGGTGGTGACCTTCTGGCCGGTGAGGTCGAGGTACTGGGCGAGGACGACGTCCATGCCCTCGGTGTCGCGGAACAGCCGGAACTGGGCGCCCAGGCGCGGATTGAGGTCGAGCACCCGGTAGCCGCCGTCGCGGTGGTCCAGCCGGACGTCGACGTCGACGATGCCCCGGTAGCCGATCGCGGTGAGCAGCTCGGTGAGCTGGGTGGCCAGCCGGGTGTTGGGCATCGAGCGGCCCATGCTGGTCAGGCCGGCGTGCGCCGGGTACGACCGCTCCTTGACACCGGTGAACACCGGCCGGCACTCGCCGTCCTGGCCGACGTAGGCGTGGCAGAACCAGTCGGTGTCGTTGCCGTCCGGGACGAACTCCTGCAGCAGCAGCCCGGCACCGGCCCTGGCGCAGGTCAGGTGCAGATCGGCGAGCCGGGCGCCGTCGGTGACGATCGTGGTGCTGCGCACTCCACTGCCCGGCACCCACGGCGTGGCCAGCTTGGCCACCACCGGGTAGCCGACCCGCGCGGCGAAGTCCCGCGCCTCGTCCAGCGTGGCCGGCAGCACCGTCTCCGGGCACGGCACGCCGAGCCCCCGGCACAGCTGGTACATGGAGAACTTGCCGGCCATCATCCTGGGCAGGTCGGCGGGCGGCTCGGGGAACAGGAAGTCCTGGCGCAGCGGTTCGCCGTGCTCGGCGAGGAAGATCGAGGCCGCGTCGTCGGTCGGCACCAGCACGGCGGGCCTGCCGATCCGCCTGGCCAGGCCGGTCAGGTCGGCCAGGATGCGGTCCTGGTCGCCGGTGGGCCGCCACACCCAGCGGTCGGCCAGGTAGCGGGAACCGGCGGCCGGCGCCCAGCGGTACTCGTGCACGCCGTGGACCGGCACGCCGAGCCTGCCGAGGGTGCGGATCGCGCCCAGGCCGCCATGGTGCATGGGGTTCCGGTCGAACTTCAGCACCACCGCCGGTGTGCTGATATCCACGGTGGACTGTCTCATCAGACGACCGCCCGGTGCGGTGCCGTGTCGAACTGGTAGGTGGCGTCCAGCACCCTGGGGCAGTCGGCCGCCCAGCTGCTGTCGGATCCCGGGTGCACGGTGTGCACGACCACCAGGTCCCAGTCCTCGCCACGGGGTGCGGCGACGCTGTGCAGCCGGGTGCCATCCGCCAGCGCGACATCCGGTACCAGCGGGTCGTGGTAGGCGACGTCGGCGCCGATCGCCCGCAGCCCTTCGATCAGCGGCAGCGCGGACGACTCGCGCAGGTCGCGCACGCCCGCCTTGTAGCTGACACCGAGCACCAGTACGCGGGCGCCGGTCGCCGGCAGGTCGTCCTCGGCGAGCACGTCGATGGCCCGGTCCACCACGCGGTTGGGTCGAGTGTGGATGGACCGCATGGCCTGCTCGATCAGTGGCGTGCCCGGTCCCTTGCCGGCCAGCTGCCAGAGCAGGTAGTAGGGATCGCAGGGAATGCAGTGCCCGCCGACGCCCGGACCGGGCAGCGAGCCGAGGAAGCCGTAGGGCTTGGTGCCGGCGGCCACGGTCACCTCGACCGGGTCCAGGTCCAGCGCACCGCAGGCGTCGGCGAACTCGTTGGCCAGGGCGAGGTTCACCGCGCGGAACACGTTCTCGTACAGCTTGGTCGCCTCCGCGGCCTCCGGCGAGGACACCAGGTAGACCAGGTCGGTGAGCCTGCCGATGACCTCGGCGACCCTGGCACCGCACGCGGTGGTCGCACCACCGACCACCCGAGGGGTGTCGCGCTGGACGTGGTCGGGATTGCCGGGGTCGATCCGTTCCGGGCTGAAGCCGACGAACACGTCCGAGCCGGTGCGCAGGCCGCGCGCGTCCAGCGGGTCGATCAGCATCTCCCTGGTGGTGCCGACGAAACTGGTCGAGGTGAGGATCAGGGTCTGGTCGGGCCGGGCGTGCTCGACGACGGTGTCGCACGCCTTGCGCAGCGCGGTCAGGTCGGGCAGGTGGTCGCCGTCGACCGGCGTGGGCACGCACACGATGACGGCGTCCGCCTCGGCGAGGAATGCCGGATCCGCGGTGAGTTCCAGTGATCCGTCGGCCAGCGCGGCGACCAGTCGATCGTGGTCCGGACCGCCGAGATCGGCCGTGCGATCGGCGATCTCCCGCAGCCGGGTGGGGCTGTTGTCCAGGCCGATGATCCGCGGGCACTGACCGTGCAGCGCGAGCGCGGTCGGCAGGCCGACGTAGCCCAGGCCGACGATGGCCACCGTGTCCACGGTGGAGTCGGCCGATGCGGCCTCGAAGGTGGCCAGCCGGTGGCGCAACAGCCGTTCCCTGCCGTTGACCGCGAGCGAGAGTTGCCGTTCCGTCACGGGTGTAGCCCTTCTGTTGGGGTGGCGTTGCCGCTGACCATCCGCGTGTGGCTCCACGCCAGGTGGTGGCGCAATCGCTTGGCGCGCAACCGGACGCCGGTGTCGACGTCGCCGACGTAGGTGCGGGGCAGGGCGAGGCGGCTGGTCAGCTCGGACCGCCAGATCGCGCAGCCGTGGTCGTAACCCGCGGCGCGGACGCCCGCCACGGCCTGCGGGGAGAGATCGCCGTACGGATAGCAGAAGCCGGTCACCGGCTGGCCGCTGACCTGCCGCAGGATCCGTCTGCTGCGCAGGGTTTCGGCCACCAGTGCGTCGGCGGCCAGGCCGGGCAGCGACACGTGGTGCAGGCCGTGCGAGCCGATCTCGATGCCGTCGGCGGCGACCTGCGCGACCTGGTCGGCCGTCATCAGCTGCTTGCGTGGGCCGTCCGGGTCCCACTGGTTGCTGCCGCCGAGCAGGCCGGCGATGACGTAGACGGTCGCGGTGAAGCCGTACCGGCGCAGCGCGGGCACGACGTACTCGGCGAAGTCGGCGTAGCCGTCGTCGAAGGTGAGGCCCACCAGGCCACGGGCCCGGCCCGCGTCCCGTGCCGACAGCAGCTCGCTGACCGACACGCCGCGTAGTCCCCGGTCGCGCAGCCACAGGAACTGCCGCTCCAGCCGGGTGGGCCGCACGGTGACCAGGTACGGGTCACGGTCGTACGGGATCACCGAGTGGTACATCAACACGACAGGCGTGCGCGCGACGATCATCGGTGGCTCCCCCCGGAGGTACCGGAACGTGGGTTCACCGAGAAACGTAGGTGCGCGCGGCGCTGACCGGCTCCGTTCGGGGGGTGAGCGGGGCTACCCCGTTTGTACTAACCGTGCGTGATCGACGCCGGGTAGGTCAGTGGATGGGCCGGGTGTCGAACGCGGTCAGGAACTTCTGCCGGAACGTGCTCATCAGCATCACCGGGGCGTTCGGGCCGGGCCGCAGGCCCGGGTCCCAGTGCCAGGACGAGATCGCGTTGATCACCTTGGGGTCCTTGGCCACGACGACCGTCGGCACATCATGGGTGGCGCCGTCGCCGGTGATGATCGGGGCCGGCTGGTGGTCGCCGAGGAAGATCATCACCGTGTTCTTGTCGCCGTACATCTTGAGGTAGTCGATCAGCGCGGTCAGCGAGTACTGGATCGACTGGCCGTAGGCGGCCTGGAGCTTGGTGGCCGACGACAGGATCTGGGACGGCTGCGTGCCCTGGTGGATCATCGGGTCGAAGATCGAGCCGTCGCCCAGCTGGTTCTGCGGCACGATCCTGGGCAGCGGCGCCCACGGCGAGTGGCTGGACACCAGGTCGATCTCGGCCATCACCGGCGGATGGCCCGGCTTGGCCAGCTCGTTGCGCTGGAAGGCGTTGAATACGTACTGGTCGGGCATCGTGGCGTAGGAGAAGCGCGGGCCCTTGTAGCCGACGTTCGTCTCGTCGTAGAACTTGTCGTAGGGGTAGAGGGTCGACGTGGGCACCGGGATGAAGTTGGACGGGTCGTCGCCGACGGTCCGCCAGCCCGCCTTCTGGAACGCACCGGACAGCGACGTGCGGTCGGAGTCCACCAGTGAGTCGTAGCGCTGCTGGCTGCTCACGAACAGACCCGACTGCATCGAGGAGTGGGCCAGCCAGGACGCTCCGCCCACCGTGGACGAGGTCAGGAACCCGCTGCGCGCCTGGAAACCGTCCGCGGCCAGTTGTCTGGTGCCGTTGTCCAGCAGTTTGTCGATCGGCGGGGAGAAGAAGGAGTCCTGCACCGCGACCCGCCCGTAGCTCTCCACGAAGACCAGCAGCACGTTCTTGCCGCGCAGCCCGGTGAGCAGGTCGTTGCCGGGAATGGAGTTGATCGGGTCGGTCGCCAACTGCTGGTCGAACTGGCGCTGGTCGGCGATGTCCGCGCTGACCTGGCGGGCGTTGTCTGCGGCGAGCGTCGCGTCGTCCCGGGCGGCGAACGGCTGGTCGGTGGCGAACTGGACGCCGGTGAACGCGCACACCAGCCAGATCACCGCGAGCACGGCGGTGGTCCGGGTGACGGCGATCCGATGGCCGCCGGCGATCCTGGCCAGCCGGCCCACCGCCAGCCCCATCAGCAGCACCAGGGCGATCGCGAGGATCACCACGAGGATCGCGACGATCACCGCGCCGGCGTGGCCCACCGCGCCGATCAGGAAGTTGTACCCGGGCTGGAAGAACGCCCAGTCGCCCAGCAGGTCGAACGGCTTCTCCAGGGTGATGAAGAAGCCGATGTCCAGCAGCTTGACGACGGTGAGCAGGCCGAGCAGTACCCCCAGCACGATCGCCACGATCCGCCTCGGCCTCGGCGGCAGGATCAGCAGCAGCGCGGCGCCGACCAGGGCTTCGACCGGGATGCGCAGGAACGCCGCGAAGGAGAACTCGTCCAGCTCGTTGGGCGCGACGAGGGCGGCGAACACGAGCAGGCAGGCCAGCGTGGTGAGCAGGACGCGCCGAATCGGATGCCGCTTCGCGGTGTTCTGCCCCGCATCGGTGGAATCCGCGGTCTCGGTGGTGCTGTCCGCCGTCTCCGCGTCAACCGCTGCCGCGGGCTCTGTGGTCTGCTGGGTCTCCGCAGGGGTGCCGTCCGCGGGGTCGTCCGTGCTCAGGGTCGTCCTCCGCGGTCGGGTAATGCTGGTCCGGTAGGTCCCGACGATATCGCCATCAGCAGCGGGCCAACTGGCCGGGCGTACCCCCGGCGGCGTTGCGTAACGGTGTCCCACAAGGGCTTCACACCGTGCGGCGAATCAGTCCGTCCAGTCGCCGTCGGGGTCCCAGGTCAGCAGCCGGACCCGGCTGACCGTCTCCACGTGCTTGCGCATCGCCGAGCGGGCGGCGGAGGCGTTGCGCGCCCTGATGGCCTCGGCGATCTTGGTGTGCTGGGCCAGTGACTTGGGGGGCCTACGGGGCTGCTGGAGCGACTCGTGCCGGCTCTCCGCGACCTGCTCGGCGATCTCCCGCATGAACTCGGCCAGCAGCGGGCTGTGCGCGGCCACGGTCACGGCGGAGTGGAACCGCAGGTCACCGTCCTCACCGCGGTCACCCGCCTCGATCTGGGCGCGCATCGCGGCCAGGGCGCCGTCGAGCTCGGCGAGGTCGCTGTCGGTGCGCCGCAGCGCGGCCAGTTCGGCCAGCTTGGTCTCGATGGCCTCGCGCGCGTCGAGCACGTCGGGGAGCCTGCGGCGGCGCTCGACCAGCGAGTCGACCGGCTCCGGAGTGAGGCTGTCGGTGCGCAGGAACATGCCGCCGCCGTGGTGGATCTCCACCAGGCCCTGGACCTCGAGCACGACGATGGCCTGCTTGATCGACGCCCGGCTGACCCGGAGGCGTTCGGCCAGCTCACGCTCGGACGGGAGGCGGTCGCCCGCCTTCAGACCCGCCGCCACGACGTGTTCCCGAAGCTGGGCCATGACCTGCTCGTACAGCCGGGGCCGTGTAACGGGTCTTAGCGAATCGGACACGGACTCCCATCCCCCCTTGACACGTGCGGTTCAGCCTAGCAGTGTCACGGTTCACTGACCCAGTGGACTAGTGGCTGAGCCAATGGAGGCGATCGCCAGTGGACACCTTGAATCGCACCCACCGCCGGCGAGCAGTCATCGCCAGCACGGTGGGCACAACCATCGAATGGTACGACTTCTTTTTGTACGGATTCGCCGCCGCGCTCGTTTTTCCGCATGTGTTCTTCCCGGGCAGCTCGGATTCCGCGGGCATCCTGGAGTCCTTCGCCACGCAGTTCGTCGGATTCGCCGCCCGGCCGGTCGGCGCGGCCATCTTCGGCCACTACGGTGACCGGATCGGCCGCAAGGCGACGCTGATCACCACACTCCTCCTGATGGGCATCGCGACCGCGCTGATCGGTGCGCTGCCCGGCTTCGCCACGATCGGTGTCGCGGCGCCGGTCCTGCTGGTCGTCCTGCGCCTGATCCAGGGTGTCGGCGTCGGCGGTGAGTGGGGCGGCTCGGTGCTGTTGTCCATGGAATGGGGCAGCCAGAAGCGGCGCGGCCTGTTCGCGTCCTACCCGCAGCTGGGTGTGCCGATCGGCCTGCTGCTGTCTACGGTCATCTTCCAGGCGTTCAGCTCGATGTCGGATGCCTCGTTCCTCTCGTGGGGCTGGCGGATCCCGTTCCTGCTGTCCGTCCTCATGATCGGCGTCGGCCTGTTCGTCCGGCTGCGGGTGCAGGAGAGCCCCGAGTTCCGCGTGGTCAAGGAGGCCGAGCACGTCGTCCGCCTGCCGGTACTGGAGGCGTTCAAGAAGTACCCGAGGGAGATCTTCGCCTCGGCGTTCGTGCGCATGTCCGAGCAGGCACCGTTCTACCTGTTCACCACGTTCGTGCTGACCTACGGCACGAAGGCACTGACCCTGCCCAGGGGTCAGTTGCTCACCGACACGGCGATCGCCGCGGCCGTCGGTCTGATCACCGTGCCGCTGTTCGGGCACCTCTCCGACCTGATAGGCCGCAAGACGATGTACGGCATCGGCATCGTCCTCACGGCTGCCTACGCCTTCCCGTACTTCGGCCTGCTCAACACCAGGTCGGCGGGCATCGTCCTGCTCGCCATCATCATCTCGCTGGTGGTGCACGACATGCAGTACGGCCCGCAGGCCTCGCTCATCGCGGAAGCCTTCGGCACCAACATCCGCTACAGCGGTGCCGGCATGGGCTACCAGTTCGCGTCGGTGATCGCAGGCGGGCCCGCCCCGCTGATCGCCGCCGCCATCCTGACCGCGACCGGATCGAGTACCTGGATCAGTTGGTACATAGTCGGCTGTTGTGTGCTGGCGGCCATCGCACTCGCGATAATGCCGAAACCGGCACCGGCGATAGTGGAGACCAAGGCCGCTGCCGCGCCCTCGACGGCCTGACGGTGGCGGCGCGGGCGGGTGACCGGGCCTCGGACCGGCCACCCGCCCGTACGCGACCGACACCACTCGCCCTTCCCCTTGACACAGCGTGTCACCGGCCGAAGACTCGGGTAAGTGGATGAGCCACTGAGCCAGTAGGCCAGCGATGGAGGCGTCATGGTCGAATCCCCGTCCCCCTGGCTGCACCACGATGGCACCCTGGGTGGGCTGCGCGTGCTGGATCTCTCCCGAATCCTGTCCGGTCCGTTCTGCACGATGGTGCTGTCCGATCTCGGCGCCGACGTGATCAAGGTCGAGAACACCAAGGACGGGGACGACACCCGGGCCTGGGGACCGCCCTTCCAGGGTGACGACGCCGCCTACTTCCTGAGCGTCAACCGCAACAAGCGCGGCATCTCGGTGGACCTGAAGGACCCGGAGTGCCAGGAACTGGTCGGCAGGCTCGCCACGACCGCCGACGTGGTGGTGGAGAACTTCCGCCCCGGCACCGCGGCCCGGCTCGGCGTCGGCTACGAGCAGGTGGCCGAGCACAACCCCGGAGTCGTCTACGCGTCGATCAGCGGCTACGGCCAGACCGGCCCGTACAGCCACGAACCGGGCTACGACGCCATCGCGCAGGCACTGTCCGGCGTGATGAGCGTGACCGGCGAGGCGGACGGCCCGCCGGTGCGGTTCGGCGTCTCCGGCGCCGACCTGGCCGCCGGCATGTGGGCCACCATCGGCATCCTCGCCGCACTGAAGGAACGGGAGCGGACCGGCCGCGGCCAGTGGGTCGACGTGTCCCTTTTGGACGGTCAGATCGCCTGGCTGGCGTACGTGGCGGGTGGCTACTTCGCGAGCGGCGAGATCCCCGCCCGGTACGGCTCGGCCCACCCGACGATCGTGCCCTACCAGGCGTTCCCCACCTCGGACGGCCACATCATGGTGGCCGCCGGCAACGACACGCTGTGGCGGCGGTTCGCCGACGCCATCGGCATCGACGACCTGGTCGACGACCCCAGGTTCGCCACCAACCCGGACCGGGTGCGCAACCGCGACGAACTGCTCCCGCTGATCGAGCGGATCCTGGTGACCCGCAGCGGCGCCGAGTGGAGCACGGTCCTGTCCGAGGCGAAGGTCCCCGCCGGCCGGATCAACACCGTCGACCAGGCGCTGGCCCATCCGCAGGTGGTGGCCAGGGACATGGTGACCGACGTCGTGCACGAGACCGCGGGCAAGCTGCAGACGGTGGCGTCGCCGCTGAAGATGTCGGCCAGCGCCACCCAGGTGCGCACCCCGCCGCCGCTGCTCGGTGAGCACACCGACGAGGTGTTCACCGCGCTCGGCGTGGACGCGGCGCACCTCGCCGAACTGCACGCCAAGGGCGTGGTCCGATGACCACCGAGGCCGCGCCCGCCACGTCGCTGGTGGCGGTGCGCCTGGCCGGTCCCGTCGCCCGGATCACCGTGGGCAACGGGCAGCGGCGCAACGCCCTGACCATGGCCGGGTGGGCCGAACTGGAGCGGGTGGTCGACGAGTTGGGCACGCAGGAGCGGGTGCGGGCCGTCCTGGTCAGCGGTCACGGCGACACGTTCTGCGCGGGCTCGGACATCAGCGAGTGGCTGGACGCGGACGCCGAGCTCGTCGAGGAGTCGTTCGCCCGCATGGAAGCGGCGTTCCAGGCCATCGAGCGGTGCCCGGTGCCGGTGGTCGCCGAGATCCGGGGCGCGGCCGCCGGAGCCGGGTGCCAGCTCGCGCTGGCCTGCGACATGCGCTACCTGGCCGGGTCGGCCCGGATCGGTATGCCCATCGCCCGCCTGGGCATTCTCGCCACGCCCGCGTTCGCCACCCGGCTGACCGCGCTGGCCGGACCCGCCGTGGCCCGGGAACTGCTGTACACGGGCGAGTTGCTGACCGGACCCGCGGCACAGGCTGCCGGGCTGGTCAACCACTGCGTGCCGGACGCCGAGTTGCACGACGCGGTGCACGCGGCGCTGGACCGGATCTGCGCGCAGCCGACCCCGACGGTGCGGGCGGCGAAACGGGCGGTCGCCGCGGCACTCGCGCCGATGCGGGAGGCCACCGCACACAACGACCTACCGGCCGTGTCGATGGACGACTTCGCGGCCGCCGTCAAGGCTTTTCTGCACTGACACCGAAGCGCCGTCGCCGGGGTGCGTCCCACGCCCGCACCCCGGCGGCGGTTGTCCTTCGGTGACCCGGACAGCCGTCCCCGGGGCACGGTCCGCGCCTGTGCCCCGGTGACGGCCCCGTGGTGCTATGGCAGGCGGGCGAACAGGTTCAGCACGCGCGTGGTCTGGGCCGCGCCGAAGTTGTCGTCGCTGATCATGCTCACGCCCGTCAGGCCGTGCTCATGACCGGTGATCGCCATGCCCTCGAAGTTGTCCAGCAGCGGATTGGTCTGCGTCTCCTTCGCCGTCGCGCCCAGGGTCGGGCACGCGACCAGGTTGGCCACCAGCCGCTTGTGCACGGCGGCGCCGGGCACGTCGGACAGGTTCGTCACACCGCTGACGTCCTTCGCCCGGTGCAGGCCGGTGACCGCGTACAGGTCGACCGAGTTGCCCGCCGTCGTGGTGAAGGCGGCCTCCTCGACCAGCAGCGAGTCGTCGGTGTAGGCCGCCAACTCGGGCACGCGGTTGCCGGTGTCGGTCCGGTAGGCGATCTGCTTGGTGAGGTGCCAGGTGCCGTGCCGGTCCACGTCGTAGACCAGGAACCGGTGCTCGGTGGCGTCACCGGACGCGGACACGTCACCGGACAGCGCGCCCTCCATCGCGGCCACGATCTGTTTGCCGTTCGGCGTGATCGTCAGCCCTTCGAGGGTCGCGTTGCCGGTGGCCTGGCCGGCCGACGTGGTGCCGGTGACGGCGAACCGGGCCGGGACCGGGAGCGACGCGCGCTGCACGCCGTCCCGGCCGTAGATCCGGATCGACGGCTCCGTCTCCGAGCTCACCAGGTAGTCACCGTCGGGCAGGACGGCGAGACCCTCGTCGTCCGAGTTCGTCCCGTCGTACGGGGTGCCGTCCGGCATCTTCAGCACCAGCGGGTCCCGCGCCACCGTCGGGTCGTCGAGGTCACGGAGGAACCAGATCCGCGCCGGGTCGGTGCCGTTGTTGTCCACGGCGGAGACCCAGGCGTACGACCGGGCGTCGAAGGCCAGCGACGACAGGCCGCCCAGCTTCGCACCGTTGTGCACCAGCTTGTCCAGCGAGTCGCTGAAGCCGACCGCGAACGCGTCCGGTGCGCACCGCAGCGAGTCGGGCAGGTGCTCCGGCCCGTGGCCCCGGGCCGCCGCTCCGGGCGCGGTGGCCAGGGTCAGCGTGACCAGCGCCGCACCGACGAGCGCGGCGGTGGCGGTTCGTTTCCTCATGTTTCTCCCCACGTGTCAGTGGCCGTGGCCGTGCCCGGTGACCGTGATCGTCACCGTGGCCGTGCTGGTGGCGTCGTGCACCTTGGACATGGTGACCGACAGGTACTCGCCGTCGTCCTGCTGGCCGTTGGGCAGGATCTTGGCGTGCAGCTGGAACGGCGGCGCGTCGTTGCTGACGCCGTCGATGCCGAAGTCGTTGTCGTTGCTGACCACGACGGTCCGGCCGCCGTCGGTGGTGGCGACACCCTCGACCTTGTCGTGACCGAAGAAGCCACCGGTCGGGTCGAGGGCGCTGACGAAGCCGCTCAGGTCGAGGAACAGGCTCTCGCCGGCCGGCGTGATGCCGACGGAGGCAAGGTCGGCGGCGGAGTCCGCGGTGTCGTCCGTGCCGACGAACGCGTCGATCGTCTGCTGGTCCGGGCCGACCAGCAGGCCGCCCTTGGCCGCGTCGTAGGTCGCGCCGGCCACGTGCGCACCCGGGCCCACGTCGGTGGCACCGGCGGTGTCGATCTTGTACAGCTCCTTGAACGCACCCGGCTCGAAGTTGCCGTCCCGCTCGTCGACCAGGAACGTGTGGTCGCTCAGCGCGGTGATCTCACTGACCGCGCCGCTGTTGTCCTTCGGGTCGTGCAGCAGGTACAGGTACTCGTGCGTGGCCCTGGTGCGCAGGTTGTAGGTGACGATCCGCAGCGTGGTCACGTTGGCCGGCTTCTTCGTCAGGTCGGGCTGCCGCAACGCGGACTGCATGGTGCCGACCAGCGTCGAGTGGTCCGGCGTGGCCGTCAGGCCCTCCATGCCCTTGTTCGGCAGCCGGTTGGCCAGTTCGGCGGGCAGCGAGCCGTCGAACGGCGACAGGCGCTGGAGCTGGCGGCCGTCGCGGTCGAAGTGGGTGATGAACGGGCCGTACTCGTCGGACACCCAGAACGTGCCGTCGGGCATGGCGACCAGGCCCTCGGAGTCGTAGCCGTTCGGGTCCAGCGGCAGCAGGTTGTCGTTCAGGTCGACGATGGTCTCGCCGGTCTGCGCCTGGCTGTTCTCCCGGCCGGAGTACGGCGTGCCGTCCGCCGCGCGCAGCGGGATGACCTTCTCCAGGATCGCCTTGGTGCCGACCAGCTTGAACTTGCCGATCTGCGGGTCGAAGGTCGGGATCGGCTCCACGGCCACGCCGTTCGGGCCGTCCACGTCCGGGCCGCGGTCGGTCAGGCCGTAGACCTCGTCCTGGGAGCCGGGCACCGGGTACAGCGACGAACCGTAGGCGCCACCGGTGATCTTGACGCCGCCGATCGTGGCCAGCGGCGGGACGTGCGTCTGGAACAGCCGGACGGCGTCGCTGACGGTGTAGGTGAAGCTGTCGGTGCCGGTGAAGCCGGCGGCCGGCGTGTAGCTGAACGTGCCGTCCTGGTTCAGGGTGAGCGACCCGTGCGCGGGCTGCGAGTGCGCGACGAGCGTGACCGGCGAACCGTTGTCGTTGTTCAGGATTCCGTTACCGTGCACGGTGAGCGTGTCACCCTCGCCGGTGTGGTAGGCGTCCGCCCTCGCCTGTGACCCGGGCCCCGAACCGTGTCCCGACGTGTCTGCGTCCGCGACCCCGGCGACGGCCATCGACAGGGCCAGTGCCGTCGTGGCGATCGCCGCGCCCACTACTCGATTTCTCATCCCAGCCTCCCTCGAACGCCGCGTCAGCGCGACGTGGCGTCGCGAAGTCTGATCAGCGCGGGTGTCCATCCGGGGACCAGCGGGCGACACACCGGTGAACAGCGGCGGGTCAGTGCTCGGGTCACGCCCGCAACCAGCACAGACCGGACTCCGGCGGCCTTATCGCGCCGCGACGGGCAACAGCGCGGCCAGCCAGCCGCCGAGGTCGCCACCGTGCCAGGACCGGGTGGAGAACCGCTCCTGCGCCACACCCGCCCACGGCACGGTCGTGCCACCGGCGTCCACGGTGATCCCGCAACCGGCGTCCACGACCCGGCCGACCACCTGGGCGGCGCAGCTCTCGGCGGCCAGTTTCGCCAGCGCCGCACCGACATCCGTCGGGCCCACCGCGACCAGCAGGCACCAGTCACCCCATGTCGCCGCGAGGTCGAAGGGCCGCACACCGGCCTGCCGGCACACCTCGGCCGGCACCGGGTCCAGCCGGACGTCCTCGGACATCCGCGCGCCGACACCGTTGACCTCGCACAGGGTCCGCACCGAGGCGAACAGCCCGTCCGAGACATCCATGGCGGCGCGGGCGAATCCGGCCTCGGCGAGCAGTCGGCCCGCGGCCAGTTGCGCCTTCGGCCGCCGCGCCCGGGCGGCGAGCAGGGCGGCGTCCTCGGGCGACAACGTCGCCCGACCGCCGGCCACCAGCGCCTCGGCCCACAGGTAGCCGGGCGAGCCGATCAGCACCAGCCGGTCCCCCACCGACGCACCACGCCTGCCCACCCGGCGACCGGGCGCGCACTGGCCGACCGCGGTGGCGGACAGGGTGGTGGGCGTGCCGTCCCGCAGGTCGCCGCCGACCACGCGGGTGTGGTGCTCGGCGGCGCACTCGTCCACGCCGGCCAGCAACCGTTCCAGGTCGTCCACCGGTGTGTCGGCCGGCAGGGTGTAGTTGACCACCAGGCCGAGCGGATTCGCGCCGGCAGCGGCGAGATCGGACAGGTTGATGGTGACCAGCAGCCAGCCCGCGTGATACGGATCGGTGTCGCCGAGCTGTGCCACCAGCGGTGTCGGGCAGGAATCGGTGGTGGCGACGATTTCGCCGCTGCCCGGCGGTGTGCCGAGCACGGCGCAGTCGTCGCCGAATCCGGTGACGGTGCGGTACCGGGGTGCCAGGACGTCGGCGAGGATCGCCCGCTCCCCCAGGTCACCCAGCGCGGTGCGCCTGCGCGACATGATCGGCCAATCGCGACGGAGCGACCCGCAGGTCGCTGGAATAGTTGAACGGCATGGCGCCGTAGGGCACCTCGCTGCCGGTGGTCGCGAACAACATCAGGTTGGCCACCCGCGTCCCTGGGTGCAGCAGCACGGGATGGCGCAGCCGGGACGTGATCTCCAGGGTGATGATCGCGCCGCCGCCGTCCCCGAAACCGGGGCTCACCTGATGGGAGAGGACCACAGACACACCCAGGCGCGCATAGCTGCTCGTGCCGTCCACCAGGCCGGCCAGCCGCCGGGACAGGCCGACGCGTTCCAGCGTCGGAGCCAGGACGACTTCACCCGGTTCGACCACGAGTCGGCCCTCACCGTCGAGGAGCTTCGGTCGCAGCTCAGGATGGCTGTTCCGGTCCGCGATGTCCACCGGTCCCGTGCTGACCAGACCGAACGCCTCGGGCCCGAGCCGCAGGCTCAGCGCGCCCGGCCGGATCATGGTGGGGTCGAACGGATCCACGAAGAGGTCGCCGTTGTCCAGTGCGGCACGGATGTCCCGGTCGGTGAGGACGGCGGCGGCCAACTCGGTCACGGCCGCTCTCCGACGTACGCGGCCAGCACGGCGTCGGTCAGGGACAGCAGGTCCGACTCGGTGAGCACGCCGTTGGGCTGCTCGTCACCCAGCCCGGGCCGCCGGTAGACCACCGTCGAGCGGGTGCGCTGCGGGCCCTGCACGACAAGTGTCGCGGTCAGCGCGTCGCCGATCGGCATGACGGTGTGCACGACGTCGGTGTCGCACGAATAGACGCCACCCCGCCGGTTGTGCAGGCCCGCCCGCCTCACCAGGCGGGCCTCGCCGTCGGCGACCAGCGCGGCCCGGTTGGCCGGGTCGGCGCCATAGCGGTAGCGCTCGTACCGGCGACCGGTCGCGGCCTCCGCGTACTCGACCATGCACAGGCCGCCGCCGGCGACCACGGTGGAGGCGAAGGGCCAGCGGTGGCTGTGCGGGTTCGACTCGCCGAGCCGGTCCTTGCCCGCCGGCCAGACGTGCAGCCGGATCTTGTGGTCGACATCGATGTGCAGCACGAGCTTGGCGAAGCCGTTGGGATGCCAGTACGAGCGTTCCGCGACGGTCCGCAGCACGGCCTCGTCGTGGCGCAGTCCGTCCAACCAGGACGCGAGCTGGTCGAGTCGGCCGGCGGCGTGCCGCGCGGCATCGGTCAGGTGCTGGACATCGGCCGGCGCGGGACGCAGCACGGCTGCGATGTCCCCACACAGCCGAAGGCCGCCGGACGCGGCGGCCACTGTGGCGGTCATGGTGCGTTCAGTCTCCGGGAGGGCTGACCGGGGACGCTGCCAACGCGAGCGCGGCCGAGCGCAGGGCGATGACCGAGTCCATGGTCATCCACACGGGCAGATCCCCGTTCCCCCACGCCCACAGGCTGATCTCGCGGTTGTAGCGGCTCCAGAGCGTGTTGAGAGCGGAATGAATGCGGGAAGCCGGCACGTCAGGCACCCCCGACAGGGCCTGTACCACCAGCGCGGAGGTGAAGTGCCGGACGAACACTCGGGTTGTGCCCTCGCCATCCGGAGTGGGTCTGATCAGTTCCTCGGTGACACCGTCGTCGGGGTGGATCCGGTCGACGAGCCAGTCGATGGCGGTGTCCGACGCGACACGGATGTCGTCGCGGTCGCGATTGTGCCCGACGCCGCGCAAGGCAACGACGGCGCGTGCCGTGTGCGCGACGGACGGTTCCGGTTGGAACAGGCCGGATTCGACCTTCTCCGGCCACAGCGGCACCCCGTCGAACCGCAGCCGGGCGGCGAGCAGGTCGTCGACCAGCCGGTCGACCAGGGCTGAGTCCGGTCGCAGCCGCCGCGCGGTCTGCAGGGCGCTGGACAGTAGGTAGGGCCGGGTCCGGGCGAAGTCGTCCAGCGACTCGTCCAACATCGCCAGCCCGTCATCGGCGGACAGGGTGGTGCCCATCCGGAACAGCGCGTCCAGTGCGGCGGCCGTGGCCTCCGGCCGGTTCGAGCCGGAGCGGGACATCCAGCCACCCTGCGGGGCCTGCATCGCCAGTAGGCTTTCGCCCAGCGCGCCGAGGTCGACGTAGGGTTCGCCGACCTCCAGCAGGGCACGGATGCCGTAGGCGGTGCCCAGGGCGGTCGGGTGCTTGTCGTTCTGGAGATTGTGCCGCCAGCCGTGCGGCCGGCCATCGGCGTCGCGCACCAGGTAGCTGACCATGGCCTCGCCCACCTGATGAAACACGGTCGTCAGCGAACCGGCCGTTTCCGCAGTGTTCGCCCGAGTGTCCGCCGACTGTCGGCGTGGCCCCCGCGACCGTGCCGCGACGACCAGCCTGACCAGCAGGCTCTCCGCCCTGAGGTGTTCGTCGAGCCGCCGGGCGTTGTGTACCGAGGGTAGGTACTTGCCCGTCTCCCACTGGGCCAGGTTCGCCCTGCTGACGCCGATGGCTTGGGCGGACTGGGCCTGCGTTTCACCGACCGCCTGGCGCAGCCGTTTCATTTCGTTGCCTACATCGAGTGGCGTTGGTTTGTCCACGTCTGTGCCTACCGCATGTCCACCAGCGGATGTAGGATCAACGTCAGAAACTGACACAGCTACCTACCTACGTAGTGTAGGCAAATGTAGGAGGCGTGATGCAAACACGTCGCACACCCTACAGCACACAAATCATGCCTGTCTTCAGGTCCGGACACATCTTGCCGCGTGTCGCATCCGGACGATCGGCACGCCGCCCGCGGTCCAGACGCGCGCCCCGCCGACCACGACAACGAGCCCCGCCGGGCAGCCGGGTTGCCTCAGTCCTGGTTGCGAAGCAAATTGGGGGCGATCGCAATGACACACAACTCTTCGGAGGTACCGCGAGGACCGATCGGCCGACTGTTCGACCGGGTGATCAACCGCCTGTTCGCGGACGAGGACGCGTCCGCGCTGGCCAAGGGTTACCAGATCACCAAGCTGCCGCACGGCGGCCGGCGGTATCGGGATCCACGGTGGGATTCCGTGCGGTGTTGCGAACTCTGTCGCGGCACCGGGATGGCACCCGACGCCTGGGTGGCCTGCGACCGGTGTTCCGGTACGGGCGTACTGCGCTCGGCGCCAGCCATTGCCAGAACGGAGATCCGGCGATGAGCAACCGACGAGTGGCGCGGGACCAGATCGCCGAACTGGCACGGGAACTGGCCCGGCCACGCCGGGCCAACGTGCTCGTCACCTGCTACCGGTGGCGCTATGAAATCACCACCGCCGTGCTGGTCCCACTGATCCTGGTCGAGACCGACCGGGTGATCGGGACGGTGTGGCTCACCCTGTTGCTGGCCGGGCTGGGCAGCATGGTGTGGCACTGGCGGAAAGCCCGCAGGTTCGTGCTCAGCCGGTTCCGGGCCGTTCTGGTCCAGCACCGGCTCCGCACGGGATTCGCGAGGGCACGGGTCTGCACACCGGACGGCAGGACGCCGGCCATCCTGTGGACCTCGCCGAAAGTGGACGAGATCCGGGTACTCGTATCCTGCCCGGCCGGGGTCGGCGCGGAGCGGCTCCGGCAGCAGCGCGACCTGTTGGCCGCCGCGTGCTACGCCACCACGGTGGGCGTGGCCCGGCATCCCCGCTACGCCAACCTGGTCGTGCTGTCGGTACGGACCACCGACTGACGGCCACCGGGCGCCGACGCCGTCGCCCGTGCGCCCGTCAGGCGATGCCGCCGTTGGAGTAGACGGTCTGGCCGTTGATCCAGTGGCCGGCCGGGCCGGCCAGGAACGCGATCAGCGCGGCGGCGTCCTCCGGTGTGCCCAGGCGCTCCAGTGGCGGCTGGGCCGCCAGCCGGGCGACCGTCTGCTCGTCCTTGCCGTCCAGGAACAGCGCGGTCGCGGTCGGGCCGGGCGCCACGGCGACCCGGTCGAACAGGTCTGCGACGGCCCGCTCGTCGGCCACGTCGGCCTGGACGGTGATCGCCGTGGCACCCGTGGCGGTGAGTTCGGCGACGGCGTTGTCCGCCTCGGCCTGGTTGCCGACGTAGTTGACCACCACGGCACAGCCGTCGGCGGCCAGCCGCTTGGCCGCGGCCAGGCCGATGCCCCGGGAGCCACCGGTGACCAGGGCGACGCGGGTATCTTGTTGCGTCATGCTCGCATCGTTGCGTCCGCGCCACGACCCGGCAAACTGTGCTGATGCGCTACGCCGAGACGCCCTCCACCGACATGCAGACCTACGTCGACGCGCCGCCCGAGCAGGTCTGGGGCGCGGTGACCGACATCCACCTGATGGCCGAGATCAGCACGGAACTGATGAGCGTGCGCTGGGTGGACGGGGTGGCCGGCCCGTGCCTGGGCGCGCGGTTCGTCGGCCGCAACCGGCACGAGGCGGTCGGCGAGTGGGAGACCACGTCGACGGTGATCGACTACGAGCCGCCCAGGGTGTTCGCCTGGGCGGTGGAGGACATCGAGCGGCCGGCCGCGGTGTGGCGGTTCACGCTGCGGTCGGAAGGTGCCGGCACGGTGGTCACCCAGTGGGTGCGGATCGGGCCGGGCGAGTCCGGGCTGAACATCGTGATCGACCGGCGGCCCGACCTGGAGGAGCGGATCGTCGCCGGGCGGCTGTCCGCGTTCCGCGACGGCATGGCCGCGAACCTGGCCCGGATCAAGGAACTCTGCGAACAGCCGGCGTCCTGATGCGCACCGCGACCACGGTCGAACCGGGCCGCGACTGGCGGCACACCGTCGACTTCGTGGTCGAGGCGGAGCGGCTCGGCCTGGACGTATGTTGGGTGGCCGAGGCGTGGGGCTCGGACGCGGTGTCCCCGCTGGGCTACCTGGCCGCCCGCACCGACCGGATCCGGCTCGGGTCGGGCGTGCTCCAGGTCGGCACCCGCACCCCGACCGTCATCGCGATGACCGCGCTGACCTTGGCGGAGCTGTGCGAGGGCCGGTTCCTGTTGGGGCTGGGCAGTTCCGGGCCGCAGGTGATCGAGGGCCTGCACGGCGTGCCGTTCGCCCGGCCGGTGACCAGGATGCGGGAGACGCTCGCGGTGCTGCGGCAGGTGTTCGCGGGCGAAAAGGTGGACCATTCCGGCGACGTGGTGCGGATACCGCTGCCCGGCGGGGACGGGCGGCCCATGCGGGTGGCGATGGCGCCCAACGAGCACATCCCGGTGTACCTGGCGGCGCTGGCGCCGAACATGCTGCGGCTGACCGGCGAGACGGCGGACGGCTGGCTGGGCACCAGTTTCGTGCCCGAGGCCGCCGACGCCTACCTGCGGTACCTGCGCGAGGGCGCGGCCCGCGCCGGCCGGACGGTGGCCGCGCTGGACGTGTGCCAGGGCGCCGAGGTGGCGTTCGCCGCCGACGAGGACGAGGTGCGCCGGATGGTCGCCGGGCGACGGCGCGGGCTGGCGTTCAGCCTGGGCGGCATGGGTTCGGCGACCACGAACTTCTACTACGACGCCTACAGCCGCCAGGGCTGGGCCGACGTCGCCGCCGAGGTCCGCGCCCGGTGGCTGGCCGGTGACCGGGACGGTGCGGCCGGGTTGGTCACCGACGACATGGTGCTGGCCACCACCCTGATCGGCACCGAGCCGATGGTGCGCGAGCGGCTGCGGGTGTGGCGGGCCGCCGGTGTGGACACCGTGCGGCTCTACCCGGCGGGCGAGACGCTCGCCGACCGGCTGGCCACCCTCGGCCGCGCCATCGAGATCGCCACGGAGATCGACTGATGACCGACGCGGTACCGGCAGCCGCCCTGGCGTGGGCGGCCCGAGCGGTGGGTCCGCGGGCCACGATCGAGTCGGTGCGGCCCCTGGCCGGCGGTACCCATGCCGCGACCCACCTGCTGCGGACGGCCAACCCGGCCTGCGAGCTGGTGTTGCGGCGGTTTCCCCCGGGAGACGACGCCGCCGGGCTCGAGGCCGCTGTCCTGACCGTCCTGGACGGACTCGACGGCCGGGCACCGCGGCTGATCGACGTGGATCCGTCCGGCGAGCAGGTCGGCGAACCCGCGACGCTGATCACCCGGATCGCCGGTCGCTCGGACATCATCCCCGCCGACCCGCATGCCGCGGCGGCCGAACTGGCCATGGCCCTGGCTCGGGTGCACGCCACACCGCCGGATCGGCTGGACTCGTTCCGGGACGGCGTGCTCGCGGCGATCCACGAGACCGGCCCGGTGCGGTCGTCCGCACCGACCGCACCGACGCTGCTCCCCCACGAACACCACCTCACCCGAGCGCAACCCGTGTTGACCCACTACGACTACTGGACGGGCAACGTCCTGTGGCAGGGCGACACCGTCAGCGGCGTGATCGACTGGGCCGGGGCGGCACGCGCGCCCCGCGGGTTCGATGTGAGCTGGTGCCGGCTGGACCTCGTGCTCCTGCACGATCACGCCGTCGCAGACACCTTTCTGGCCGCCTACCAGCACGCGGCGGGGGAGGCGGTGCCCGACGTCCATCTCTGGGACCTGTTCGCCCTCACCAACTCCTATGAGGCGGTGGAAACCTGGCTGCCCAACTACCACTCCCTCGGCCGCACCGACCTGACCGCCGCCGACCTCCGCGAACGTCATACCGGCTGGGCCGATCACTGCCTCGCCCAACTCGAGAACAGCTAATTAGCGGTCGGCCGAGAGGCTGCCGCTCATCGTGGCCACCCGGCCCCGGTCGTCGAACTCGGCGACGGCGGAGAATCCCTTGCCGGCGAGCGTGCACGTGCGCTGGTCCGGGGCGAACGTGACGCCCAGCGGGCGGCGGACGGCGTAGCCGTACAGGGCACGGCGGTGGTCGGTGATGGGGATCTCGGCCGGTGCCTGCTGCAGGACGCGCATGGAGCGGGCCGGTTCCGGGGCGGGCAGTTCGAAGTCCGGGTGTTCCACCGGGAAGGCGGCGATCGTGCCGCCGCCCACGTCGCCCTGGTAGGCGGTCCAGTGGCCGGACACGGCCTTGGCCGCGTCCAGGCACAGGTGGGCGGCCCGGTTCGGGTCGCCTGCCGCGCCGGGGAGCGCGTCGAACGGGACCTCGGCGGTGGCCAGTTCGGCGATCCCGTGGTGCTGGCCGAAGTCCCGCACTCCGGCGGACAGCGCGGTCAGCGACTCGGGGAAGCCGGACGGGGTTGGCCCAGCCCCACAGCCACGATCCGGCGCCGGACGACGCGGTGCCGACCAGGTGGTAGCCGGTGCAGGCGAAGGTGCGGGCACCGACGAACTCGAACCGGTTGGTCTGCAGGTCGACCTGCCAGCTGTGCTGTCCGAGCACATCGGACAGGTGCAGTTGGTGTTCCAGGGACAGGATGGCGGCATCGTCGCGAGGGTAGCCAGGTCGGGCTAAGTTGTACAATGTCCAAATGAGGGTGGGTGAGCGGCTGCGGGCCGCCGGGCTCAAGGCGACCCGGCCGAGGGTCACCGTCGCCCGGACGCTGCACGACATGGGCGGGCACCGCACGGCGGACGAGGTGCACGAGCAGCTGGCCGGCCACGGCGTCGCCCTGCCCAGGACCAGCGTCTACAACGCGCTCGGCGCGCTGGCCGAGGCCGGTGTGGTGCTGCACGCGGACGTCGGGCCGGGGGCCGTCGTCTACGAGATCGCCGACACCTGGCACCACCACTTCGTCTGCCGGCGGTGCGGGGCGATCGCCGACGTGCCGTGTGTCGTGGGTGAGCGGCCGTGCCTGTCGCCCGGTGCCGGTTTCGGCGAGGTGGACGAGGCGCAGGTGATCTTCCGAGGCGTGTGCGTCCGGTGTGCGCAGGGGGGTGGCGCGGGTGAGTGAGGCGTCGCGGTTCCGCGAGATGCTGGCCGCCGAGCGGCAGAGTGCCGTGCTGTACCGGGGTCTGGCCCAGGGTGCGCAGGGCGAGCGCCGCGAGGTGTTCGGGCAGCTGGCCGCCATCGAGGAGCGGCACGCCGAGCACTGGGCGGCCAAGCTGGTCGCGCTCGGCGAGCGGGTGCCCGATCCTGGTCGGCCCGATCTGCGCACCCGGCTGCTGTGCTGGGTCGCGCGGCACTTCTCCGCGGACGCAGTGCTGCCGCTGGTGGAACGGGCCGAGCACGCGGACGCCGGGCTGTACGAGGGCGACCCGGACGCCACCCCGGACATGGCCGTCGCCGAGCGCTCCCATGCCAGGGTGCTGACCAGGATGCGCGGGCCGGCCGACGACAACCCGCGCACGATCGCGAAACGCGAGCGGTGGCACCGCGGCGACCGGTCCGGCGCGCTGCGCGCCGCCGTGTTCGGCGTGAACGACGGGCTGGTGTCCAACACGTCGCTGGTGATGGGCTTCGCCGGTTCCGGTGCGGCCCAGGGCGCCATCCTGTTCGCCGGTCTGGCCGGGTTGCTGGCCGGCGCGTTCTCCATGGCGGCGGGCGAGTACGTGTCGATGCGCAGCCAGCGGGAGGCGTACGAGCGGGAGATCTCGGTCGAGGCCGAGGAACTCCGGGACGACCCGGAGGCCGAGTTCGAGGAACTGGCGCTGATCTACCGGGCCAAGGGCCTGCCCGCCGAGGAGGCCGAGCACGTGGCCAAGACGATCATGAAGGACGACGAGATCGCGCTGGACACCATGGCCCGCGAGGAACTCGGGCTGGATCCGGGCGAACTGGGCTCACCGTGGTCGGCCGCGCTGTCCAGCCTGCTGGCGTTCGCCGTCGGCGCCGTGGTGGTGGTGCTGCCCTACGTCTTCGGTTCCGGCGTGGCGGCGCTGGTGACGGCGATCGTGCTGGCCGCGCTGGCGCTGTTCGCGGTGGGCGCGGTGATCGGCGTGCTGAACGGCAGGGGTGCCGGGCGGGCGGGCGCGCGTCAGTTGCTGGTCGGTGGGGTGGCGGCACTGCTGGTGTTCGGCATCGGTCACGTGATCGGCGGCGGACTGGGCTGATCGCGCGGTACGGCCAGCAGCGCGCCCAGGACCGTGAGCACAGCCAGGAACCAGCCCACGGCGACCATGCCGGCGGCACTGAACACCAGCGTGGCGGCGGCGATGCCGAGCGCGGTGCCCAGGCCGCGGGTCATGTTGAGCACGCCGGCCGCCGACCCGGAGTCGCAGGCGGGCGCGGACGCCATCACGGCCGCGTTGTTGGCCGGTGTGAACAGGCCCAGGCCGATCCCGATCACCACGAGCAGGACGGCGAACGTCGTGACACCGGGGTGCAGCGCGGCGATGCCGACCAGTCCGACGGTGGCCACGGCCATGCCGCACACGGTGACCGCGCGGGCCCCGAACCGGTCGGCGAGCCGGCCCGCGAAGGGTGCGGTGAGGCCGAGCGCGACCGGTAGCAGGGTGAGCACGAGACCGGACCGGCCGGAGGTCAGATGATAGGCGCCGCCCAGGGCCAGCGGAGCGGTGAACAGCAGGCCGAACATGGCCGTGTAGGACAGCAGGCCGCTGCCCAGTCCGGCGCGCAACGCCTTGCGGCGCAACAGGTTCAGGTCCAGCAGGGGCGCGGCGGCCCGGCGGGCGTGCCACACGAACAGCACGCCGAGCATGGCGGCGACGACCACCAGCGCGGCCAGCAGTGCCGGCGGTTCGGACCGGGTGGCCAGCGAGAGGGCCAACATCAGCAGCGCCACGGCCGGCGCGAACAGGCCGAGGCCGCGCCAGTCGACGGGCCTGCGGGGTACGAGATCGCGGCTGCGCGGCAGGAAGAACCAGCCGGTGACCACGCCGAGGACGCCGGCCGGGACGGTGAGCAGGAACAGCAGCCGCCAACTGCCCAGTTGCAGCAGCAGGCCGCCGGCCGCCGGGCCGAGCGCCAGCCCGACCGCCTGCGCGGCACCCTGGATGCCGACCGCGCGACCCAGCACCCGCCGGGGCACCGCCGTGGCGATCAGGGCGACGCTGTTCGCCTGGAGCATCGCGGCACCCAGCGCCTGCACGACGCGGAAAATGTCCAGTACGGCGAGGTTCGGAGCCAGCCCGCAGGCCAGTGACGCGAGGGCGAAGACTCCGAAACCATAGGTGTAGAGCAGTTTCCGGCCGATCGTGTCGGCCAGCCTGCCGACCGGCGCGACCAGGCTGACCAGGGTCAGCAGATAGCCCAGGGCGACCCATTCGGTCTGCGCGCTGTCCGCGTGCAGGTCGTGGCCGATGGCCGGCAGCGCGAGCGACACGATGCTGGCGTCGAGCTGGCCCATGAAGGCGCCGATGCAGACGGTGGCCACGACGAGGCCCGGCGCCCACGCCGCGGTGGCGATGCGCCTGGGCCGGGGCGACTCGCGCAACAGCACAGCCGGCCAGGTCATGCCACCCCCGAACTCGTCGTACCCCGACTATATCGGACACCGAGACTTTCGGAGACAGATGTTTCGCGGCTCACATCGGGTCAGGGGCGATCGGTAGGTTCGACGGCATGGCAACTTTGGTGTCGTTCCACGCCCATCCCGACGACGAGTGCATCACCTGCGGTGGCGTGATGCGCAAGGCCGCCGACGAGGGGCATCGTGTGGTCCTGGTCGTGGCGACCAGGGGTGAGAACGGTGAGGTGCCCGACGGGTTCCTGGCCGATGACGAGCTGTTGTGGCAGCGACGGGTCATCGAGACGAACGAGTCGGCGAAGATCGTCGGCGCCAGCCGCGTCGAGTTCCTCGGGTACGTCGACTCCGGAATGATGGACACGCCGACCAACGACGCGCCCGGCGCGTTCTGGCGGGCGGACGTGGAGCAGGCGGCGGCCAAGCTCGCGGAGATCCTGCGCGAGGAGTCCGCGGACGTGCTGACCTGTTACGACGACAACGGCGGCTACGGCCACCCGGACCACATCCAGGTGCACCGGGTCGGCATGCGCGCGGCCGAACTGGCCGGCACGCCGAGGGTCTACCAGGCCACGATGAACCGCGACCACATCATCCGCGGCATGCGCGCGATGGCCGAGGCGGGCGACACGTCGGTCGAGCTGCCGGACGTGGAGGACGACCCCGCGTTCGGCAAGCCGGAGTCGGAGATCACCGCGGCGGTGGACGTGACCGCCTACCTGGACGTCAAGCGCGCGGCGATGCGGGCGCACGCCAGCCAGATCAGCGACGAGTCGTTCTTCCTGGCCATGCCCGACGACGGCTTCCGCAACGCGTTCGGCACCGAGTGGTTCATCCGCCCCGGCCAGGGCCCCGGCGTCACGGAAACGGACATCATGGCCGGCCTGTGATCGGGTGGGGCGCCGGCGACACGGCCGGCTCGGTCCGGCGCCCTGGCTGGTTCGGTCCTTGACTCTCACCCTGGTTCACCGCACAGGCTGATGCCATGACCACCATCGCCCACCGGTTCGCGACCGCGTTCAACTCGGGAGAGATCGACCGGGTGCTCGACTGCTTCGCCGCGGACGCTGAGTACCACGACCTGTTCTACGGACGGTTCACCGGTCATGCCGGGCTGCGGCAGTTGTTCGAACGCATGTATCGCGAAGGCAACCACCACGCCTGGACGATGACCCGGGTCGTCGACAGTCCGCCGTGCACCATCGGCGAGTGGCGGTTCACCTTCACCGTCAGCGACGCGGTGCCCCAGGGCACCGGCCGAACGTTGAGCTTCCCCGGTGTCTCGGTCTTCGAGACACATGCCCGCCGCTGCCACACCTACCGGGAGTACTTCGACCGAACTGCCGCGCTACTGGCCATCGGCATCACCGCGGACACGGTCGCCGCCATCACCGCCCGTCGCCCGTCGATCGAGGTGACCACACCGGACGAGGCGGGGCGGACATGACCGACGCTGCCCGGCTGTTGCTGATCGGCGAGTTCGCCCGCCGCTGCCGACTGCCGATCTCGACACTGCGCTACTACGACCGGATCGGGCTGCTCACCCCGGCCGCCGTCGATCCCGGCACCGGCTACCGCGGATACACCCGCGATCAACTCGCGACCGCGATGCTCATCGCCCGGCTGCGGGCACTCGCGATCACGCCCTCCGACATCGCCACGGTCATCCTCGGCGGCGCGCCGGCCACGGCGGTGCTGGCCGCGCACCGGCGCCGCGTCCAGACACAGATCCGCGACGGCCGGCGAGCGCTGGCCGAGATCGACGACCTGATCGCCGGTCCCGAAACGCGGCATCCCGCGTATCGCCTGCACGTGGTGACGATCGCGCCCACACCTGTGGCCGCCCAACCCGTCGACGGGCTCTCGGCCACCGCCGTGCTGCGTGGCATCGCGGGCCTGCGCACCATCCTGCGCCGCGCCGGCTGTCAGCGGACCGGACCGTGGGGAGCCGCGTTGCCACTGGAGATCTCGGACCAGGTCGGTGGTTTCGTGTTCGCCCGCACCAGCCCACCGATCGAGACCACGGACCTGCACACCGAGTGGCTACCAGCCACCCGCGCGGTGCGGACCATCCACCACGGCGGCCCGGAGACAGTGGCGGCGGCCTACCAGGCCGCGCTGGACAGGATCGAGAACGAGGGCTGGACCCCGACCGAACCGGTCATCGAGGAATATCTGACCGGTGACACCTCGCCCATCCGGCTGACCGTGCCCCTCTGTCAGCTCGGTGAGTCGAGAGCCGCTGCCAGGTCCTGGTAGGTCCGCTCGGCCGCACGATCACGCCGGTCTCGCCGAAGCGGTCGAGCCGGCCGCCGATCAGTCCCCGCACGCGCGGCAGCCCAGGGGCGACCGGTCAGGTGCCCTGGGCGCCGGTCAGGTCCTGGGCGATCTGGTCGGCGGTGTGCAGCAGGTGCGGTACCACCGAGGTCGCGACCTCGCCCGCCGTCATGCGGGACGCGTTGACCGCGACGTTCACCGCCGCCACCACCCGGCCGGAGCCGTCCCGCACGGGGGCGGCGACCGCACGCAGGCCCTCCTCCAGTTCCTGGTCGACCATCGCCCAGCCGCGCTCTCGCACCCGCGCCAGTTCCGCCCGCAGCTCGCGGATGTCCGTCGTGGTGTGCGGGGTGAGGCTGCGCAGCTCGGCCGAGGCGAAGAAGCCGTCCAGGAAGTCGTCCGACCGGCCGGCCAGCAGGACCCTGCCCATCGAGGTCGCGTACGCCGGGAACCGGGTGCCCACCGCGATGACCACGGCCATGATCCGCTTGGTCGGCACCCGCGCGACGTACACGATCTCGTCGCCGTCCAGCACGCACATCGACGACGACTCGTGCACCTGCTCGACGAGCTGCTCCATGTGCGGCAGGGCGAGCTCGGGCAGGGACAGGCTGGACAGGTAGGCGTAGCCCAGTTCCAGCACCTTGGGCCGCAGCGCGAACTTGCCGTTGTCGGTGCGCATGTACCCGATCTCCACCAGGGTGCGCAGGAACCGGCGGGCGGCCGCCCTGGTCAGACCGGTCTGCCTGGCGACCTCGGACAGGGTCAGTTCCGGGTGGTCCGCGTCGAACGCGCGGATGACCGCGAGGCCGCGGTCCAGCGACTGGACGAACTCGCCGTTGCGCTGTGCGGGCTCGACGGAGGTCGGCTCGGGTGTCATGTCGGACCGCACTCTAGCCGTCTGCTGCGTCGATGGTGCGCTGCGCGACGGCAAACGCGCTGTTCGCCGCCGGTACGCCCGCGTAGACGGCGACCTGCATCAGCACCTCGCGGATGTCGTCGGGGGTCAGGCCCACCCGCAGCCCGGCCCGCACGTGCAGGGCCAACTCGTTGTGGTGGCCCAGCGCGGCCAGCATGGCGATGGTGAGGCAACTGCGGGTCCTGCGCTCCAGGCCCGGCCGCGTCCACACCGATCCCCACGCGTACCTGGTGATGAGCTCCTGGAAGTCGGCGCTGAAATCGGTCGACGCCTCGGTGGCGCGGTCGACGTGCGCGTCGCCGAGCACCTCGCGGCGCACCGCCATGCCTGCCGTGTACGGGTCGGTCATGCCACACCCCTCACTAGATGCTCCAGCAGCAGGCCCGTGACCTCGGCCGGCCGTTCCACGTTGGCCAGGTGGGACGCGTCGGGCACCACGGCGAGCCGGGCGCCGGGCACGGTGTCGGCGATCAGCTTCCCGTGCTCGAGCGGGGTGGCCGGGTCCTGTTCGCCCGCGATCACCAGGGTTGGCGCGGTGATCGCGGGCAGCCGGGACCGGATGTCCATCGCGGCGATCGCCTCGCAGCAGCCCGCGTAGCCCTCGTCCGGGGTGGCCGCCAGCATCGCGGCATACGGCTCGGTGTCGGTGAACGCCGGGGTGAACCAGCGGCCGAGGGCCCCTTCGGTGATGGCGGCGGTGCCCTGGGCGCGGACCGTGGCGGCGCGGTCCCGCCAGCCGGACTCCGGCGGCAGGTGGGCCGAGGTGCACATCAGGGCCAGCCGCTCGACCCGGTCCGGTTGCAGGGCCGCGATGGTCATGCCCACCATGCCGCCCAGCGACAGCCCGAGACAGCTGAACCGGGCGACGCCGTCCACCAGCGTCAGCACCTCGTCGGCCAGTTGGTCCACTGTGTACGGTCCAGGTGGTACCGGTGACGAGCCGTGGCCGATGTGGTCGTAACGCAGCACGCGGAAGTGCTCGGACAGCGCGTCGATCTGCGCGTCCCACATGTGCAGGGTGGTGCCCAGGGACGGGCCGACCAGCAGGACCGGTGCGTCGTCGGGTCCGGTGATGTCGTGGTTCAGTGTCATGGCAGGGCTTTCCGCATCCGTTCCGGGTCGACGGTCAGTTCGGCGAGCAGCACTCGGCCGTGTCGCGCGGCCGCCGACGTCAGCGCGAGCAGTTCGCCGACCGTGCGCCACTCCGCCTGCCACCGGCCCGCCGACCGCTCCAACGCCTGCGGCAGCCCGGCGAACACCGTGCCGACCAGTCCTGGGGCCCGGTGCGCGCACGCCAGGATCTGTACCGACCGGGCGCTGTTCCGCTTGTCCGGCATGGCGGACGACCCGCCCGGCGACCCCTCGGCCACCTCGCCGAACCCGGACAGCAGCACCACGTCACCGGCGATCTTGCCCAGCGCGCCGATCACCATGCCCAGCGCCGACGCGAGGGTGGCGATCGGCATCCGGTTGGCGTGCCAGCACGCCGCCGGCACGGCGAGACCCAACTCCGCGGCGAACGCGGCGACCAGTGCGGGATCGTCCAGCGCGCCGACCGGACCGCCCAACTGCACCGGAAACTCGACGGCGGCGAGGGCGGCCCGCGCGTCCGTCAGACCTGCCAGCCACATGTCGACCAGCCGGCCGAACGTGCTGGGCGCAGCGTTGGCGAGCAGTGTTCTGGCCAGGTGGGGGGTGTCGCGGTGGGCGGCGGCCAGGGTGGTCAACGCCGTCGAGCAGGACTCCAGGTCGACGGCCGCCAGGATCCTCGACGCGATCAGCATCAGCGCCGTGTCGATGATGTCCTGGCTGGTGGCCGGACGGTGCACGGCATCGGCCACGTCGGCGGGCAGGAGCGCGCGCAGGTCCTCGACCAGCGGCACGATCGGGGTGGCGTGTGCTGCGGCCCGCTCGGCGAGATCGGCCTCGTCGAACAGGTCGCGGCGGCAGTGTTCGGCGACCAGTTTCGCCGTGTCCGGCGGGATCCGGCCGGTCGCCGCGCGAGCCAGGGCCACCGCGGCCTCGACGTCCAGCAGCGCGGCGAGCCAGTCCGGCCGGTCGCCGAACATGCCACCGAGCAGGTCAGACATCGAAGAAGACCGTCTCCCCGTCGCCCTGCAACCGGATGTCGAACCGGTAGCCGCCGTCGGTCGCCGTGGCGATCAGGGTGTCCCGCCGGTCGGCGTCGACCGAGGCGAGCACCGGGTCGGCCGCGTTCTCGGCCGCGTCCGGGAAGTAGATCCGGGTGACCAGGTGGTTGAGCAGGCCACGGGAGAACACGGCGACGTCGATGTGCGGGGCCTCGGTGGCGTCGCCGGCCGGGCGGATCGTGGTGATCCGGTAGCCGCCGTGCTCGTCGGTGGGGCACCGGCCGAAGCCCTGCCGGCCATCGCCACCCACCTGCCACGTCTCGACCAGCGCGTCCGGCAGCGGTTCGCCTGCGCCGTCGGTGACCGTGCCGGTGAGGGTGATCGCGCCCGGCGTGCCTTCGGGGACGGCGAAGGCGCCGTCCGGCCACGGCAGGCCGATGTGCAGGAACGGGCCGACCGTCTGGGACGGCGTCACCTCAGTCATCGTGGTCCTCCCCCGACTCGAACGGTGTCGGCCGCGACCCGCGCAGCACGATGTCCCACTCGAACGCCAGCGCCCAGTTCGGTTTCGTGCGGGTGATGTCGAAGCGGGACACCAGTCGTCGCCGGCCGTGCTCGTCGGGCACCGCGTTGAAGATCGGGTCCAGCGGCAGCAGCGGATCGTCCGGGAAGTACATCTGGGTGACCAGTCGTTGGGTGAAGGCCCTGCCGAACACGGAGAAGTGGATGTGCGCCGGCCGCCAGGCGTTGTCGTGGTTGCCCCACGGGTAGGCCCCGGGCCTGATCGTGGTGAACGTGTAGCGACCATCGGCGTCGGTGAGCGCACGGCCGCCGCCGCCGAAGTTCGGGTCCAGCGGCGCGGGCCAGTTGTCCACCACGTGCCGGTACCGGCCGCACGCGTTGGCCTGCCAGATCTCCACCAGCGTGTGCGGCACCGGCCGGCCGTCGCTCTCCAGCACGTGGCCGTGCACGATGATCCGCTGCCCGATCGGCTCCTGCGGGAACTGCCGGGTGAGGTCACCGTCGGTGGGGCCGATCCGGTCCTCGCCGAACACCGGGGCCGTGGTCTCGGTGAGGTGCTGCGGCAGCACCACCAGCGGGTGCTTGGGTGACCGCAGGACGTTGGACCGGTAGTCGGGGAAGTTCACCGGTGGGTGCACGCCGCTCACGCTCTCGAACAGCGGCAGGTCCATCTGGTCGGCTCCTTTCTTCGGTCACGCGGTCTGCTGGCGGCCGCCGGCACCGGCCTGCAACGCGCGCAGCACGTCCAGTTCGGCGCCGGTCGGCGGTTCGGTGACGGCCAGGTCGTCGCGCACGACGAGCGGCCATCCGGTGGCCTCGGTCGCCTGTTCGACCGTGGCACCGGGGTGCAGGTGGGTGAGCACGAGTTCGCAGGTGTCCGGGTCGGGCTCCAGCACACCGAGATCGGTGATCACCCTGCGCGGACCGGCGCCGCGCAGGCCCAGCCGCTCCCGGTCGCCCGGTCCGGCGCCGAAGCCGACGCTGGTCACGAAGTCGACCCGGTCGGTGAACGTGCGCCTGCTCTGCCGCACCACGACGATCACCTCGCGGCAGGACGCGGCGATCTCCGGCGCGCCACCCGCGCCGGGCAGCCGGATCTTCGGGTGCTCGTAGTCGCCGCCGATGACGGTGGTGTTGATGTTGGCGAACCGGTCGATCTGGGCGGCGCCGAGGAACCCGATGTCCACCCTGCCCGGCTGGAGCCAGTAGTTGAACACCTCGGGCACGGTGATCACCGAGTCGGCCGACTCGGCCAGCACACCGTCCCCGATGGACAGTGGCAGGTGAGCGGGTTTGGCGCCCAGTGTGCCCGATTCGTAGACCAGCACCAGGTTCGGCGCGTGGGTGCGCCGGGCCAGGTTGGCCGCGGTCGAGGGCAGCCCGATGCCGACGAAGCACACCACGCCGTCGTACAGCGCGCGGGCCGCCGCGACGGTCATCATCTCGTCACTGGTCCAGTCGGCCACGGCTATTCGCCTCCCGCCCGCATGATGTGGTCGTCCACCCAGCTCCGGAAGGATTCCCTGTCCCTGCTGATCGCGTCCCACCGCTGGTAGTACTCGTTGTCCCGCACCGAGTATCCATCCGCATAGGACGGATGCGCACCTCCGGGTACCACGGCCACCCTGGTGACCACCCAGTTGGGGAGGACGACGGCACCCGGTCTCGGGGTGAACTCGTCGACCACCTCCTCGACGGTGACCAGCGCCTGCCGGGCGGCCAGCACGGCCTCCTTCTGCACGCCGGTGATGCCCCACATCATCACGTTGCCGTTCCGGTCGGCCTGCTGCGCGTGGATCACCGTGACGTCCGGGCGGATCGCCGGGACCGCGGTCAGCACCTCACCGGTGAACGGGCAGGTGATGGTCTTGATGGTGGCGGTGCGCGCGACCAGGTCGGTGCCGGTGTAGCCGCGCAGTACGGCGAACGGCATGCCGGAGGCCCCGGCGACGTACCGGTTGGCCATGCCGGCGTGGCTGTGTTCCTCGATCTCCAGCGGCACCGGCCAGTCGTGCTCGACGGCGTCCCGGAACCGGTGCAGCGAGCCGACGCCGGGGTTGCCGCCCCAGGAGAACACCAGTTTGGTGGCGCAGCCTGCGCCGATGAGCTGGTCGTAGACGATGTCCGGCGTCATGCGGACCAGGGTCAGGCCCGTTCTGCGCTGGCGGATGATCTCGTGGCCTGCCGCGTGCGGGATGAGGTGGGTGAACCCCTCCAGCGCGACTGTGTCGCCGTCGTGCACGAGGTCCGCGACCGCCTCGTCGAGACCGGCGAAGGTGGCGAGTGGCACGCGCCTGCTCCCCCCGTCAAAGTGGTTCGCTTCGCGCAACTATTGTTCGCATCTCGAACACTAGGGCGCTGACCACGGGCTGGTCAACCGCGACGTCACAAGCTGGATACTTGCTCGATCGAGTGTTGACGGCCACATCTGAGCGGCCTACGTTCGCATCCAGCACATGAGTTCGTTATCCGTACACACACCGGAGTGTGACGTGAGCATGCTGGACGAACGAACATGGCGCGGCAGGATCTACCTGGGCGGATGGGTGGCCGGTTCGGCCGGTGACCGCGCCGTGGTCGCGCCCGCCACCGGGACCGAGCTCGGCCGGATCGGCATGGCCGCGCCCGCCGACGTGACCAAGGCGACCGAGGTCGCGGCGGCGGCTCAACGCGACTGGGCCGCCCGCCCCTACACCGAGCGCGCCGCCGTGCTGCGCCGCGCGGGCGACCTGATCGTCGAACACGCCGCCGAGATCCAGGACTGGATCATCCGCGAGGCGGGCTCGGTGCGCGGCAAGGCCGAACTGGAGACCCACCTGGGCTCGCAGGAGTGCTACGAGGCGGCCGGGCTGCCCTCCCGGGCCTACGGCGAGCTGCTGCCCAGCGAGCTGCCCCGGCGCAGCTGGGCGCAGCGGATGCCGGTCGGCGTGGTCGGTGTCATCGCGCCGTTCAACGTGCCGCTGATTCTGTCCATCCGGTCGGTGGCGCCCGCGCTGGCGCTGGGCAACGCCGTGGTGCTCAAGCCGGATCCCAGGACCGCGGTCAGCGGCGGCGTCGTGCTGGCCCAGGTGTTCGCCGAGGCCGGCCTGCCCGACGGGCTGCTGCACGTGCTGCCCGGCGGGGTGGACGTGGGCGAGGCGCTGATCACCGAACCGGCCATCCGCACCATCTCCTTCACCGGGTCCACCGCGGCCGGCAGGCGGGTCGGTGAGCTGGGCGGCGCCCACCTCAAGCGGGTCCACCTGGAACTGGGCGGCAACTCCGGGCTGATCGTGCTGGACGACGTCGACCTGCCGGCAGCGGTGTCCGCGGGCGCGTGGGGCTCGTTCCTGCACCAGGGCCAGATCTGCATGACCACCGGCCGGCACCTGGTGCACGAGTCGGTCTACGACGCCTACGTCTCCGGCCTGGTCGAGACGGCCAACCACCTGCCGGTCGGCGACCCGGCCACCGAACAGGTCGCGCTGGGCCCGCTGATCGACGAGCGCCAGCGGGACAAGGTGCACCAGTTGGTCACCGCGAGCGTGGACGGCGGCGCCCGGCTGGCCGCGGGCGGCGAGTACAGCGGCCTGTTCTACCGGCCGACCGTGCTCGCCGAGATCGGGACCGGCCTGCCCGCCTACGCGGAGGAGGTGTTCGGCCCGGTCGCCCCGGTCGTGCCGTTCGGCTCCCTGGACGAGGCCGCCGCGCTGGCCGCGGACACCGACTACGGCCTGTCCCTGGGCATCCTCACCCGCGACGTGCTGAAGGGCCTGGAACTGGCCGACCGCATCCCCACCGGGATCGTGCACATCAACGACCAGACCGTCAACGACGAGGCGTCCATCCCGTTCGGCGGGATCGGGGTGTCCGGCACCGGGGCGCGGTTCGGTGGCGCGGCGGCCAACGTGGACGCCTTCACCGAGACCCGCTGGGTCACCGTGCGCGGCAGCATCGCGCCCTACCCGTTCTGACGACTCACACCGAGGGAGCAACGATGGCTCAAGGGATATCCCGCCGGGACGCGCTGAAGACGGCCGGCCTCGGCCTCGGTGCGTTGGGCGCGAGCGGACTGCTGGCGGCCTGTTCGAGCGGACTGAAAGGCGCCAGCGGGGGTGGCGGCGGCACGACGACCACGCTGAAGATCGGCTACGTCAGCCCGCAGACCGGTCCGCTGGCGTCGTTCGCGACCGGCGACAAGTACATCATCAACAAGCTGAAGCCCATGCTGAACAAGGGTTTCACCGCGGGCGGCAAGACATGGAACGTCGAGGTCGTGATCAAGGACAGCCAGTCCACCACGACCAGGGCCACCCAGGTCACCCAGGAACTGATCAACTCCGACAACGTGGACATCGTGGTCGCGTCGGCGACACCGGACACGGCGAACCCGGTGTCGGACGCCTGCGAGGCGTCCGGCATGCCCAACGTCACCACGATCGTCCCGTGGGAGGCGTGGTTCTTCGGCCGGGGCAAGAAGCAGGGCCAGTCGTTCAACTACTCGACGATGTTCTTCTTCGGCATGAAGGAGTTCACCGACCTGTTCCTGCACATGTGGAAGACGATCGGCAACTCCGGCGGCCCGGTGGCGTGCCTGTGGCCCAACGACACCGACGCCAACGCGTTCCGCGCCGGCTTCCCGCCCGCGATGAAGCCGGCCGGCTACACCGTGATCGACGGCGGCGCCTACGCCGACGGCACCACCGACTACTCCGCGCAGATCGCCAAGTTCAAGGCGGCCGGCGCCGAACTGTTCACCTGCTGCCCGATCCCGCCGGACTTCCAGGTGTTCTGGAAGCAGGCCGCGCAGCAGGGCTTCAAGCCCAAGCTGGCCACCGTGGCGAAGGTGATGCTGTTCCCCGGTGAGGCCGTGTCACTGGGGAACTTGAGCAACAACATCGCCACCGACGTGTGGTGGAGCCCGTTCAGCCCGTACAAGTCGACCTTCGACGGCACGAGCGCCAAGCAGCTGGCCGACGACTTCGCGTCGTCCACCGGTGGGCAGTGGACCCAGGCGCTGGGCTCGGTGTACTCGCTGTTCGAGATCTCCGTGCAGGCGTTGAAGTCGGCCAGCGACCCGCGGGACCGCAAGGACGTCGCGGACAAGCTGAAGAACATGAAGATCAGCGGCATCAGCGGCCCGCTGGACTTCACCAGCGGTCCGCAGCCGGGCATCGCGCTGCAGAAGATCAGCGGCGGCCAGTGGCGCAAGGGCACCCAGTTCCCGTGGGACATGACCCTGGTGGACAACACGTTCAACCCGGACGTGCCCGTCAACGGTGATCTGCGGCCGACGAACGCATGACAGCCGCACTCGAGCTGGACGGGGTGCGGAAGCGGTTCGGCCAGGTGCTGGTGGCCGACGGGCTCTCGCTGGCCGTCGACGACGGCCAGCTGCTGGGCATCGTCGGCCCCAACGGCGCCGGGAAGACCACGCTGTTCGGCATGATCTCCGGTGACGTGTCGCCGGACGCGGGCGAGATCAGGGTGGGCGGCAAGCCCATCACCTCGCTCCGTCCGGCGGCGCGGACCCGCCTGGGCATCGGCCGGACCTACCAGGTACCCCGCCCGTTCGAGCACATGTCGGTGTTCGAGAACGTGCTCACCGGTGCCGTGCACGGCGCCCGGCTGGGCAAGGCCGAGTCGCGGGAGACCGCGCTGTCGGTGCTGGAGCTGACCGGGCTGCTGCCGGTGGCCAACCGGCAGGCGGGCCGGCTCACCCTGCTGGCCCGCAAGCGGCTGGAGGTGGCCAGGGCACTGGCCACCCGGCCGACCGTGCTGCTGCTGGACGAGGTGGCGGGCGGGCTGACCGACCCCGAGGTGGACGAGCTGCTGGAGATCGTCGGCGCGCTGCGCCGGCAGGGGCTGACCGTGCTGTGGATCGAGCACGTGGTGCACGCCCTGCTGCGCAGCGTGGACCGGTTGGTGTGCCTGGCATCCGGCACGCTGGTGGCGGACGGCGCACCGGCCGCGGTGATGGCCGACCCGACGGTCCGCAGGGTCTACCTGGGCGCCGACGTCCGGGCGGTGGCCTCATGACCGACCTGCTGGAGCTGTCCGGCCTGAGTGCCCACCACGGCCAGCTCGCCGCGATCACCGACCTCGACCTGGCACTGGCCGAGGAGTCCACCCTGGCCGTCATCGGTGCCAACGGAGCCGGCAAGACCACCCTGCTGCGCACCATCGCCGGCACCCACCGCCCCTCGAAGGGCGCCATCACGTTCGCCGGCCGGGACATCACCGCCGTGCCGGCCCACCGCAGGGCGGCCGAGGGCATCCGGCTGGTCCCCGAGGGCCGCAGGCTGTTCCCGTCGCTGACCGTCGAGGAGAACCTGCTGGCCGGCGCGTACCGGACCCGCGAGGGCCCGTGGAACGTGGCGGCCGTGGTGGAGCTGTTCCCGTGGATCGGTGAGCGGCGACGGCAGTCGGCCCGGCAGCTGTCCGGCGGCGAGCAGCAGGCGGTGGCGATCGGCAGGGCGCTGATGGGCAATCCGCGCCTGCTGCTGCTCGACGAGATCTCCCTCGGCCTGGCCCCGCTCGTGGTCGGCCAGCTGTACCAGGCACTGCCCAGGATCATGGCGGGCGGTACCACGGTGCTGCTGGTGGAACAGGACGTCAGCCAGGCGCTGCGGACCGCGGACCGGGTGCTGTGCCTGCTGGAGGGCCGCACGGTCCTGTCCGGCACGCCGGCCGAGCTGACCGCGGAACGGATCGAGAGCGCCTACTTCGGCCTCACCCGGTCGGGAGGCGCCTCATGAGGCCCGCGCCCCCGCGCGACGCGGGAACAGCGGGCCCGGCCGTCACGCCACGGCCGGGCCCGCGCCCCGGGGGAGGTGGACGACCGTGGTGTGGGTGAACGCGATCGTGCAGGGGCTGCTGCTGGGCGGGCTCTACGCGCTGTTCGCATGTGGACTGTCACTGATGTTCGGCGTGATGCGGATCGTCAACCTCGCACACGGCGACATCGCCGTGCTCGGGTCGTTCCTGGCGTACTCGATCATCGCGGCCACCCCGATCGGCGTGCTCGGCGCGACTCTGATCGTCCTGCCGGCGTTCGCCGTGTTCGGCTACCTGGTCCAGGGTGGACTGTTGTCGCCCGCGCTCAAGGTCGGCCCGCTGTCCACCCTGCTGGCCACGTTCGGCCTGTCCATCGTCATCCAGAACGCGCTGCAACAGGGCTACACCGGCGACACCCGCGCGCTGGACGTCGGCTCACTGGTGTCCGCGTCACTGCACATCAGCGGCCAGATCTCGGTGGCCTACTTGTCGCTCATCACGTTCGCCCTGGCCATCGTCGTGCTGGCGGCGCTGCAGTTCTTCCTGACCCGCACCAGGACCGGCCGGATCATGCGGGCCACCGCGGACGACCCGGAGGCGGCCACGCTGTCCGGCGCCAACTCCCGGCACATCTACGGCATCGCCACCGCGATCGCGTTCGTCACGGTCGCGCTGGCCGGCCTGATGTTCGGCATGCAGTCGTCGTTCTCGCCGAGCATCGGCCCGGCCCGGCTGCTGTTCGCGTTCGAGGCCGTCGTCATCGGCGGGCTCGGGTCGCTGTGGGGCACGCTGCTCGGCGGCATGGTGCTCGGCCTGGCGCAGACCCTGGGCGCGCAGTACGACCCGGCGTTCGCCCTGCTGGCCGGGCACATCATCTTCCTGGCGGTGCTGGCCTTCCGGCCGCAGGGACTGATCCCGGCGCGGAGGACGGCATGACGACGCAGGCGCTGTCGGTCCGCCGGGGCGGCCGGACCAGTGTGTGGACCGGTGTCGGGTCCGGTGTGGTGGTGCTGCTCCTGGCGTACCTGCCCTACCTGGTCAGCACGAGCGTCACCGGCACGGTCGTGACATTTCTGGAACTGCTGGCCATGTCGGTGATGTGGAACCTGCTGGCCGGGTACGCCGGCCTGGTGTCCATCGGCCAGCAGGCCTACGTCGGGCTGGGCGCGTACGCGGTGCTGCAACTGTCCGACTGGGGCGTGCAGCCGTATGTCGGGGTGTTCCTCGCGGCGGGGGTGTGCGCGGTGATCGCACTGCCCACGTCGCTGCTGGCGTTCCGGCTGCGCGGCGACTACTTCGCCGTCGGCACCTGGGTGATCGCCGAGGTGTACCACCTGCTGCTGTCCCGTGACGCGTCGCTGGGCGGTGGCAGCGGCCGCGCCCTGACCACGCTGTCCGACGTCGATCCCCTGGTGCGCCAGGCGATCACCTACTGGGTCGCGCTCGCCGTCTGCGTGCTGTGCGTGCTGGGCTGCTACCTGTTGCTGCGCAGCAGGTTGGGCCTGGCGCTGACCGCGGTGCGGGACAACGAGGTGGCCGCCGGGAGTACCGGTGTCGCGGTGGGCCGGGCGAAGCGGCTGGTGTACCTGGTGGCGTCGGCCGGTGCCGGCGCTGCCGGTGGCCTGATCCTGGTCAGCCAGCTCAACGTGGCGCCGGACTCCATCTTCAGTGTCCAGTACACCGCGTACATGATCTTCATCGTGGTGGTGGGCGGGATCGGCACGCTGGAGGGCCCGATCCTGGGCGCGATCATCTTCGTCGTGCTCCAGCAACTGTTCGCCGACGCGGGCGTCTGGTACCTGATCCTGCTGGGCGTGCTGGCCATCGCGGTCGCGATCTGGCTGCCGCGCGGGCTGTGGGGCGCCATCTCCCAGTGGTCGGGCGTGCGGTTGTTCAGCGTGGGATATTCGGTGCGCGGGTTGGACGGTGAGCGAAGGGGCGGCACGTGAGCAGGACCCAGGTCGGCATCGTCGGCGCCGGTCCCGCCGGACTGCTGCTGGCTGTTCTGCTGGAGCAGGCGGGCATCGACAGTGTCGTGGTGGAAAACCGCGACCAGCGGTATGTGCGGGCCCGGCAGCGGGCAGGCGTGATCGAGCACCGGATCGGTGGCCTGCTGCGCCAGGCGGGTGTCGGCGCCCGGCTGGACGAGCTGGGCCTGGTGCACGACGGCATTCATCTCCAGTTCGCCGGTGAACGGCACCACGTCGACTTCCGCGAGCTGACCGGTCGCACGGTCACCGTGTGGGCGCAGACCGAGATCGTGAAGGACCTGATCGACGCCCGGCTGGCCGCCGGCCTGCCGCTGGAGTTCGAGGTGGCCGACACGGCCGTGGCCGATGTGGCCACCGACCGGCCGGTGCTCAGCTACGTCGACTCGGGTGGCGCGGACCACCGGGTGGAGTGCGACTTCATCGCCGGCTGCGACGGGTTCCACGGCATCAGCCGGGCAGCGGTGCCCGGCCGGACCGAGTGGCAGCGGGACTTTCCCTATGCGTGGCTGGGCATCCTGGCCGACGTGCCGCCGTCCACCGACGAGCTGATCTACTCCCGGCACGACAACGGGTTCGCCCTGCACAGCCTGCGCTCCCCCACGGTCAGCAGGCTGTATCTCCAGGTGCCGCCGGACGAGTCACTGGACGACTGGTCACATGACCGGATCTGGGCCGAACTGGCCAGCCGGTTCGCGCTGCCCGGCTGGGAGCTCAAGCCCGGCCCGATCACCGACGTGTCGATCACTCCGATGCGGACGTTCGTGACCAGCCCGATGCGGCACGGCAGGCTGTTCCTGGCCGGCGACTCGGCCCACATCGTGCCGCCGACCGGCGCGAAGGGCCTCAACCTGGCCCTGGCCGACTCGGCCCTGCTGGCCGCCGCGATCATCACCTACTACCGCGACGGCCGCACCGACCTGCTGGACGCCTACTCCGCCACCCGGGAGCGGCAGGTCTGGCGGGCGGTGCACTTCGCGGTGTGGATGACCGAGATGCTGCACGTCCACCCGGACGCCGACCCGATGGCGGCGCAGTTGCAGCTCGCCCAGCTGCGCTACGTCGTGTCCTCGACCGCGATGGCCACGTCACTGGCCGAGAACTACACCGGCATCCCCTGGTGACGGCCTCCCCGTTGGCGTCGTGGACGCATGCGCGGTGGCACGGCAGGCCGACGCGGTCTCGTTGGTCTTCGAGTACCTGGCCGCCGCCCAGGCCGAAACGGACCGGCCGCGCCCGGCCGACATCGACCAGCTTCCCGACGTGCTGCGCGGCGAGCGCCAGAATCTCGACCACCTCTACCGGCCGCCGGGCACCCTGTTGCTGGCCTATCGCAACGAACGGCCCATCGGCTGCGTGGGACTCGCGCCCCGCCGGCCCGGCACCGCGGAGGTCAAACGCCTGTACGTCCGTCCGGCACACACCGCGGCGGCATCGGCCGTATCCTGATGGATCACGCCCACCGCCATGCCGCGCGTCATGTCACTCGCCTGGTCCTGGACGTCCTGCCGACACCGAGCCCTACGACGAATCGCCGGTTCCCATGGTCCACCTGCGACGACCAATCAGCCTGGCAGACTGTGCCGGGTGAGCGGGACGGTACTGGTGTTGGGCGGGCGCAGCGAGATCGGCGTCGCCGTGGCGGAACGGCTGGTCAGGCAGGGTGCGCGCACGGTGGTGCTGGCGGCGCGGCGGTCGGCGGACCTGGCTGCGGAGGCGGCGCTGCTCACCGCGGCGGGTGCCACCGACGTGCACCGGGTGGAGTTCGACGCGGATGACATCGCGGGCCAGGAGAAGGTGCTGACCGATGTCGCCGGACGGCATGGCCCACTGGACACGGTCGTCACGGCGTTCGGCATCCTCGGCGACCAGTCGGCCGCCGAACGGGACCCGGGCCACGCGCTGTCCATTGTGCACACCGACTACGTAGCCCACGTGCACGTGTTGACGCTGCTGGCGAACCTGTTGCGCGAGCAGGGTCACGGCACGCTGGTGGTGTTCTCGTCGGTGGCCGGGGTGCGGGTGCGGCGGGCCAACTATGTCTATGGTTCGGCCAAGGCCGGCCTGGACGGTTTCGCCAGTGGCCTGGCCGACGCGCTGCACGGCTCGGGTGTGCGCCTGTTGCTGGTACGGCCGGGTTTCGTGGTCGGCCGGATGACCGAGGGCATGTCGCCGGCACCGTTCTCCAGTACTCCGGCGCAGGTGGCGGACGCGACGGTGGCCGCGTTGCGCAAGGGCCGCGGCGAGGTGTGGGTGCCCGGCGTCCTGCGGCCGGTTTTCGGAGTAATGCGTGTGCTACCGAGGGCCGTGTGGCGGAAAATGCCCCGGTGATCACCATGCAGCCGGTCGTGGAGAATCAGTCGTCGGACGGTTTCGTGCTCTGGCCGGTCGCGGAGGTCACTCCGTTCGATTCGTTCCTGCACGGACTGCTCACCTCCGACGTTCCCTTCGCGGCGGGCGGTCTCCGGGTCATCGACGGCAGTACGGGCAGCACGTTCCGGCCGGGCTGCTGCACCGGACTGGATGAGCGGCACGAGTGGTAGGACATCTTCGATGGCACCGGCTCGCCGTTCTTCGGCCACGATCCGTTCCCGACACCGAACGCCATGGTGATCTAATCCGGTTGACCGTGGAACAGGACGACAGCCCGGTGATCGAACTGCCCGTCACCCGACTCCGGCACCTGCTCGCCGGAGCCGAGCGGGACCTGGCCGACTTTCTCGCGCTGGCCGCCGAGTGGGCCCCTCGCCGGCTCGGCGACCACAGCGACCCGGTGATCGCCGCCCTGGCCCTTGCCCTGGACCTGTCCTCACCGTCGCCGCACAACGCCTAGGCTTGAATCACCCCGTCCCCCACCGTCCCCGAGGTATCCGATGGCCGATTCGGAACGCCGTGCACCAGCCATGCCGCAGGATGTCGACGAGAAGACACCGAACGCGGCTCGCGTCTACGACTACTACCTGGGCGGGGAGCACAACTTCGCCGCCGACCGGGAGCTGGGCGACAAGGTGGCCCAGGCGTTTCCGGTGATCCGGCAGACCGCGATGCTCAATCGGGCGTGGCTGCGGCGGGTGGTCGTGGACGCGCTGGACGCGGGCATCCGGCAGTTCATGGACATCGGGTCGGGCGTGCCGACGATGGGCAACGTGCACGAGATCGTGCGGGCCTGCCTGGCGCCCGGTGACCGGGTCACGGTCGTCTACGTCGACTACGAGGCCGTCGCCGTACAGCACTCGCGGATCGTCCTGGAACGCGACGGTGCCACCGAATGGGCGGCGATCGTGCAGGAGGACCTGCGCCACCCGGACGCGATCCTCGCCCACCCGGACACCCATCGGCTGATCGACTTCAGCCGGCCGGTGTGCCTGCTGATGGTGTCTGTGTTGCACTTCCTCGGGCCGGACGACGGCCCCGGCCAACTGCTGGACAGCTACCGGTCCCGGCTCGCGCCGGCCAGCCGGCTGGCGATCAGCCACGGCACGGTGGACGTCCTCGACCCGGACGACCCGCTGCAGGAGCGCGTGACCGGGTTGTACCGGGGCAGTTCCAACCCGTCGTGGATGCGCAGCAAGGCCGAGATCCGGCCGTGGTTCGGCGACTGGCCGCTGTTGCACTACCCGGATCTGGTTCCGCCGTCGGACTGGCTGCCGGAACCGGACATGGAGCTCACCGAGGACGAGCGGACCGCCCGGCCGTTCATGTGGTGCGCGGTCGCGGAGAAGGCACCCTGAGCTCGATCGCCGACGTCTGGCACCAGGTCACCAGCGTCCAGCCGACCCCACCGGCCGCGGTGGTGCTGGGCGCGGCCGCGGCCGCGCTGCTCGCGGTGCTGGTGCGGGGCGTGTGGGTGGTGGCGCGCAACGTCGTCACCATCGCGCACGAGGGCGGCCACGCGCTGGTCGCGTTGCTGGTCGGCAGGCGGTTGACCGGCATCCGGCTGCACTCCGACACGTCCGGTGTGACGCTGTCGAAGGGCCGGCCGCGCGGGCCCGGCATGGTGGCCACGGCGATGGCCGGCTACCTGGCGCCGCCCCTGTTGGGCCTGGGCTGTGCCGGGCTGCTGGCGACCGGGCACATCACGGCGTTGCTGTGGCTGACCGTCCTGGTGCTGGTGGCGATGCTGATCGCGGTGCGCAACGCCTACGGGGTGACGTCGATCGTGGCGACGGCGGCCATCGTGTTCGTGGTGTCGTGGTTCACGTCGGCGCAGGTGCAGGCCGGGTTCGCGTACGCGTTCACCTGGTTCGTGATGCTGGCCGGCGTGCGGACGGTGCTGGAGTTGCAGCGGGCCCGCGGCCGGGGCCGGGCGCCGCGGTCGGACGCGGATCAACTGGCGGGGCTGACCAGGGTGCCCGCAGTGGTGTGGGTGCTCCTGTTCGCCGCGGTGGGTCTCGCCGTGCTGGTGCTGGGCGTGCGCTGGCTGGGGCCGTTCGCGGCACTCACCAGTTAGAGCGCTCGTCCACCGGAATCACCGCCACCACCGGCCATTCGGCCGGCTGGCCGGGCGGCACGTCACCGACGGGATCCACCTCGCCGGAACCCCACTCACCGCCGGCCGCGACCGGTTCGGCGGGCCGGATCCGGAACGTCAGCACGGCGGCGGCGATCGCGGCCAGGGCCGCCACCACCAGTACCCAGAAGCCCTGGCCGGGGATGGCCAGCAGCCCGCCCGCCGTGTCGTCCGCCGCCGAGCTGAGCAGCGTCCGCCAGGCGATCTCGAACATGCCCAGCGCGAACACCAGCCCGGCGAGGAACGTCGCCGCGATCACGCCGACCAGTTTGGCCGGGCGCAGCGACGCCGGCCGCCACCCCGACCGCAGGCCGAGGCCGGCCGCCGCGACCAGCAGCAGGCCGGCGATCACCAGCGGATAGCCCAGCGGTACCGGGGTGGGTGCGGTGTGCGAGGTCAGCGGCCGTTCCGGGCCCAGGCTGCTGGACGTGAACCGCCACGCGGACACGGTCAGCGAGTCGACCACCTGGAAGGACACCCGCTCGGCGGCCCGGAACAGTGGCAGGACCGAGCCGAGCAGGACCAGCAGCAGGGCGGCACCGAACAGCCCGGTGGCCACCGGGCCGAGCCTGGATCTGGGTTCGGGATCCAGCGCCGGCTCGTCGGCTTCCGGCGGTTCGCCGTCAGGCGGGTAGACCTCGACCCATTCGCCGCTCACCGCCCCGGCGACGCCCGGGTGGTCAGGTGTGCCGTTCGTTGGCAGGGAACCGGTCACGAAGCCATGGTGGCACACCACGACGCGACCGGTCCCCGCCCACGCATCACACGTCCTGCTGCCGGACCAGGTCGCGCAACCGCTTGCGGTCCAGCTTGCCGACGCTGGTCAGCGGCACCTGCTCGACGATCCGGATCTCCCTCGGGTACTTGTTGGCGGCCAGCCGCTCCTTGGCGAACGCGGTGAGTTCGTCCTGGGTCGCGTCGGCACCCGAGCGCAGCGACACGAACGCGACGACCTCCTCGCCCAGCCGCGGGTCCGGCCGGCCGACCACTGCCGCCATGGCCACTCCGGGGTGGGCCAGCAGGACGTCCTCGACGTCCCTCGGGTAGACGTTGAACCCGCCGCGGATGATGAGGTCCTTCTTGCGGTCCACGACGTAGAGGTAGCCGTCGTCGTCGGCGTGCCCGATGTCGCCGGTGTGCAGCCAGCCGCCGATCAGGGTGGACGCCGTCACGTCGGGCGAGTGCCAGTAGCCGGACATCACGCCGGGCGACCGCACGCAGATCTCGCCGTCGGTGCCGGCGAGCAGCTCGTTGTCCTGTTCGTCGCGGATGGTCACCTCGCAGCCGGGCACCGGGATGCCGACGCTGCCCTTGCGCCGCTTGCCCAGCGGTGTCGAGGAGATGATGGACGCGGACTCGGTGCAGCCGTAGCCCTCGTACACGGTGACGCCGGGCACCCTGGCCTCGAACTCGTCCCGCACGTCGGCGGCCAGTGGCGCCGCACCGGACGACACGGCGGTCAGCGCGGACAGGTCGGCCTCCTCCAGCGGCTGGGCGAGCAGCATCTGGATCATCGACGGGACCAGCGCGCTGCGGCTGATCTTGTGCTCGGCGGCCAGGTTGACCCAGCCCGCCGCGTCGAACCAGCGCATCAGCACGCTCTGGTGCGGCTTGGGCTGGTGCATGCCGATGCAGGTGACCAGCAGGCCGTAGGCATGCGCCAGGGGCAGCGGCAGCAGTGTGCTGTTCAGGTCCTCGTCCGGCGCCTCGGATGCCTCCCGGGACGACGAACCGCACCAGAACAGGTTGGCGTGGGTCAGTGGCACGCCCTTGGACCGGCCGGTGGTGCCGCCGGTGTAGAGCAGGGCGGCGAGGTCGTCGTCGGCGCGGTCGACGATGCCGCCCGGATCGCCCGCCGACAGTTCGGCGTGCTCGAACACCGGCACCGTGGACGTCGCGTCACCGGCACCGGCCAGCACCACGAACTTCACCGTCGACACACCGTCCAGGGCGGCGTTGACCTTGGGCAGGAACTCCGGCGTGGTGACCACGGCGACGGCACCGGAGTCGGCCAGGACGTTGTGCAGTTCCTTCTCGCTCACCAGGAAGATCACCGGGGTGATCACCGCACCGGCCCGCCACAGCGCGGTGTACGTCATGGTCACTTCCGGACAGTTGGCCATCAGCACGACGACCCGGTCACCGGGACCGACGCCCTGGGCGATGAGTCCGTTGGCCAGCCTGGACGCGCGGTCGGCGAGGGTGCCGGTGGACCACCAGGCGCCCTCGAAGAACAGCGAGTCGAAGTCGCCGAGCCGCTCCAGTTGCCGCTCCGCCTGCCTGGCCAGGTTGTGTTCGCCCATCCCAGTCCTCTCCCGTCCGACGTGTCTCTACGTTGACTGCCATGCGCGCCCGGCCATCACGGCCAGGTGCAGAGCGACGAGCGTGTCCTCCAGTTCGGACAGTTCCGCCGTTCTCCCGTGCCGCACCCGGACACTGACCAGTTCGGTGGTGGCGCCGGACAGCCCGAGATAGGCGTCGTAGGGCACTTCGGGCCATTCCGGACGGCGCGTTCTGGCCCGTTCGTGCCATTCCCTGTTCAGTTCGGCGAACCGGTGCTGTGCGGCGTCCCTCCTGGCGACCGCGCCGGCGCCGGCGGCCGGCATGTCGATGTAGAACACCCGTGCGAACGCGGGTTCGCCGGCCAGGAAACCGAGGAACGCGCGGCAGCCGGCGCGCAACAGGTCCTCCGGCGGCGCGTCCGCCGGCACACCCCTGGTCGCCGTCACCACGGCGTCCACCAACAGGAGGCCGCCGTGCCGGGTCGCCGCCAGGAAGCAGTCCTCCTTGTCCGCGAAATGGACGTAGAACGCCGCTCTGGACACCTTGGCCCGCCGGACCATGTCGGCGACAGTCACGGACTGGTAACCGGATTCGGCGACCGCGGCGATCGCGGCGGCCAGCAATCGCTGCCGCTGCGCCGCGCGGACCGCGGACTGGGGCAGGCTGGACCGGCCCCTGGGCAGCCCAGGGGCTTCGCCATGTGTCCTGGCCAGCGAACCCTCTTGTACCACTGTGATACTGCCTCTAAAGTACGTGGGCGTACTAGTGACCTAACCCCACCATATCGTTGCGGACACCGGCGTCGCGCACGAGTTCTGGCTCACCCGTTACGGGGCGGCCCGACAGATGTGGCAGCCGATGCCATGCGACGGCCACGGCCGACCGACCGCCGACGAAGCCGGTTTCCCCGGTGGCCGGAAAGCCGTGTTTCCTCCTCCGAAGGAGGCGGCATGGCCGCAGTCATCCCCGTCGACGCTGAACACGCGCAACCGGGCAACCCGCTCTACCGGTTGTTCTGGGACCGCAGGATCACCCACTACCCGAACACAGGACGGCGCTACTGGTATCTCGCCATCGTCGTGCTGGCGACGATCATCCTGTACTACGAGTTGTACGTCGGTGGCGCGGTGGGCCCCGCGATCATCGCCGACTACAACATGAGCTTCACGTTCTACGTGAACATCACCGTGGTGGGCAGCGCCGTGGGCGCCTTCTCGTCACTGGTGGCCGGTCTGGCCGACCGGTGGGGTCGGGCGAACATGGTGACCTACGGCCTGGCGATCACCGGGCTGCTCATCGCGTTCGGCATCCCCAACGCCCCCAACGCCTTCGTGTTCGGCCTGGTCTCGGTTCTGGTCGCGTTCGTCGAGGGCATCATCCTGGTGGCCACGCCCGCTCTGGTCCGCGACTTCTCCCCGCAGTTGGGCCGCGCGTCGGCGATGGGCTTCTGGACGCTCGGTCCGGTGGTCGGCAGCCTCGTGGTGTCCGAAGTGTCCAGTAACACGCTGGGCAGCCTGCCGCGCTGGCAGGACCAGTTCCTCATCTGCGGCATCGTCGGCCTGGTGGTGTTCGTCATCGCGCTGTTCGGCCTGCGTGAGCTGTCGCCGAACCTGCGCGACCAGTTGATGGTGAGCATCCGGGACCGGGCGCTGGTGGAGGCCAAGGCGTCCGGTGTGTCCGTGGACACCAGCCGGCCGTGGAAGCAGATGATGCACGTCAACATCGTCGGTTCCGCGTTCGCCATCGCGGTGTTCCTGATCCTCTACTACACCGCGGTCGGGTTCTTCACCATCTACTTCACCACGATCTTCGGCTTCAGCCTGTCCCAGGCCAACGGCATCGGGAACTGGTTCTGGGCGTTCGACGCCGTCGCGCTGATCGTCGTGGGAGTGGTGTCGGACAAGATGAAGGTCCGCAAACCGTTCATGGTGGTCGGCGCGGTCGGTGCGATCGTGATGTCGATCCTGTTCCTCATGCGGGCCACCCACCCGCAGACCGGCTACTACACGTTCGTCGTGCTCATCAGCCTGCTGGCCGTGTTCATGGGCATCGCGTACGCGCCGTGGATGGCGAGCTTCACCGAGACGGTGGAGCAGCGCAACCCGGCCCTGATCGCGACCGGCCTGGCCGTGTGGGGCTGGATCATCCGGGCGGTCGTGGCCATCTCGATCTTCATCCTGCCGTTCGTGGTCAGTTCGGTCACACCACTGGTGCAGTACGGCACCCAGGTCGCCACGCTGTCCGCGAAGTACGCGCCGGAACTGGCCACCATCAGCGCCATCGACCCGAAGACGCTGGCCACACTGAGCGCGACACCCGCCGACCAGGCCGCGGCCGTCACCGCGATCGGCGAAATCGCCCAAAAGCTGAACGTCGACCCCGCTACCGCCACCCAGCGGCTCCAGGCCGCGGCGGCAGTACCCAAGGCTGACCTGGCGTTTCTCCAGGCACACGGAACCGAAGTTGAACAAGCCTCGCGTTCGACACCCGGTCAGTGGCAGAGTTGGTGGTGGGTCTGCATCGGGGGCCAGGTCGTCTTCATACCGTTGATCTTCGTGATGAGCGGTCGGTGGAGCCGGCGCAAGGCACTGCAGGACCTCGCGGAACACCAGAAGAGGGTGGACGCGGAGCTCGCCGCCATGTCAGCGGAAAGCTGACCGGGCAACAGAAAACCGACCTGAACCCAATAGCACTACGACGTCAGACCACGGTTCCAAGCAGGCTGCCAGACTCCGAGTGAACCTGGTGGCCACGCTACAAGGAGGAACCGTGACTCACCGTACCGGCCGGATCTCCACCCGTGTCTGGATGTTGGCCGTGGTATCGGTGGTCGCCGTCGTCGCGGCCGTGCTGGTGGCGCTGCACTTCACGTCACAGAATGGCGTCACCAGCACGCCCGGCGTTACGTCGAAGACGATCGTTCTGGGCAGTCACCAGCCGCTCACCGGCCCCGCGGCGCCCGGCTATTCCGAGATCTCCGGCGCCGCAGCGGCATTCTTCCGCTACATCAACGCGCACGGCGGTGTCTACGGTAGATCGATCACGTTCGACTACAAGGACGACCAGTACAACCCCGTCAAGACGTTCAACGAGACCCAGACACTGGTCGGCAAGGACAAGATCTTCGCCATGATCGGCGGCCTGGGCACGGCAACGCACGAGGCCGTCGTCGACTACCTGACCGAGAACAAGGTGCCCGACCTGTTCGTGAACAGCGGGTGCATCTGCTTCAACAATCCCAGCAACCTTCCGTACACGTACGGCTACTTCCCCGACTACAAGATCGAGGGGAAGGTGCTCGGCCAGTACGTGCGCACCAACTTCCCCGGCCAGCGCGTGGCCTACCTGCTGCAGGACGACGACCTGGGCCAGAACAGCCAGGAGGGGCTCAACCAGCTCCTGCCCAGCAGCCAGGTGGTGACCCAGCAGTCCTATGACGCCAACTACCTGACCAGTGGCCTGGCCGCGCAGATCGGCGCGGCGAAGGCGGCTCACGCACAGGTGGTCGTGATCTTCGGCATTCCCGCGGCGGTCGCCATCGCGCTGCTCACCGCGGCCCAGCTCAACTACCACCCGGCGTTCGTGGCCAGCAACGTCGGCACCGACCCGACCACGCTCAACGGGCTGATCAAGCAACTGTCCAAGGGCGCTGCGGACATCAACATCGCCAACGGGTTGATCTCGGACAGCTACCTGCCATCACCGAGCGACCTGAAGAACCCGTGGGTCCAGTTGTTCCACAACGTGCACGACACCTACGAACCAGGGCAGCCGTTCGATTTCTACACGGTCAGCGGAATGACCCTGGCCTACGGGACGTACGAGGCGCTGCGCGCCGCGGGACCGAACCTGACCCGCGAGGGACTGCTGCACGCCATCGCCACGAAGGGGTCGACGTTCCAGGGACCGAACCTGGCGCCCTACCGGTTCTCCGCGACCGACCACGACGGCATGGCGGGCGCCCAGATCACCAGCCTGACCAGGGGACAGTCGGTGCTGTCCGGCCCGGTCTACGTGACCGACGACCAGGACGCGCCGGTCAGCACCTGGAACCAGCCGCACCCGCTGCCGCCGACGACCTTCTGACCGGATCTCCCGGTACCAGGTGGACCGTCCACGGCGGACCGCCCGTTTCACGTCGTTCCTCCCGGACACTACGCAGCGCGTTCGATTGAAACACCTACGTGACCGAGAAATTCGGTCACCTGATTTCCCCGATCCAGGGGGCACAGTCTGGTCCGAACCACGCATTCGTGGTTAAGATGCGCCGTCTCCGGCGACGCAATTCCATCGACGTGACTGTCGGCGGTGAGCGAGGAGTTGAGAACCATCCTGCGGAGGTAGCGTGGTGCGTCACCGTGTTCCCCCCGTCGAGGGGGACGGCGGATCAGCGGCAACGCCCGAATTTTCGGGGCCGAGGTGGCCGGTACCGGCGGGGCCGGCGCAACCACAGCCACCATCGCGGGTGCGCCCGCAGCCGTCGCGTTCGTCGACGGGCAGGCTCTTCCGGGCGATGTTCCGGCCGAGGTCGATCCGCGCCAAACTGGTCCGCATCCTGGTCGTGTCACTGGCCCTGGTGTTGGTGCTGCTGGGTTTCCTGATCACCAACGAGGCGGCCAACTACCAGGCGGCCACCCAGACCAGCCGCATCGTCACGGTGGTGCTGCGGGTGCAGGACGCCGTGCAGCAGTTGCAGAAGGAGCGGGCCCTCACCAACGGCCTGCTCGGCGGCGGCGACCAGTTCCAGGCGCAGGTCGTGCCCCAGCGCGCGCAGACCGATCTCGCGCTCGGCGCGCTGAACCGGACCATCTCCGACACCGGCCTGTCCGACGCGGGTGTCGACCAGGTCAGGACGGCACTGGCCAAGCTGGACGGTCTGACCACGATCCGCTCCGAGGTAGACCAGCAGCGGGCCCAGGACGCGCCCACGTTCGCCTTCTACACCGACGCCATCACCTCGCTCAACGCGCTCGACCTCGGGCTGGACCAGGCCCAGGACGGCACGCTCCGGCACGGGCTGCAGGCGCTGTACGCGCTCGGTGACATCAAGGAGTACGCGGGCCAGGAACAGGGCCTGCTGTCCGCGGTGTTCGCGTCCAACCACATGAGCGTGGACAACTACAGCAAGTTCGTCCAGGTGCTGGGCCAGAAGCAGGCCGCGATCGCCACCTTCGACCAGTTCGCCACCCAGGGCGAGCGGTCCGACCTGGACGCGACCCTCCAGTCGCCGGCGGGCGACCAGTCCGTCCAGGACGAGGGCGTGGCCATCAACTCGTCGTCGGGCACGCTGGCCAGCCGGGTGGACCCGGTGTCCTGGTCGGACTCGATGAACTCCCTGCTGGACAGCCTGCGCGGGGTGCAGCAGACCGTCGGTCACGACATCACCACCCGCGCGGACAGCCTGCGCGCCACCGCGACCGCGCTGCTGATCGGCATCAGCGTGCTGGCCGTGCTGACCATCGCCGCGATGATCGCCCTGGTGGTCGGCGCGGCGCGGTCGGTCATCGGCCCGCTGGGCACGCTGGCCAGGGACGCCGACGTCGTGTCGGCTCGCCGCCTGCCCGAGACGGTGGCGCTGATGCAGACCACCGAGACCGACGTGCCGCCACCACCGCCGGTGACCGTGCCGGCACACGCGGCCACCGAGATCCAACTGGTGGCGACCGCGCTGGACCGGGTGCAGGACACCGCGCTCACGCTGGCCAGCGAGCAGGCGCTGATCCGCCGCAACACCACGGTGTCGCTGGCCAACCTGGGCCGCCGCAACCAGAACCTGGTGCGCCGCCAGCTGTCCCTGATCAGCGAGTTCGAGCGCGAGGAGCTCGACCCCAACGCGCTGGCCAACATGTTCGAACTGGACCACCTGGCCACCCGCATGCGCCGCAACGCGGAGAGCCTGCTGGTGCTGGTGGGCGAGACCAGTCCGCGCCCGTGGTCGGCTCCCCTGCCGGTGGCCGACGTCATCCGCGCCGCACTGTCCGAAGTGGAGGACTACCGCCGGGTGGTGCTGCGGCGGGTGGACGACGCGTGGGTGGTCGGCCCGGTGGTCGCCGAGATCGCGCACATGCTCGCCGAACTGGTGGAGAACGGCCTGTCGTTCTCGTCGCCGGACGTCGAGGTGGAGATCTACGGCCGGCGGACCGGCAACCGCTACCTGCTGGCCGTGGTGGACTACGGCGTCGGCATGCCCAGGGACGAACTGGAGAAGGCCAAGGCCCGCCTGCGGGACGAGGAGAACTTCCTGGTCGCACCCACCAGGTTCCTCGGCCACTACGTCGTCGGCCGCCTGGCGCGGCAGCTGGACGTACAGGTGGAGCTGGGCGAGTCGCCGGTCAGCGGCATCACGGCCCGCATGCTGCTGCCGCCGGAGGTGCTCACCGACAGCCCGAACGCCGAGCCGAGGCAGCTGGTGGCCGAGCAGGAGCAGGCCGAGCCGCCGACCCCGGTGGCACTGCCGGCGCCCAGGCCGACGCCCGCCCTGGCCGCTCCGGTGTCCACGCTGCGGTCCGAGACGACGGTGCCCGTGGTGTCGTCCGCGGACACCGTCGAGACAGTGCGGCTGCCGATTCCCGAGTCGCTGCGGAATCAGCAGGTGCTGCGCTGGCCGACCGAGCAGGAACTGGAGCGCCAGGCCGAAACGGAGACCCCGGCGCCGGTGGCCACCCGCGCCGAGCCGGAACCGGAGCCGGAACGGGAACCCGTCGCCGTCGGTGCTCCGGTCGCACGCACCCGCAACGGCCTGGTGAAACGCCAGCCACGCAGCGGCAGCCGGTCCACGACCCGGTACACGGTGACCGACGCGGCGCCGAAGGACCGGTCGCCGAACGAGGTGAGCGACATGTTGAATTCGTTCCGTGCCGGGCATCGGCGTGGCGAGGCGTCGGCCAGGAATCTGTTCACCGCGACCGAACCCGTGGTGTCGTACGAGGAGGAGTCGGGTGACTGACCTGGACCGGGACGCCAGTCCGCAGAGCTTCAACTGGTTGTTGAGCAATTTCGTCCGCGGCACCGACGGCGTGCGGGACGCCGTCGCGGTGTCGTCGGACGGGTTGCTCATCGCCATGTCGCAAGGTCTGGACAGAACGGCGGCCGATCGGCTGGCCGCGCTCACGTCCGGGCTGGCCAGCCTGGCCAAGAGTGCCTCGCGCTACTACGACTTCGACGGCCTGAAACTGATCATGATCGAGATGGGCAAGGGTTTCCTGCTCGTCTCGACGATCAGCGACGGCAGTTGTGTCGCAGTGCTCGCCGACGAGCACTGCGACATCGGCCTCATCGGGTACGAGATCGCGGTGCTCGCCGAGCGGGCCGGTGGCCTGCTCTCCCCGGGCCTGATCTCCGAACTGCGGGAAACCCTGTTGAGCTGAGGCGACGCCGGACGCGTCGGGGCGCGCCCGGGGTCTCGTGTTTCGTGCATCGTCGTTGCCCGTCACCGTGGGAGGACGCGCGTGAGACCTGGGGACGAGGACACGCCTCGACTACCTGACCCCCGGATGATCCCGGTCGCCCAGCCGCAGGGCTGGTTCGACGAGACGCCGCCGGCGCAGCCGGAGGACGAGGGGACGGTGGCCGACGACGGTGTCTTCGTCCGCCCCTTCATCGTGACCAGAGGGAGGACGCAGCCGCTGCACGACGGCCTGCGGATCGAAACCCTGGTCAGGGCGACACCTGCCGCGCTGTCCGCACCGTTGCGGTTCGAGCGCAGGCGGATCGTCGAACTGGCCCAACGACCGGTGTCGCTGGCCGAGGTGGCCGCCGAGTTGGGCGTCCCCCTCGGTGTGGCGAGGGTCCTGATCGCGGACCTCTACACCGGTCGGTACATCTCGCTGCACGAGCCAACCGAGCTGCCCGTGCACGTGATCGAGAGGATCAGGGATCTTGTCCGGGCGCTTTGAACAGGACACGCCGTCGGCCGCGAAGATCGTGATCAGCGGCGGATTCGGCGTCGGCAAGACGACCTTCATCGGCGCGATCTCGGAGATCGAGCCGCTGGTCACCGAGGCCGCCATGACCGACCGGTCGTTAGGCGTGGACGACGCGTCCCTGCTCGCCGACAAGACCACCACCACGGTGGCCCTGGACTTCGGCCGGATCACCCTGGACCGGTCCCTGATCCTGTACCTGTTCGGCACGCCGGGCCAGGCCCGGTTCGACTTCCTGTGGGACGACCTGGCCACGGGTGCGCTGGGCGCGGTCATCATCGCCGACACCCGCCGGATCGAGGACTGCTACCCGGTGCTGGACTACTTCGAGGACCGGGCCACGCCGTTCATGGTGGCGGTGAACAACTTCGACGGTACCGACCGGTTCGACCTGGACGAGGTCCGCGAGGCGCTCGGTGTCCACGAGGCGATCCCCGTGCTGCGGTGCGACGCCCGGGACCGCGAGTCGGTCAAGGAGATCCTGGTGGCACTGATCGAACAGGTCCTGCTGCAGCGCGTCGCCTGATCGGCCGCCGGGCTCAGTCCGAGAAGTGGAAGCCCTGCCGGGTCGGCGGCGGGTGGTCCTCCGAGCCGTCGTCGCCCGGCGCGGACGCCGGCGTCGCCGCGCTCGGCGGCGGTGTCGTCCCGGTCGACGGGGGACCAGGGGTGCCGGAAACACCCTCGGTCGGTGTGGCCGCGGCCGCCGTGCGGGTGTCCGTGGGCGTCGGGCCGTCGTCCGTGGTGCCGGTCGTCGTGGGGTCGCCGGTCGCGGCCGGTGACGTCCCAGTGGGCTGGGCGGACGAGCCGGGGGCGTTCTCCGGGCTGTCGCGCACCGGGTAGTCCTGCAACTGGTTGCGGTTGCCGGGGTCGTTCGACGGCGGCGGGACGTTCGGTGTCGCGGGCGTGGTCGACGAACCCCACAGCGTCGACGTGATCATCTGGCCACCGCTCGCGGTGCGCGTCTGCGGCGTCACGGTGCGCGTGCTCGGCGGCGGGCCACCGGCCAGCGCGGCCGCGACGTGCATCACCGGACCGTCCTGCGGCACGGCGATGTGCGGCGCGATCCCCACCGACGCCGGTGGCGGCATGGCCTCGTCCATGGTCGGTGGCAGCGGCATGAACCGGGGCAGCAGCGAGGTGAACAACCAGGTGGACGCCAGGACCGCCATGGCGAGACCGGCACCGGCGACCACGAACCGCCGCCACCCGGTGAACGCCACGTGCAGCACCGGGGTCGGCCGGCGGAAGTGCCTGCCCTTCCTGGCCAGCCAGCTCGCCGCGGCCGCCCTGGCCGCGCGACCGGACATGCCGTGGTGCTCGCGGACCGCCCAGAACCACGCGGCACAGTCCCGCGCCGCAGGCCGGTCCTCGGCCTCGCGCGCGGTCATCGCGGTCAGCAGTTCGGCCAGCACACCGGGAATGCCGTCCGGAATCCTGGGCTGGCGGTGCAGCCTGGTCAGGGCCGACTCGACCTTGCTCAGCCCCGGATACTCCAGCTCACCGGTCAGGCACTCCAACAGCACCAGGCCCAGCGAGTAGATGTCGGCGGCCGAACCCACCTTGACGCCCAGGATCTGCTCCGGCGCCAGGTAGGCGGCGGTACCCATGATCTCGGTGGAGCGGTCCGGCCGGGCGGCGTCCAGCAGCAGGGCGATGCCGAAGTCGGCCAGGTGCGGCGACCCGTTGCCGTCCAGCACGATGTTGGACGGCTTGATGTCGCGGTGCACCACGCCACTGCCGTGGGCGTGCGCCAGCGCGACGGCCAGCCGGGCGCCGAGCAGCACCACGTCGTCGGTGGCCAGGGGCCCGGCCAGCAGCCGGTCGCGCAGGCTCTCGCCGTCGACCAGCTCCATCACCAGGTACGGCCGGTCGTCGTCGTCCACGCCCGCGTCATAGATGCCGACCAGCCCTGGATGCGACATGCGAGCCAGCGCCCGCGCCTCGGCCCCGAACCGGAACCGTGCCGTGGCGCCCTGACCAGGGTGGAACAGCTTGACGGCGACCTCGCGGCCCAGCCGCTCGTCGTGCGCGCGGTAGACGTCCGCGTTGGCCCCGTGGCCCAGTACGGTAGTCAGGCGATAACGGTCAGCGACGACACAACCGGGCGGATCAGCCAGGTCGGACACGACGGCCAGAGCCGTCGCCTCAACCACGTCGTCGTCCCGCATCAGCACCGTTTCCTCTGTGGGGTCCTGGCGTTGATCCTGGTCCCGGTCACCGGTACGAAACACTGTATTGGGACGAACGCCCCCGCACCACTGCCCCGGAACACCAGCACCGCGTGGGTGACTACCGCCGGGTGGCGGCCTTCCCGCGCATGCCGGTGTACACACTCGTGACGCCGCCGATCGCGACCAACAGTCCGATGGCGAACCACACCTTGCTGCCGCTCATGAAGCCGCCCGAGATCGTGCCCAGCCCCTGGAACACCCACAGCAGGCCGACCAGGATCAGGACGACGCCGATCGCGACGTACACCCACGACCTCGTCTTCACAGTTGCCGCTCCGCTCTCATCTCGACGCGGACACGAAGGTGTGTCCCGCGAAGTCCTGCACCTCGACGGACCGAACCTGGTTCGCGGAGACCAGCGCGGCGCCGTCCAGCGTCATGCCCTCGGTCTCCGTCTGCCGTGAGGTGAGCCAGCTACCGGCCACCTCGGCCTGGCCCGACTTCGACATGACCACGAGCCGGCACTTCTGCCCCGGCCCCATGCCCGCCACCCACGCGCTGACCCGCACCCAGCCGTCGGCCGGCATGACGGTCACGGTGAGCAGCACGCCGTCCTTCTCCCCGTGCAGGTGCAGCACGCTGGCGATGGACTGTTCCGACACGTCCACGGCCGGCGGTTCGGCGGCCGGGCCGGTCGACTCGTTGGACTCGGCGAGCACCAGCCCGCCGCCCAGCGCGACCGCGACGGCCACCACGATGCCGGCGGACGTGAGAATGCCCCTGGTGCGCAGGCCGACCCGGCGTTCCCGGCGGACCTGGCGCAGTGCCCGCTGCAGCAGCAGGTCACCGTGCTCCTGCGGACCGTCCAGGAACAGTTCCGGCGGCACGTCGTCCAGCGTGGCCTCGACCTCGGCGAAGCTGTCCACCTGGGACCGGCACTCGGCGCAGCCGACGAGATGGCCGGCGACCTGCCGGGCCTCGTCCTCGTCCAGCGCGCCCAGCACGTACGCGCCCAACAAGTTCGTGGGATGGCGCCCATCGGTCATCCGGGCACCCCCTTCAACTCCGCCCGCGACGCCCCGAACGCCTCGCGCAGCGCACGCAGGGCGTGGTGGGATCGAGACTTCACGGTACCCGGCGGAATGCCCAGAACGTCTGCTGTCTCCGTGACGCTGCGTCCCCGAAAATACAACTCGACCAGCACGTCACGGTGGTGTCCGGACAGCTGGTGTAACGCCTCGAAGACCACCATCGAGTCGACGACGGCGTCCGCGTGGTCCCGCGCCACCGGCGGGGTCGCGGGCGACTCGGCCACCTCGACCGGTCGCGACGCCCTCGCCCGAGCCCGGTCGGTGATGATGTTGCGGGCCACCGTGAGCAGCCAGCCACGCACCGAGCCCTTGCCGTTGACCAGAACCTCCGGGTGTTTCCACGCCCGGACCAGGGTCTCCTGGACGATGTCCTCGGCCATGGCGCTGTCGCCGGTCAGCCGGGTCGCATAGGCCAGCAGAGCGCGTCCGTGTTCCTCGTACACGCTCCTGACCAGCGCCTCGTCCGCGTCGGCTTGTCGCCTGCGTGACCGCAGGACCGCCATGCGGGACATCTCCTTCCAGTGGCCTACCCCCGTGCTGGTATACGAAGACCGAGACGAATTGGCTCGTTTTGCGTGACCCAGGACACATCCGACGCTTCTTGTCGGTTTCTCCGGGTGAACCGGTGAACCATGGCAGGGTCGCTGTGCGTGTCTGCTCCGCGAGGAGGTGGGATGCCGACCGACGCGGACGACTGGCCACACGAGTTCTACCTCGAAGGCCCGGTCAACGGTGGGGACGAGCTGCTGCGACGCACGCTGGCGAACGTGCGCCGGCAGTCGACCCGGTCCGCCCGCTGGCGGGTCGTCCTGGTCGCGGCCGGTGTCGTGCTGGTCGGCCTGATGCTCACCGGCGCCGGCATGGCCATCGGCCGCCTCGCCGACCGTGTGCCGCCGCCGCAACGCCCGATCACCGCCACCGACGCCCGCACCGGCGCCCGGATGCGGGTGATGACCCGGTCCACCGAGGGCGGCACCTATCTCGACGTGACCACCACGGGATTGCCGGTCGGCACGACGTGTCGGCTGACCGTGGTCGGCACGGACGGCTCCCGCCAGGACGGCGGCGGCTGGAAGGTCGCGGCGGACGCGGCCGACAACCCGGTGGACATGGTGGTCTGGCTGCCCCGCGCCAAGGTGGCGCAACTGGACGTCACGACGAGTGTCGGCGCGGTCCTCATCGGCAACGCCGGTTAGTCCGGCCGGGCGAACTCGTAACGCACCTGGCGTCACCCCGTGCTGACCGTGCGCACCACGAAGAACGGTGGCAGGCCGGCGCGCCGCGGTTGTTCGGCGACGACCCGGGCATCGGGCATGGGCTGCGCGGCCACCTCGACCAGGAACCCGTGGGTGATCAGTGCGGTGAGGTAGGTGGACAGCATCCGGTGCTGGTTGCCGGCTCGGCGCACGCCCCGCGGATTGTCCGACCGCCAGAATCCCTCGGCGTGGTACTCGCCCACGACCCGGCGCGGGCGCGGGTCGTCCGGCCACGTCCCGTGCGGTGCTTCGAAGCACGGGTGCGGGATGGTGCAGACGAGGCGGCCGCCAGGGACCAGGACGCGTCGCGCGGCCGTCAGCGCGGCATCCAGGTCGGGCACGTTGTTGACGGACAACCCCGCTGTCACCCGGTCGACGGAGCCGGTGGCCATCGTGGCCAGGGTGCATCCGTCGTCCACCGCGTACCGGGCTGGACCTTGGTGCGAAGGTCTGGCCCCACCCACAGTGACCTCAGGGGAACGTGCCGGCACCCAGCCACATCCACCTCGACACCGGCGCTGTCGCCGGGACGCGACCCACACCCGACAACCCGGGGAGGCGGACAAGCTAGCGGGTCGTGTTGCCCGTCCTGCGGCGGGACCGCGCTCGGTTGGCCGCCCTCGTGGCCGCCGCCTTGGCCGCCGCCGCCTTGCGGGCCGCCGCCTTCGCCTTCGCCACCGCACGGGCCGTCGCCGCGCGGTCCGCGTTCTGCTTCAGCGTGGTCACCAGGGTCGCGGCGGCCGCGTCCTGCTCGGCCGCCGTCGGCCGCACCACGTCTCCGGCCGCCACCCGCGACTCGACCAGCTGCCGCAGTGCGGCCTGGTAGCCGTCGGCGTACCGGCCGGACCGGAAGTCCTCGGACAGGCGCGACACGTCGGCCACCGCGGAGCGCAGTTCCTTCATCCGCACCGGCACGTCCTCGTCCAGGAACGGGAAGTCGGGGGTGCGCACCTCGTCCGGCCACAGCAGCGTGGTCAGGATGATGACGTGGTCACGCTCGCGCAGCATCGCCAGGGTTTCCCGCTGCCGCAGGGCAACGGTGACCACAGCCACCTTCCCGGTCTGCCGCAGCGCCTCGCCCAGCAGCACGTACGGCTTGGCACCGGCCGGTTCCGGGGCCAGGTAGTAGCTGCGGTTGTAGTACAGCGGGTCGATCTGCTCCAGCGGGGTGAACGACCGCACCTCGACGGTGTGTGCCGTCGCGACCGGCAGTCCGGCCAGGTCGTCGTGGCTGAGCACGACCACGTCACCGTCGGGCAGCTCCACTCCCCTGCCCAGTTCGTCGAACGGCACGTCGGCGCCGTCGATCTCGCACGTGCGGCGCAGCTTGATCCGGCCGCCGTCCGTGACGTGTAATTGGTGTAGACCAGTGCCGCGTTCCTCGGTGGCGCTGTACGCCTTCACCGGGATGGCGACCAGTCCGAACGTGATCGTGCCGTTCCACACGCTTCGCATGACCAGCTCCGTAGGACGAACCAGCGATGCGGCGCCGCGGGGAAGGTGACGCCTCCGACTCGACTCACGTTACTGGCGGCCACCGACAATCTCAGCGCGCGGCGATCCATTGCAACGCATGTTCACCGTGACGGAGCACCGAGATGTGACCCTCGCCCGGTGCCAGGCGCAGTGCCGCGGACGGCAGCCGGCGGACCATCCATTCACTGTGCGTGGAGGGCACCATCCGGTCGTCCAGACCGTGCACCAGCAACACGGGTGCGGCCACCTGCGTCACCTGGAACCCCCACGGCGTCACGATGCACATGTTGTCGTCGACCATGCCGCCGATCCCGCCGCGCATCGCCTCGCCCGCGATCCGGCCGATCCACGCCCAGTCACCGGCCAGCGCCGCGTTGTCCGCCTCGGTGAAGGCGCTCTCGCCCTCGGCGTCGGCCGGCTCGGTCAACACCCGACGCAACTCGTCCGGCCCACCCAGCGCGGCTCGCATCTCCGCCTCGCTCGCCGGTGCCATGCCGGCGAAGAAGTCCAGACCCTCGGCGCCGTAGGGCGCCAGGCCGGCCAGGGTGGCCACGCTGCGCACCCGGTCGGGCAGCAGCGCCGCGCAGGCCAGCGCGTGCGGACCGCCGCCGGATGAGCCCAGGACGGCGAACCGTTCCACACCGCGAGCGTCGGCCACCCTGGCCACGTCCTCGGCCACCGAGCCGAACGACCGGCCCGGCCGGGCCGTCGACGGGCCGTAGCCGGGACGGTCGTGGGACAGCCAGCGGACGCCGAGCCGTTGCGCCGCCGGTAACAGCGGTTCCGGCGGGGCGCCGGTGTTCGGCGTGCCGTGGTGGTAGTACACGGTGACGGCGGCGTCCGTCGGGCCCACGTCGTAGATGTGCAGCGTGCGGCCGTCGGGCAGGTCGAGATCCGTCTCCATGCCTAGATCTTGGCATCGGGGCCGGCGGACGCGGCCAGAATGTCCAGCACCGGCCGGCCCTGCGCGAGCGCGCCCGCGGCGTGTCCGGTGGCGGTGGCGGCGACGGCCAGTACCTCGGCGAGCGCGTCGACGTCGTACGACGCGACCGCGGCCAGAGCACCGTCGCGGTGCCGGTCGGAGACATGGTTGGCCAGCCTGGCCAGGGCCGCCGCGACGTACCGCTGGCCGGCGACCAACTGGTCGATGACGGCGGTGAGCTCGGCGAGGTCCTCGACGGCGGGCGAGGCGCCCGCCCGTCCGGCAACGGTGTCACCGGCCAGTTCGGCGGCGCTGGCGGTCAGATGCGCCGCGGCGACGGTGGCCGGCAGCGCGGGCAGCGACGCGGTCGGCTCGTCGTCCCGCCCGGAGCGCCCTGACAGTCCCGCCAACTCGATCACCGTCCTTCCGCCGATCCGCCATCCTGCCACTGTGTGGCCACCCGCACCGGGTGACGCGCCGGGCGGCCGCGCGGCCGCGGCGGACGGTCACGGTGCGGTACGGCCCTTCCACGCGCCACCCCGGCCGCGCCAGTGCCGCCACGCCGAGTCGACCGTCATTCCCGCGTACAGCAAGGCGATCGCCGGCAGCGCGAGCGCCCACCACGGCGAAAGCCGGTAGGCGCGCAGCATCGGCAGGTAGCTGCCGGCCAGCAACAGCCAGGCGACCAGGCCGAACACCAGCGTCAACGGCTGCCCACCGGCCAGGCCGACTCCCGTCGCCACCGACGGTACGAGGTACAGGACTGCCAGGCCGACCACCGTGCCGGCCAGCAGTGCCGGCGAGTAACGCAGTTGCGTGTAGGCGCTACGCGCCACCATGTCCCACAGATCGGCCAACCGCGGATAGCGACGCAGGCTGGCCACGCCGGTGCTCAGGCCGAGCCAGATCCGCCCGCTACCGGCCCGTTTCACCAGGTTCGCGAGGGCGACGTCGTCGATCAACGCGCCGGAGATCCGTTGCAGCCCGCCCGCCCTGGCCAGTGCCTCCCGCCGCACCAGCATGCAACCACCGGCAGCGGCGGCGGTCCGGCCCGGCCGGTTGATCCGGGCAAAGGGATAGAGCTGGGCGAAGAAGTAGACGAACGCGGGCACGATCGCGCGCTCCCAGCCGGAGTCGGTGCGCAGCCTGGCCATCAGGGAGACGAGATCGCGGCCGGTCTCGGCGGCACGGACCAGCGCGCGGACACTGCCGGGCGGGTGGCGGATGTCGGCGTCGGTGAACAGGAGATAGTCGGGGTCGCCAGCCGCGTCCACACCGGTGGCCATGGCGGCGACCTTCCCGGTCCAGCCGGGCGGCGGGCCGTGCCCGGTGACGACGGTCAGGCCAAGGCCGCGAGCCACGTCCCCGGTGCCGTCGGTGCTGGCATCGTCGACGAGCAGGACGCGGAAGTCACCGGGATAGTCCTGGTCGAGCAGTGCTGGCGCGGTGTCGGGCAGCATCGCGGCCTCGTCCCGAGCGGGCACGACGGCGACGACCGAAGGCCAGGTGACGGGGTCCACGCCGGCCGGCAACGCCTGCCGGAACAGCCAGAAACCGCCGTGCGCGAGCAGGAGATAGAGCCACGCCACCAACGCCAGACCGGCGAGAACCACCATGCCCAGATCATGCCGTCAGCGGCGAACCTCGCGCACCGCCACCGGGCGGTGCTCGTGTCGGGACAGTTCGCACGCTTCCGCGACATAGAACGCTTCCAGGGCGTCGACCACGGTGCACGGGCTCGGTACCCGGCCGGCGGCCACGTCGACGAAAACAGCCAACTCAGCCTGGTACGCCGACGCGAACCGCTCCAGGAACCCCGGATACGCCGGGCCGGTCGGCCACGTCACCCCGGGCTCGGCCGACCACAGCGGCACGCGCTCGTCCAACCCCGCCACCAGATCCCCGGAAGACCCCAACACTTCCAGCCGCACGTCGTACCCGGCCGCGTTGTACCGCGTCCCCGACACCAACCCCAGAGTCCCGTCGTCCAACGTCAACACGGCCGCCGCCGTGTCCACGTCCCCGGCGTCCCGGAAGAACGCAGCCCCCCGGTTGGCACCCACCGCATACACCTCCGTCACCGAACGCCCGGTGACCCACCGAATGGCGTCGAAGTCGTGCACGCCGCAGTCGCGGAAGAACCCGCCGGACGTCGGAACGTAGGCGGCAGGTGGCGGTGCCGGGTCCATCGTCGTCGCGCGGACCGTGTGTACCCAGCCAAGCTCACCGGCCGCGACCGCGTCCCGCACCGCCGTGTAGCCGACGTCGAACCGCCGCTGGAACCCGATCTGCACGGGCACATCCGACGACGCCAGCGCGGCAACGACCGCCAACGTGCCGGGCACGTCGGACGCGACCGGTTTCTCGCAGAACACCGGCACACCGGCCTCGACGGCCCGCAGGATCAGCTCGGGATGCGCCGACGTCGCCGCCGCGATCACCACGCCGTCCGGACCGGAGGCGAACAACGCGTCGACGTCGTCGGCGCACGACACGCCCAGCGCGGCAGCGGTCGACCGGGCACGGGACACGTCGGCGTCGGTGACGACCACCGAGTCGACCAACGAGCGCAACGTCGCGGCATGGTGGGCGCCGATGCGCCCGGTGCCGACGAGTCCGAGCTTCATCGAGCGAACCGCCAGCGGGTAGCGCCGCCGGGCTCGGTGGTCCCGACGCCCACCACGGTGTGGAAGGTGAACCGGTACACGTGCCAGGGCGGTGGACCGGCGCTGGGAGCGCTGAACGGCGCGGTCAGCGCGTCCTGGGCGACCTCGGCCGGCCAGCCGCCGGCCCGGTACCCGGCGGCGATCGCCTCCAGAGTGCCGGCGTCGGTCGTCCGCTCGGCCGTGCCGTCGAGCACCAGGTCGATCCCGGGCAGCCGCGCGGACAGCGTGCAGACCGGGTTGACCGCCAGGTCGCGTGCCTTGCGGGCGGCCGGGCTGCTGGTGAAGTACAGGTCGCCGGCCAGCCACTGCGGGCCGACTCCGGCCGCGTGCGGTGTGCCGTCCGGTCGGCAGGTGCCGAGGAAGTAGGTGACGTCGGCCGTCGGTTCGCCAGCGAGCCCGGCACGGGCCCGGCTCCAGTCCAGTGTCGCGTTGCCGTAGCGGTCCAGGTTCGTCGTCTCGGACGGTGCGAGATCGGTCATGTCGACTCACGTTATGGCACGCTCCACGATTGGGCGACACGGAGGAGGGCGGGACGATGGTGACCGACCGGGTGGCTGGCGCACCGATCTCGTGGGGCGTGTGCGAGGTGCCCGGCTGGGGCCATCAGCTCGACCCCGCCAGAGTGCTCAGCGAGATGCGCCACGCCGGTCTGGTGGCCACGGAGTTCGGCCCGGACGGTTTCCTGCCGGCCGAACCGGATCGGAAGGCCGATCTCCTGGCCGAGTACGGGCTGGCCGCCGTCGGCGGTTTCGTCCCTGTGGTGCTGCACGAGCACGACCCCGTCCCCGGGATCACCGACGCACTGGCCGGTTTCACCGCTGCGCGCGCCACCACACTGGTCCTCGCGGCCGATACCGGCGGCACCGGTTACGACCAGCGCGTCGAACTGGACGACGCGGCCTGGCGGCGGCTGCTGGACACACTGGACCGGATCCGGGACGTGGCAGGCGAACGCGGCATCACCGCGACGCTGCACCCGCACGTGGGCACGGTCGTCGAGCGGGCGGAGGACGTGGCCCGCGTGCTCGACGGCTCGACCATCCCGCTGTGCCTGGACACCGGGCACCTGATGATCGGCGGCACCGACCCGGCCGCGCTGGCCGCGCAGGTGCCCGACCGCATCGCGCACACCCACCTCAAGGATGTGGACGCCGAACTGGCCGACCGGGTGCGCAGCGGCGACATCGCCTACTCGGCGGCCGTCGCCGAGGGCATGTACCGGCCGCTGGGCGCGGGTGACGCCGGCATCGCGGCGATCATCGGTTCGCTGGAGGCCGCAGGCTACGCCGGGTGGTACGTACTGGAACAGGACACCGTGCTGGCCGCCGAACCGCCGGCCGGCGACGGTCCACTGGCCGACGTGCTGGCCAGCGTGGCGTTCGTGACCGCGCTATGACGGCGTTCGACGTGCTCACCATGGGCCGGATCGGCGTGGACGTCTATCCGCTGCAGACCGGTGTGTCCCTGCGCGAGGTCACCACGTTCGGCAAGTACCTGGGCGGCAGCGCCACCAATGTCGCCGTGGCCGCGGCCCGCTACGGCAGGCGCAGCGCGGTGATCACCCGGACCGGCGCCGATCCGTTCGGCGAGTTCCTGCACGACGCCCTGCGCGGGTTCGGCGTGGACGACCGCTACGTCACCGGCGTCCCGGACCTGCCCACACCGGTGACGTTCTGCGAGATCTTCCCGCCGGACGACTTCCCCATCTACTTCTACCGGCGACCCAAGGCACCGGATCTGGAGATCGCCACCGAGGAACTGGACCTGCCGGCGATCCGCGACGCGCGCGTGTTCTGGATGACCGGCACCGGCCTGTGCGCCGAACCCAGCCGAACCGCGACCCTCGCCGCGCTCCAGGCGCGAGAACACAGGAACCTCACCGTCTTCGACCTCGACTACCGCGACGTGTTCTGGCAGTCCCGGACCGAGGCCCGCCGCTGGTACGGCGAGGCGCTCCGGTACGCGGGAGTCGCGGTGGGCAACCTGGACGAGTGCGACACCGCCGTGGGCGAGACCGATCCCCGGCGGGCCGCGGCGGCGCTGCACGCGCACGGCGTCGACCTGGCCGTGGTGAAACAGGGCCCGAAGGGCGTACTGGCCAGCCAGGACGGGTGCACGGTCGAGGTGGCGCCGCTGGACGTCGAGGTGGTGAACGGGATCGGCGCCGGTGACGCGTTCGGCGGCGCGTTGTGTCACGGGCTGCTGGCCGGGTGGCCGCTGGAACGGACGCTGCGGTTCGCCAACGCGGCCGGTGCGCTGGTGGCGTCCCGGCTGGCCTGCGCGGACGCGATGCCGGACGCCGCCGAAGTGACAGCACTGCTGAACGGGCCATCTGTGCGATGATCAGCGCGATGTCGGGTTTGCGCACGTCCGAGAGGATGACGATGGTGGGCAAGAAGAAACTCCTGGTAGGACTGCTGGTCGTGCCCTTACTGGTGTTGTCGGCCTGCACCAGTGCGAACTCCGGCGGCCAGAGCAGGACCGCGGCCGGCGGCGGGGTGTGCCCGTACAAGTTCGCCCTGATCACCCACGGCGACAACGGAAACTTCTGGAGCGTCGTCTACAAGGGAGCGAAGAACGCGGCCGCCGATCTGGGCTGCACGCTGACCGAGACCTACGGCTCGCAGACGCAGGGCCAGGCGCAGCCGGACGACAACGCGGAGAACCAGCAGATCCAGAACGCGATCAACGCGCATGTGGACGGCATCGCGGTGTCCGACCACGACCCGTCGGTGATGAACTCGACCCTGGCCCAGGCCAGTCAGGCCGGCATCCCGGTCGTGCTGCTGAACGCGGGCTGCGACGACCAGGACATCGCCGCGGCCAAGGCGATCACCTGCGTCGGCCAGCCGGAGAACCTGGCAGGGCAGAAGGCGGGCCAGCGCTTCCAGCAGGAGAAGGCCACCAACGTGCTGTGCGTGATCCACCAGTCCGGCCAGAACCTGCTGGACCGCTGCAACGGCATCGCGCAGGCGCTGGGCGTCGGCAACACCTGCAAGACCGGGAACGCACCGGCCACCGGCCCGGCGTGCACCGAACTGATCCTGTCCACGCCGAACGCGGCGTCCAACCCGCAGCAGGCGATCGGCCAGGTCAGCGCCTACCTCCAGGGTCACGCCGGGGTGAACGCGGTGATGACGCTGAACAACGCGATCGGCCAGGCACTGGTGGTGGCCAAGCCGGCGCACGTCAGGATCGCCACCTTCGACCTGGACTCCGACGTGCAGAACGACCTGCAGGCCAACCCGCCGACCATGGACTTCGCCGTGGACCAGCAGCAGTACCTCCAGGGCTACCTGCCGATCAACTTCCTGTACCTGTACCGCAAGCACGAGGGCAACTCCGTCGGCGGCGGCACCACCGTGGCCAGCGGGCCGCTGCTGGTGGACCGGACCAACATCAAGAAGGTGGCGGCGGCGATCGCGGCGGGCGACGACTGACATGACCGCGCACCCCACCCCGGTCGCGGCGAGCGTGCCGCCCGCGGGGCCCGACGAGCGGCTGGCCACGACCAGCAGGCTCACCAGGGCCCTGCGGCGGCCCGCGCTCGGCGCGCTGCTGGGCGCCGTCGTGATCTTCGTGGTGTTCTCGCTGACCGACCAGCAGCACCTGTGGCTGACCCAGACCGGTTTCCAGTCGTGGGCCCAGCAGGCGTCGTTCTACGGGATCATGGCCGTGCCGGTGGGTCTGCTGATGATCGGTGGCGAGTTCGACCTGTCCACCGGCGGCATGACCGGCTTCACCGCGATCATCACGGCCCTGCTGGTCGGCCAGGCGCACTGGAACGCGTGGGCGGCCATCGTGGTCACGTTCGCGGTGGCCGCGCTGATCGGCCTGGTCAACGGCCTCGTGGTGGTGAAGTCGAAGCTGCCCAGCTTCATCGTGACGCTGGCGACCTACTTCGTGGTGCGCGGCCTGTCCATCGGTGGCGTGCTGCTGGTCAACCACGGCAGCACGAACGTCGGCATCAGCGGCACCGAACACCCGGGGCTGGCCAGCGCCAAGGCGGTGTTCGGCAGCACGTTCGCCGGCAATCCGGGACTGGCCAACGGCTACTCGACGGAGATCCTGTGGTTCGTCGCGGTGACGCTGGTGGCGGTGTGGGTGCTGGCCAGGACCACGTACGGCAACTGGATCTTCGCGTCCGGCGGTGACGAGGTCGCGGCCCGCAACGTCGGTGTTCCGGTGGCGCGCACCAAGATCTCGCTGTTCGTGACCACGTCGATGGCGTCGGCGCTGGTCGGCGTCATCTCGTTCACGCAGACCTCGAACGCGGTGTCCGAACAGGGCGTGGGCAACGAGTTCTACTACATCATCGCGGCCGTGGTGGGCGGTTGCCTGCTCACCGGCGGCTACGGTTCGGTGGTCGGCGCGGCGCTGGGCGCCTGCATCATCGGCATGGCGTTCCAGGGCGTCATCTACTCCGGCTGGGACAGCTCGTGGGACTTCACGTTCGTGGGCGCGATCCTGTTCCTCGCGGTCGGCGTGAACACGCTCATCTACCGGCGGGCGACGAGGGCGCGACGATGACGGACTCCACTGCGCTGCTGGAAGTGCGGCACATCAGCAAGTTCTTCGGCAGCGTCAACGCGCTGCGGGACGTCTCCCTGACGGTGCACGCCGGCCGGGTGACGTGCGTGCTCGGCGACAACGGCGCCGGGAAGTCCACATTGATCAAGATCCTGTCCGGGGTGTTCCCGCCGGACGAGGGCGAGTTCCTGGTGCACGGCGAGCCGGCCGGTTTCACCAGTCCCAGGGACGCGCGGGCGGCCGGTATCTCCACGGTGTTCCAGGACCTGGCGATGGTGCCGCTGATGTCGGTGTGGCGGAACTTCTTCCTCGGGTCGGAGCCGACCAAGGGCTGGGGCCCGTTCCGCCGGTTCGACGTGGCCACCGCCCGCGAGCAGACCAGGACCGAGCTGGCCGCGATGGGCATCGACGTGCGTGACCCGGACCAGACGGTGGGCACGCTGTCCGGTGGCGAGCGGCAGTCGGTGGCGATCGCCCGCGCGATCCATTTCGGCGCCCGGCTGCTGATCCTGGACGAGCCGACGTCCGCGCTGGGCGTGAAGCAGGCCGGCGTGGTGCTGCACCGCATCGTGCAGGCCCGTGACCTGGGGTTGGGCGTCATCTTCATCACCCACAACCCGCATCACGCCTACCCGGTGGGCGACCGGTTCGTCGTGCTCAAGCGCGGCCGGGGGCTGGGCGACCACGCGAAGTCGGAGATCGAGCTGGACGAGCTGGTCGGGCTGATGGCCGGTGGCGCGGAACTGGACGAGCTGTCGCACGAACTGGAACGCCCGCCGCCCGAGGTGGCCGAGTACCCCGTGGACACGCCGTGATCGCGGTGACCCCGGAGTCGGCGGGCTGGCGGTTCAGCGGGCTGGCGGTGGTGGACCTGCCGCCCGGCGGTGTCCATGAATGGGACACCGGCGCCGCCGAGACGCTGGTGCTGCCGCTGTCCGGTGGTGGCGTCGTGTCCTGTGTGGATGGTGAGTTCACGTTGACCGGCCGGCCGCACGTGTTCGGCGGGCCCTCGGACTTCGCCTACCTGCCAACGGAAACCCACGCCCGGATCGAGTCGGCGAGCGGTGGGCGGTTCGCGCTGCCGTCGGCTCGGGCCGGGCGGCGGCTGACCGCCCGCTACGGCCCGGCGACCGAGGTTCCCGTCGAGCTGCGCGGTGCCGGGCAGGCCAGTCGCGAGGTGCACAATCTCTGCACGCCGGAGACGTTCGACGCCGACCGGCTGATGGTCGTCGAGGTGCTCACGCCGGGTGGCAACTGGTCGTCCTATCCCCCGCACAAGCACGACGAGCACACCGACGTCGAGCGCCCGCTGGAGGAGATCTACTACTTCGAGATCGCCGGCCACGGCATGGGCTACCAGCGGGTCTACGGCGGTGACATGGACGTCCTGGCCGAGGTGCGCAGCGGTGACGTGGTGCTGATCCCGCACGGCTACCACGGCCCGTCGATGGCGCCGCCCGGCTACGACATGTACTACCTCAACGTGATGGCCGGGCCGGCGCGCGAGTGGCTGTTCACCGACGATCCGGCGCACGGCTGGATCCGCGACACGTGGGCGGGCGCGCACCTCGATCCGCGGCTGCCGTTCCGGAGCGGCCGATGAGGCTGACCACGGCACAGGCACTGGTCCGCTGGCTGGTGGCGCAGCGCTCGGAGTTGCTGGACGGGACCGAGGCGCCGCTGTTCCCCGCCGCGTTCGCCATCTTCGGCCACGGCAACGTGCTCGGCCTGGGCACCGCGCTCACCGAGTACGCGGACGAGTTGCCGGTGTGGCGCGGGCAGAACGAGCAGGGCATGGCGCTGGCCGCCGTCGGCTACGCCAAGGCCACCCACCGCAGGCAGGTCGGCGTGGTGACCTCGTCGATCGGTCCGGGCGCGCTGAACCTGGTCACCGCGGCCGGTGTCGCGCACGCCAACCGGCTGCCGCTGCTCCTGCTGCCCGGTGACACCTTCGCCGGCCGCGCGCCGGATCCGGTGTTGCAGCAGGTGGAACACTTCGGCGACCCCGGCGGCACGGTCAACGACGCGTTCCGCGCGGTGAGCCGCTACTTCGACCGGATCACCCGGCCCGAACAGCTGCCGGCCACCCTCCCCCAGGTCGCCCGCGTGCTCACCGACCCGGCCGACTGCGGCCCGGTGGTGCTGGCACTGCCGCAGGACGTGCAGGTGCAGGAGTTCGACTTCCCGGACGCCCTGTTCGATCCGGTGACGCACCGGGTGTTCCGGCCGCGACCGGACCGTTCCGCACTGGCCGACGCGGCATCGGTGCTGCGCTCGTCCCGCCAGCCGCTGCTGGTGCTCGGCGGCGGTGTGCGCTACTCGGGCGCGACCGCCGAGGCGCTGGATCTGGCTGTCCGGCACGGCATCCCGGTCACCGAGACCACGGCCGGCCGCACGCTGGTCCGGCACGACCACCCGCTGCACGCCGGCCCGCTGGGCATCACCGGTTCCCGCTCCGCCAACACGCTGGCCGCTCAGGCCGACGTGGTGCTGGCGGTCGGCACCCGGTTACAGGACTTCACCACGGCGTCGTGGACGGTGTTCGCGCCCGACGTGCGGATCGTCGCGGTGAACGCGGCCCGGTTCGACGCGGTGAAGCACGGTTCGCTGTCCGTGGTCGGCGACGCCCGCGAGTGCCTCACCGAACTGGAGGCGTCGCTGGGCAACTGGCAGGCGGACGCCCGCTGGACTGGAAGTGCCGAAGTGGAGCGCTCCACCTGGGATGCGCATGTTGACGGCCTCCGCACCGCGATCGGCATGCCGACGTATGCGGGCGTGGTGGGTGTGGTGAACGACCTGTCCGGCCCGGAGGACTACGTGCTGACCGCGTCCGGCGGTCTGCCCGGCGAGCTGATCGGCGGCTGGCGGGCCACCGGCGGCGAGCCGACGATGGATGTCGAGTACGGCTTCTCCTGCATGGGATACGAACTGGCCGGTGCGTGGGGTGCCGCGCTGGCCCGGCGTGGGCGCGGTGTGGTGACCACGTTGCTGGGCGACGGCTCCTACCTGATGGCCAACTCCGAGCTGTTCTCGGCCGCGTTCGCCGGCCACGGCTTCGTCGCGGTGGTGTGCGACAACGACGGTTTCGCGGTGATCGCCCGATTGCAGGAAGGCCAGGGCGGCAAGGCGTTCCACAACATGTTCACCGATGTCCGGTCCGAACGCGACGCTCCGCCGAGGGTGGACTTCGCCGCCCACGCCGCCGCCCTCGGCTGCGCCGTGTTCACGGTGGACGATCAGGCCGGGCTGGCCGACGCCTACCGTGACGCGCGGGACGCGGCATCCGGCCGGCCGGCGGTGGTCTTGGTGCGCACCGATCCGGCCGCGTGGACCGAGGCCGGGGCCTGGTGGGAGGTCGGCGTGCCGGCCGATCTGGCCGGTCGAGCCGAGTACGAGCGCGGCAAGATCCACCAGGTGCGCTACCTGAACGGCTGACAGCCGGAGGAGGCTTCGTGACCGGGCGGTGGGACGTACTGCGCGAGCGGGCGGCCGAGTTCGCGAACGTGACGCTGACCAACATCGAGCGGGAGTTCCCGAACCACCTGGTCGCGCTGACCCGCCGACCGGGCGATCTGCCGCACCGGCCCCGCGATGTCCATCCGGCGTTCTTCGGCTGCTTCGACTGGCACTCCTGTGTGCAGATGCACTGGCTGCTGGTACGCCTGCTCCGGACCGTCCCGGACGCGGTGCCCGAGGCCGACATCCGTGCGGCACTGCACCGGCACCTGACCGCGGCCGCGCTGGCCACCGAAACGGAGACCTTCCGCGACCGGGGTGGCCTGCTGCGGCCCTACGGCTGGGGTTGGACGCTGACCTTGATCCACGAACTGGTCACGTGGGACGACCCGGACGCCACGCTGTGGGCAGCGAACACGCGCCCGTTCGGCGACGCCGTCGTCGAGGCATTCCTGGCCTGGCTGCCCAACGCCACCTACCCGATCCGCGTCGGCGTGCACGAGAACAGCGCGTTCGGCGTCTCCCGCGCGCTGGCCCACGCCCGGTGGCGGGCGGCCGAGGGCGGTCCAGCACTGCTGGACGCGCTGACCTCGGCCGCCCACCGCTGGTTCGCCGACGACGCCGACTACCCGGCGAGCTGGGAGCCCAGCGGGGCCGACTTCCTGTCCCCCGCGCTGTGCGAAGCCGAGTTGATGGCGAACCTGTTGCCGGACAACGAGTTCGTCCCATGGCTGGACCGGTTCCTGCCGGCGATCCCGGCCGCGCTGACCACGCCCGCCGTGGTGTCCGACGACAGCGACGGCCAGATCGCCCACCTGCACGGCCTGAACCTCAGCCGCGCGTGGTGCTGGCACCGGCTCGCCGACAGCCTCCCGCCGGACGACCCCAGAGTGCCGGCGATGCGGACCATCGCCGACGACCACGCGCTGCCCGAGCTGGACGAGGTCGGCGGCGGTATGTACGAGCTCGAACACTGGCTCGCCTGCTACGCGGTGCTCTACCTGAGCGGCTGACCGCGTCACCACTGGGTGGATGGCGGCCACGGCGTCGGGCCGAGCGGGAACGCCTCGATCTCCGCGATCCGCATGACGTCGCTGAGCCGCAGGCCGAGCACCGCGCACACCATGATGAGCTGGTGGACGCTGGGCTCCCGACGGGCCAGCTCCAGCCGGCAGATCACCGACGCGGACAGGTTGAGCCGCTCCGCGATGTCGGACAGGAACCAGCCCTTGCCCTGCCGCGCCGCCCGCACCTGCGCGCCGACCGAGGCCAGCATCGCCGCGATGCCGGCGTCGTCCAGGGGTCGTTCGAAATCGCCCACGTCTCGTCACTCCGTTCGAGTTCGGTTTGCGGTGTCCCGCAGGTCCTGCGCCAGCTCGTGGGCGCTGTCGGTGGTGAGTCGTACGGTGTCGGCCGGGGTGATCAACAGCACCGTGCGCCGGTCGTCGGTCAGGGCGAGCACGACCCGCTTGGGCTGGCCGAACAGGTCGGCGCACGGCACGATCCAGCGTTCCCGGTAACCGCTGGTGTCGTGGCTCACCGGAGGCTCCGCTGCCGCCGGACCCAGCGCCGCAGTTGCCGGTGGCGCACGCGGTCCCGCAGCCGGGCGACCGCGGGGTCGCTGGGCAGCAGGTAGGCCGCCGGTGGCAGGCACAGGGTGATCACCACGAGGTAGACCACCGATGCCGGATCGGTCAGCACGGCCGGTCCCGGTCGGCGCTCGCTGCATGGTGTGGCATGATTCCCCCGTGTATTTCGGACTGATATCGACCCGCATCGTTGTGCACACTGTGACACCTGATGCAGGTGCTCGCAATCCTTCGGCCGAGTGAACAGCGACGACGAGGAGAGTCGATGGCGAAGCAGCGGTCCATCAACAGCCGCGGCATCGGGCTCGAACTGCAACGGCTCCGCAAGGAGCGGAAGCTCACCTGCAAAGTGGTCGGCGAGGCACTGGACATGTCCGGCAGCACGATCAGCCGCATCGAGACCGGTAAGCGCGAGGCGACGCGGGAGGAGGTCGCGTCGATCCTGACGCTGCTCGGCGTGGTCGGTGTCGACCGGGCGCGGCTGATCGACCAGGCCAGGCGGCAGGGCCAGGCCGACCTGGTCGAGACCGCCGGATCGACCGAGCAGAGCCGGAACTTCAAGAACTTCGAGCGCTCCGCGACCAGGATCACCGACTTCGAACTAGCGCTCGTACCAGGTCTGGCGCAAACCCGCGAATATGCCCGCGAGATCCTGACCACCGTCCGACCGGGCGACACCGAGGACAACATCGAGGAGTGGGTGGAACAGCGAATTTCCCGCAGTGCGATCCTGGGCCGCCCGCGGCCACCTGAACTGCACTGGATCATCACCGAGATGTGCCTGCGTCAGCCACTCGGCAGCGCGAAGACGATGCGCAGGCAGGTGAACTACCTGATCGAGCTGGCGGATCAGCCCACTATCACCATCAATATCATCCCGGCCGACGTGATCGCACATGTCGGACTACAGGGCCAGTTCGTGATCCTCGACTTCGCGACCGAGCCCAGCATCGTATGTGTCGAAGCGCTGACGACCGGACTCTTTTTGGACGAACCGGCGAAGGTGGCACGCTATAGGCTGGCCGTGGAGAAGCTGACGGATGTCGCGCTGGACGCGAAGGCGTCGGTGCGCCTGCTCACGTCCATCGCGACCGATCTCGCACGAGAGTGAGGCAGATGCTCATGATGTGGCGCAAGAGCAGCTACAGCGGTGCCGAGGCCAACTGCGTTGAGCTGAACCAGCAGCTCAACGCGGTGCGCGACAGCAAGAACGCCAGTGGCCCGACCCTCCCCGTCCCCGCGCTGCGCGCGTTCGTGCGCGCGACGAAGTCGGGCAGGTTCGACCGCTGAATCACCGCGAGCGCGCGGCCCGTGATCGTGCGGGCCGCGCGCTCGTGATCAGGTCAGCTGGTTCACGATGCCGACGATCACCGTTTTCGGCGGATCGAGTTCGGCATTGACCCACAGGATTGTCGCGATGTAGTCCCCCATCGCATTGGCGTCGACAGCGTCCACTTCGTAGTCACCGTTCATGTCGGCACCGAAATAGGCCACGTCGACACCCGGGATATTGATCCGCTTCGGCTTCATGATCCCCTGCAGGGAGTCCCGGACGGCATCGTGCTCCGACCAGACGTTGGCCGAATAAACACCCTTGAGGAGTAGTGCGTCGAGGTCGTTGCTCTCGTGGTCCCGGTACTCGCACTTGCTGTAGATGGTGCCATTGTTCTGCATTGCGACCTGCTGTTGCTCACCCATCGGACCGGGTCCCTCGTGCAGCACCGAGAGTTGGAGCTGCTTGAAGCCGAAGGCATGTTCCAGAACGTGTGGGGAGAGCACCTTGCACAGGCCGGCGGGCTCCGGACCGTCCTCGTCCTCGACCTGGTCCTGGGTGTGGTCCAGGACGGCGAGGGGGATGGTCAGGGCAGCGCTGACCAGCACCACCATGAGGGGGATCAGCCAGGCCAGCGTCTTCCTACGACGCCTACCCGGCAGACGTAATGGCTGACCCCGGGGAGGCGTCGGCGGCGCTGGCGTCATGGTTAGGTCCTTCCGTGGCATGCCTTCCCCCCGCGCGGGTCCAGGCACGCCGGGTACAACATACATCCCGCCGACGGGCCCGAATACCCGAATTTTGGAGATTGCCAGCAGCCGAGATGGTGATCCGGCCACGATCCAGAACGTCACCGCCGGCTCCGCCATGAGAATCATTCGCGTCGTCGGGGCCGATTCTTGCAATGTCACGAACCCCGTTTGGCCAGGGGTGAGAAACGGCCCGCGCCGGCCATTGTGCGGAATATCCGCACGTCGCGGGCGTCGTGACCGCGACAGCGACCGCGGCACCGCGGTTCCGACCCAACGTGATCCACATGAAGGACTCTCGCTGCATCGGCGACACCGTCGGCGGTTCCCCCGCGCCGAACCTCAACTCCCTTGCCACGCAGGAAGCATCGTCCGCCGATGGGCCGGCCGTTACGCATCCGGTGATTAAGCGCAGGCAGGACGTGACCCACTACGCCCGAAAAGTCCGACGCCGGCCGGGTCGGCGGCCGTTCGGGTGACCGGCGGCGCTAGCACCCCGCGCCAGGCCCGTCGTGGAGGAAGTGCTTGGCGCCGGTGGACTTTCGCGCCTGCGGATCAATATGTTCTTTATCGCGTCAGACGTTTTCGTGCTGGCGGGACTGATCTTGCTGGCCAGGTGGCTACTGCTGCCGCTCTACGTGGTCGGCATCGGGTGCGCCGTGCTGTCGATCGTGCGCCGGAAGCACCACCGGCTGAGCTGGACGCTGTGCCTGGCGTCGGTGGCGCTCGGTGCTGTGGGCGCGCTACTGACGGCCCTCTGATCCCCGGCCGGACCGTTCGGCCTTGCGCCGGATCTGGTTGAAGGCGCCGGCCAGGCCCATCGCCTTGCGGGTGGCGAACACGGTCTCCTGGACCTCTTTGCGGGTCCGGGCCGTGCCCTCGACGATGAGGTGGTCGACGAGTCCGCTCTGCTCCTCGTACTTGGCGCGGCGCTCGTGCATCGGCGCCAGGTAGCGGTTGATGGCGGCGGCCAGCTTCTCCTTGACCTCGACGTCCCCGACACGACCCGCGCGGTAGCGCTCCTTCAGGTCCTCGACCTCGGCTTTGTCGTCGTTGAAGACGTCGTGGTAGCTGAACACCGGATTGCCCTCGACGGTGCCGGGTATGTCGGCGCGAATCCGATTCGGATCGGTGTACATCCCCATGACCTTCTTGCGCACCTCGGCCGGCGGGTCGGACAAATAGATGACATTCCCGATGCTCTTGCTCATCTTCGCCTGCCCGTCGGTGCCGACCAGGGTCGGCACGTCGGACTCGATGAGCTCGGTCACCGGGAAGGTGTCGCCGTAGAGGAAGTTGAAGCGGCGCGCGATCTCCCGGGTGATCTCGACGTGCGGCGCGTTGTCCTTGCCGACCGGGCAGACGTTGGCGCGTACGCAGAGTATGTCCGCGGCCTGGAGCACGGGGTAACCGAGCAGGCCGTAGGGCATCTCCTCCTTGCCCGCGTCCCGCGCCATGTCCTTCAGGCTCGGCAGCCGCTCCAGGCGCGGGACGGTGACGAGGTTCTGGAACAGGGTGTTCAGCTCACAGACCTCGGGCACGGCCGACTGCAGGTAGAAGGTGGCGCGATCGGGGTCGATCCCGGCGGCCAGCGAGTCGAGCACCAGGTGCCGGGCGTTCTGGGCCACCTTCGCGATGTCCTCACGGGTGTTCTTCGTGGTCAGCATGTGCAGGTCGGCGATGATGAAGAAACTCTCGTACTCCTGCTGCAGCCGAATCCGGTTGGCGATGCTGCCCACGTAGTGCCCCAGGTGCAACTTGCCGGTGGGCCGGTCCCCGGTCAACATCCGGCGCCTGGTCGTCGGGGTGGTCATCGACATCGCCTCTCGTGGTGGTCCCGCCTGCCACCACAGTTAATCAGACGGCAGCCGACGCTCGACCAGCCTGGCCAGCGTGAGAGCGGTAGGACAGGGATCGGTCGTCCCGTCCCCGGTGACGACCACGTCGACTCGCGAGGAAGCGGACACGCCGATCGCGACGACGCACGATCCGGTGTTTCCGAGCTCTTCCTTGGCCTGATGGCCGCCGAGCGTGATGTCGTGCACCGGTCCACCGGCAGCGGTGTAACCGGCCAGCCCGACATTTGTCCGAATACCCACGCCCAGCGCGTCCATCGAGGTATTGAGACTGCACGTGTGCGCCGTCCCCACCATCTCCTGGGTCGGCTGCTCCGTGACGCCGAGCCGCTGGAGGTCAGCCGGCGAGAGCAATGAACACGGCTGGCCCACTGGCAGACCGTCCGGGCCGGGCGTCGCTGATGACGCGCCGGCAGAGGCCGACGTGGGCGCCGCCGCCGGCTGGCCGACGGTGGTCCCACCACACGCCGCCACGCACAGCAGGACGGAGCCCATGCCCATGGCAGCGACTAGTCGTCGCACGTGGCGTCACGCCCCCAGTCCGGAGCCGGCAATAGTTGTCCCCGCACGGACATCCGCCTCCACGTAGTTCGCCATCGCCTGCCTGATGGCCTGCTCGGCATCGATCAGATCCGCTTGTAGCTGTCGGAGAACGGGAATCGCTCCCTGCGACGGATCGCTGGCGACCGTCGCCAGGAACGGCTTGTAGATCTTCGCGTTCGGCGTGCTGCCCAGCGCTGGCTCCGCCTCAAGGAACTGCGAGTTGTTCAGTGCGCCCTGCACCTCGTTCTTAAGCTCCTCGATGGCCTTGATCAGCGGTTGGCCGCCGTTCTCGCTGAGCGCGAAGCCCCTGGTCAACCGCGTGCACGATACCGACCACCGCCTCGGTGATGCCCTGGAAAGCCGTCATCGTCCGCCCCCATGATGCCAGTCGGCCATCAAGTCTCAGTAGCCGGACGGATACGTTAGGTGATCGGTTCCCAGCAGGACAATCAATCCACCCGGTCGTCCCGGTCGGGTCGGCAGGACGAATAATCGGTCAGCACTCGATGACGTTGACCGCCAGGCCGCCGCGTGCGGTTTCCTTGTATTTGACCTTCATGTCGGCACCGGTCTCCCGCATGGTCTTGATGACCTTGTCCAGGGACACGAAATGCCTGCCGTCGCCGCGCAACGCCATTCTGGCCGCGCTGATCGCCTTGATCGACGCCAGCGCGTTGCGTTCGATGCACGGGATCTGCACCAGGCCGCCGACCGGGTCGCAGGTCAGGCCCAGGTTGTGCTCCATGGCGATCTCGGCCGCGTTCTCCACCTGCGACGGTGTACCGCCCATGACCTCGCACAACCCGGCCGCCGCCATCGAGCACGCCGACCCGACCTCGCCCTGGCACCCGACCTCGGCACCGGAGATCGACGCGTTCTCCTTGAACAGCACCCCGATCGCCCCGGCCGTCAACAGGAACCTGGCGACACCAGAAGACGACGCGCCGGGCACGAACCGCGTGTAGTAGTGCAGCACCGCGGGCACGATGCCGGCGGCACCGTTGGTCGGCGCCGTGACCACCCGGCCGCCGGACGCGTTCTCCTCGTTCACCGCCAGCGCGAACAGGCTCACCCAGTCCAGCACGCGCAGCGGGTCCGTCGCGTAGTGCTCCGCGGTCAGCGTCCGGTGCAGTTCGGCCGCCCGCCGCCGCACCTTCAGGCCGCCGGGCAGGGTGCCGTCGCGCGTGCATCCCCGCTGGACGCAGTCCTGCATGGCCTGCCAGATCTCGGCCAACCCGCTGTCGATGTCCGTACCGTTCCGCCGCACCCGCTCGTTGGCCAGCATCACGCCGCTGACCGGCAACTCCGCCGACTCGCACGCCGCCAGCAGCTCCACACCCGTGGTGAACGGGTAGGGCACCGGGGTGTCGTCCGGCTTGATCCGATCCGCACCGGTGGCCGACTCGTCGACGACGAAACCACCGCCCACCGAGTAGTAGGTGCACGAGCGCAGCTCGGCGCCATCGGCGTCCAACGCGGTGAAGATCATGCCGTTCGGGTGGGTGGGCAGCGACTTGCGGCGGTGCAGGACCAGGTCGTGGTCCGGATCGAAGGCCACCGGATGCGAGCCGAGCACGTCGACTGACCGCACGCGGCGGATCTCCGCCACCCGGTCGCCGATGGTGTCGGTGTCGACGGTCCGGGGGTCGGCACCACACAGGCCCAACAGGACCGCGTTCTCACTCCCGTGACCGTGTCCGGTCGCACCGAGTGACCCGAACAGCTCCGCACGCATCCGGGCGGTGCCCGCCAGCAGGCCGTCGGTCGAGAGACCGACGGCGAACCGGCGGGCCGCCCTCATCGGACCGACCGTGTGCGAACTGGACGGACCGATCCCGATGCTGAACAGGTCGAAAACGCTGATCGCCATAGCGATCCAACACTACTTCACCGTGACGCCGACACTCCCCGCAACGCCACCACTGCGCACCGACACCACCGCGGTGCCCGGTCGGTGTCCGGTCACGACACCGGTCCGTGAGTCCACTGTGGCCACTCGCGGATCGCTCGACGTCCACACGTGCGACGCCGGGTCGGCGATCGGCACAGCACCGCCGACCTCAGAACCGCTGGCGGACAACGGTTCCCGGGCGCCGACAGCGATCGGCGTCGCGGTCGCGACCGTGATCGACGGCAGCACGGGTTCCACCGAGAACCGGAAGCCGGACGACGTCACGTGCAGCAGCACGACATGGGTGAACCCGCCCTGGTCGGCAGGCGTGGTGTGTTCGTCCACCACCAGATCCCGGGCGGACGGCGTCGCGGGCGGCCACGACCGGGGCGCGGCCGTGGCGGGGGCGGTGCCGGCGATCAACCCACCCGCGGCCGCCGCCAGCACGGTGAGCAGTATGCCGGTTTTTTTCCAACCGTTCCGGTGATGACTCATCTGACCTCCATCGGGCCCGGGGACGGTGATCAGCCCAGCAGGCGCGGATGTCGGACAGATAGCACCAAAGCGGCGGAAAGCCATGGGCCGAGCAAACCGTCAGGTGTCGGACCCGGCAGCGCGAGTTGATCTCAGCTACTCGACCGGGCGAACGAACCGGCCGGGCGGGGTCAGCAGAACCGGTGCCGGTGGCAATGGCCCGGGAAGGTCGGGATCGGCTGGTGCGGAAATGTCAGGGTGACGCGCGGCGGTGTGGTGGTGGGCTTCGGCTGCGTCGTGGTGGTCGGCGGTGGGGTGGTCGTCATCGTGACCGGCGGTGGCGTGGTGGTGAGGGTCGGCACCAGGGGCGTCGTGGTGGTCGGCGCGGCTGCCACCGCCGCGGCACCGGCGTAGGGGGTGCTGGTGAGTTGGCCGCCGGCCGCCGATACGCCGCTCATCGCCTGCGGTACCACGACGAGTTCGTGCGCGGCGGCGCCGTCCGGGGCGGTGAGCACGATGACACAGCAGAGACCGGCGACCACAGCGCCGAGTACCGCCCCGAGAGCCACCCGGCCCTGCCCGCCTAGGCGAGCGAGCACCCAGCGTGTCTATCGGTAATAACCCGTTCGGGTCAAGCGGAACGTCGCCCCTGGGGGATCACAGTTCGGCCAGCTCCTGCAGTGTCCGCACCTTCTGCCAGGTCTCGTCGTCGGCCGGCGTGTACGTAGTGAGCTTGATCTCCGACCGGGGCCCCAACCACAGTTGCGTGTACTCCAGCCGGAGCAGGCCCACCTCGGGGTTGCGGTAACGCTTCGTGAAGTTCTCCGGTGCGCGCACGTCGTGGTGGTTCCACAGCGTCTCGAACTCGGGCGACTGCTCACGCAGCCGGCGCACCAGGCACTTCCAGGTCTGCTCGGTCACGTGCTGGGCCATGTTGGCCCGGAACTGCGCCACCAGGCGCGGCGCGTTCTCGTCCCAGTCGACGATCCGCGCCCGCCACGCCGGATTGGTGAACGCCTGGACCAGCGAGTTGCGGTCCTCGAACGGGAGCACGTCCAGGCCGCCGACCATCCGGTCGTAGGTCCGGTTGCGGGCCAGGATGTCGAACCGGGCGTTGGTCACCGACGCCGGGATCGGCTCCAGCTGGTGCAGCATCACCAGCATGGTCGGGTTGATCGCCTTGCAGTCCCGCTCGATCGGCGGCTCCGGCTGGCCGGCCAGCGTGTAGAGGTGGACGCGCTCGTACGGGTCCAGGCGCAGGGTGGCGGCGATCGCGGCCAACACCGGTTCCGAGGCGTGGATGTCCCGGCCCTGCTCCAGCCACGTGTACCAGGTCACACCCACCCCGGCGAGCTGCGCGACCTCCTCCCGGCGCAGGCCCGGCGTGCGGCGGCGGCCGCTGATCGGCAGGCCGACCTGGGCCGGCGCGATCCGCTCCCGCCTGCTGCGCAGGAACGCGGCCAGCTCGGTGCGGCGGGCGTCGTCCGGTAGCCGGGTACCCGCCACCGGCGTCGCCGGCAAGCTGGTCAGCTGGTCGGCCAAGGTGCGTTCGACCTGTACAGAGGTGGTCATGACCCCACTGTGCCACTCGGCGGAGCCTGTTACCAGGTAGTCGTGGTACCTGGATAAGTACGCTCTGGCTACCAGTGTCAATCCGGCGGCATCGTGGTGGCATGACATCGGACCTGGACATCGCCTCGACCCTGCCGGCTGCCACCGTGCGCCAGCGGTCAGGCCGGCGCGGTCCCGCAACACCGTCAACCCCGTCATCACCATCCACCCGACCACTGACAGCGCTCGGCCTGATCACCGTGCTGTTCGGCGCCGCGCTGCCCTTGGTCGACTTCTTCATCGTCAACGTCGCCCTGCCCACCATCGATGCCAATCTGCACGCGTCGAGCGCGACCCTGGAGCTGGTGGTCGCCGGCTACGGCATGGGCTACGCCCTGCTGCTGGTACTCGGCGGCCGGCTGGGCGACACCTTCGGGCGCCGCCGGATGTTCCTCGCCGGCATGGCCGCCTTCACCGTCACCTCGGCGATCTGTGGGCTCGCGCCGAACGCGCTGGCACTTGTGCTGGCCAGGGTGGCGCAGGGCGCGTCGGCGGCGATGATGCTGCCGCAGGTGCTGTCCACCATCCAGGCCAGCACGTCCGGCCAGCGCCGCTCGAAGGCGCTGGGCTACTACGGTGCCGTCGGCGGACTGTCCAGTGTGGTCGGTCAGCTGGTCGGCGGCGCGCTGGTCGCGGCGAACCTGTTCGGCACCAGCTGGCGGCCGATCTTCCTGGTCAACGTGCCGATCGGCATCGTGGGCCTGCTGCTGGCCCGGCGCACGCTGCCGGAGACCCGCTCGACCAACCCGGCCGGCATCGACGGGCTCGGCACGGTCGTGCTCGGGATCGGCCTGCTCTCCCTGCTGTTGCCGCTCACCGAGGGCGGTGCGCTGGGCTGGCCGCTGTGGACCTGGTTCGTACTCGCCGTCGCGCCGGTCGCGGCAGTGGTGTTCGTGCTGGTCGAGCGGCGGGCCGAGCGCGCCGGACGGGTGCCGCTGCTGCCGCCGTCGATCATGCGGATGCCGTCCATGCGACAGGGTCTGCTGGTCACGGTGCCGTTCTTCGCCGCGTTCGGTGGCTTCATGTTCGTGTACGCGGTGACGTTGCAGGACGCCCTGCGGTACGGGCCGTTCGAGGCCGGACTGGCGTTGACACCGCTGGCCGCTGGCTTCTTCGTGGTGTCACTGATCAGCAGCCGGCTGGTGGTGCGCTTCGGCTCCCGGGTGGTCTCGTACGGCGCGGTGATCCAGGGTGCCGGCGTGATCGCCACCGCGGTGGCCGCCCTGCTGGCCTGGCCGCACCTGAGCGTGCTGGACCTGGCGCCGGGCATGGCACTGCTGGGCATCGGCAACGCGATGGGCGCCACCACGCTGTTCCGGGTGGTCCTGTCCGGGGTGCCGACCGAGCGGGCAGGCGTGGGCAGCGGCGCGCTGGCCACCACGCAGCAGACGTCGCTGGCGCTGGGCGTGGCCACGCTCGGCACGCTGTACACCGGCCTGGGCGCGAGCGGCGCGTTGGGCTCGAAGTACGCGTTCGTGCTGGTGCTCGGCGTGCTGGTGGTGGTCGCCGGCACCGTCGCGGTGGCGGGGCGCCGACTGCCCTGAGCGACCCCACCGAAGGATCGGCCGGCGGCCCGGGACGGGTCGCCGGCCGATTTTCGTCGTTGCACAAGCTGCCGCAAACGGGTCCGGCTGCGGAGCGGAAACGTCGTGCCAATGCTCACTTGATGACAAAAAATGGCGGCCATCTTCATAACCGAGTGATAAAAGCGCCTTCATAACCGTTGAAGACGTCTGTCCAACCAGCCTTGCAGCAGGCGTAACCACGCGGTAACGTACTCGTCGGTAGCTAAGTCCACCTAGATCCACAAGAAGGCGCCGAGTGGATGATGGCTCCCGGTTTCTTTCGAGGATGAACGTTAACATCAGTGCAGGCGGGGAGAATACGGTGAACACGTAGTTCAGCAGTCGGCGTTCACCGAATAGTTTGCCCGGCGCACGGCGCGGTAGCGGTTTCCGGCCGCGCCCTCCGATGTCCATGACCACTCTTACCGGCATGATTTCGCATCCGGACGCATCGCGGTACGGGGCGCGCCCCGACGTGCCCGGAAGGGAGCTGTCCCCCAGATTTACGCGCCACACTCTCGATTCCCGATCGTTTGTTGACGAAGGAGTTCTCGTATGCGTAAGCATGTTATTCGCGCGCTCTTGGTCGGCGGCGCCGCGGCGGCAGCCGTCGCGCTCGTTGGTGGCCAGGCGTCCGCCGCCACCACCGTCACGATCACCGGAGCGAACACCAGCTTCTCCGCGGTTTCGACCGACACCACCCTCGGCGACCCGACCAGTGGGCAGTCCTTCAGCTGCACGAACTCGACCTCGAGCGGCAGCATCGCCAATGTCACGAGTGCCGCGACACCGTTCACCACGACGCAGAGCGGCGGGGCCGCGCACTCCATCACGGGCCTGTCCTTCAGCGGCTGCACGAGTTCGTTCGGCTCCGCCACCGTGACCGTTCCGGCGGCCGACCTGCCGGACGACCTCACGATCAACAGCACCAGCACGACCGCCCCGCAGGCCACCGGGTTCGTTCAGACCGCGGGCACCGCCGGCCTGCTGGCCCACATCTCCGTGCTGACCTGCACCTTCGACGTGGCGGGTCAGGCGGACGCGACGTGGACCGACGGCACCAGCGCCCAGCTGACGTTCACCGGCGGCGGCACACTGCACCCGGCCAACATCAGCGCCGGCTGCTTCGGCCTGGTCAGCTCCACCGACACTTTCACGTTCAACGGTCATTTCAACGTCACCCCCACCACCATCAACGTCACTCCGTAACGCGACACACCGGTAGTCGTTGAGCCGGTATGGCCCGCCCGACCCGCCGTCGGCGCGGGCCATACAGCGTCTTCCTCGGCCCTGCGCACCGCGAGGCACTGACCTGATGCGCGTCGCGCATCCGAATCATTCCTTGGACCAAGGAGTTTCTCGTATGCGTAAGCATGTTGTTCGCGTGCTCCTGGCCGCCGGCGCCACGGCGGCAGCCGTCGTGCTCAGCACCGGCCAGGCATTCGCCGCCGACACCGTCACGATCACCGGGGCGAACACGAGTTTCACGGGGGAATCGACCGCCGCCGTCTTCGACGACGTGACCTCCGGGCAGGCCTTCCGGTGCACCCACTCGACCATCAGCGGCAGCATGGCGAACGTCACCGGGGCCCCGTTGCCGTTCACCACGACTCAGGCCGACGGGTCTCCGCACTCCATTGCGGGCCTCGGTTTCAGCGGGTGCGTTCTTGCGCTCGGCCCCATTACGGCAACCGTTCCGGCCGAAGACCTGCCGGACGACCTGGTGATCACCTCCACCAGTTCGACCGCACCGCACGCCAGTGGACACCTTCAGGTCGCCGGCCCTTCCGGGCTCCTGGTTCACTTCTCGGTGGCGACCTGTAGTTTCAATCTGCAGGGCAGTCCGGACGCGACGTGGACCAATGGCGCCACGAACCAGCTCACGTTCACCGGCGCCAGCACCACAGCGCAACTGACTCCCGTTCACACGAGTGCCGGATGCTTTGGCACTTTCACTCCTGGTGACATTATGGAGTACGAAGCCACGTACACCATCAGCCCCAGCACTGTCACAGTCAGTCCATAGTGTGACCGACAGTCATGGATACGATATATCTCGACCCGGCGCGGCGGAAGCCGCACGGCAGCGTGGCACTACCGCGCGCGGGCGGGTTCCCGTGGTTTTTACTCACCGGATGACAACACATCCGGCGAGACTTGTCACTTGGTGACAGGAAATACTTCGACAGGTCACGAATCAAGCGACGTTTCTTGCCCTGACGTGTCCGGGTGATTAACGTACTCGGCAGTAACTAGTGCTGTACTGGCGACGACGGCGGTGTGCGACATCGACGGTCCGGTCGAGCGTTAGGAAATGCGTACCATGTTCGCTCTTCGACGTGTGCGGGTAGCCAACACCCTATTGGTCGAATCGGATGAAAACGACGTCCGGATATCACCTCGCGGGCAGACGGCGAAGCGGGAACAGTACAGATGATTGGACAGCGACGCTGGACGCCTCGCCGACTGGCGGGTATGGCGGCGATCGGCACGGTAATCGTCGTTACCGGTATCCTGACGGGTACGGGTTCGGCCATAGGTCAGCAGAACGCACATGGGCACTTCACCTATACCTGCCAGTTCCCGTCCGGAGCGCGACCAGTCCGTGTCGATATCGCGGTCGCTTTCCCGAGTGCCGGCGCCATCGGCCAATCTGTCCGCCCGGCCAGCGGTACGGTAACCCTCACCGTCCCGCACGCGGCACTACCCGATCTCACCGGGCTGAATGCGACGACGGTGAGTGGGCTTGGCCAACTCGACACGACCGTCGCCCAGAATGGGCGGTCGGAGAAGGCCACCTGGAGCAACCTCGTCGCGTCGTCGAAGCCGGTTCCGACAACCGGCGACCTGGTCCTCACCGCGCCGAGCACGGCGCCCTCCATCACTCCCGGAGCACCGGGCGACATCACCTTCGAGGCCGCGGCCCTCACCATGGTGCTCACCCCGAGGAAGGCCGACGGCTCCGCGACCGACCCCGCCACGGTGGTGCTCACGTGCACACCGAACGCCGGCCGGCGTGCACTGCTGGCCACGGTTCCGGTGCCGGCAGTGACCGCCACACCCGGCGAGAGGTCGAGCGGCCCGCTGGCTGTCGGGTCAGCGCCCGGGGTCGGACGCCGGGCCCTCGCGCAGGACGAAACGGCCACCCCCGCGAGCTGCGGCATCATCCCCGGCGTATATCCTGACGACACATTGGGCTTGGGCCTTTGTGGTTTTCTCAGCGGATTCTCCAATGTCAACAAGCTCAACGCGGCCGCGCTGATCGGCCCACAAGGAGCATTTTTCAACGGATTTGGCCCTTACGCGTTGGCTTTGCAGTGCGTGCCGGACACCGTTCCACCCGCGCCCAATGCTGGTGTATGTGTCCAGAACAACGGCGTGATCCACGTCCTCACCTGCAGCTTCGCCCAGTTCGACAACAACGGTGACCAGTTCGGGCTTCCGCCTACCAGGTCAACCTTCCTCGCGTTCGGCCTCGTACCCGTCACGGCGACGATGCACCTGGCCGAGACGGATTGGCCGCCAGGTCATCTACCCGCGATAGACCCGAAGTGCACCACAGGTTTCGTTCATGTCCGCAGTTTTCAATTCACTTTTCCGAAGCGGGCGATCACCATCGAGGCAGAGGACGTCAACGCCCCCGGCTTGGAGTCTCAGGACACGAGGTTGGAGACATATCTTTCCGTTCGACTTTCCGATGTCACTGTCAATGGGGTACCGCTGGATGTCGGCCCGGACTGTCGGACCAGCCAGCCGGTGCATTCCGTGATAGTCGCCCACTCGCAAGCCGTCGCCGGCGGCCCGCAGACCGGGTACACGTTCGTCGATGGTGGGCCGGTGACCGGGACGCTCGACATTCCGTCGTTCACCGGGTGCGGGGTGGGCGAGAACCTGAATCCGCTGTTCGACGCGTCCGTCTCCAGCAACGACAACTTCCTCAAACTGATTCAGGACCCCTTGTGCACCCCGTCCACGACGATCGGCTGCCCACCCACGGTGCCGACCCCGCAGCACTAGGACGAGGACAACCACATGATCGACAGGAGGTGTGATGGGGATCGAAGTGGTCGTCGAAGGGCTGACGAAGTCCTTCGGCAGGCAGACGATCTGGCGTGATGTCACGCTGACCCTGCCTCCTGGCGAGGTCAGCGTGATGCTCGGCCCGTCGGGCACGGGTAAGACGGTGTTCCTCAAATCCATCATCGGGCTGATCAAGCCCGAGCGCGGCCGAATCGTCGTGAACGGCGTCGACGTACTGCACTGTTCCGAACGCCGGCTCTACGAGACGCGCAAACTGTTCGGCGTGCTGTTCCAGGATGGCGCCCTGTTCGGCTCGATGCACCTCTACGACAACATCGCGTTCCCGTTGCGCGAGCACACACGCAAGACCGAGGCCGAGATCCGGCGCATCGTGCTGGAGAAGATGGAGATGGTCGGCCTCTCCGGTGCCGAGGGCAAGTTACCCGGCCAGATCTCCGGGGGGATGCGCAAGCGGGCCGGGTTGGCCCGCGCGCTGGTCCTCGATCCGCAGATCATCCTCTGCGACGAACCGGACTCCGGCCTCGACCCGGTGCGCACCGCCTATCTGAGCCAGCTCCTGATCGACCTGAACGCCCAGATCGACGCCACGGTCCTCATCGTCACGCACAACATCCAGGTCGCCAGGACGGTGCCGGACAACATCGGCATGCTGTTCCGCCGGGAACTGGTTCTGTTCGGGCCGCGCGAAGTGCTGCTCACCAACGACCAGCCCGCCGTGGCGCAGTTCCTCAACGGTCGCCGGATCGGGCCGATCGGCATGTCCGAGGAAAAGGACCAGGCGACGATGGCGCTGGAACAGGCCCACGTCGACTCGGGCCACCACGACGGCGGCACCGGTGAGGACCTCAACCAGATCGTGCCGCAGCTCGAACCGACACCCGGTCTGCCGCCACGGCAGGCGGTGCGGCGCCGCAGGGATCGGGTGCTGGGCATCCTGCACCAGCTCCCGATGCCCGCCCAGCAGGCGATCCTGGCCAGCTTCCGCGACCACGACCCGGCCGCGCACACCGCGCCGCTGCTGCCGCTGCGCCATCCCGGCGTCAACCGCGACCCGGCGACGACCCGGCAGCTCCCGACCGAGGGGAGTTCGTGGTGACCTCCCGGACCACCGAATTCCCCGGCACGGGCGCACTGCGGCAGACCGGCAGGTTGTTCGCGCTGGCGGCGAGCGTGCTGCGGATGACCTTCCAGCGGCCGTTCCAGATCCGGGAACTCGTCGAGCAGTTCTGGTTCATCGCCAGCGTCGCGATCCTGCCGACCGCGCTGGTGTCCATCCCGTTCGGCGCGGTCATCGCGCTCCAGGTCGGCTCGCTCACCCAGCAGTTCGGCGCCGAGTCGTTCACCGGTGCCGCCAGCGTGCTGGCCATCATCCAGCAGGCCAGCCCGCTGATCGTGGCGCTGCTGGTGGCCGGCGCGGCAGGCTCGGCGATCTGCGCCGACATCGGCTCGCGCACCATCCGCGAGGAGATCGACGCGATGGAAGTGCTGGGTGTGTCGCCGATCCAGCGGCTGATCGTGCCGCGCGTGCTGGCGACCATGCTGGTCGCCGTCCTGCTCAACGGCATGGTGTCCGTGGTCGGCGTGCTCGGCGGCTACTTCTTCAACGTCATCCTGCAGGGCGGCACGCCGGGCGCCTACCTGTCGAGCTTCTCCGCGTTGGCACAGCTGCCCGACCTCTGGATCAGTGAGATCAAGGCGGTCATCTTCGGATTCATCGCCGGGGTGGTCGCCGCCTACCGGGGACTGCACCCGGCCGGTGGTCCCAAGGGCGTCGGGGACGCGGTGAACCAGTCGGTGGTCATCACGTTCCTGTTGCTGTTCTTCGTGAACCTGGTGCTGACCGCGGTCTACCTGCAGATCGTGCCTGCGAAGGGAACCTGAGCCGATGGACTTCGCGGGTGGGGACACCGAGTCCCGTCTGGACCGCTCACTGCGGTGGCTGGATCAGCTCGGCGATCAGCTGATGCTCTATCTGCGGGCCATCGGGTGGACGCCGAGGGCGATCCGCCGCTACTCGCGCGAGGTGTGGCGGCTGCTGGCCGAGGTCAGCTTCGGCAGCGGCGCGCTCGGCGTGATCGGCGGCACGATCGGCGTGATGGTCGGCCTGACCCTGTTCACCGGCACCGTGGTCGGGTTGCAGGGCTATGCCGCGCTCAACCAGATCGGCACGGCGGCGTTCACCGGGTTCATCTCCGCGTACTTCAACACCAGGGAGATCGCGCCGCTCGTCGCGGGCCTGGCGCTGTCGGCGACCGTCGGCGCCGGGTTCACCGCCCAACTCGGCGCGATGCGGATCTCCGAGGAGGTCGACGCGCTGGAAGCGATGGGCGTGCCCAGCCTGCCCTACCTGGTGACCACGCGGATCATCGCCGGCGTCGTGGCGATCATCCCGTTGTACGGGCTCGGGCTGGTCACCTCGTACCTGGCCTCGCGGGAGATCACGGTGCTGTTCAACGGGCAGTCCGCCGGCACCTACGACCACTACTTCAACCTGTTCCTGCCACCGGAGGACGTCCTGTGGTCGTTCGCGAAGGTGCTGATCTTCAGCATCATGGTGATCCTGGCGCACTGCTACTACGGCTATCGGGCCACCGGCGGGCCCGCCGGGGTCGGGGTGGCCGTCGGGCGGGCGGTGCGCACGGCGATCGTCACCATCAGCATCACCGACTTCTTCCTCAGCCTCGCCATCTGGGGCACCACGACGACCGTGAAACTCGCGGGATGACCGATGAACGGTGAAGCAGCGTGGCTCAAGATCCGCAGGCGGGCGGTCGGCGTCGTGTTCCTCGTCGTGCTCGCGCTGCTGGTGTGGCTGTCCATCGCCATCTACGACAAGCAGTTCACCCCGGTGGTGAACGTCATGCTCGACACGGGCTCGGCGGGCAACGAGATGCACCCGCACGCCGAGGTGAAACTACGCGGGGTGGTGGTCGGTGAGGTACGGCAGATCTCGTCCACCGGCGACGGCGCCCGACTGGCGCTGGCGATCCAGCCGGACAAGGTGAACCGGCTGCCGGCCAATGTGTCCGCGGAGCTGCTGCCGACCACCCTGTTCGGCGAACGGTACGTCGACCTGGTCGTGCCGGCCGATCCGGCGCCGCAGCGACTCACCACCGGCAGCGTGATCGGCGAGGACCGCTCCCGGGACGCGATCGAGCTGCAGAAGGTGCTGTCCGACCTGCTGCCGATGCTGACCGCCGTGCAGCCACAGAAACTGGCCGTCACGCTCACCGCGATCTCCACCGCGCTCCAGGGCCGGGGCACCGAGTTGGGCGCCACGCTCTCCCAGGTCAATTCCTACCTGAGCCAGTTCAACCCGCAGCTGCCGCGGCTGGACACCGACATCACGGCACTGTCCAAGGTGGCCAACGACTACAACAGCGCGGCGCCGGACCTCGTCCAGGCGTTGAACGACTTCTCGCGGACCAGCCAGACGGTGGTCGCGGAGCGGAACAACCTCAGCACGCTGTACGCCACGCTGACCGGTACCTCGGAGGACCTGACGACCTTCCTGACGCAGAACAGGACCAACATCATCCGGCTGGACGCGAACGCCCTGCCGACACTGCGCACCCTGGCCAGGTACTCGGCGGAGTTCCCGTGCACGCTGCAACAGCTGGTCAACTTCGAACCTGCGGTGGACAAGGTCCTCGGCAAGGGCACCGACAAGCCGGGCCTGCAGGTGAGCCTGCACCCGGTGCCGTCGCTGGGCCGCTACGTCCCGGGCCGTGACGCGCCGAAGTTCGACGACAACAGCGGTCCGCACTGCTACCCGGTCCCGTTCGGCGGTGTCACGCTGCGGGACGGCACCAGGCCCACGGTGGCGCAGCCGGCGGTCCGGGCGGGCACGCAGGTGCCGGCCGCGGACCCGAGCACGCCCGTCGGTGTGCTCGGCCTGGCCAACTCCCCCGCGGAGAACGAGTTCATCAACGAACTGGTCGCCCCATCGGTCAACCAACCGCCGCGGTCGCTGCCGGACTGGAGCAGCGTGCTGGTCGGCCCGGTCTTCCGTGGTACGGAGGTGACGCTGAAGTGAAGCGAAAAAGCATGGCCCCCGCTCTGATCAAGGGCGCGATCTTCACCGTCGTCACCCTGCTGGCGACCGCGATTCTCGGCATCACCATCGCCAACACGGGCCTGGGCGGCACCACCGACTACCACGCGGTGTTCTCCGACGTCACCGGACTGAACGTCGGCGACGACGTGCGGATCGCGGGCGTGCGGGTCGGGCAGGTGGACGCGATCGCCGTGGTGGACCGGCGGCTGGCGGACGTCCGGTTCGCCATCCAGTCCGATCGCCGGCTGCCCGTCGCGGTCACCGCGATCGTCAAGTACCGCAACCTGGTCGGCCAGCGCTACGTCGAGCTGGACCAGGGCGTCGGGCCGGTCGACCAGACGCTGCCGCCGGGCGGGACGATCCCGCTGGGACACACCCAGCCCGCGCTGGACCTGACCGAGTTGTTCAACGGATTCCAACCGTTGTTCCAGGCGTTGTCACCCGATGCCGTCAACCAGCTGTCCAACGAGATCGTCCAGGTGCTCCAGGGCGACGGCGTCACCGTGGACGACCTGGTCGCGAACACCGCGTCGCTCACCACGACGCTGGCCGACAAGGACGCGGTGATCGGCCGGGTGATCGACAATCTCAACTCGGTGCTGGACACGGTCAACAGCCGCGGCGACGAGCTGTCGAACATGGTGGTGACCCTGCGACAACTGGTGTCCGGGCTCGCGCAGGACCGCAAGCCGATCGGCAACGCGATCAGTGCCCTGTCGGACCTGACCACCGCGACCGGCAATCTGCTGCAACTGAGCAGGCCGGGGTTGCAGCAGAGCATCACCTCGCTCGGCAGGGTGTCCACGACCCTGGCGAACAACACCCCGCTGCTGAACACCTTCCTGCACAACCTGCCGATCAAGTACCAGAAGATCGCCACCGCGGCGTCCTACGGGTCCTGGTTCAACTTCTTCCTGTGCCAGGCGACCGTGACCGGAGTCACGGTGGCGCCGGGCGCCGCTCCGGGGTCCGGGCCGCCCATCGGGACTCCGGTGACCGAATCGAGGTGCCGGTCATGAAGTCGATCAGGGAACGTGACCCGGTGCTCGTCGGCCTCGCCGGTCTGGGCATCCTCGTCGTGATCGTGCTACTGGTGTTCTTCTCCGGCAGCCTGCCGATCATCGGCGGCGGCACCACCTACACGGCCGACTTCACCGAAGCCGCCGGGCTGCGGTCCGGGAACGAGGTCCGGGTGGCCGGGGTGAAGGTCGGCTCGGTGACCGGGGTGTCGCTGGACGGCAACCACGTCGAGGTCACGTTCAGGGTCAAGGACACCTGGGTCGGCGACGCGAGCACCGCCGCCATCAAGATCAAGACACTGCTCGGGGAGAAGTACCTCGCGGTCGACCCGTTGGGCGCCGCGGCACAGCATCCGGGACAGCCCATTCCGCCCTCCCGCACCACGTCCCCGTACGACGTGACCCAGGCGTTCAGCGACCTGGCGAACACCGTCGGACAGATCGACACCCAGCAACTCGCGCAGAGTTTCGAAGCGATATCCGGCGCGTTCGCCAACACCGCGCCGGATGTGCACGCCGCCCTGACCGGGCTGTCCGCGCTGTCCCAGACGATCGCCTCCCGGGACAACCAGATCGCCCAACTCCTCGCCAGCACCAAACGGGTCACCGGCATGCTCGCGCAGGACGACAGCCAGTTCCAGGCCCTGATCAACGACGGCAACCTGTTGCTCAACGAGTTGCAGGCCCGCCGGGACGCGATCAGCGCACTGCTCACCGGAACGGAGCAACTGGCCGTGCAGCTGTCCGGCCTGGTGACCGACAACTCCGCGACACTCCACCCGGCGCTGACCGAGTTGGACCAGGTGACCACGGTGCTGCAACGCAACCAGAACAACCTCAACCGGGCGCTGGCCCTGGCCGGCCCGTACTACCGGCTGGTCGGCAACACGCTGGGCAACGGCCGCTGGTTCGACGTCTACCTCTGCGGACTGGTCCCGCAGTCCTACCTGCCGCCGGTCTTCCAACCCCAGACCCAGGTCGGCTGCGTGTCACCGAAGCAAGGTGGTAGCTGATGTTCAGGACCGTGCGGGCCAAGCGGAACGCCCGGTACACGGCGGCGGGCATCGTCCTGGCGCTGGTGGTCGTCGGTGCGGTGTGGTGGGTGTTCGAGCACACCGGCACCAAACACATCACCGCGTTCTTCAACGAGGCCGTCGGCGTCTACGCGGGCTCGAACGTGGAGATCCTCGGCGTGCCGGTGGGCGACATCGACTCGGTGACGCCGGTCGGCAAGCAGGTCCGGGTCACCATCACGGTGGACCGGGGCATCGCCGTACCGGCGTTGGTGAAGGCGGTCGTGGTCGCGCCCAGCGTGGTCAGTGACCGCTACGTCCAGCTCACCCCGGTGTACTCCGGTGGCCCCCAGATCGCCGACGGCGGCACGATCCCGGTCAGCAGGACGGCCACCCCGGCGGAACTCGACCAGGTCTACGCCAGCCTCAGCCAACTGGCCACCGCCCTGGGTCCCAACGGGGCCAACAAGAACGGCGCCCTGTCCGATCTGCTCAACACGGGTGCCGCCAACCTCAACGGCAACGGCCAGGCACTGGGCACCACCATCTCCCAGTTCGGCGCCGCCACCAGAACACTGTCCGGCTCGCAGAACGACCTCTTCGGCACGGTGGACAACCTGCAGCAGTTCACCACCACGCTGAAGAACAACGACGGGCAGGTCCGCGAGGCGGAGCAACAACTCGCCTCGGTGTCCGGGTTCCTGTCCGACGACCGGCAGGACCTCGGCGCCGCCCTGAACGAACTGGCCACCGCGTTGGGCCAGGTCCAGGGTTTCATCAACGACAACCGCGACGACATCCAGTCCAACGTGGACAAACTGGCGTCGATCAGCCAGGTCCTGGTGAACCAGCGGGCGTCACTGGCGGAGATGCTGGACGACGCACCACTGGCGGTGACCAACGTGCTCAACGCCTACGACCCGGTCAACCGCACGCTGGACGGCCGGGGCGATCTGAACGAGCTCAGCTTCGGGAAGCTCACCCCCGCGCCGACGCCGGCGGGGGTCGGGCCGGTGCCGGCCAGCCTCTGTGCCACCACGCCCGGCCTGTCGAACTGCCAGCAGGCGCCGGCCGCCGGACTGGTGCCCGTGTCGCCGACAGCACAGCAGGCATTGCCGCCGCTGCCACTCCCGGCGGCCGGTCCGGTGTTCGCCACGGCATCGGGAGGTGGCCGATGACGCGCAGGGTGATGGTGGCCGCGGCTGTCCTGGCCGGGGCCGTGACGGTGGCCGGCTGCGGGTTCTCCGGGGTCTACGACCTGCCGTTGCCCGGTGGCGCGGATCTGGGCCCGCACCCTTACCAGGTCGACGCCCGGTTCGCCAACGTGGTGGACCTGGTGCCACAGGCCGCGGTGAAGGTCAACGACGTCCCGGTCGGCCGCGTCACCAGGATCGGCCTCCCGGCGAACGGGTGGACCGCCGACGTCACCATGCTGATCAACGGGGATGTCCACCTGCCGGCCAACTCCTTCGCCTACCTCCAGCAGTCCAGCCTGCTCGGCGAGAAGTACGTCGAACTGAGCGCTCCCACCGACGGCTCAGCAACCGGCGTGCTGGCCAACGGCGCGACGATCCCGATCTCCCGCACGAACCGCAGCCCCGAGGTGGAGGAGGTACTCGGCGCGTTGTCGTTGCTGCTCAACGGTGGCGGCATCAACCAGCTGCACACCATCACCGTCCAGCTCAACGACGCGTTGCGCGGCAACGAACAGGCGGTGCGCGGTTTCCTGGCCCAGGCCGACACCCTGGTGGCCAACCTGAACGGCCAGCGGCGCAACATCACGGCGGCGCTGGACGGGCTCGACCGGTTGTCCGCCACGCTGGCCGGCCGCGACCGGCAGATCGGCAACGTGCTCGACAACCTCTCCCCCGGCCTCGCGGTGCTCGACCAGCAGCGCGACCAACTGGTCGGCCTGCTGGACTCGCTGAACACCCTCTCCGGCGTCGCGGTGGACACCCTCGACAAGAGCACCCAGAACTTCGCGGCGGACGTACGCTCCCTGGCGCCGGTGCTGCGCCAGCTGGCCAACGCAGGGCAGGCGCTGCCCCAGGCGTTGCAGGTACTGCTCACCTATCCCTTCACCGACCAGGTGTTGAACGACTTCAGGGGCGACTACCTCAACGTCTTCCTCTCGGTGACCGCGGCTCCCGGCACCACGATCATTCCGGCACTGGATCCCGACCAGAGCCCGGCCACCGGTTCGCCGGGCGCGGCAACGCAGTCACCGGCGCTGCGCCAGCAGGCGACCACGGACGCACCACCACTGCCGCTCCCGGCGATCGACCAGACGTTCGGCAGCACGCCGACGCCGGGCACCACGACCAGCCCGCCGAGCTCCGGCCCACCGGGGTCGACGACGCAGCCACCGGGCAGCACGTCCACCGCGCCGACATCGTCCTCGACACCGCCGACGTCCGGGCAGGCGCCGGGCACGTCCACACCACCGGCCAGTCCGTCCCCGAGCTCGGCAGGAGGTGGGAGCTGATGATCACCAGGGCCACCCGGACCAGGGTGCTGGCATTCATCGTGATCGGCCTGCTGGTGATCGGCTACATCGGGATCAAGTACGCAGACCTCGGCCGGTTGGTCGGCGCCCGCCGGTACTACGTGGTCGACCTCGAACTCACCCAGGCCGGCGGCATCTTCCCGAACGCCGCCGTCACCTATCGCGGGGTGCAGGTCGGCCGGGTCGGTGCGGTGAACCTGACCGACACCGGCGTCGAGGCGGACCTGGACATCGACAGCTCCTCTGCGCCGATCCCGAAGAACGTGCGGGCCGTCGTCGCGAACCTGTCGGCCGTCGGCGAGGAATACGTCGACCTGCGGCCGAAGTCGGCCGGTGGCCCGTACCTGGCGGACGGTTCGACCATCCCGCGCAGCGCCACCCGACTGCCGCCGCCGGTGACCACCGTGCTGTCCAGCATCGACGCCCTGGCGTCCTCGGTGCCGAAGCAGTCGCTGCGCACCGTCGTGGACGAACTGGGCAAGGCGTTCCAGGGACAGGGACCGAACCTCCAGGTGTTGCTGGATGCCAGCAGCAGCCTCACCCGGGGCGCCACCCAGGACCTGCCCAACACCCTCGGGCTGATCAACAACGGCACGACGGTGCTGGGCACCCAGGACGCGGAGAAGGACGCCCTGGAGTCGTTCAGCAGGAGCCTGCGCCTGTTCGCCGGGCAGCTGGACACGTCGGACTCGGACATCCGCAGGCTGATCACCGCGACACCGCAGGCCGCCACGCAGGTGACGGATCTGTTGCAGCAGACCGATCCGGACCTGTCCGTCCTGCTGGCCAACCTGCTCACCACGTCCGACCTCACCCTGAACCGGCAGAACGGTCTGGACGAGCTGCTGGTGGCGGCTCCGGCCGCGATCGCGGCGGGCTCAACGGTGATCAACCAGAACGGCGCGAACTTCGGCATGGCGTTGACCTTCTTCAACCCGCTCCCCTGCACCGCCGGATACGGGGGCACGACCTATCGCAACGGCCTGAACACCTCGCCCAGCCCGCCGTTGAACACCAACGCCCGCTGCACCGCACCGGCGAGCAGTGGCGTCGGCGTGCGCGGCTCCGCGCACGCGCCCTCCGCCGGCGTGCCCGCCGCCGCCACGCCGGGTTCGGTCACCGCGACACCGGTGACCACCGGTCCGGCCGGCCTGGGTGAACTGATGGGGCTGAACCGGTGACCGACCGACGGAAGCTGTGGCGGATCGGCTGGGCATCGCTGGTCGTCGCCGCCGGCTTCGCCGTGTGGTCGGGTTTCTCGTGGTGGCAGGCAGGCCATGACGACACGGCGTCGCTGGCCAGAATGCGGGACGACGCGCTGCGGGCCGGCACCCGGGAGATCGCCGCACTGAACACGATGGACCCGGCACATCTCGACCAGGGCCTGCGACTGTGGCTGGACGCGTCGACCGGAACACTGCACGCCCAGCTCCAGAACAGTGAGCCGCGGAGCAGGCAGCAGATCGAACAGGCGCACTCCAGTGCCTCGGGCCGGGTCACCGACGCGGCCGTCACCCGGCTGGACCGCCAGGCCGGCACGGCGGAGGTGATCGCGGCGGTCGACATCCAGGTGACTCCGCAGGCCGGCTCGGCCACCACGGAACGCAATCGCTACCGGGCCGGCCTCACCCTCACCGCCGCCGGCTGGAAGCTCAGCTCGCTGACCGCGATCCCGGTCAGCGGGAAGTAGGGGGAATCAGTGTCGGTCACCCAGGAATCCGAGTCCGACGGCGGTCCGGCCATCGACCGCCCCGACGAGGACGAGCCGGCGACCAACGTCGTCGATGTCGCGCGGAGGTTTCGGGGCCCGCTGACGGTGCTGCTGGTCGCCGTGCTGCTGGTGGCGGCGGGCGGATGGTTCCTCGTGCGGTCGACCTCCCTGCGGTCCGTGGCCAACCAGGCGCTGGTCGACCAGGGCGCGACGAACCGGGTGATCGGTGACGTCAGCGGTGCGGTCGACCGGATCTTCTCGTATTCCTACAACGACACCGATGCGACGCGACAAGCCGCGGCAGCGGTGCTCACCGGGAAGGCGGCGGGCCAGTACAGCACCTTGTTCGGCCAGGTCCGCCAGCACGCGGTCGCCGAGAAGCTGAAGCTCACCACCCGGGTGGTGGCCGCGGGCGTCACCCGGCTCGACGGAAGCCAGGCGCAGCTGCTGGTGTTCCTGGACCAGGCCGCGACCCGAGGTGACACCGGCCGGACCAGCACGTCGGCGGCGCAGCTGTCGATCACCGTCCAACTGGTCGGCGGCCACTGGCTGATCGCCGACATGCACGCCCGATAGTCGATCCCGACACACTAAGGTCGCTTCGCTCCGGGGCCTCCCGCGCCGCTGGCGCGCCAGGCCCCACTCAGGACGCACGGAAACGGCCCGAATCGGCCACTTCCGGCGCGCGCGCCTCGCGCAGCCGGGTCGCCCGCACCACCAGCTCGATGGCGAACCGGCCGTCGGGGTCCGCCAACTGGTCACCGAAGGTCTTCTCCAACTGGCGCATCCGGTACCGCACGGTCTGCGGATGCACGTGCAACCGATCGGCGATCTCCGCGGCACTCCCCCGCGTCTCCAGCCACACCCCCAACGTCTCCACCAGCCGCGCCCGCTGCTTGGGCGTCAACCCGTCCAGTTTCTCGAACTCGCGCCGCGCCAACTGCTCCACCAGCGCGTTGTCCGACGTCAGCCACAGCGTCGGCAGGCAGTCCGCACACCGGGTGACCCGTTCCTCGCCCAGCACACCGTCCTCGGCCAACCCCAACGCCTGTCTCGCCCAGCGCAGCGAGTCCGACGCAGCGGGCAGCGCCACCGTCAGGCCGATCGAGATCCGGCCCATCGGCATCGCCGCAGCCAACCGGCCCTGCCGGCCAGAACCGACCCGGCCGGGCACCAGCAGATAGGGATCGGGCCGGCGGATGTCGGCCAGGACATCGCCGTCCAGCATGGGTTTCGCGCATTTCGTGCCCGCGGCGACGGCGACCAGTGTCACCTCGTCGGGCACGGTCCACCCGGCCAGTGCGGCCAGGTCGTCGATCGCACCCCGTGGCGCGGCGGGCGTTTCCAGGATCAGCCGGACCAGCCTGCGCCGCCACTCCTCCATCGCGCCCGCCGATCGCGCCTGTGCCTCCAGGTAACCGTCGTGCGAGAGCGACGCCAGTTCGTCGATGTACAAGAACAATGCATCCGCGAGCATCGACATCACGGACGAGGACAGGTTGTGCCGCCGACCCATCCGCATCATCCGCTGCCACGCCACCCGCGCGCCGACCCGGTACGCGGACTGCAACGAGTCCAGGCTGCGTCCCTCCAGTGCCTCGTTCTGCCCCAGCTTCCGGCACACGTCGTCCCGCCGCTCGTGCCGCGTCGCCGGATCGGCCACGTGGTCCACGAACGCCAGAAGTGCCTGTTCCACACCGATCCGCATGGCATGGCCGTACGGTCCGTCCAGCGGGCGCCCGTATTCGGGAATGGTGCGCCTGATCTCCGCGATGATCTCCTCGCCGACCGCGGCCAGTTCGGGTCGCATCAGCCCGGCCAGCCTGCGAGGTAACGCCGCCGGTTCGGCGGCGGGGTCCAACGGATGCGTCATCGAGTCCGTCTCCTCTCGCGCCGGTGCGACCCCACCCCTTTCTCACGTGGTGACACACGGCGCATAACCGCAGGCTAGCGCCGCCCCGACCGGGAACCAGCACCCGAACGGTGCTTTCTTACTGACCTGGTTGGCGGTTGGTCAGCCTGCCGCCGCGTGGTCTACAGCGCCGTTGACCGATCCGGCGGCGGCGGTGCCGGCACCGTGGTCGACCACCCGAACGCCGTTCTGCCACACCTCGCGGATGTTGCCGGCGAGCCCGGCGAGATCCAGACCGTCACCATTGACCACCACGACATCCGCCCGGTAGCCGGGCGCCAGCGTGCCCAGCTCACCGCCGAGTCCGAGCAGGTCAGCGGCCGACGACGTGGTCGCGGCGAGCACCTGGGCGGGCGTCATGCCACACGCCTGCATCAGCGGCAGCTCCTCCAGGTTGGTGCCGTGCGGACCCACCCCGCTGTCCGTGCCCATGGCGATCCGGACGCCTGCCTCGGCGGCCCGGCGGACCGACTCGGCGTGCACCGTCGCCACGTCCCGGGCCTTGCGCACGACCGACTCCGGCAGCGACGCGCCGGCTTCGGCGGCACGAATCACGGCAACCGGCGCGATGAGCGTGGGCACCAGCCACGTGCCGTTGGCGATCATCATCTCGATCGCCTCGTCGTCCAGGTAGATCCCGTGCTCGATGGAGCGGATGCCGGCCCGAATCGCGTTCTTGACGCCCTCAGTGCCCTGCGCGTGCGCCATCACCTCGCGGCCCTGCATCCGCGCCTCGGTGACGAGCACCTCCAACTCCTCCGGCGTGAACTGGCTGTGTTTCGGATCGTCCCTCGGCGAGAGCACGCCACCGGTGGTGCACACCTTGAGCACGTCGGCGCCCGCCCGCAGCAGTTGCCGCGTGATCCGGCGCATCTCGTCCGGTCCGTCGGCGATCCCGGCCGGCCGGCCGGGATGCGGCACCGACAGCGGGACGCAGTGCCCGGACACCGACCAGCCGTCGCCGTGCCCGCCGGTGGGCGAGATCATCGACACCGCGATCTTCATCCTCGGGCCGGTGATCAGCCCGTCGTCCACGGCCTGCTTGATGCCCAGGTCGGCACCGCCCGCGTCGCGCACGGTCGTGATGCCGATGTTCAGCGTGCGGGCGAGGTTCCGGGCGGCGGCATAGAACTGGTAGGAGAACGGCTGCTGCACCCTGGGCAGCAGGCCGATGTCGGACACCGTGACGTGCACGTGGCAGTCGAACAGGCCGGGCAGCAGCGTGGCGCCCTGGCAGTCGACCACCTCGTCGGCGTCCAGCCCGGTGCCCAGTTCGACGATCCGGCCGTCCTGCACCAGCACGTCCGCCCGCTCGGGCGCCGAGCCCGTGCCGTCGAACACCTGGCCACCCGCGAACAGCGTGCGTGTCATGCGACCGCCACCTCCCGGTTGAGCCGCCGCACGGCGAGTTCGGCGAGCAGCGCGGCGCCGTCGGGCAGCACGGCGTCGTCGAACGTGGCCAGCGGCGAGTGGTTGCTCGGTGCGGTCTCCGGGTCGTCGGACTCGGTCGCGCCGAGGAAGATGTACGCGCCGGGCACCTCGTTGAGCACCCGGGAGAAGTCCTCGGAACCCGCCTCCGGGTTGTCCATCAGCGTGAACCGCTCGTCGCCGAACACGTCCCGCACGGTGTCCGCGACGAACTCGTGGTGCGTCGCGTTGTTCACGGTGACCGGGTACTCCCCGTCGTAGCGGACCTCGGCACGCATGCCGTGCGCCGTGGCGATGTCCTCGCACAGCCGCACCGACTCGCGACTGACCCGCTCCCGCGCCTGCGGGGAGAACGACCGGATGGTGGCCTCGAACGTGACGTCGTCCGGGATGATGTTCCGTCGGGTGCCGCCGTGGATCATCCCGACGGTCACCACGACCGGATCGAACACGTCGAACCGGCGGGTCACCATGGTCTGCAGCGCGGTGACCATCTCGCACGCGGCCGGGATCGGGTCCAGGCCACCTGCCGGGCGGGAACCGTGCGCGCCCGCGCCGACCACCCGCACGTGCAGGCCGTCGGACGCGGCCATCAGCGGGCCGGGCCGGCCGGTGAACTGGTGCGCCGGCACGTCGGAGGACAGCACGTGCAGCCCGTAGGCGGCGACCACCGACCCGCCGGCCGCGGTGAGCACGCCCTCGCGGATCATGTGGCCCGCGCCGTCCCAGCCCTCCTCGCCGGGCTGGAACATGAACACGACGTCACCGGGCAGTTCGGCCCGGCGGGCGGACAGCAGCCGGGCCGCGCCGACCAGGCCCGCGGTGTGCAGGTCGTGGCCGCAGGCGTGCATGACGCCCTCGTGCTTCGACGTGAAGTCGTAGCCGGTGCGTTCGGTGACCGGCAGGGCGTCCATGTCACCGCGCAGCAGCACGGCCGGACCACGTTGGCCGCCGCGCAGCACGGCCGTCACCGAGGACACGCCGGTGCCGGTGGAGATCTCCAGCGGCAGGCCGTCGAGGGCGGCGAGCACGCGCTCCTGGGTGAGCGGCAGGTGGAGACCGATCTCCGGGATCTGGTGCAGCGCGCGGCGGAGGGAGACCAGTTCCGGTGCGAGCTCAACGGCGTCGGAGCGAATGCTCATGACCACCCCGTCCTGGATCGTACGTCAGGCTAACGATGTCATCCGAGCAGCGCGGAGTGCCCACGTCAAGGTCGTTCGGGAATCGGTACCGATCCCGTGGCGAGATCGTCCACTTCGGACCGTGACGGAGCTGCGCCCGATCGCGGTCGGAAAGCTCGCTTACCGGACCCGGCCAGGAAAACAAGCGGCTGGTCCCCACCGCCCCGACCAGGGGGACCAGCCGACCCCTCGGTATGTTTGGCGATGCGACCCCAGCGTAATCTGGAATCAGCCAAGTGGAACTCCCCGAGCCGGGTGAATCACCGCTGAGGTACCGATCGGCCCAGGTGGCACGGGGTCTGATCGGCATGGGCACAATCCGGTCACACCGTGATCGGCCGAGCTCAGGACTTCACCAGGCGGGCGATGGCCTCATTGGCCTCACGCAGCTTCGTTTCGGCCACCTCGCCACCCTCGGTGACCGCCTCGGTGACACAGTGGCCGAGATGCTGTTCCAACAGTCCGAGTGAGACGGCCTGGAGTGCCTTGGTGGCCGCCGAGATCTGGGTGAGGATGTCGATGCAGTAGTCGTCGTCCTCGACCATCCGCTGCAGACCGCGGATCTGGCCCTCGATGCGCCGGAGGCGGCGTAGATAGCCTGCCCTGTCCTCTGTGTAGCCTCGCATGCCGTCCTCCAGGGGATATCCTGAGGTCGATGATACCCCAGGGGGGTAGTCACCGACCTCGGTCCAGTCGCAACGCGAGCGTCGGGCACGCCGTGACGGCCTCCCGCGCGAGCGCCCGCAGCGTCGGTGGCACGGCGACGGATCCACCGTCGGCCAGGACCGGATAGCCCCATTCGTCCAGTTCGATCAGTTCCGGCAGGAGCTCGGCGCACAACCCGTGCGCTCGACACTCGATCGGCCGGACCGACAGCCGGCCGCCACTCTCCGTCATCGCACCCCCAGCAGTGGAATCGGAAATCCCGGATCGGACACCACGCCGTCACACGGGCGGCCCGCGGCATGCGCCGCGACGTCACGGGCGAACACCGACAGCGCGCTGGCCACCTGCCGCGCGGCACCGTCGGGATGCCGGCAGGCACCCCGGCCGCGCACCAGCCCGACCCGGCGGCGCAGCCGGTCCAGGTCGACCGGCCGGCCACCGGCCAGCGCGTCCATGTCCTCGGCCAGCGCGGGCAGGCCGAACATGCACGGCCCGCACTGCCGTGCCGACTCACCCGCCAGATACCGGACGATCCGGGCGGACACCGCCACTCCGCACACCCTGGCCGGCAACGCCAACACCAGGCCCACACCGAGCGAGGCACCGGCGGCGGCCAGCTCGTCCGGTGCCAGCGGCAGCTCGCCCGCGCCCGGCAGCGCCAGCCACGTCCCGCCGAACCCGCCGACCAGCACGGCCACGGCGGGCTCGACACCACCGGCCACCGCGAGCAGGTCGGCCACGGTCATGCCCAGCGCGATCTCGTACACGCCCGGCCGGGCCACGGCACCGCCGACGGTCATCAGCGCGGTGCCCGGCGCGCTCGGCACGCCGACCGCCCGGAACCAGTCCGGTCCGCACCGGCCCACCAGCGCCAGATCGGCCAGCGTCTCCACGTTGCTGACCAGCGTCGGCCGGCCGCGCAGGCCCTTCGCCGTCGCCCGCCCGTCCCCGCGGGCCACCGGTGGCCGTCCGGTCGGGCGGGCGTCGCCGGTGTTCAGGAAGTTGACCAGCGCGGTCTCCTCGCTGGCCACGAACCGGTCGGGCACCTCGGCCAGCCGCACCGGCACCGGATCGGCCCGCTCGGCGATCGCCGCGTGCAGGGTCGGGATCAGCGGGTCGGCCGGCCGCACGCACAGCACCGCTTCGTGGGCGTCCACCGCGTGCGCGGCCAGCGCCAGGCCGTCCAGCACCAGGTGCGGCACGCGGGCCAGCAGCGCGTGGTCCTTCTGGCTGGCCGGTTCGCTCTCCACGCCGTTGGCCACGACGGCGGCACCGCGCCGGCCGGACGCCGCGACGACGGCCGCCAGCTTGGTGGCCAGCGGGAACCAGGCGCCACCCCGGCCACGCAGCCCGGCCGCCCGCACCATGTCGATCAGGGCCGTCCGGTCGGGCAGGTACTGGCGGGGCACCCGTTCGGTCGCCGACAGCAGGCGGGTCACCGGAGTGCCCTCGCCTCGGTGTCCGGGTGGCGGGTGCCGGCCCGCCAGCCGACCGCGACCAGCACGGCCAGCACGCACACCACGTTGACCACCAGCACCCAGCCCATCGTGATGTCGGCGGGCGTGGTGCCGATGCCGTGCGCGACGGCCAGCGGCCAGCAGGCGTAACTGGCCCAGTGGATCCAGCGCCACACCCGCACGTTCACCCGTGGCCGCAGCAGGCTGGTCACCACGACCGCGATGGTCAGATCGGTCGCGACGGCACCCAGGCCGAGCCAGAACGGGTGATACGCCGACCGGAACGGCACGATCGAGTCCAGCCAGCCGATTCCGGCGTACGGGTCGACGACCGCGGTGGTGATGTGCACCGCGAGGAAGACGACGGCCAGCAGCGACACGTTGCGGTGCAGGGCGGCCAGCGCGAACCGAGGCCACCGCGCACCGACGAACCGGCCGCCGCCCAGCGCCCCCAGCGTCACGGACGCGGTGAACAGCAGTAACGCGATCAGGCCGGTGGCCCGGCTCGCGTACCACAGAATCGGCTGGTTCATGCCGGCCAGCCGGCGACCGTGAGCACGTTCCCCTTGGCGCACACCAATCTGGCCGGCAGGCCGGTATCACCCAACCAGCCCGGCGCCGCCCGGCCGAGCACGATCGCCGCCGTGCTGGCCGTGTTCGCGTCCACGCACGACGCCGCCGCGACGCTCACCGTGCGCCACGCGGGCTCGGCCATGTCGCCGGTGCGCGGGTCGACGATGTGGTGCACGGTCCGGCCACCGCGCCGCCAGGTGCGGCACGTCGTGCTCGACGTGGCCAGCCCGCCGGACCGGATCGTCACCACCACGTCCGGGTCGACTCCGGCCACCCGGTGGTCGTCGCCGATGCCGATCCGCCAACCGTCCTTCGGCGCCGCGCCACCGACCGCCACGTCGCCGCCGAGGCTGACCAGCACACCGCAACCCAGGGCGGCGGCGATCCGCGCCGCCGACCGGTCCGCCGCCATCGCCTTCGCGGTCGCACCGAGATCCAGCCGCACGGTTCTGGGCAGCAGAATCCGCCGCGCCACCGGGTCGAACGACACCCGCCACCAGCCGGGCGCCGGTCGCGGCGGTGCGGCGGGGCCCAGATCGTCGGAGGCCAGTTCGGTGAAGTCGCGGTCGTAGCCCAAGCCGACGAGGGCACTGCCGACGGTCGGATCGACCAGCCCGCCGGTCAGCCGACCGGCCCGTAACGCCACACCGACGGCATCGGCCAGCAGCGGACTCACCGTCACCTCGGTGCCCGCGTTCTCGTGCAACCAGGACAACTCGGAGTCCGGCCGGAACCGGCTGCACGCCGCGTCCACCGCCGCGACATCGTCGCGGAGGATGCGCTCGGCGTCGGCGAGCAGCCCACCGTCGGGCACCACGACCGACGCCGTGGTGCCCAGCGCGGGGAACACCGTGTCCAGGCTGGTCATGACCCGCCCGATCCCACGTCCGCGCCGCCCGTGTCGGTCACCGCCGGCGCGCTGTCCGGGCTCCGCAACTGGTCGTTCGTGGCGTTCTGCCTGGCCACCGTGGTGCCGTGGGCCAGCACCGCCGCCAGTGCGGCCGCGGCGACCAGCGAGCCGCCCGCCGTCCAGGTGGTGACGGTCTGGACCCGCCGCCTGCCCTCGGCCCGCACCGCACGAGGGTCACGTGATGGGTAGCGCACGATCCGGCCGCCTTCCAGGAGGAACCAGCTACACACTCCTGTATACGGCGACAGCCTGAGAAGGGTCCGTGAAAGCCGCTGTGAGTTCGCTGTGCCGAGGTCAGGCCACCGGGCCGGGCGGCTGGTGGGCGATGCCCTCCTCGATGGCAAACCGGGTCAGCTCCGGCCGCCGCCGCCGTCCCGTCTTGTCCCGAATGCGGTCCAAATAGGACCGTACGGTGCGGATGCTGATCGCCATCTCCTCCGCGATGTCCGCGTCCCGCTCCCCCGCGGCCACCAGCGACAGCACCCGCCGCTCCTGCGCGGACAACTCGATCTTCGGGCCCGCCTGCCGCTCCCGCGACGAGTCGAGCACGAACGCCGCCAGCATCGGCGACACGTAACTGTTGCCGGCCGCGATCGACCGGATGGCGCGCAGGATCTCCGCCGCGTCCGCATCCTTGGACAGGTAGCCGCGCGCCCCGGCCGCGATCGCGCCGAGCACTTCGGACTGGCCCGCCGCCGCCGACACCACGAGCACCCGGTGGCCCATCCGGACCACCTCCATGACCGCGGCGGCATCCCCGATGCCGCGCAGCTTCAGGTCCAGCACCACGACACCCGGCGGCTGCCGGCCGGCGGCGAACCGGGCCACCGAGTCGGCGACCACGCCCAGTTCCATGTCCGCCGTCTCCTCCAGCACCCTGGCCACGGCGGCCCGGTACAGCGGGTGGTCCTCGACGACCCCCACGAGGATGCGGCCGGCCGGCGGCAGTTGCACGCTGCCCGGTTCGACGGATTCGGTGCCGGTCACCGGGCACCACCGCCGGGCACGTCACCGCCGGGAGCCAGCCTCCGCGCCGCGGCGATGTCCAGACTCGGCCCCTGCGGCAGCAGGTCGAGCACCGTGCCGGCCACCGGGGTCGCGGCCACACCGCCGTAGCCGAGTGCGGCCGCGTCGGCGTCGCCCGGCACCGGGTACTTCACGCCCGTGTCGGTCACCAGGTACTCCGGACCGGGCTGGCCGCCGCCGACCTGTTGGCGCACCAGTGCTCCGCTGCCCGGCGGCACGAACACCTCGTCCGCCACGCGGTCGTCGGTTCGCTGGTCCACGCTGACGGAACGACCACCGGCCGGCAGCGGTACGCCCGCCGATGTCATGATCCGGGCGTCACCGTCGCCGTTGCCCACCGCGCACAGCACGGTGCTCTGGTCGGCGGGCGCCAGCATGGGCACCGACCTCGGATAGCCCGCGGTGTCCTCCGACGACGGTGACCGCGGCGCGGTGTCCAGGGCGGCCACCGGGAGGCGCACCACGGACTGGCGACCGTCCGGATAGGCGGCCGAGTTGGACGAGTCGCCGAGCACCAGCAGGGCCTCGGTCTGGCTGACCGGCGCCAGACCGTCCCGTTCGACCAGGTAGTAGGAGCCGTCGGTGAGGATCTGGCCGACCAGGGTGGACCGGCCGCCGACGGATGGTCCCGGCGAGCCGGCGCCGGGTACGGCGACCAGACCGAGATCCCGGCCCACCGGCACGGTGTCCAGCCAGTTCTCCGCCACCCGGACCGCGGGCGCACCCTCGTAGCCGAGTGCGGCGACCGGCGCCTGGCCGGCGAGGCGGAACCGGTGGCCGGCGGTGACCAGGAAGTCGGCACCGGAGGGCGCCACGACGAGCAGCGCCTGGTTGCCGGGCACTGCCCGGCCGCCCGGCGAGGTGGGACCGAGGATCACCGTGGCCACCGGAGGTGATGCGGCCGGACGGTCCGGCGGGGTACGGGTGCAACTGGTGAACGTGTTGTCGGACAGGGCGTCCGTGGCCGGCAGCGAGTCCGGCGCACCGGGAATGCCGACCATCGCACCGCGCGGCGCGCCACGCAGCGTGCTCGCCGAGACGGTGACGGTCTGGTCGGCGTTGCCGCCGACGTACAACCGGGCCGACGCGTAGTTCAGCACCGGGACCAGTTGGCCACCCGCGCCCAGCGCGTACCGGGCACCGGTTTCCCGTTCCACGATCACCTGGCCGCCCTGCTGCCAGTCGTTGGAACCGGACGGATTGAGCAGCCCGATGACACCGAACACGGCTGCTGTCAGGACGGCGGCGGCGATACCGAGAATGGTGCCCAGCACCAGCCGCCGACTGGGTGACGTCGGATGGTTGGCGTCACCTGTGACCAGCGCGGAGACCAGTCTGCGGCGCAGGAACTGGTACGCCTGGATCTGGTCGCGCTGCGTCCACACCGTCGTCGTCCCTCGCCCGCTCGCCGATTTCCACTGTTCGCGCTATGTCCACTGATTCGCTGTACGCGGCCAGGCGAGCATACCTATGCTGACCTTGGCCCACCCTTGTCGTCCGCCATTTGTTTGCCGCGTTTTCGCATGGGAGGAACATGACCACCCGGTCGGCCCGGCTGTCGCCCCCGCCCGCCCTGCGGGCCCAGCAGCCCAAGCGCGCCAAGCGATCCGGCGGTCGCGGCAGTCGGATCGGAGCACTCCTGCCGGTCCGCGTGGGGCAGGTCGCCCTGTGGGAACTGGCGATCGTCGCGGTGGCCGCCACCGTGCTGCCGTGGACACCGACCAGCATCGTGGTCGCCGCCGTCGCCGTGGTGGTGATCGCGCTGACGTCGGTGCGCTGGTCGGGGCTGTGCGCCTACCAGTGGGTCGGCGTGCACTGGCGGTTCCGCGGCCGGCCGTCGCTGCGGCGCGGCGGTAACCCGATCAACGCGGTCCTGCCCGACCTGCGGGTGCGGCGGCAGATCGACCGGGCCGGCAACCGCGCCGGTCTCGCCGAGTCCGGTGACTCCTTGTCGGCCGTGGTGCGCCTGGTGCCCTCGGCCAGTCCCGACCCGGAGGCCCTGCTGGGTGTGCTGGAGCGGGCGTTCCGGCGCACCGACATCCGGCTGGCAGGCGCACAGCTGGTGGTGTGGTCGGTGCCCAGCCCGCCGAGGGCGCGTTACTACGGCGACCGCCGAGACTTCGAGCCGGTCCAGGTGCACTGGCTGGCCCTGCGCTACCGCCCGGCGGACTCACCCGCCGCGACCCTCGCCAGGGGTGGCGGCGCGACCGGCGCGGCACGGGCCACGGCCACCGTGGCGCTGTCCCTGGCCGGGAAGCTGGCCGACGCCGGCTACGGCGGTGTCGTGCTGGACGAACCCGAACTGCGCCAGGAACTTCTGGTCGCACTCGGTTCGGATCATGCCGCGCTGGGCGGGAAGGTCGAGACGACCGTCCAGGAACGGTGGCACGACTGGTCGATCGGGACGCTGCGCCAGTTCACCTACCAGCCGCGCCGGTCCGCGGACGGCCGCGCCGTGCTGAGCCGGTACCTGCCGCAGGCGGCGTTCACCTGCACGTCCTACTCGCTGCGCCGGGCGGCGCACGGCAGGTTGCGTGGCGAGTCGATCGTCCGGATCGGTGTGCACCCCACCAGCCGGATGCCCAAGCCCAAGGAGGTCAGCCGAATGCTGGGCATGGAATTGCTGCCCCGCAACGGAAGGCACGCCGAGTCCGTGTTGGACAACCTGCCGCTGGCCCTGTAGATCAGATCGCGCCCCGGATCGCCGCGTAGAGATTCAGCACCAGACCGGCGAGCGGGATCAGCGCCAGCAGCGCGATGAACTCGATCACGTCCAGCCACCGCGACCAACTCGGCGACCGGCGACCGCGCCGCACCCGGTTGGCGTAGATCACGCTGATCACGGCGCCCGCCACCAGCACGGCGCAGGCGGCGAACTGGGTGAGCCGGCTGCCGTGCGCGGCCAGCCATCCGCCGAGCAGCGCCAACGACACCAGGCCCGTGCCGACCAGCACGATCCGCTGCGCGGCGCCCGCGTAGGACCGGGACCGCAGCAGCCACACCAGCGCGAGCAGCGCACCCAACGCGACCTGCCAGACGGCCTGGGTGCCGCTGCCGGTACGGGTCAGCACCACCTCCGAGCCGACGACGACCAGCCCGAACGCGCCGAGCAGCCCGGTCAGCATGGTCTCGGCCGTCGACGTCTGGCCGAGCACCGACTCGTCCATCGTCGGCTTCTCCTCCGCGCGGAAGGAGTCCATGTCGGCAGGCACCGTGGGCAGCGGCAACCGGGCCAGCCGCAGCGAGATCATCGGCCCGGCGGCACCCAGCGCGGTGGCCAGCACCGGCAGCACGGCCGCGACACCGGCGGCGCTCGCCCCGGTCAGCACCACGACGGCGGCGCCGATCGCACCGAACGCCGCGGCCAGGGTCAACCCGAGGAACCACGCCACCCGGTGCGGCACCAGCACCACGACGAGCACGCCGTACAGCGTCACGGCGGCCAGCCCCAACGCCAGTTGCCCGGCACCGAAACCGAACTGGTGCGGCGGCACCGCACTCATCCCGGCCAGCAACGCGGCAGGCACGCCGGCAGCGGCGGCGGCCACGCCGGCATCGACGTCGCCGTAGGCGCGGCCCAGCGCGCCGGCCGCGAGCAGCAGCAGGACGCCGAGCACCCCGGACCCGACCGGCGCCAGTGCGGTGCCGGACAGGCTGTGCGACAACAACATCGTGGCACCGACGGCCAGCACGGCGGCCGCGACGATCGCGATCCGGTAGGCGACCTTCGGCCCCCACGCGCCTGCCCGGCTCTCCGCGGCGCTGGCGATCGCGTCGATCACGTCGTCGAACACCAGCGGCGCGACCTGGCGCTCGCGCGGGTTCAGGTAGAGCACGTCGCCATCGCGGATCGCGGCGGCCGTGACGGTCAGGCCGGGCGGGAACGCGGCACCACCCAGGCGGGACAGCACCCAACCCGGATTGTCCGGCGACGCCTGGCCTTCCGCGCCGGCCAGCCGGATCAGCTGCGGCACCAGCTCGGCGAGGGTGGCGCGGACCGGCAGGGCGACATCGACCCGCGCGTACGGCGTGACCACGGTGACCCGGCACGTCGGCGCGACGCCCGCCGACGGCGCCTGGTGCGACATCGTCATCGTCAGAATCCCGGCTGTTCGATCCGGGACGCCGCCTCGATCACGGGCGCGAACCGGGCCGTGCTCGCCTCGGCCAGCTTGTGCAGGCCGTCGTTCACCGCCTCCAGCACGATGTCGCCGAGATCGCGGGCGTTGAACCGGCGGACCGTCTCCGGGTCGATGTCGATCTCGGTGAACCGGCCGGTGCCCTGGACGGTCACGGTCACCTCGCCGTTGCGGGAGGTGCCCTTGATCCGCATCGCCTCGATGCTCTGCTGGATGCGCTGCACCTGGTCGGTCTGCTGCCGCACCTTGTCCAGCAGACCGGCGACGTCGGTGTTGATGTCCTGGGTCACTGCGGTTCTCCCTGGCGTAGGTGGAAGCTGGCCACCAGCTTCTGGAAGTCTGGTACGACGCGGGGGGTCTGGTCGGGCCGGCAGGTACAGGCCAGTTCGATCACCAGCCGGTCGTCGGGGGCGTCGCCGAGCGGGATGGTCAGGTGCACCTGCGACTGCACCAGCCGCAGGTCGCCCGCCGTCAGTCCGAGCACCTGCGCGACACCGGGAGCCCGGTCGTTGCCCACCGGCTGGTTGTCCACCACGGACACCTCCAGCCCGACGGCGGTCAGCCTGCGCACCGACTCGGCGGCCGCTGCCTCGATGTCCACGTCGTCCGACCGGCGGGTCACGCCGACCGTCACGTTCGGCGTGAAGTCGCCCCAGTCGCCGTCGGCCAGCAGCACGAACGCGGCACCGGGCGCGCCGGACGTGGCCGGGTCGACCGACGTCCACCCGTCCGGCACGTCGAACGCGACCGGCACGTCGATCCGGTCGCCGTCGGTGGTCGGGATGTCGTTCACGGCGCCATGAAGTACGGGTTGTTGATCATCGAGTTGCCCAGCGCGGTGGCCGCCTGGTTGGCCGCGTAGCCGACCGAGCCGGCCGCGTTCTCCACGGCGTTGACCGCCGCACCGCCGTACTGCTGGACATTGCTCCACACCTTGGGCACGTCGATGTCGATGTTCGCACTGACCGTACCGCCCAGGCCCAGCGCCGCGCCCGCCTTCGCGTTGACCAGGAGGTGCCCGTTGTCGTACATGGCCTGGCCGTCCAGCTGGGCGCCGACACCGGCCTGCAGCGTCACGCCCGCGCCGGCACCGACGCCACCGACGTCCGCGCTGACGTTGCCGCTCACCTGGGCGCCCGCGAACGCGTTGGCGTGCAGGGCGACGCCGTTCAGCCCGGCCTGCACGCTGCCGGTCAGGTCACCGCCGACGAAGGCGTCACCGGTCCCCTTGACCTCCGCCGGTCCCGCCGACAGCGTGCCGGCGGCGTTGGCGTCCGCCAGCGTGCCCTTCAGGTCGAAGGTGCCGCGCAGCTGTGAGCCCTGGATGGACCCGGTGAGCTGGTCGGTGAGGCGGGGGCCCACGTCGAACTCCGCATTGCCCTGCGCGGTCGCGGGGCCGAGACTCGCCGTGCCGGACGTCTTGTCGTCCACCAGCGAGCCGTCGAACAGGTTCTGCGTGCCCGTCGTGCCGAGCGTGACGTTGGTGTTGTGCGCCAACTTGTCCAACGTCGACGCGTCCTTGTCCGGCCCGGCCGCCGTACCGAACGGCGTGTTCGCCTTCACGGGCGTACCGGCCGACTGGAGACCGTTGCCGGTCAGCGACCACCAGCCGGTGTTGCCGAACACCGACGGGCTGGACTGGGGCCGCTTGCGGCCGTCCAGGACGTTGTTCGGGTTGGCCGGGTCGAACCAGGACAGCGCGCCCAGCTTGAGGTTCTTCGGGTCCGGGTTCGTGCCGTAGACCGACTTGTACCACTTCCGGAACCACGGCTGCTGCGCCAGCGCGTTCTTCAGCAGGCTGCTCTGCCGGTTCTTGACGTCACCCTCGCCGGACGAGCTGGGCTGGTTGGACAGGCCGAACAGCCCGGCGAGCGTCTCACCCACCTGGTCGGTCAGCGTCTTGGCCGCGTTCACCGCCGAGTTGCCCAGTTGCTGCGCCGCCTGGATGAACTGGTTGACCGCGCCGGCCGACGCGGTGCGCGACTGGCTGATCAACGTCTGCGACGCCTGCTGGAACTGCTGGATGATGCTGTCCATCTGGGACTTGCCGGCCCGCAGCAGCGACGCGGCCGCGGCCAGCCGCTGCGCCTCCTGGGTCAGCGCGGTGCCGGCATCGGTCACCTGCGTGGACACCGTGCCGCTGGACCGCTGGTACGCGGTGGACGCGCTGCCCTGCCAGGTGGTGGCCACCGTGCTGGACCGCTGGGTCAGGTCGCTGGACACCGCGTTCAGCTTGGTCGCCTGGTCGGCCAGGTTCGTCCCGGTCCTGTCGATCGTGTCCGGGTCACCGGTGACCATCGTCCGGTACTGCGTCAGCACCTGCTGGTACGACTGCAGGATCGAGCTGACCACGCCCGACATGTCCACCACGCCGGGACTCTGCGCCGTGCTCATCTACGACACCCGGACGGAGCCGTCGGCGCCGACGCTCACGTCGGCGGTCTGTCCCTGCGGCACGTCCACCGTGGTGGTGATGCCGTTCGCGGAGGTCACGGTGATCTCCTCGCCGCCGGTGACCGGTGTGACGCCCGGTGCCGTGCCGGTCATGGTGGTGACCGGCGCGGGTGCGACCGGTGCGGTGGTCGCCGCCGTGGTGGCGGCGCTGTTCGGGTCGACCGCGATCCAGCTGTTCGACGGGTCGATGCTCGGGGTGAGTCCCGCCGTGGTCGGCGTCGTGCCGGTCGTGCCAGGGGTGAAGCCATGGAGCGCGGGTGGCGTGTAGTTGGTGATGTCGCCCTGGATCGCCTGCTGGCCGGCGGCCGACGCGACCGGCGGCGGGCTCTGCGGGGCGGACAGTGGCGTCGCGCTGATCGACTGCGTGGTGGGCAGGGTGCCGGTGATCGTCGGCACCGCGGTCGGGGTGGTGCCCACCGTGGTCTGGGTCGCCGCCGTGGTGCCGGTGCCGGAGGCGAGCTGCTCGATCTGTGTGATGACGCCCATCAGCGCGGTGACCTCCGCGCCGAGCTGGCCGACGCCCAGCGCCTGCAACAGGCCCTGGATCGCCGTGATGAAGGCCCGCAGTGTCGCGCTGGTCGTGGTGGACAGGGCGACGGCGGCGCTGTAGGTCCACGGGTTGGACATCAGCGACGCGACCGTCGGGTTCACCGAACCGACCACCGACTTGTAGGCGGTCTGCGCCGACTGCACCAGCGTGCCGGACACGCCCAGCAGCTTGGCCGCGTTCTGCACCACCTGGATGATCTTCTCGAACGACTGGAGCGAGCTGGTGATCTGCTGCACGGCGGACTGCGAGGCCTGACCGGACCACACCGTCTGCAGTTGCTGGGCGGCCTTGGTGAACTGGTCCATCATCGAGATGAACTGGGTCGCCTTGGCGAGCAGTCCTTGCGAGTGCTGGGCGATCTGCGCGGGCTGGCCGGTGAGGATCTGGGGCAGGAAGGTACTCGGGCCGCCCGACGACGCCGTGGCGTCCATCGCACTGGAGTTGGGAAAATCGAACATCGTGCAGCCTTTCCTGCTCCGACGTCACATCGGGCGATAGACCCGGAGTGTCGCGACGTCACCGAAATCCGGTTGGACCAGGCCGTTGTTGTAGAGCTGGCCCGAATTGCCGATCACGCCGATCATCGAGCTCGGATTGCTGGCCGCCGATCCCGGATCGATGACCACCATGTCGCCGTTGTGCACGCCACCCGGCACGTCCCCGAAACCACGTGCGGCGCCCGAGTAGACGCCGATCACGCCCAGCCCCGCCTGGTGGTCCGGGCTGGCGTCCAACCAGGAGCCGAAGTCGTGCGGACTGGACATCGGTGGGGTGACCGACTGGTTGGCGAGCCCGGCCGCGGTGAGGTAGCCGACCACGTTGCTGACCGACGTCGGCTGCGCCGCGGTGCCGGCGCCGGCGCTCACGGCCTGCGTGGCCACCTGGGCCGCGGCCGGTGAGGACCACAGCGCGCTCGTCGTCGGCGTGGTGCCGGTCGTCGTGGTCTGCCCGCCGTAGCCGGCGGCGACCGCCTGGTCGGACGACTGGTAGGCGTCGACCGACGTCTTCACCAGGTTGTTGACCTTCTGCAACAGGGACAGGAGCGACCGCAGCGCCGCGACCTGCTGGGTCTGCAACTGGGTGTTCGCGGAGGCGACCGCACTGCCGATGGTGGCGAACGACGTCGGCGCGACGATCATCTTCTCCAGATCGAGCACCGTGGTCATCGTCTGGGTGATGATGCCGCCGACGTTCCCCACGACCGACCGCGCGGCTTCCGGCGACACGGTGTACTGGCCGGTCGGTCCAGTCATCGGTCCCTCCCTTTCGTCGGCGAACGTCAGGTTAGGTTCGCCGGGGAGGGCCGACAGACGGCAAAACTACCCGCGCCCCGCGTGGCCGTCGGAGCGCCGAGGGGGAGGTGGCGTCGCCGCCTGAACACAGCGGCAGTCGACGCCGCGACACTGCCCGCACAGCCACAACACGCAGCGGGCTCTCGCCTGCGCCGCGGTGTTCGGTTCGCCCATGACCACCATCTTCTCGACTGGATCGGCCGGCGTGACCGGAGTCCACTACTCCCACCATCCGGTCACGCCGACCAGCCGTTCGATCCTGCGCGTAGTCGGGTCGACACTGAACAGCACCACGCCAGCTTTACCGACCATGGGCGGCGGCGAACCCTGCCACACAAGCAGGGCACCTTCCGCATAGTCGCGGAATGGGTACGCTGGGTGGTGACCCGCAACGGGTGTACGAATCAGGATGGGGGGCCGACATGCCTGTGGCATGGGGGCTCGGCGAGAACCTGGCGCGCATTCGCAAGGCGCGCAACCTGTCCCAGGAGGAACTGGCTGCCGCGGCCGGAGTGGCCGTGGACACCGTCGCCAGGATCGAACGTGGCGAACGGCAGACCACCCGCACCGCGACGCTGAACAAGCTGGCCACGGCATTGGCCGTGGAACCGTCGGTGTTGCTCGGCATCCTCCCGCCGCCACACGACTCCACCGGCGCCGACACAGCCGATTTGCGCCGCGCCATCACCGCATCCGCCGAAGTGCCGGGACTGGCCGACTTCACCGATCTGCGCGAGACAGTGCCGCTGGTCGAACTGCGCAGCACCCTTTATCACGCCTGGCAGGCCTACATCGCCGGCCGCCACCCGGAATTGCTGCACACCCTCCCACCCCTGCTCGCCGACGCGCACCGGTTGGTCTACGAGGCCAAGGGTGCCCGGCTCAACTCGGCCTATTCCGTCCTGTCCGGCGCCTATCGCCTCGGCGCCGGAACCGCAGGCCGATTCGGCTTGGACGATTTGGCGTTCATCGCAGCCGAGCGGGCCGTTCGCGCGGCACGCATGTCCGACGATCCGGACATCGGGGTCGCCGTGTCCACGCGTTATCTCGTGTGGGTGCTGGTACGGCAGGGTCGTACCGCCGAGGCCGAGACCGTGGCGGTACGGATGGCGGAGCGGGTCGAGCCCCGGATGTCCGACCGGAACACCCGGGCATTGGGGGTTTTCGGGAATCTGCTGTTCAATGCCGCTTCGGCCGCTTTACGGGCGGACAAGGGCGGTCGGGCGGACGAGTTGTTGCGGGTGGCTCAGGCCGCTGCTGTTCGGTCGGGCCGGGACGAGATGACCGAGGCGGGGATCTTCGGGCCACACATCGCGGCCATTCAGGGTGTGGATCAGGCTGTTCGGCTCGGGGACGCCGAGACCGCTCTGCGGTTGGCCGAGGCCGTGCCCTCCGCCAGTGGGCCGATGCCGGCTTTCTGGGAGGCCGGGCATCGCATTCATCTCGCTGCCGCTGCCGCGGAGTTGCGGCAGGAGCGGCGGGCTCTCTCATTGTTGGCCGAGGCTCGGGATCTGGCGCCGGATTGGGTGCGGTACCAGCCGCTCGGGGTGGCTGTGATGCGGGAGATCATCGACCGGGCCACTCGGCGGCGGAACGAGGAGTTCGCGGAGCTGGCCGAGCATTACGGGGTGCTTGCCTAGTCACTCGTCGTTGGCTCGTGGCCGTGCGGTTGTGGGGTCGGCACGGGCCCCTCCCTCCTTGTGGAGTGTTTGCGGGCTGGGTGTGAGGGAGCGGCCAGGAATGAACGACGATGAGCCCCAAGGACTGGGTTTGCCTCCGCCGAGCGAAGTCTCTCTCATGATCGACATGGCCGCCTGGCGGTACTGTTGTGAGATCGCAACAGGTGTTGTAAAGTTCCAACATGTCATGATCACGTGGAACTTCCAGCTTCGACTGAACCGCGAACCCACGGAAGACGAGTTCGACGCCCTGTACGAGGCTGGTCTTTCGGATACCGGCATCGAGGGCACTCTCGTCGATGTCGATCGAGAGGCGCCATCGCTCATCGACGCGATCACCAGCGTTGTGGACCAGATCCGCGGGGTGCCGGGACTGCGCGCCGTGGGGCTGGAAACCAACGACGCCGTGACACTGGCTGATGCTGCCCAACGACTGGGACGAAGGACTCCCGAAAGTCTTCGACTGCTCGCCGAAGGCCGACGGGGGCCCGGAGGCTTCCCGTCGGCGATGGTCGACACCGGGAAAATCCGCATCTACTCATGGGTCGAGATCGTGACGTGGCTTCGCGAAGCCCTGGGCGAGGACGTCCCGAAAGCAGATCACGAGTTGGTTCTTGCCGACCATGCCCTACGCCTGGCGGACGAAGCGCAACGCGGCGGGAAGGCGGACGTCGATGCGGTACGCCACCTGGTTGGTTGTTGCTAGGGCTGGCGGTGCCACAGCCTGATCATTCGGCGCCGCGGACTCATCGAACTGCCGTGGGCCACTCCGCCCAACCCCAAGGGCCCGGTCGTGGCGGACGATCCGGTCCTCCTGCCGCGCCAGCTCTCGGAGCGCCCCCAGCACTGGAACCCAGCCACCAAAGACGGGAGAAATACCCACGTGGCTGGCGGCCGTAGTCACCACAATCTGGCTGTGAGTTCTCCCGCGCCAGCACGCCGGGCGCCCATGCCTGAGCCGCAGGGCGAGATCATGCTGCAGTCGCCGCCGCTGCTGCCCAAGAGCAGCAACGCGGGTGCCATGCAGTTGATGTTCTTCCTGCCGATGATGCTCGGGATGGGCGCGATGTCGTTCATCTACATCGGCCGCGCCGGCGGGGCCATGACCTACATCTTCGGCGCGCTGTTCGTGTCATCGATGGTCGGCATGATCATCATGTCGCTGGCCAGAGGTGGCGCGGCCAAGAAGGCGCAGGTCAACGAGGAGCGCCGCGACTACCAGCGCTACCTGGGCGGACTCCGACAACGCGTACGTGAGATCGCCGAGCTGCAGCGGACCACCCTGAACGCCGCCGCGCCCGATCCGGCGGATCTCTGGGCCTTCGTCGACCGTGGCCGGCTGTGGGAACGCCGCCGGTCCGATCCGGACTTCGGGCAGGTCAGGGTGGGCAGTGGGCCGCAGCGGCTGGCCACGCCGCTCCGGGCGCCGCAGACCGTGCCGTTGGAGGACCTCGACCCGGTCTCGTCGACCGCGCTCCGGCACTTCATCCGCACCTACTCGACGGTGCCGAACCTGCCCGTCGCCATCTCCATCCGCTCCTTCGCCTACGTCGACGTGAGCGGCGAGCGGGCCGGTGTGCTGAGCGCGATCCGCGCCCTGCTCGCGCAACTGGCCACCTTCCACTCCCCGGACGACCTGCGCGTCGCGCTCTGCATCGCCGCCGACCGGCACGCCGACTGGGACTGGGCGAAGTGGCTGCCGCACGCGCACGCCACCCCGACCCGCGAGGACGGCAGCACCGACGCCACCGGGCCGGCCCGGCTGGTCGCGGACAACCTGACCTCGCTGGCCAAGATCCTCGGTCCGGATCTGGGCGAGCGCCCGCCGTTCACCAGGGCGGGCGGCATGGGGTACGACTACCGGCACATCGTGGTGGTCGTGGACGGCGGTCGCACCTACGGTGACCTGGCCATCGCGCCGGACGGCGGCCGCTACGCCGTCACCGTGCTGGACGTCAGCGGCGAGGCACCGCTGCACAACCCCGGCCCGAACACGCTCTGCCTGCACGTGTCCGGCGAGCGGATCGGCATGGTGGTCGGGTCGGGTGACGAGCAGCGCATCTCGTTCCTCGGGCAGCCGGACCGGTTCGACCCGGTCGCGGCCGAGGCGCTGTCCAGGCAGCTGATCCCGCTCTACCGGCCGGCGGCGGTGGTGTCCGAGTCGCCGATGGCCAACGCGCTGGGTCTGCCCGGACTGCTGGGCATCGGCGATCCACGTGACCTGGACACCGGCATCACCTGGCAGCGCAGGCCGCCGCGCAACCGGTTGCGCATCCCGATCGGCGTCGACCCGAGCGGCCGGCCGGTCGAGTTGGACCTCAAGGAGTCCGCCGAGGGCGGCATGGGGCCGCACGGGTTGATCATCGGCGCCACCGGGTCCGGCAAGAGCGAACTGCTGCGCACGCTCGTCGTCGGCATGGCGGCCACCCACTCGTCGGAGACGCTCAACCTCGCCCTCATCGACTTCAAGGGCGGCGCCACCTTCGCCGGCATGGCGGAACTGCCGCACACCTGCGCCGTGATCACCAACCTGTCCGACGAGCTGCCGCTGGTCGACCGGATGGGTGATGCCATCAACGGTGAAGTGGTGCGCCGGCAGGAACTGCTGCGCGCCGCCGGCAACTACGCCTCGGTCCGGGACTACGAGAAGGCCCGCGAGCAGGGTGCCGACCTGGCCCCGCTGCCCTCGCTGCTGGTGATCATCGACGAGTTCAGCGAGCTGCTCTCGTCCCGGCCGGACTTCATCGACCTGTTCGTGATGATCGGCCGCCTGGGCCGCAGCCTGGGCATCCACCTGCTGCTCGCGTCGCAGCGGTTGGAGGAGGGCAGGCTGCGCGGCCTGGACTCGCATCTGTCCTACCGGGTCGGCCTGCGCACGTTCTCCGCGTCGGAGAGCCGGACCGTCCTCGGTGTCGCCGACGCCTACCAGCTCCCGCCGATCCCTGGCTCGGCGTTCCTCAAGTTCGACACCGAGTCGCTGGTCCGGCTGCGCGCCGCCTACGTGTCCGGCGAACTGCCGCCCAGGGGCGCGGCGGCCGCCGAACCGGGGCCGGGATCGAACGCCGTGCTGCCGTTCCACCTGGCACCGGTCAAGGAGGCGGCCCGCGAGCGGGTCACCGAGCCGATCAAGCCGGCGACGCTGGTACAGCCCGTGGCGGGCGGCGAGACGATCATGGCCGCGATGGTGTCCAGGTTGGTCGGCAAAGGCCCTGCCGCACACCAGATCTGGCTGCCGCCGCTGGACGAGCCGCCGACCGTCGACCACCTGCTGACCCCGCTGGGCGTCGACCCGGAACGCGGCCTGTGTCCGGTGGGCTGGGGCGGCAACGGGCGGCTGATCGTGCCGGTCGCGATCGTGGACAAGCCGTTCGAGCAGCGCCGCGACCTGCTGTGGGCCGACCTGTCCGGCGCCTCCGGCCACGCCGTCGTGGTGGGCGCGCCGCAGAGCGGCAAGAGCACGCTGCTGCGGTCACTGGTGTCCGTCCTGGCGCTCACCCACACGCCGGTGGAGGCCCAGTTCTTCCTGCTGGACATGGGCGGCGGCGCGCTCGGGCCGCTGGCCGGGCTACCGCACGTCAGCGGCTACGCCACCCGCACCGACGGACAGCGCTGCCGGCGGCTGGTCGCCGAGGTGGTCACCCTGCTGGCCCAGCGGGAACAGTTCTTCGCCGCCAACGGGGTGGACTCGGCGGCCGCGTTCCGGCAGCGTCGCGCCGAGTTCACCGAGGGCGAGGACGGCCGCGAGTTCGGCGACGTCTTCCTCGTCGTGGACGGCTGGACCACGCTGCGCCAGGAGTACGAGCAGCTCGAGGAGGCCATCACCAACCTGGCCGCCCGCGGTCTCGGTTTCGGCGTCCACGTCATCGTGTCGGTGAACTGGTGGATGGGCATGCGGGCGCAGTTGCGCGACGCCATCGGCACCCGGTTCGAGCTGCGGCTGGGCGACCCGTCGGACTCGGTGATGGACCGCAGGGCCGCGCTGAACGTGCCCGAGGGCGCACCGGGCCGCGGCATCACCAAGGAGAAACTGCACTTCCTCACCGCGCTGCCCAGGATCGACGGCGACCAGCGGGCCGCCACCGCCGCGGCCGGCACCGTCGACATGGTCGCCAGGATCGGCGCGGCATGGCAGGGACCGAAGGCGCCACCGGTGCGGCTGCTGCCGATGCTCATCGAGCCGACCGCCGTCGCCGCCATGAACACCGCCACCGGGCGCGCGTTCCCGCTGGGCATCGCCGAGGCCGATCTCAAGCCGGTCTACCTGGACTTCGCCACCGACCCGCACTTCCTGGCGTTCGGCGACGTCGAGTCGGGCAAGTCCAACCTGTTGCGCACCATCGCCCGCGGCATCACGTCCGCCTACTCCCCCACCGAGGCCGCGATCATCGTGGTCGACTACCGGCGTGGCCTGCTGGACGCGGTCGGCGGCGACCACCTGCTCGGCTACGCGGGCGCCGAGCCGGTGCTGTCCGGCCTGCTCACGGAGGTCGAGCAGGCCATGCGGATGCGGCTGCCCGGCCCGGACGTGACCCGCGACCAGTTGCGCACCCGGTCCTGGTGGAAGGGTCCCGACCTGTTCGTGCTGGTCGACGACTACGAACTGGTCGCCACCTCCGGCCGCAACCCGCTGTCGGTGCTGCTGGAGTACCTGCCGCAGGCCAGGGACATCGGCCTGCACCTGATAGTCGCGCGGGGCAGCGGCGGCGCCGGCCGGGCGATGTTCGAGCCGACGCTGCAACGGGTCCGCGAGCTCGGGTCGCCGGGTCTGCTGCTGTCCGGTGACAAGGACGAGGGTGCGCTGATCGGCGACGTCAAACCCGGCCAGCAGCCGCCCGGCCGGGGCACGCTGGTCCGGCGGCGGCTCGGGTCGTCGCTGGTCCAGGTGACGTGGTCGGCGCCTGCCGAACTGCCCGTGGTGGCCAGCGGTGCGGCGCAGGCATGACCAGCTTGCCGTGGGGCCGATCGGTGTGGGTAATAGTGCCGCCAAGTCGACCGGCACTTGTGCCGTGTGCCCACCTTGGGCACGTTTCTAGATTCGTGGATGCCAGCGCCGGAGAGCACTTCGGCGACCTCAACCGAGGATGAAGGAGGTGGCCAAACCGTGTCCAGCCCAGGTTTCTTGAGTGATTCCCAGGCCATGACCCGTGCGGTCACGGGGTTCGCGGAGTGCGCGGCGAACGCCAAGCAGACCATGAACACACTGGAGGCTCAGCTCCAGGGGTTCCTGACCAGCTACAAGGGTGACCAGGCGACGGCGTTCTGGCAGCTCCACACCCAGTTGCAGGAGAAGATGACGCAGGCGAACCAGGAGATCGACACCATGTCGAACCTGGTCAACAGCAGCTTCCAGAACTACAACTCTGGTGACAGCCAGGCTGCGTCCACCATCAAGTCCCTGACCGGTTCGGTCGACGCCGGTGGCGCCGTCCTCGGCCGGCTGACCGGCATCTGACCGGCCGGAACGGAAAGGACAGACGATGAGCGCCGATCAGATCAGCGTCCAGTTCAGCGCCCTGCAGCAGAGTGCGCAGCAGTTGCAGACCACGGCCAAGAACCTGACGGACCAGCTGGACCAGCTGAGCTCGAACCTGAACCCGATCAGGCAGACCTGGTACGCCTCGAACAGCTCCGCGGGCGAGGCGGCCCAGCAGGCCGAGACGCGACTGCGCGCGGCCTCCGCCGACATCGTGAACATCATCAACCAGTTCGGCGGCAAGGTCTCCGACGCGCACGACCTGCAGTACGCGCTGGAGCAGAAGAACACGAGCTACTTCGCCACCTGAGCCGGTCCGTACAGCACCCCGGCAGGCCGACACCCTGCAGTGCCGTGTGTCCAGAACACACGGCAGTCGTCGGCCTGCTGGGCGCGCGATGGGAGCTCTCATGCCCGACCAGTCGTTCTTCGTCCACCTGCAGTCGCTGTTCAACTTCGCCGACGAACTGCAGACCCAACTCACCGGCATGTCCGCACCGGTCGACAAGCTGTCCACCCTGTCGGGCGCTCCGGTGCTGCTGGGTGACTTCGGTGAGGCCGGCGTGCTCGGCGCCAGCCACCAGGCCGCGATCGCCGAGATGGCCGAACTGCTCGGCCAGGTGCAGCAGGCCATCGACTTCGCGGAGAACGTCACCAAGACCGTCGCCACCGGCTACCAGCAGGCAGACCAGGACGTCGCGGGCGGCATGAAGGTGTCCCCGGTGGACAGTGTGTCGTCGACGACGGCGGCCGGCGTGCAGAGCGGTGTGTGGCAGGCGGCCTACGGCACCCACCACCCCACCGGCGGCGGCGGGCACTCGGGCGGCGGGCACTCCGGTGGTCAGGGCCACCATCACTCGGGATCGGGCGGGAGCTGACATGTCGGGCGAGGCTCGCACCAACTTCTCGCAGTACAGCCACCAGCAGCTGTACGCGATGCTCTACGCCGGCAACCCGGACACCGCCCGCAACGCCGGCGCGACGTGGAACGACACCGGCAACGCGCTGCACGACCAGGCCAACCAGTTGGCCAAGCAGCTCGACGGGTTCTCCCAGGACTGGCAGGGCGGTGCGGCCAACCAGTACCAGACGATGATGAACGACCTGATCGGCGGCATCCGCAAGGTCGCGGACACCGCGTACACGATGCGCAACCTCGCCTACGACGTGGCCGACGCGCAGGACACCGCGCGCGCCGAGATGCCGGCGCCGGTCGACGTGCCGGCGATCCCCCCGGCCACCCTGGCCCTGGCCAGCGCGCCGATCCAGGTGGACGCCGGCACGCCCGCGTCGGTCGTCGCGCAGATCCAGCAGGCCAGGTCGAGCGCCATCACGGCGGTGCAGGGCCAGCAGCAGGCGTCGGCGGCCGCCGACGCGGCGCAGGCCCAGGCCGTGCAGGTGATGACCACCCTGGCCAACGCCTACGTGACCGCGCAGGACTCGATCCCGCCCGCTCCGGACGCGCAGACCGCGCCGAGCCTGGCGACCGTGTCCGGGGTCGACATGGGCGCGGACGCGGCCTCACCGATCGGCACGGACGCGTCGCTCGTGTCGACGCCGATGACCGGCGACCTGTTCGGCACCCAGTCCGGCGATCTGACGGCACTGGCGGACCCGACGGCCGGCGACCCGACCTCCGGGCTCACCACGACGCCGGACCCCATGACGCAGCAGGACAATCCGCTCTTCGGCGGGATGTTCAGCGCCGGGGTGGCCGCCGCGTCGGCAGCGGTGTTCGGCCGGTTCGGGTCGCTGATCCCCAAGGTGCCCGGCTTCGCCACCAAGACAGGGAAGGGCGCGGGCGGAGCGGCGTCCACCGACAGCTCCACCGGTTCCACCGATACGCCGAAGCTGGGCGACCGGCTGGCCGCCGCGGGTGGCGGCGGCGCGAAGATCGGTGGCGGCGGCGGGATCGGTGGTCTGAAGGGCGGCGGCGTCGGTGTCGGCGGGGTGGGTGGCGCTTCGACACCGACGCCGTCGGCCAGTCCGGCGGCGTTGGGCGCGGGCAACGTGAGCGGTGACGTCGCGGCCGGTGTCGCCGGCGCCGCGGGTGCTGCCGCGCGGAGCGCCACCGGCATGCCGATGATGCCCATGATGCCGATGGGCGGAATGATGGGCTCGGACATGGGCGGCGGCCGCCGGGTGCCGCCGTGGCTGGTGGAGACCGAGGACGTGTGGGGCGAGTCGTCCGCGGTGGCGCCCACGGTGATCGGTGAGGACCCGGCACAGGGCTGGCTGGGCTGAGCCATGACCGCACCCACGTCCGTTTCGGACAGTTTCCGCGTCACGGCCGCCGCGCTGACCGAGGCGGCCGGTGACCTGAACTCGCAGGCCAGTCAGTTGTCCGGCCTGGCGGGTCAGATCAGCGGTGCCACGCTGACCTCGCAGGCGTTCGGCCAGTTGCCGCAGTCCGGCCAGGTCGCGCGGGCGCACAACTCGACGATGACCACGAACGGCCAGACGGTGACCACCGCCGGCAAGCAGACCACCACCATCGCCACCGGCCTGACCAACTCGGCCAACGGCTACACGCAGGCCGACCAGACGGTCGCCGGCTGGTACAAGTCACTGCTGGCCGGCCAGACCCCGGGCAACCAGCTCCCGGCGCTCGGCCGGTCCACCGGCGGTGCGTTCGCGAGCCAGATCGCGGCCAACCGGACCAACGTGCAGACGGCGTTGACGTCCGAGTTGGACAACCAGACCAAGCTCCAGTACCAGCTCACCCAGCTCCAGCAGCAGGACCAGCAGTTCCCGCCGAACGAACTCGGGCAGACCGTCAACGCGGCGCAGGAGTCCCAGCTTGCCGACCAGATCACCCAGTCGCAGCAGAAGATCGCGCTGTACCAGGACATTCTGACCAACAACCGGCAGATCATCGCGTTCGACCCGAGCGGCAACGGCAAGATCGCCGAGCTGACCGGCACGATCGGCCCGAACACCACCAACGTCGGCGTCCTGGTGCCCGGCCTGGGCACCGGCACGGCCGACTTCAACCAGTACGCGCACGACGCGGCCGGCTTCGTGAGCGCCGACCCCAACGGTCACCTGGCGATGGTGACGTGGGCCAACGGCAACTTCCCGCAGAACCTGCCGCAGGCCACCGATCCCGGCTACGCCCAGGCGGCCGCGCCGGACCTGGCGTCGTTCTCGCACCAGTTGCGCGACCAGATCGACACCCAGGTGGGCGCGGGCAACAACGTCCAGGTGACCGTCGCCGGCCACAGTTACGGCGCCGCGGTCGTGGGCCTCGCCGAGCAGAACGGCCTGGACGCCAACCGCACGATGTACATCGAGGGCGCCGGCATGGGCCACGACGTGTGGGCACCGACCGACCTGCACGACATGCAGTCCACAGTGCAGCGGTTCTCGATGACCGCGCCCGGTGACCCGATCGGCCTGAGCCAGGGCGTCCAGTTGTTCGGTCTGGGCCACGGCGCCGACCCGGACACCTTCCCCGGCGTCACCGACCTGGCCACCGGCACGCTGCCGAACGGTCAGACGCTGTCCGGTCTGTCCGCGCACAACGGCGTGTTCACCCAGGGCTCCACGGCCTGGCAGAACATGTTCGGCGTCTTCACCGGCGGCCCGACCACCCCGGCACCGGTCACACCGCCGCTCACGCCGGACCCGATGTTGATGGGGCCGTAGGGCGAATCAGTCCGACAACCGGCCCAACCGCCAAGCACGGGCCCGACCCCGGCGCACGGTCATCGCGCCGAGCACCACCATCCCGGCCAGCAGCACGCCCAACACGGCCAGCACGGCGGCCCACCGGTACGGCGACCCCGTCGACACCGGAGCGGGCGCGGGTGGCACGGCCGCAGGCGGACGCGCCACCGGGACGGCACCCGGTCCCGCTGCGTCGGCCGGCAGTTCCGACGTCACCGCCGCGTAGGGATCGAGCACACCCCAGCCGAGCTGGTCGTCCCGCCCGCCGCCCGGCGGCCGGCTGGCGGTCAGGGTCAGACGGTTCACGATCTGCGCCGGAGTGAGGTGGGGCCGGTAGGACCGCAGCAGCGCCACCGTCCCGGCGGCGAACGCGGCGGCGTACCCGGCACCGCTGACCGGCCACGAGTGGCCCAACCGGCCGGCCGCACCGGCAGATGTGCTGACCAGGTTGACGCCGGGGGCCGCGAGCGCGATGTACCCGCCGGTGCCTGCCTCGTCCTCCTGCGGCAGTCCGCCGTTCTGCGCGACCGAGCCGACGCCGAGCACGCCGGGCGTCGCCGTCGGGTAGCTGGTGCCGTTCCCGTTGGCCGCGGCGGGTGACACGACGACGTCGCCGGCACTGGTCGCCCTGACGACCGAGGAGCGCAGTGCGGGGCTGTCCGACGTGGCCGGTACGACCACCAGGATCACCCCGGCGTGCGCGTCGACGGCCCGGTTGATCGCGGCGGCCAGCGCGGCGGGGTCGACGTTCTGCGAGAATCCGGTCGTCGTCTCGGTGTAGCGGATCGGCAGGATGCGCGCGCCCGGCGCGACACCGGCGAACGTGGTGGCGCCGCTGTGCTGGGCGCCCACGATGCCGGCGGCGATCGTGCCCCGGCCGTCGCAGTCCGGCGCCCCGCCGCCGCCGTGCAGCAGGTCGATCTGCGGCAGCACCTGGCCGGGGGCGAACTGCGCGTTGGCGCCGTCCACTCCGGTCCCGACGACCGCGACCACCATGCCGGTGCCGGTGGTCAGCGGCCAGATGTCCGGTGCGTCCATCTGCCGCTGCGCCCACGGGATCACGCCGGTATAGACCCCTTGGGGCGCACTGCATCCAGCGGCCGAGGCGGCGGCAGGGGCGACCGCGGCGGACGCCAGCAGCGCCGCCACGACCACCAGAGCCTTCACAGCGGTACCCACAGCGTCACCCTGGTCCCCTTGCCCGGTTCCGACTCGATCGTGGAGCTGCCGCCGACGTCGGCCAGCCGCGCGGTGATCGAGTTGCTGATGCCGAACCCGGCCGGCCGGTCCGCGTCGCTGAACCCGGTGCCGTGGTCGCGCGCGATCACCGCGATACCGCCGTCCCGCTGCTCCACCCGCAGCACCACCTCGTCGGTGCCGGCGTGCTTCATGGTGTTGCGCATGGCCTCGCGGACCGCGTCCCGCACCGCCCGGCGGCGCGCCTCGGACAGCAGCCCGTCGTCCACGTCGGTGAACACCAGCCGGGCCCGCAGGCCCTCCCTGGCCATCTCGGCGGCCACGCCGGCCAGCTCCTCGCCGATCCCGCCGGACGCCACAGGCTCGACCAGTTCGGTCAGTCCCCGGCGCAGCTCGATGGCCTGCGCGCGGGCGATGCCGCGCAGCTCGGCCAGTTGGGCGCGGGCGGCCGGCAGGTCGGCCGGTTCGGTCGGGGTCAGCGCCATGGCCTCCAGCGTCTGCAACACGGTGTCGTGGATGTCGCGCTGGGCGATGGCGTGCTCCACCCGCCTGCCACGCCGGATGCCGACGCCCATGGCGAGCCGGGTGCCGACGCCGATCAGCAGCAGCACCACCAGGGCGGTGGCCAGGGCGGGCACCAGGATGACGACGTCGTAGGCGACGGTCGCGGCGGACGCGAGGTGCCCGCCCGCGGTGGTCATGATCAGGTGGAACGGCAGGCTGGCGACGATCAGCAGCCCACCGGCCAGCACGCCCCTGCTCAGCGTGAACAGCGCGACCGACCCGAGCAGGTACGCCCAGGTCAGCTCACCGACCGCCGGGTACCCGGGATCGGCCACGGCGATCGACGCCGCCAGGTTCAGTCCGGCCGCGATCACCAGGTCGGCGCCCAGCAGCACCCTGGCGGCCGAGCCGCGGAACCCGCGGATGCGCAGCACCAGGACGAGCGCGATCACGTTGGCGGCCACGGCCGACGCGGCCAGCAGGGCGGCGGTCAGCTCACCGCCGCCGGCCGCCGCCAGCACGGCCAGCAGCAGCACCGGCAGGGCCACGATCCGGAACACCAGCGGCACCACGACCACGTACCGGCAGGCCCGCATGAGCAGCGAGTCGATGTCACCGGCGCCTCGGCTGCCGGCCATCATCGAGATCCGCCGCCAGCCGGGCAACGGGTTGGGGTCGATCGTCTCGTCCGGCAGGTCGGCGGGTAGGTCGGCGATCACGGGCGCGCCCGCACGCAACAGCGCCACCAGGTAGCCGCCCTGGCGCACCGGTTGCCCGACCGACGACATCAGCGCTCCTTCCCCCGACGCGATGACGTGTCGCAGTGATACTCCCAGCACCGAACACGAAGATGGCACACACGTGACCGGACAGTGACCGTGGTCTGTACACAGTTGCCCCGATCAGCCGACATGACCCACATGCGCCACCCACCCCCGGTCCCGGACACTGGGCGCCGTGGCGCAACCGGAGCGGCCGACCAACACGTCCGGCCTGCAGGAGTCGGTGGGGTACGTCCTCAAGCGGCTGCTGCTGGGCCGACCGCTGATCAACGAGCAGCTCAAGGGGGAACGGCTGGCCAATCCGATCGCCCTGGGTGTGCTGTCCTCGGACGCGATGTCCTCGGCGGCGTACGGCACCGAGGAGATCCTGATCGAGCTGCTGCCCTACGCGGGGCTGGCGGCGTTCAGCCTGCTGTTGCCGATCACCGGCGTGATCCTGGTGATCCTGATCCTGGTGGCCGCGTCGTACCGCCAGGTCGTCATGGTCTACACCCGGGCAGGCGGCTCGTACGTGGTGGCGCGGGACAACTTCGGCCCGAGAGTCGCCCAGATCGCCGCTGCCGCCCTGCTGATCGACTACGTCGTCACGGTCGCCGTGCAGTGCGCGGCGGGCACGGTCGCCGTGGTGTCCGCGATCCCGGTGCTCGGCCCGTACAGCACCGAGATCACCATCGGCGTCGTCGTGGTGATGTGCTACCTCAACCTGCGTGGGCTGCGCGAGGCCGGCCGGTCGTTCGCGGTCCCGGCGTACCTGTTCGTCGGGCTCGTGACGATCATGATCGTGGTCGGTGTGATCAAGCTGGTCACCGTCGGCCTGCCGGTGTTCGACTCGGCGCACCTGCCCGGCGCCTATCCGGTCCATCAGGGCAACGGGTTCGTCGCGGGTGCCACGGTGTTCGTGCTGCTGCGCGCGTTCGCCAACGGCGGGTCGTCGCTGACCGGGGTGGAGGCCATCTCCAACACGGTCGGCGCGTTCCGCAAGCCGGCCGGCCGCAACGCCCGCAAGGTGCTCACCGTCATGGCCGGCATCCTCGGCTTCCTGGTCGCCGGGGTGTCGTTCCTGGCGTTCGCCACGCACGCCACGCCCTACACCGCCGGCTACCCGTCGGTGCTGTCCCAGGAGGCCACCGCCGTGTTCGGGAGCGGCGTGTTCGGGCGGATCATGTTCGGCGTGGTCCAGGGCGCGACCGCGCTGATCCTCTACACCGGCGGCAACACCAGTTTCAACGGCTTCCCGTTCCTGGCCAGCTTCGTCGCCGAGGATCGGTTCCTGCCCCGCCAGTTGACGAAACGTGGCCACCGGCTGGTCTTCTCCAATGGCATCGTGGTGCTCACCGTGCTGGCCGTGGTCCTGCTGTTGGTGGCCGGCAGCAACGTGAACAGCCTGGTGCCGTTCTACGCGATCGGCGTGTTCACCGGGTTCGCGATGGCCGGCTACGGCATGACGAAACACTGGCTGAACAACCGCGACACACCGGGCTGGCGGCGCCGGATGGCGGTCAACCTGTCGGCCGGCATCCTGTCCACCATCGTGGTCGGCATCTTCGCGATCACCAAGTTCACCGAGGGCGCCTGGCTGATCGTCGTGGTGTTCCCGCTGCTGGTGTTCTTCCTGATCCGACTCAACCGCGAGTACCGGGCCGAATCGGCCATTCTGGACCGGGTGCGCGAGGCCAGCACCGTCAACTACGCGCGGCACACCGTGTTCGTGTTCGTCAGCTCGATCGACCTCGCCGTGCTGGAGGCGCTGCGCTACGGCCGCAGCCTGCGGCCCACCGAGCTCAAGGCGGTCCACTTCATGGTGGACGAGACCTATGCCAACCGGCTGCGCTCCCGCTGGGAGCACGTCGGCGTGAACACCGCCCTGAGGGTGATCGACTGCCCGGACCGGCGGATCACCAGGGCCGCCCAGGAACTGGTGACCGAGGCCAGCGCCGACACGTCCACCAGCGTCACCGTGCTGCTGCCCAGAAGGACCTACGCCCCGCTGCTGGGCAGGCTGCTGCACGACCGCACCGCCGACCGGATCGCCAGTGTGATCAGCCGGCTACCCAGAGCAGCCGCCACGATCGTCCCCTACGACGTGCAGTCCCGGATCCGGGCCGCGTTCCCGAACCTGCCGGAGGAGCGGATCACCGCCGCGTTCGAACGGCTGGCCACCAAGGTCTCCCGGGACGAACAACCGGAGCTGGCGGCGCACAACGAACCGGCGCCACCGCGCGGTGTGCGGCCGATCGGTGCCGTGCTGCCGGGCCGGCACGCGACCGTGGTGGGCAGGCTGCACGACATCGACAGCCGCTCCCGGCGCGGCAGGCTGTTCCTGGTCGGCCAGGTCGCCGACGACTCGGGCACCCTGACCGTGGAGTTCCACGGCGCCCACGACGACATCGCACCCGGCCAGCAACTGCGGCTGACCGGCCTGGTGCGGCTGGACTCGGCCACCCATGAGGTACTGATGGTCGACCCCGGCTACGAGATCGTCCAGGACGCGACCGGTGAATCGGGTAACGAATCCGCCGGTAACGTCACCGAGGGGTCCGAAAACGACACCGATGACCGGAGCTGAAGGACCGTCCGAGGGCGTCAACAGGCACGACGCGCCGAATACCCCACTTTGGTTGCTGTTAACACTGGTTCAGCTCTGCTAGCGTCGCCGTTCGTTCCATTCAGCGGTCGTAAGCCGACCGCCGATACGGAGGGAATCCATGCGGCGAAGTAGAAAACTCGCATTAGCGGTCACGGCCACAGCCGCCGCTACATTGGCGATCAGTCAGGCGGCCGTAGCGGTGGCCGCACCGAACCCGGCATCCGCCCTCGGCCCGGCCACGGTCTTCGCACAGAAGCCGCTGACCGCGCAGGAGGCCGCGGCGCTGTCCCAGAACGCGAACACCTCGGTGATCGTGCTGATGCGCGACCAGCCGGCGGCCGCGACGGCGAACACGCCCGCCGCGACCGCGCGCTCGCAGCGCATCGCCACCGCCCAGAAGCCGGTGGTGTCCGAACTCTCCCAGGTGCACGCCAAGCACGTCCGGTCCTTCAAGGTCGCGGACGCGATGGCGGCCACCGTCTCCAAGGGAGAGGAGGCCCGACTCGCCGCGAACCCCGACATCGCCGCAGTCATCCCCGACTCCGTCGTCAAGGAGTCGCCGGACCAGACGCCACAGGCCACCGGAGCCGCTGACGGCACGCCGGGCGCGCCTGCCTCGACCGCGATCTGCCCAGCACCGGGTGCCGGCCCGCTGCTGGAGCCGGAGGCGCTGGACGTCACCCACACCGACTCCGACGACCCGAGCGCCAAGACAGCCCGTGGCCTCGGCTTCACCGGCGCCGGCGTGAAGGTCGCCTACATCGCCGAAGGCATCGACATCAACAACCCGGACTTCATCCGGGCCGATGGCAGCCACGTCTTCGCCGACTACGAGGACTTCACCGGCGACGGCCCGAACGCGCCGACCTCCGCGGGCGAGGCGTTCCTGGACGCCAGTGCCATCGCGGCCCAGGGTCGCGAGTCCTACGACATCTCGCACTTCAGCGCCCAGCCGCTGGCCAGCCCGTGCGACGTGCGCATCGAGGGCATGGCTCCGGGTGCGTCGCTGTACGGCTTCAAGGTCTTCGGCCAGCAGCACGCCACCACGACCTCGGCCATCCTCCAGTCCATCGACTGGGCCGTGAACGTCGACCACGTCAACGTGATCAACGAGTCGTTCGGGTCCAACCCGTACCCGGACACCACGTCGGCCGACGCCGTCGCGCTGTTCAACGACAACGCGGTGGCCGCCGGCGTGACCGTCACGACGTCCACCGGTGACGCGGGCCCCACCAACACCGAGGGCTCCCCCGCCACCGACCCGAACGTCATCGCGGTCGGCGCGTCGACCACGTACCGCTGGTTGCAGCAGAACGACTACGCGGCGGCGCGCACCTTCGCACCCGGTGGCGGCTGGCTGAACGACAACATCAGCACGCTGTCCTCCAGCGGCGTCAACCAGGCCGGCGGGACCATCGACCTGGTCGCACCCGGCGACAGCAGCTTCGCGCTGTGCACCGCGAACACCGCCATCTTCGAGGACTGTGTCGACTTCAACGGCAACCCGTCCCCTGTGGAGCGTTCGGGTGGTACGAGTGAGTCGTCCCCGCTGACCGCGGGTGCCGCCGCCCTGGTGATCCAGGCGTACCGGCAGACCCACCACGGCGCGAGCCCGACCCCGGCCCTGATCAAGCAGATCCTCACCAGCACCGCGGACGACCTGAGCGTCCCGGCCCTGGAGCAGGGTGCCGGCCGGCTCGACTCCTACCAGGCGGTGCTGGCCGCGGAGTCGGTCAAGACCGCTGCCGGCTCGCCCAAGGCGACCGGTTCGACCCTGCTGGTCAACCAGAGCCAGCTCGACGCGACCGCGGTGCCCGGCACCAAGGAGAGCTGGAACCTCAAGGTCACCAACAACGGTGCCGCGGCGCAGACCGTGCACCTGTCCGGCCGTGGCTTCGGTCCCGCGAAGCACACCACGACCGGGAGCGTGACGCTGTCCGACGCGAACAGTCCGCACTTCAGCGACTTCTCGGGGGTGCCGAACAACTTCGGACAGATCACGTTCAACGTCGCGAAGGGCACCGACCGGCTCGAGGCGAACATCGCCTACCCCGGTGACCCGAACGCGTCGCTGAACGCCCGCGTCCGGCTGATCCTGGTCGACCCGTCCGGTCGCTTCGTCGCCCACTCGCTGCCGCAGGGCGTGGGCAACGCCGGTTTCGTGGACGTCCGGTTCCCGGAGGCCGGCAAGTGGACCGCCACCATCTTCGGCATCGAAGGTGCGGAGGGCGGTACCCAGGGCAAGGTGTTGTTCTCCTCGGACACCCAGCAGATCACCGGTTTCGGCTCGGTGAGCCCGTCCGTGCTGCACCTGGCCCCCGGCCAGACCGGCACGGTCAAGGTCACCGCGACCACGCCGGCCAAGCCCGGTGACGCCGGTGGCTCCGTCGCGCTGGACGCCGGCAACGGCAACCTGACGTCGGTGCCGATCGTGACCCGCAGCCTGATCGACGCGGTGCACGGCAACGGCAGGTTCAACGGCACGCTGGTCGGTGGCAACGGCCGCCAGTCCAACGCGGGCCAGGAGAACTTCTACGAGTTCAACGTGCCGGCCGGCACGCGGAACATCCGGGCCAGCGTCGGCATCACCGAGGACGCGGGCGACAACGTGGTCACCTACCTGATCGACCCGGAGGGCAACGCCGTCGCGTCGAGCACGAACCGGCTCACCACCGCGTTCAACTTCGACACCGGCGCGCTCAACCAGTCGGCGTTGACCGAGACCGACGTCTACACCAACGCGCCACAGGCGGGTCGGTGGCGGCTGCTGGTGAACTTCGCCGGCGCCGTGCAGGGCGACATCCTGTCCCAGCCGTTCTCCGGCCAGGTGTCGTTCGACAAGGTCAACGTCACCGCGAAGGGCCTGCCGAACAGCACGGGCACGACGCTGAAGGCCGGCAAGTCGGTCACGGTGCCGGTGAAGGTCCGCAACAACGGCACCGCGCCGGAGGACTTCTTCGTCGACCCGAGGCTCAACGCGCAGACCGCGATCCGGCCGACCGCGTTCGGCCCGACCACGGTCGACCTGCCGGCCACGGCCGAGCCGGCCTGGTTCGTCCCGTCGGAGACCACCGGTGTGGCGATCGTGGCGAACGCGACCCAGCCGATGGAGTTCGACTACGGCCCGTTCGCCGGTGACCCGGACCTGGCGTCCGACGTCAACGGCCTGACCGCGATCGGCACGACCCACGGCAACCCGTTGCCGCAGGGCCTGTGGTTCGCGGCCCAGTCCGAGACCGGCCCGACGCCGGCCAACGGCGGACCCGAGGGCACCGTGGCGTTCGACCTGGTCGCCCAGACCAAGGGCTTCGACACGTCGGTGACCTCGCCGGCGACGGACCTGTGGCTGGGTGCGGTCACCGACATCGGTGAGCTGAACCTGGTCACCGTCCAGCCCGGCCAGACGGCCACCATCCCGGTGACCATCACGCCGAGCGGTGCCGCGGGCAGCACGGTCACCGGCACGCTCTACGTCGACCAGCTGAACGTCGACACCAGCGATGTCACGCAGGAAGCCGCGAACGAACTGGCGGGCATCCCCTACCAGTACAAGATCGGCTGAGCAGCGCAGTAACGACACCGGCCCCGCGGGCTTTCGCCCGCGGGGCCGGTTCGCGTCTCAGTGCAGGTCCGCCAGCGCGGTCTCGATCGCGCGGTGGAACGTGGGGTAGGCGTAGATCATCCCGGTGAGCCGCTCGACCGGCACACCCGCGTGCACGGCGACCACGAGTGCCGACAGCACCTCACCGCCGTTCGGCCCGGCCGACGTGGCGCCCACCAGAACGCCCCGGTCGGCGTCCTCGACCACCTTGACCAGCCCGGTGTTGCCCACCTTGTGGATGAAGCCCCTGGTGGACGCCGGGATCTGGACCGTCCCCACGCGGACGTTCAGTCCGTTCCGCCTGGCCTGCGCCTCGCTCAGCCCGACCGAGCCCACCTCGGGATCGGTGAAGGTCACCCTGGGCACCGCGTGGTACTCGGCGCCCTGGCCGGGCCGGCCGAGGATGCTGCGCACCGCGATCGCCGACTGGTACATCGACATGTGGGTGAACGCGCCCTTGCCGGTCATGTCGCCGATCGCCCACACGCCGTCCGCGATCCGCAGGTGCTCGTCCGGGGTCAGGACCCTGGCGGCCGGGTCGAGTCCGATGGTGTCCACACCGAGCCGCCCGATGGTGCTGGCGCGCCCGGTGGCCACCAGCAGGTGTTCCGCGTCCACCGAGCCGCCGTCGAAGTCGAGGGTGAACCGGCCGTCGTAGTGCACCGCGTTGGCGTTCACGCCGCTGTGCACCGCGATGCCGTCCTCGGCGAACGCGGCCTCGATCAGCTCGCTGGACTCGGGTTCCTCATAGGGCAGCAGCCGGGCGTCCTTGCCGACCACCGACACGGTGGTGCCGAAGCGGGCAAACGCTTGCGCCAGCTCACATCCGATCGCGCCGCCGCCGAGCACGATCAACGACTCGGGGGCCTTCTCGATGGTGAGGATCTCCCGGTTGGTCCAGAACGGGGACTCGGCGAGGCCGGGGATCGGCGGCACGGCCGGGTCGGTCCCGGTGTTCAGCACGATGGCCCGGCGGGCGGTCAGTTCGACGGTCTCGCCGTCCGTGGTCGTCACGGTGACCGTGTGCGGTCCGGTCAGCCTGCCATCGCCGCGCAGGAACCGGCCGCCCTTGCCGGTGAACCGGTCCACGGCCACCGTGTCGTCCCAGTCGTCCGTCGCCTCGTTGCGGATGCGCTGCCCGACCGGGGTGTAGTCGGCCCGGACGGTGCTGTCCCCGGCCAGCAGCGGCACCCGCCTGCCCTCGGCGAGCGCGTTGCTCCCCCGAATGATCATCTTGCTGGGAATGCAGCCGTAGTAAGGGCATTCGCCGCCGAGCAGGCGGGCGTCCACCCCGACCACGGACAGTCCGGCCTCGGCGAGCCGGCCGGCCACCGCCTCGCCACCCGGTCCCATGCCGATCACGACGACGTCGACGGTCTCCGCCACACCCACTCACCCCTTCGCCGGCAGTCCGGGCATCACCCTCCCATACCCGGATACCGATCGCAGGGCTATGCGAGCTCCTCCAGTTCCCGTTCCACGGCGGCCAACTCCTCCGGTGTCCCCTGCACCCTCGGCCCGGTGAACCAGCGGCGCGCCGACACGAACCACCAGATCGTCGCGCCGCCGAGCACCGCGAGGAACGCCACGGGCGTGTAGTTGAACGTGCCCAGGCTGATCGGCGACACGGTCGGCAGCATGAACAGCACGAAGATGAACACCACCCAGACGCAGGCCACGATGCCCACCGGACGGCCCCACCGGCCCAGGTGCCACGGTCCGCGATCGAACCGGTCGCCCTTGAGCACCCGCAGGAACACCGGGATCACGTACGCCACGTAGAGGCCGACGGCCGCGATGGAGGTGACCGCGACGTACGCCGTGGTGTTCCACAGCGCGGGCACGGTGAGCACGAACGCGCAGACCACGGCCAGCCACACCGAGTTGGTGGGCGTGCGGGTGCGCTTGTTGATGCGGTGCCAGATCCGCGAACCGGGCAGGGCCCCGTCCCGGGCGAAGGCGTAGATCATCCGCGAGTTCGCTGTCACCGATGCCATGCCGCAGAACAGTTGCGCGCCCACGGCGATGAACAGCAGGAACTCGCCGGTCTTCTGGCCCGCCGCGTCGATGAAGATCTGCGCCGGCGGCACGCCCGTCGAGGTGGACAGGGTGTGCTGGTAGTTCTGGATGGCGAAGGTGAGGCCGATGAGCAGCACCCAGCCCGCCGCCAGCGACACCAGGATCGAGTTGACGATGCCCTTCGGGCCGGATCGGGCGGCGCCGCGCGTCTCCTCGGTCATGTGGGCCGATGCGTCGTAGCCGGTCAGCGTGTACTGGGCGTTGAGCAGGCCGAGCAGGAAGACATAGGGCGCGAAACCCCAGCCGGTGTTGTTCACGAAGTGTCCGAACACGAACGACGCCGGCTGGTGGTGGGTGGGCACGAACACCAGGACGCCGACGATGATCAGTACCCCGATCAGGTGCCACCACACGCTGATGTTGTTCAGAACCGCGACCAACCGCACGCCGATGGTGTTCAACAAACCATGGACACACAGAATGATCGCGGTCAGCAGGATGGTGTGGGCCGCCGACGCGGTGAAGCCGAACAGCAGGTCGAGCAGCGCGTTGAGGAAGGTGCCGGCACCGAAGTCGATGCCGGCCGTCACCGCCACCTGGCCGATCAGGTTGAACCACCCGGTGAACCACGACCACGCGGCGCTGTGCTTCGGAGCCAGTTTGGCGGCCCAGTAGTAGAGGCCGCCCGCGGTCGGGTAGCTGGAGCAGACCTCGGCCATGCCCAGGCCGACCAGCACGACGAACACGCCCACCAGCGGCCAGCCCCAGATGAGCGAGACCGGACCGCCGGTGTTCAGGCCGGTGCCGTAGAGGGTCAGGCAGCCGGACAGGATCGAGATGATGGTGAAGGACACCGCGAAGTTGGAGAAGCCGGACAGCGAGCGGCGGAGTTCCTGCGCGTAGCCGAGCTGTCGCAGCCGAGCGTCGTCGTCGATGTCGGCCACGGGGGCCGACACCGGAGGCGGATCGGACAGGTGGGACAAGGTGGCCCCCTCGGGATGCCGGTGACACCGGGTCAACTGGCAGCTCAATGGATCGTTCTCAACCCATTGAGAAGCGTTGAGCGTGACGTGCGCCACCAGATCGTGTCAAGAGCCATCACGTTACGGTTGCTTGACAGGCGCTTCGTCCCGCCGGTACGAAAAGCTAGCCGCACAATGGATCAGCACCGGCCCATTGGCCATCAGGTGCTACCAGCAGCCGGAAGGCAGTCATGCCACACGAACCGCTCACCCTGGATCGTCTCACCACGCTCGTCGACGAGGGCACCATCGACACCGTCCTGGTCGCGCTGACCGACATGCAGGGCCGCCTGCAGGGCAAGCGCTGCGCGGCGCGCTACTTCCTCAACGAGGTCGTCCCGCACGCCACCGAGGCGTGCAACTACCTGCTCGCGGTGGACGTCGAGATGAACACCGTCGGCGGCTACCGCATGTCGTCGTGGGAGCGCGGCTATGGCGACTTCGTGCTCCGACCCGACCTGAGCACGTTGCGGCTGGTGCCCTGGCACGATGGCACGGCGATGGTGCTGGCCGACATCGAGTGGGTCACCGGCGGCCCGGTGCCCGCGTCACCGAGACGGGTGCTGCGCCGCCAGCTCGACCGGCTGGCCGAACGGGGCCTCGCCGCATACGTCGGCACCGAGTTGGAGTTCATCGTCTTCGGCGACACGTACGAGTCGGCATGGCAGGCAGGCTACCGAGGGCTCACCCCGGCCAATCAGTACAATGTGGACTATTCGATGCTGGGCACCGCCCGGCTGGAACCCCTGCTGCGCCGCATCCGCAACAGCATGACCGGCGCCGGCATGTACGTCGAGTCGGCCAAGGGCGAGTGCAACCCCGGCCAGCACGAGATCGCGTTCCGCTACGCCGACGCCCTCACCACCTGTGACAACCACAGCGTCTACAAGACGGGCGCGAAGGAGATCGCCGCGCAGGAGGGCCGCAGCCTCACGTTCATGGCGAAGTACAACGAGCGCGAGGGCAACTCCTGCCACATCCACATCAGCCTGCGGTCCACCAGCGGTGATCCGGTGCTGGCGGGCAGCGGCGAGCACGGGTTCTCCCCGCTGATGCGGCAGTTCCTGGCCGGGCAGTTGGCCTGCCTGCGCGAGTTCACGTACTTCTACGCGCCGAACATCAACTCCTACAAGCGGTTCGCCGACGGCAGCTTCGCGCCCACCTCGGTGGCGTGGGGCAACGACAACCGCACGTGCGCGCTGCGCGTGGTCGGCCACGGCGACTCGCTCCGGGTGGAGAACCGGGTGCCCGGCGGCGACGTCAACCCGTACCTGGCGGTGGCCGCCCTGGTGGCCGCCGGCCTGCACGGCATCGAGCACGGCCTGGAACCGGAACCGGAGTTCCTCGGCAACGCCTACGAGTCCGACAAGCCGAGGGTGCCACGCACCCTGCGCGCGGCGGCGGAGCTGCTGGCCAGCAGTCGCCTGGCGGAGGAGCACTTCGGCGCACAGGTGGTGGAGCACTACGTCAATGCCGCGACGGTCGAGCAGACGGCCTTCGACGCGGCGGTAACCGACTGGGAGCGAATCCGTGGCTTCGAACGTCTCTGAGCCGGTCCGGCCGCTCGTCGGCATCACGTCGTACCTGGAGCGCGCCACGTTCGGCGTCTGGCAGGCCGAGTGCGCGCTGCTCACCAGGGACTACCTGGACAGCGTGGTGAGGGCAGGCGGCATCCCGGTGCTGCTGCCGCCGATAGGCGACGGCGCGGCCGAGTTGGTGGCCACACTGGACGCCCTGATCCTGTCCGGCGGCCCCGACGTCTCCCCCACCCGCTACGGCGAACGACAACACCCCAGGACGGAGGAAACCCGCCCCGAACGAGACGCCTACGAATTCCAGCTAGTGGCAGCGGCACTCGGGGCGGACCTGCCGGTCCTGGCAATCTGCCGAGGCGCCCAGGTCCTGAACGCGGCACTGGGCGGCACTCTCCACCAACATCTGCCGGAACGGACCGGCCACGAGTCCCACCGCCCCCGCCCGGGCCGGTTCGGCACCACGTCAATAACCCTGACCGAAGGCAGCAGGGCAGCGGCGGCAGTGGGTCCGGAAACCACTGCCCAATGCCACCACCACCAGGCGATAGCCACGGTGGCGCCCGACCTGGCGGTAACCGGAACAGCCGAGGACGGCACGGTGGAAGCGGTGGAACACCGGACAGGGCAGTACGTCGTGGGCGTCCAATGGCACCCGGAACAGAACTCCACCGACGACCGCCTGATCACAGCCCTGGTCCAGGCGAGCCACCCCACGCTCGGGAGGCGCCCGTGACACACACCATCGTCAACCCGGCCACCGAACAACAGATCACCACGGTCCCCCACACCACGGCCGCCGAGACCGACGCCGCCATCACCCGCGCCAACGCGGCCTGCCCGACCTGGGCCGCGGTGGCGCCGGCCGACCGCGCCCGCCTGCTCCGCCGCTTCGCCGACGCGGTGGCCGACGACCGAGACCACCTGGCCGCCCTCGAAGTGGCCAACTCCGGCCACACCATCACCAACGCCCGCTGGGAGGCCGGCAACGTAGCCGACGTCCTGCACTACTACTCGGCCGCACCGGAACGCCTCTTCGGCCGGCAGATCCCGGTGGCGGGTGGCGTCAACATCACCTTCGCGGAACCGCTGGGCGTCGTCGGCGTGATCGTGCCCTGGAACTTCCCGATGCCGATCGCCGGCTGGGGCTTCGCACCGGCGCTGGCCGCAGGCAACACCGTCGTGCTCAAACCCGCCGAGCTCACCCCGCTCACCGCACTGCGCATCGCCGAACTCGCCCACCAGGCCGGCATCCCCGAGGACGTCTTCCAGGTCCTGCCCGGCAAGGGCACCGTTGTCGGCCAACGGTTCGTCGACCATCCCGCCGTGCGCAAGATCGTCTTCACCGGCTCCACCACCGTCGGCAAGCGGATCGCCGCCGCCTGCGCCGCCCGGGTCAAGCGGCTCACCCTGGAACTGGGCGGCAAGAGCGCCAACATCGTCTTCGCCGACGCCGACCTGGCACGCGCCGCGGCATCGGCACCGTACGGCGTGTTCGACAACGCGGGCCAGGACTGTTGCGCCCGGTCCCGCATCCTGGTGCAGCGCAGTGTGTTCGACCGATTCATGACGCTGTTCGAGCCTGCCGTCCATGGCGTGCGGGTGGGCGATCCGGCCGATCCGGCAACCGAGATGGGTCCGCTGATCTCCGCCGAGCACAAGGGCAAAGTCCAGTCCTATGTGGATGAAACGATCACTGTGGCGTTCCGCGGTGACTCACCGGACGGACCGGGTTTCTGGTTCCCGCCCACCGTCCTGGCCCCGGTCCCGGACGGCCATCGGGTGGTGACCGACGAGATCTTCGGCCCGGTCGTCACCATCCAGCCGTTCGACGACGAGGACGACGCCGTCCGGCTCGCCAACGACACCGAGTACGGCCTGTCCGGCTCCATCTGGACCCGCGACGTCGGCCGGGCGCTGCGGGTGGCGCGGGGCGTGCAGGCCGGCAACCTGTCGGTGAACTCGCACTCGTCGGTGCGCTACTCGACGCCGTTCGGCGGGTGCAAACAGTCCGGCCTGGGCCGCGAACTCGGCCCGGACGCGGTCGCCGCGTTCACCGACACCAAGAACGTCTTCATCAGCACGGACTGAACCAACACCAACGAAGGGACGAAGGATGACCGAGACACGTCCGGGCAGGCTGGACGGCCGGGTCGCCGTGGTGACCGGTGGCGGCAGCGGCATCGGCCTGGCGTCGGTCCGCAGGCTGGCGGCCGAGGGGGCGCGGATCGTGGTCGCCGACATCGACCCGATCGGCGGTGAGATGGCGGCGGGCGAGGTCGACGGGCTCTACGTCCGTGCCGACGTGAGCAGCGAGGACGACGTCCGCCGCCTGTTCGGCACCACGATGGACACCTACGGCTCGGTGGACGTCGCGTTCAACAACGCCGGCATCTCCCCGCCGGAGGACGACTCCATCCTGAGCACCGACCTGGCCATGTGGCAGCGGGTGCAGGAGGTCAACCTGACGTCGGTGTACCTGTGCAGCAAGTACGCGATCGAGTACATGCGCGCGGCCGGGCGGGGTTCGGTGATCAACACGGCGTCGTTCGTCGCGGTGATGGGCTCGGCGACGTCGCAGATCTCCTACAGCGCGTCCAAGGGCGGCGTGCTGGCGATGAGCCGCGAGTTGGGCGTGCAGTTCGCCAGGGAGGGCATCCGGGTCAACGCTATCTGCCCAGGCCCGGTGAACACCCCGCTGCTCCAGGAGTTGTTCTCCGCCGACTCCGCACACGCCGCCCGGCGCCTGGTGCACGTGCCGATGGGCCGCTTCGCCGAGCCGGAGGAGATCGCCGCCGCGGTCGCGTTCCTGGCCAGCGACGACGCCTCCTACATCACCGCGTCCACGTTCCTGGTCGACGGCGGCATCTCCAGCGCCTACGTCACCCCGCTATGACCTCAGCGCCGGAGCCGGACGTGGCGGACGCGCTGTTCCAACCGGTGCGGGCCGGCAACGCGTTCGAGGAGACCGTCGAGCGGCTGCTGCGCGCCATCAAGCTGGGCGTGGTGGCCGCGGGCGACCGGCTGCCGGCCGAACGCGAGCTGGCCGCCCGGCTCGGCGTGGCCAGAACCACGCTGCGCGAGGCCATCCACGCCCTGGCCGAGGCCGGCTACGTGGCGTCGCGCCGCGGCCGCTACGGCGGCACGTTCGTCATCCACTCCGCGCCGACCCGGCCGCCGCCGAACCCGGACCCGGCCGCACTGGCCGAGGGCCTGGCCGACGCGCTCACCCTGCGCAGGGTGGTGGAGACGGGCGCCGCCGAAGTGGCCGCGCAACGCACGCTCACCCCGGCCCAGCGCCGTCACCTGTCCGACCGGCTGGCCGAGACGACGGCCGCCGACCTGGTCGAGTACCGCCGCAGGGACTCCCGGCTGCACCTGGCGATCGCCGAGGTCACCGGGTCGGCGTCGCTCACCACGGCCGTGGCCGACGTGCGGATGCGGATCAACGAACTGCTGGACGCGATCCCGCTGCTCCCGCCGAACCTGGACCACTCGAACACCCAGCACGACGAGATCGTCGCGGCCATCCTGCGCGGCGACCCAGAGGCCGCCCGCCGGGCAATGGCCGAACACCTGGCCGGCACCGCCGCCCTGCTCCGCGCCTTCCTCAGCCCGACGTGACCGGATCGATGCCGGCTCAGACCGGCGCCGGACGCTCCCCGGCCGGGTCCGCCTCGGCGGCGACCGGTTCGGCCGTCACCACCGGCACCGCCGCCGCGATCTGGACGACGGCGGGGACCGCCGGTGCGGTGTCGCCGGACAGCGTGCCGTGGTCGTCCGGTTTTCCCCGCAGGCCGAGCGGGTCGTACTTGAGCATCGACACGGTGGTCAGGATCGCCGCCAGGATCACCCACACCATGTGCGGCAGCGAGCCCATCGCACCCTCGCCGTTCGGGTAGTAGACCAGCAGGATCAACACCGCGAGTCCGGCGGCGAACGCCAACCACCGCCGCCGCCACGGCACCGCGCTCAGGATCGCCAGCCCCCAGGTCAGGTACCAGGGCAGGGTCGGCGGGGCGAGGATCGCGGTGACCAGCAGGGTGAAGCCCATCCGGCGGACCGCGTCGACGCCGCCGTGCCGCGACTTCCACCACTGCACGGCGAAGAACACCACCAGCCCGGCGATGCCGAGGAACCGGAACATGTTGACGAACGGCTGCTCCGACACCGTGCCGAACCAGCCCACGATGACGTGCGTGACCTCACCGAATCCGGTGGGCAGGTTCGTCCAGTTCACGATCAGGGTGGGCGCGTGCAGTGCCGGTATCCAGCCGAAGTTCACCCCGGCCACGGCCATGCACGCGCCGAACACGACGATGACGATCCCCAGCACGCCCGCTGTCGCGCGGACGGACCGGCGCAACAGCGGACCCTCCAGCCGCCCGGCCCACACCCACATCAGGAACGGCAGCGCCACGCCCGCGGTGGCCTTGACCGCCATGGCGAGTGTGACCAGTGCCACGCCGGACACATGCCTGCCGTTGAGCACGAGCAGCACACCGGCGGCCATCAGGCCGATCATCAACAGGTCGTTGTGCGGGCCGCCGACCAGATGAATCACCATCATCGGGCTGGCCACCATCAGCCACAACGCCACCGACAGCCGGCCGCCCAGGTGGCCGACCAGTCCTGGCATCGACAACACCAGCACCAGCAGGCCGATCATCAGGATCAGTCGCATCAGGATGACGCCGACGATCAGGTTCTCCCCGATCACCGAGGCGACGCCCTTGGCGACCAGGATGAACAGCGGTCCGTAGGGCGCCGGGGTGGTCTGCCAGAACGGGTGGACGTTCTGCGCGATGGTGTCGCCGAGCACCGACGGGCCGACCGAGTACGGGTCGATGCCGCGCAGCAGTTGCTCGCCCTGCCCCAGGTAGGAGTACACGTCCCGGGTGAACGCGGGCGGCGAGACGACCATCGGCGCGATCCAGGCCAGGCCGGCCAGCAGGACGCCCCGCGGCTCGATCCGCTTGTCCATGACGCCGCGACCCAGCCGCACCCAGGCCCACACCAGCAGGCCGACACCGATGTACAGCACGGCCTGGGCGAGTTGTTGGCCGTGTCCGTAACGGATCCACGAGAACGGGCTGTTGCTCAGGATCGGGTCGCTGATCAGGTCGCCGCCGGCTCCCAGGGAGCCGACCATGATCAGTACCGAGCCCACCGTGCCCTGCACGACCGTGCGCCTCGACAGTCCGGACGTGCGCCCTGCGGCGGGTCCGGCACCGGAGGCCGATGCCTGGTCAGCGGGTATCTCGGCGGCCGACGGCTCGCTCGTTGCCATGCTGGCTAGTTGGGTTTCGGCCATAACCTGGTCATCGTCGCACGTCGGGTGTGAAGCCGACCTTGGGGTCAGGGTTTCCGGAGCGCCAGCACCCGATGAACCGGACATATCGCCCCCATCCTTGATCATCGCCGGTTCGGTCAACTAAATTGATATATCCCTCGCCCGGATTCGCCGGATCACCTGGACGCGCCGGGCAATATCCGAGTAACCAATTTCGTTCGGGGATATCCTTGTCTCACCGATCGCACGGGAGAACTTCGAACACCGGGAAATGGAGTACCCATGGCTGCACGGACGGTCGTCCATCTCATTGACGACGTCGACGGAGGCAAGGCGGACGAAACCGTCAACTTCTCCCTCGACGGCGTCGACTACGCAATCGATCTCAGCCGCGGAAACGCCGATGGGCTGCGCAAGACCCTCGAGGAGTTCGTCCAGGCAGGCCGGCGCACCGGCGGCCGGGCGACCCGCGCCGGGAAGACGCAGGTCAAGCCGGGCGGCGACCGCGCACAGAACCAGGCCATCCGGGAATGGGCCCGCCGCAACGGGCACCAGGTCTCCGAACGGGGCCGCATTCCCGCCGATCTGATCGCCGCGTTCCAGGAGGCCAACGGCTCCTGACGTCACACGGCAACACAACGGGCCCGGGACCGGCGGAATCCGCCGGCACCGGGCCCGTGACGTGGTCGCACAAAGCACCGGGAACTACAGTTCACTTCCCGGTGACTGAGATACCCATGGAGCGTGCCGAACCCGCGACGACCTTGATGGCCGCCTCGATGTCGTCGGCGTTGAGGTCGGTCAGCTTGCGCTCGGCGATGGTCCGGAGCTGATCACGGGTGATCGTGCCGCCGGACGCGTGGCCCGGGGTGGCCGAACCCGACTTCAGCCCCAGCTCCTTGCGGATCAGGAAGCTGGTGGGCGGGGTCTTGTACCGCAGCGAGTAGCTGCGGTCCTCGTACACGGTCACGACGACGGGCACGATGTCTCCCCGGTTGGCGGAGGTGGCCTCGTCGTACTCGACCTTGACGTTGCGGGTGTTGACGCCGGTCGGTCCGAGCATCTTGCCCAGGTCCACCATCGCGGCGTTGCCCGCCTCGAGTTCGAGCGTCGCCTCGAACGTCTTCTTCTGCTTGGGAGGCATGCAGACCTCTCTATATCCTGTCGTCAAGATGCCGTCCGACGCGCCACGTAACCGGGCGCGGGGCCACCGAACGCAAGAACGGTGGACACTCCGGCGGAGCACAAACCTGCTGCCCTAGTGTAGCCGATCAGCACGAGGGGTCATGCCGGGGTGCGAGCTCATGACCTGCCGCTGGCATCCTCGACGGCTCAGGGCAACCGGCACCACGACATCGGCGTCTCCAGCACGGGGTCACCGCCATCACCACGGTCGAGGGAAGGGAGCACGGAGTGGACGACTGGTCGCGCGACCAGCCAGACGGCCGGCAGTCCGGCCGCCGACCCGGCCCGCAGCAGGGCCGGCGAGGCCCGGATCAGCCGGGTCGCCCCGTCGCCCACCCCGACCGGCCCGGCCCGGCCGGCGGCCAGCAGCCCCCCGCGCCCGCCGCGCGCAGAACGCCGCCGCAGCAGCCTGCCCGGCCGAACCCGCCGGTCCGCCGGCCGGCTCCGCCGCGCCCGCAGCCGAATCCGAACGCGATCCAGGAGACCGACCGGACGCCCGCCGTCGACGACCGCCCGGACGACCGCCCTCCGCCGCGCCGACCGGCCCGGCGGCCGCCGCCCCGCTCCCGGCAGCGGACGATCGGCCTGAACGTCGGCCGCACGGCCCTGGCGATCGTCTCGGTCGCCGCGCTGGTGGCCACCGGCTACGCGTGGAACACGCTGCAGCGCGCCCAGAGCGGCCTGCAGACCGCCGACGTGCTGGACCAGCGTGCCGCGGCCGAACCGCCGGACGGCTCGATGGACATCCTGCTGGTCGGCATGGACAGCCGCACCGACGCCAAGGGCAACCCGCTGCCGCAGGCGGTGCTCAACCAGCTGCACGCCGGCCAGGACAGCGGTGAGCTGGACACCGACACGATGATCCTGATCCACATCCCGACCGGGGGCGGCAAGGCGATCGGCGTGTCCATCCCGCGCGACTCGTGGGTGAACATCCCCGGCTACGGCATGGGCAAGATCAATTCGGCCTACGGGCTGGCCAAGAACGCGGAGCTGCGCACGCTGAAGACCAAGGGCGGCATGAGCGCCGCCCAGCGGGACGTGCTGTCCAACCAGGCAGGCGCCAAGGAGGCGATCGAGACCGTCGAGCAGCTCACCGGCGTCGGCCTCGACCACTACGCCGCGGTGAACCTGGACGGCTTCGACCAGATCTCCAACGCCATCGGCGGCGTCCCGGTGTGCCTGCTGCACCCGGTGAACGACACCCACTGGTCCGGTGCGGTGTTCCCGGCCGGCCACTTCACCGTGCAGGGTGTGAAGGCGCTGGAGTTCGTCCGGCAGCGGCACAACATCCCCGGGGGCAGCACCGACCTGGAACGCGAACAGCGCCAGCAGGCGTTCATGGCCAGCATGGCGCACAAGATCCTCTCCCAGGGTGTGCTGACCAGCCCGACCACGCTGAACAAGCTGATCGGCGCGATCCAGAGCGCGATCACCATCGACAACCGCTGGAACCTGCTGGACTTCGCGCAGGAGATGTCCGGCATGAGCTCGGGCGCCATCAAGTTCCAGACCGTGCCGGTGGTCAACATCGACTACCACCCGACCGGCGGCTCGCTGAGCGCCGTCGAGATCGACCCGGCGCAGATCTCCGCGTTCGTGCACGGCACCACGGGCGCACCGACCAGCAGCGTCCCCGGTGTCCCGGCCGCACCGACCGGCAACGGCGCGATCACCGTGGATGTGACCAATGTCTCCGGCCAGACCGGCCTGGCCGGAGACGTGCTGAACGAGCTGGCCGCGAAGGGCTTCACCAAGGGCCAGACCGGCAACGGCACGCACCGCAGCCAGTCGGTGCTGTTCTACTCGCCCGGTCAGCTGGCCGACGCCCAGGCGATACAGGCCGCCATGAACAACGAGCAGTTCGTGCTGGAGGAGGGCCCCAGCGTGCCGAGCGGGCACGTGTGGGTCTACGTGGGCCACGACTTCCAGGGCGCCAGCAACGCGTCCGACCCGACCACCGGCCACCACCGGCAGGCCACCGACATCGCCTACCGGCTGGCCGCGCCGACCACCACCACGCCGGCCGCGCCCAGCACGCCACCCGGCGGTGGCCCGGCCATCACCGACAACGGCACCGCACCCTGTGTGAACTGAGCCGCTACTCAGCCCTGTCCCGACGGCCGCGGCCGGCTCACCCGTTCAGGTGAATTGCCGTCCAACTGGCGTAAGACGGCGTGCCCTTCGTACTCATCAGTACGTAGGGCATATGAGTCAGGGGGCGGAGGCACCACCGTGCGTATCAACGCATCGAGCTACCAGCGGGTCCTGGGCGACGAGCTGCGTCGCGTCCGCAAACAACGGGGCTGGACCCGCAAGGAGCTGCAACATCGGCTGGACAACGACATCTCCCTGCAGACGCTGGCCACCTACGAGCTGGGCACCCGCCAGTGCTCGGTGGTGCGCCTGGCCGAGCTGTGCCTCGCGATGGACGTGCTGCCGCACGACGTGCTGGCCAGGGTGCACGACAGGGTGTTCAGTGACGACCGGCCCGGCCATCTGCGGGTCAACCTGGCGAAGGTGGTCGCCGACCCACAGCCGGAGCTGCTGCCGCTGCGCCGCTGGGCGGCCGACCGCCTGCAGCAGACACCGCCGGGTCAGCCCGGTGAGATCCACCTCGACCTGGCGGCACTGGAGCAGATGGCGGCGCTGTGCGGGCTGGACACGGTCGAACTGATCAGCCGCCTGCGGGCGATCAACAAGGTGTCGTGACGCTCACGCCGCGACCGGATCGTCCGCCGGGCGGTGGGCCGCGCGCAGTTCGAAATCGGCGGCGTCGACCTTCCTGGTGCGCAGCCAGTAGCGCCAGGTGAAACCGGGCCAGATGGTCCGGTTGATCCCCTTCGCGTCCAGGTACCAGCTGGTGCAGCCACCCTGCGTCCACACGCCCCGGACCAGCTGCCGCTGGATGTCGGTGTTGAACCGCTCCTGCACCGAAGGCCGGACCTCGATGGCGGCGGCCTGGTTGGCATCGACCAGTCGGATCGCGTCGGCCACGTACCGGATCTGCGACTCGATCATGAACACGACGGAGTTGTGCCCCAGCCCGGTGTTGGGGCCGAGCAGGAAGAACAGGTTCGGGAAGCCGGACACGGTGATGCCGAGGTGGGTCCGCATGCCCTCGGATGCCCACTCCTTGCTCAGGTTCCGGTCGTCGCGGCCGATGATGTCCAGGTTGTCGAAGGCATCGGTGACGTGGAAGCCGGTGCCGAAGATGATCACGTCGACGTCCCGCTCGGTGCCGTCGGCCGCGACGACGCCGTGCTCGCGGACCTCGGTCACGCCCTCGGTGACCACCTCGACGTCGTCCCTGGCCAGCGCCGGGTAGTAGTCGTTGGACACCAGCACGCGCTTGCAGCCCATCCGGTAGTCCGGGGTCAGCTTGGCGCGCAGCTCCGGATCGGCGATGGCCTTGGCCATGTGCCGCTTGGCGATCCCCTCCGCGGCCTGGAGCAGCCGAGGGTGCCCGTTGAAGCCCAGTGCTCTGGCCTCCAGCAGCCAGTAGATGGCGTCCCGGTACAGCCGCTGCGCTCCGGGCACGAACCGGAACAGCCGCCGCGTCCACGCCGGCATCGGGTAGTCCGGCTTCGGCATCACCCACGGCGGGGTGCGCTGGAACAGGTGCACCCGCTCGGCCAGCGGCGCGATCCGCGGCACGAACTGGATGGCGCTGGCACCGGTGCCGACCACGGCGACGCGCTTGCCGCGCAGGTCGATGTCGTGGTTCCAGGTGGCGGAGTGGAACGTCGGGCCGGCGAAGCTCTCGATGCCGGGCAGCGTCGGGACGTTCGGGATGTGCAGCGCGCCGACACCGGACACCACGAAGTCCGCGGTGCGCTCCTCACCCGTCTTCGTGCTCACGTGCCAGCGGCACCGGTCCTCGTCCCAGCGGGCGCCGGTCAGTTCCTGGCCGAAGCGCAGGTGCCGGCGCAGCCCGTACCGGTCGGTCACGGTGCGCAGGTAGTCCCAGATCTCCGGCTGCGACGGGAACGACCGGGTCCACTTCGGATTCTGCTCGAACGAGAACGAGTACATGTGCGACTGGATGTCGCAGGCGCAGCCGGGATAGTTGTTGTCCCGCCACGTGCCGCCGACGTCCGCCGCCTTCTCCAGCACGACGAAGTCGTCGATGCCGGCCTGCTTCAGCTGGATCGCCATGCCGAGGCCGGAGAAACCGGTACCGATGATGATCACCCGGTGGTGCTCGCCCATGTCGTCATCCCTCACTGTCGGCTACCGGGCCGTAGCTTACCATCAGTAGGTTACTTGCGGTAGACTTCGCGTCGTGGCCGCCACCAGCCCTCCGGAACCGCCCCGCAGGCGCCGCATGCCCCGGGCCGACCGGGAACGCCAGATGATGTCCGTCGCCGAGCAGGTGTTCGCCGAACGCGGGTACGTCGCCGCGTCGATGGACGAGATCGCCGACCGCGTCGGCGTGTCCAAGCCGATGCTCTACGAGTACTTCGGCTCCAAGGAGGGCCTGCTGGTGGCGTGCATCCGGCAGGCGAGGGCGGAACTGCTGCGGGTCACGTCGAACGCAGCACTGGCCGCGCCCACTCCCGAGGACAAGCTGCGTGCCGGCCTGATCGCCTATTTCGAGTTCATCCGCGCGCACGGCCAGGCGTGGGCACTGCTGCGCACCGAGGCCGCCGTCGTCGGACCGTCCGCTGCCGGCGAGATCGAGGCCGGCCGGCAGCAGCAGACCGACCTGATCAGCAGCACCATGGCGCTCTACGCGCCCACCCCGTCGACGCTGGACATGGCACCGGCGGCCGAGGTGATCGTCGGCGGCTGCGAACGGCTCGCGCTGTGGTGCGACCAGCATCCGGAGACCACCGCGGAACAGGCCGCGGAACTCGTCATGCGGCTGATCTGGTTCGGCATGCGGACGCAGGTCGACGACCAGCCATCACCCGGTCGGGGATAGATCGGCTCCAGCGCGTGCCCAGCCGGTCACATCGTGCTGCCTGCCGGCCCGGCCGGACCTACTGTCGTCCCATGACAGCCAGCACCACCGAGATCGGTCCGGCGCCGGACGTCTCGACAGCGAACGGTGCACCGGCCGGCGGCCCACCGGAACCGGCGGCACCGGTCCAGGTGAGCCGGCAGCGGATCAACGCCGTATTCGGCGCCGTCGCGCTCGGCATGCTGCTGGCGGCCCTCGACCAGACCATCGTGTCCACCGCGCTGCCCACCATCGTCGGCGATCTCGGCGGCGCCGGTCACCTGTCCTGGGTCGTCACCGGCTACCTGCTCGCCGAGACCGTGTCCACCGCGCTGATCGGCAAGTTCGGTGACCTGTTCGGCCGCAAGCAGATGTTCCTGCTGTCCGTCGTGGTGTTCCTGATCGGCTCGTTCTGCTGCGGTTTCGCCAACAGCATGACGTGGCTGATCGGCTGGCGCGCCGTGCAGGGCCTGGGTGCCGGCGGCCTGCTGGTCACGTCGTCCGCGCTGATCGCCGACGTCATCCCGCTGCGCGAGCGCGGCAAGTACCAGGGCGCGCTCGGGTCGGTGTTCGGCGTCGTCACGGTGATCGGGCCGCTGCTCGGCGGACTGTTCGTGGACCACCTGTCGTGGCGCTGGGCGTTCTACGTGAACATCCCGGTCGGCATCATCGTGATCGCCGTCGCCATACCGGCCATCCCGTCGGTGCGCAGCGCGCTCAAGCCGGTGATCGACTACCTCGGCATCATCCTGGTCACCCTCGGCGCCAGCGGCCTGACCCTGGTGACCAGTTGGGGCGGCACCACCTACCCCTGGCTGTCCGCGACGATCATCGGCATGGCGGTCGCGTCCGTGGTGGCGCTGGCCCTGTTCGTCGTGGTGGAGCGACGAGCGCCCGAACCGGTACTACCGATGCGCCTGTTCGGCAACCCGGTGTTCGCGGTCGCCGGGCCGATGAGCTTCATCGTCGGGTTCGCCATGCTCGGCGGCATCACGTTCCTGCCGACCTATCTGCAGTACGTACAGGGCACGTCGGCGACGGCGTCCGGCATCCGCATGCTGCCGATGGTGCTGGGCCTGCTGCTGGCCGCCATCGGTAGCGGCAACGTGGTCAGCAAGACGGGTCGCTATCGGGTGTTCCCGATCGCCGGCTCGGTCGGCATGGCGCTCGGGCTGTTTCTTTTGTCCAAATTGGACGAACACACCGGATTCTGGCTCGGCTCGCTGTACATGTTCGTGCTCGGCGTCGGAGTCGGGCTCGCCATGCAGGTACTGCTGATCGCGGTGCAGAACACGGTGGACTACGCCGATCTCGGTGTGGCCACGTCGGGTGTGACGTTCCTGCGCACCATCGGCAGCTCGTTCGGTGTCGCCGTGTTCGGCAGCGTCTACGCCAGCCGGCTCACCCACAACCTCACCGCGGCGCTCATCGCGCACCCGCTGCCGCGCGGGGTCGACCCTCACGTGACGCAAAGCCCTGAGGCGTTGCACCGGTTGCCGGTCACGGTGTCCGCGCCCGTGGTGCACGCGTACGCCCAGTCGCTGCACGTGGTGTTCCTGGCGGGTGTGCCGGTCGCCGTGGTGGCGTTCGTGTTGTCGCTGTTCCTCAAGGAGGTCCCGCTGCGCGGCACGTCGCGGGCGGCGGCCACCGAGCTGGGCGAGGGCTTCGCCATGCCGGAATCGTCCGATGCGGACCAGAGCCTGGAACGGGCCGTCGCGGCGCTGCTGCGCAGGGAACGCGAGATGCGCTCGGTGGTGCTCGCGCGGTCACCGCTGGACGAGGCGCAGGCGTGGTGCGTGGTGAAGGTGTGGGCGGCCCGAAGACACGACCAGCCGGCGACGGTGGCCGCCATCGCCGAACGGGTCCACGTACCGGCCGCCGTGCTGCGACCGGCATTCGAGCAGGCCATCACGGATGGATATCTGGCGGAGGACGACACCGGCCTGCGGCTGACCGACCAGGGTGAACAGGAGTTCGGCACGCTCTCCGCGGCGTGGCAGGAATGGGTGGCGGAACGACTCGCGGACTGGAACCCGGAGGTGGAGATGGATCTGCCGGCGGCAATGGCCAGACTCGCCAGACGGCTGTTCGCCGAACAGTTGACGACCCAGACCGCGGTACCGGCCGGAGCGAGGTGACGTGTCGTGTTGGAGCCGATCACGGTCAACTACACGCCTGACGGGGACGACTGGACGGTCACCGTCGGCGTGGCGGGCGAGCCGACCACACGGCGTGCGACGGCCGTCGGGCTGATCGCCGCCAGGGACCGGGCCGACCAGCTGGTCGCGCAGATCACGCCCAACGACGACCGGAGACGGGTGGTGCACCTGCTGGACGGCGACGCCTACGCGTTCACGAACAGTTACCTCCAGGCCCGACTGGGCCTACCCACCAACCGGGACGAACCATCCGATCAGGTGATGAATGAGCCCGACCCGCCACAGCCGACGTGGCCCGATGCCACCGTCGCCGACGACGAAACCCCCGGTGACCTGCCCTATCCGCCCTGACGATGAGGGTTCGACCTGTCACCGCACGTGAGGGTGGCAGGTCAGCGGGGACCTAGGATGAGCCGGCAGGTGCGGATCGGTTGTGAGGCGGTGGCGTGACGACAACACGTGACGGAGTGCAGCCGCGGACGTTGCCCCGCGGTAGGCCCAGGGATGCCAGCAGGGACGACGCGCTGCGTGAGGCGGCGTTGGCGGTGCTGGCGGAAGTGGGATACCGGGCGCTGACGATGGACGCGGTAGCGGCGACGGCGAGGGCGGGGAAGGCCACCATCTACCGGCGGTGGGACTCCAAGCTCGACCTGGTGATCGACTCGTGCAACCAGCTGGTCAGCGAGCACATCCCGGCGCCAGACACCGGCTCACTGGCCGGTGACCTGCGGGAGTTCCTGCTGGCGTTCGCGACGTTCCTGTCCGGACCAGCGGGGAAGGCGGCGCAGGCCCTGGTCGGCGAGATCCCCCACGAGCCGGAACTGGCGGAGGCGTTCCGCAAGAGCTTCCTACGCTCCCAGCGCGATGTGCTGCGAGCGGTCCTGGACCACGCGGCCGCGCGCGGCGAGGTGGCTGAGGACGCCCCGAAGGGCATGGCGGTGGAACTGGCCGGCGCGGCCCTGACCTATCGCCTGATGCTCACCGGCGAACCGTTGGACGCGGTGTTCGTGAACCACCTGGTCGACCAGGTCCTGGTCCCGCTACTTCACCGGAACAACTTGCGGACCAACAACAGCATGATCAGCGCGCCGAGGCCGATCAGTGAGTAGCGGACCTTCGGTCGGTCCAGGGTCGAGCGAACGTTCGACTTGGCGGTGTCCACCAGCCGCTGCGGGCTGGCCTTGGTGCCGAGCTGGTCAAGCGTGACCGCCAGCGCGTCACGCGCCTGCTCGATCTCCCGCTGGATGGTGTCGGGGTCGCGGGCCACGGTTCCTCCTCGGTCGTCCCTGCGCCCGACAACGGTAGATCACCCGCCCCCCATCCGCCCCCC
>DASXCQ010000032.1:0-9018 GCA_036491115.1 Pseudonocardiaceae bacterium
CCGGGCGTTCCATGATGAACCTGCGGATCACGGACATCCACAGCGCAGGCTCAGCAGCCAGCGGCGTATACCTCTCCTACCACCCGGCAGCAACAGCCGATCCATCTCCGCTGATCACCGGCATCGACAACCGGGCCGACACGGTGTGGAAACAGGCCGACCAGAACGACAACGCCATCACGACTGTCTACCCGGTCATCGCCGGCAACCCCGGCGGCGTATGCGAAATGGTCGGACAGACACCCCCGGAAGGCGCGGTCACTGCAATCCAGGGAACGGTCTACACCCATCAAGACGGCGACTCGACAACGCGCTACTACAAGTCAAGCGGTACTGGCAGCACAGGCTGGTCGCCCCTGGCCGTCGCCTGATGCCATGAAAGGGAGGCGGACACGCGGAGGCGGTCCGCCTAGCTCGTCACGGTTCTTACCGACCGGTGCCGAAACCGCCGAGGCACGACGAACGGGACGGAAGCTGACGACCTTCACCGGCCGGAAGCCGGGCTCATGCTGCAGAGGGACCTGCCGGGCGAGACCACGCCAGGTTCGCGCTGGAGTACCACTACAGCGCCGGGGACGCGACCTCGGCGCCACCGCGGTAGAGATCCCGCAGCTGCGCCGGCCTCCACGGCCCGACCATCCTGTCGCCGACCTCTCCCAGGAGCGAATCAAGCGCCGACCCGTCCTCGGCGGCCTCGTCAACGAATACGAACGGACCGCATAGAAGTCAAGGTCAGGACCGGCGGCCGACTTCTGGAACCCCACAGGGGTTTTGATGGTGGCAGGTGTTGGGTTCGAACCAACGTAGGCTAAGCCGATGGTTTTACAGGGGGCTCCCGGGCACGGCCGCGCACTGGTATTTACCTGCAAGAACACCGTCCCGCCCTTAGACGGCCTACGCGCTCAGCCACTCCTCAACCGAATCCCCGGCCTGCCAGTCCAACTATGTCCGGCTGGCATCGCGACCCCACTCCGTATCGGCACGCACAATGCGGGGTTGCATTTGATGCAACGGCCCGGCGCTCTCATAATCCTCCTCGTCACGACGCGGGGGACCGTGCGTGCCGCGCATGATCAACCGGGGCTCCAGAACGACGCTGCGGGCGGGCGCGTCGGGTGTCGCTAGGCGCTCGACCAGGAGAGCGGCAACTGACCTTGCCATCTCCGGGAGGTCGACCCGCACGGTGGTGAGGTCGAACACCTCCCAGACTGCCATGGGGATGTCGTCAAACCCGACGATCGTGAGCCTCTGCGGAATGTCGATGCCCAGCGACGCCGCCGCATTGAGGGCTCCGAGAGCAATCACGTCGTTGCCGCAGAAGACCGCCGTCGGCGGGGCCTCCGTTGAAATGAGGCGGATGAGGCCGCGCCGGCCGGTGTCGGGGTCAAACGGACCATGGACCATCCGTGCAGGCGGGAGATCGATCCCGCGGTGCGCCAGGGCATCACGGAATCCGTCGGCCCGTTCCTGTCCGGTGCTCGTCGACTCTGGGCCGAGGATCGCCGCAACGCGGCGGTGACCCAGGTGCGCCAGCAGCTCGGCGACCGCAGCCGCCCCGACCCGGTTGCCAGCGACGCACCTGTCTGCCTCGATCCCATCTACGGTCCGGTTGACCATCACAAACGGGACTCCGCGTGCCATCAGCTCGCCGGGCAGCGAGCTGGTCCGCTCCGACGTGGTCAGGACAACCCCGTCCAGCGAGCCGTCCAGCAGTGGGTCGAGCTCGACCGGCCGTTCGCCTCGGTCCGTGAACAGCACTGTCCGGTATCCGTGGCCCGCCAGCGCATCGTGCAGCGGCCCGAGCAGCGCCGGGTAGAACGGGTTGCTCAGCTCGGCGCTGATTACGCCGATTTTGCGCGAGCGCCGCGTGGACAGCGCCCGCCCGGCCTGGCTTGGCACATACCCCAGGCTGCGGGCCGCCTCGCGAACCCGCCTCCGGGTCGCGGCCGAGACCCCCTTTGCGTCGCGCAGCGCGCGCGACACGGTCGGCTGCGCGACTCCTGCGAGTCGCGCGACGTCATGGCTGGTCACTGCCACATCGACCTCACTTGATGCGTTGCGGCGAGATCATACCGTTGACACGCATACGTATGCAATTTAGGTTAATAGCTTAGGGTTGGGGACTCACCAGGGGTGTTCGCATGCCGGTGTACGTGAAGCGGGGTCGAGCAGATCGCGACGGGGGCGCACCGGATCCTGTGGTGCGCGACACGGTCGCCAGGGTGATCGACGACATCCGGTCGCGCGGCGACGGAGCCGTCCGCGAGTACTCCTCAAAATTCGACGGCTGGAGTCCGGACAGTTTCCGGCTCGGCGCTGACGCGATCGCCGACATTGTCGCCACGGTGCCCGGTGAGGTGCTCGATGACATCCTGACCGTGCAGGAGAACGTCCGGGTCTTCGCCCGACACCAGCGTGACTCGCTGCGCGACTTCGAGGTCGAGACGGCACCGGGGGTCCGGCTGGGGCAGCGCAGCCTCCCGGTCGTCGCGTCGGGTGCCTACGTGCCCGGTGGTCGCTACCCGCTGGTCGCCTCCGCCCACATGACCGTGGTGACGGCAAAGGTGGCGGGCGTCAAGCGGGTCGCCGCGTGCACCCCGCCGATCCGCGGCAAGGTGCCCGCCGCGACGGTTGCCGCCATGCACCTAGCCGGTGCCGACGAGATCTACCTGCTCGGCGGGGTGCAGGCTGTGGCGGCGATGGCGATCGGGACCGAGACCATTGACCAGGTCGATGTTCTCGCCGGGCCCGGCAACGCGTACGTGGCAGAGGCCAAACAGCAGCTGTACGGAGAGGTCGGGATCGATCTGCTCGCCGGCCCGACCGAGATCCTCGTCATCGCCGACGACCACGCCGACCCATTTATCGTCGCGGTCGACCTGCTCAGCCAGGCGGAGCACGGTCCCGACTCGCCCGCCGTGCTCGTCACGACGTCGGAGACGCTCGCCCGCACGGTGATCGATCACATCGAGCGGCTGCTACCGGGCATGCCAACGAGGGAATTCGCCGAGCAGGCGTGGCGTGACCTCGGAGAGGTAGTTGTCGTGCACGATCTCGCCGAGGCGTACGCGGTCGCCGACGAGTACGCGAGCGAGCACGTCGAGGTTCTCACGCAACGCCCCCGCGAGGCGCTGGAGGTGATGCGTCATTACGGCGCTCTCTTCCTCGGCGAGGGGACCTGCGTTTCCTACGGCGACAAGGTCATCGGCACCAACCACACGCTCCCGACCCGGCGGACGGCGCGACACACCGGAGGTCTGTGGGTCGGGAAATACCTGCGGACCATGACCTACCAGGAGGTCACCGACGAGCGGTCGAGCGCCGAACTCGGCAGGCTCTGCGGGCGGGCAAGTCGGGTCGAACTGTTCGAGGGGCACGCGCGTTCCGGTGACGCTCGAGTCGCCAAGTACGGCGGCGGGCCCTTGCCCTGGGCGCCCGGCGAGTCCAGGGAATCCGGGTCTGCCTCCGTCACCGGTGCGCATTGAGCCGGGCGATTGCCTTGTTTCAGCCATCCAGGCAAGCGGGTTCACCCGACACCTTACACACAGAGTCCGCGGAGGTGCAGTGACGGGGATCGGCTCAGCTGAGGCTCGGATCACGCCGACGCGAGCGCCTATCACAGCCCTGCTCCGCGAGAAGGAGGCCAACGTGCCGAGGAAGTCACCGTGAAGCCGCCACCGTTCCGTTACGCCGCCCCGACGAGCGTCGAGGAGGTGCTCGACCTGCTCGCCGCGAACGCCGACGCGGAACCGCGTGTCCTTGCCGGTGGGCAGAGCCTCGTTCCGCTGATGAACTTCCGTCTCGCCCAACCTGGGTTCCTGATCGACCTGCGGCTGGTCGAGGCCCTGACGACGCTTCGCACGGAGCGTGACGTGCTCGTGATCGGCGCGATGGTCCGCCAGTCCGCCGTGGAGCGCTCGTCGGAAGTGGCGCTCGCGGCGCCGCTGCTGGTCGAGGCCCTCGGCTACGTCGCTCACCCGCCGATCCGCAACAGCGGGACCGTCGGCGGCAGCCTGGCTCACGCTGATCCCTCTGCCGAACTGCCAGCTGTCGCGCTCGCCCTAGACGCCGAACTCCTCACCGCCGGCCCCAGTGGGACTCGTACCATCCCCGCGGCCGAGTTCTTCCGCGGGCCGTTCACCACCGCATTGGAGCCGGGCGAAATCCTCATCGAGGTACGCATTCCGCGCCGTGAGGGCGTCGGCGGCTACGCGTTCGTCGAGTTCGCCCGGACCCACGGCAACTTCGCACTGGTGGGAGTGGCCGCCGTGATCGAGATGGAGAAGGACATTGTCACCGGAGCGTCCATCACGCTGAGCGGGGTGGCGTCGACACCCGTGCGAGCAGCCGCCGCCGAACGTGCGCTCGCCGGGACTTCCGCGGACGCCGCGACGATCAAGGTCGCTGTCGACGCGGCCGCCGACGAGTTGTCTCCGGCTGGGGACCTGCACGCCAGCACCGCTACCCGTACCGACATCGCGCGCAGCTGCCTGCGCCGGGGCATCCAACTAGCGCTCTCCCGCGCTCAGGATCGGAGGTGAGCGGGGTGGACAAATATGACATCACGTTCATCGTGAACGGACGCTCATCGACCGTGTCGGTCGAGCCGCGCAAGCTGCTCGTCGACGTCTTGCGCGAGGACCTGGGCCTCAAGGGCACGCACATAGGTTGCGAGCACGGAGTCTGCGGCACATGCACAGTGCTGCTCAACGGCCGGAGCATTCGCTCATGCATCACGTTCGCGGTGCAGGCCGACGGGGCAGAGATCCGCACCGTCGAGGGCCTGGCCAATGGGGCCGACCTGCACCCGCTGCAGGACGAATTCTGGACCAAGCAGGGCCTGCAGTGCGGCTACTGCACGCCCGGGATGCTCATGCGGGCCTGCGAGATCATCGAGCAGAACCCGGATCCGTCGCCCGAGCAGGTACGGGAGGGGATTGCGAGCAACCTGTGCCGTTGCACCGGCTACCAGTTCATCATCGAGGCCGTGTGCGCCGCCGCAGGGCGGATGCGCGGCGAGGAACAACGCCCGGACCAGGCGACGATGCCAACGGAGGCAAAGTCATGACTACTGCCAGCCGGCCGGCGCCGCCGCCGATTCGCACCCATAAGGAAGGCCGAAACTGGGTCGGCAAATCCATCCGCCGCCTTGAGGACCCGAAGTTCCTGCGCGGGCGCGGCGGCTATATCGGCGACATGACCCTGCCGGGCATGCTGCACGTCGCCGTGCTGTCCAGCCCATACGCCCACGCCCGGATCACGGGCATCAATACCGACGCGGCTCTAGCGGCCCCCGGGGTCCACGCGGTGATCACTGGGGCGCAAGCCGCGGAGCTCACCGACCCACTCCCGGACTTCGGGCCGAACCCGGCCGCCCACACCTGGCGCTGCCTGGCCGTGGAAAAGGTGCGCTACGTGGGCGAGGGCGTCGCGGTGGTTGTCGCCGACAGCCGCTACCTCGCTGAAGACGCCCTCGCGCTCATCGACGTGGAATACGAGCCACTGCCGCCTGTCGTGGACCCGGAGCGGGCGCTGGACGAGGGCGCGCCGCTCGTGCACGAGGATCTCGGATCTAACTGCGCCTACGAACGGACCTTCCAGTTCGGCGAGGTCGCCCGCGACTTCGCCGACGCCGACATCATAATCACCGACCGCCTGCGCTGGCGTCGTTCGGGCGGCCAGCCGCTGGAGACTGTGGGGGCGATAGCCGACTTCGACGTCGCCACCGGCCAGCTGACGGTGCATACGAACTCGCTGAGCTTCACCAGCTACCTGTTCATGGTGGCCGGGACACTGAAGATCCCGGCGAACAAGCTCGACATCCGCCCGATGCCCGCGGGCGGTAGCTTCGGCTCGAAGCTGTTCGCCACCAAGCCAGCAGTGATCGCCGCGATGTGCTCGCGCGCGGTCGGGCGGCCGGTGGTGTATCTGGAGGATCGCGTCGACAACATTTCCAACTGTGACCATCACGGCTCCGACCGCGTCTATGACGTCCAGCTCGCCATGATGCGCGACGGGACCATGCGCAGCATCAAGATCGACACCGTGGATGACTACGGTGCTTACATCCAGTTCGGTGTTGGCCACCACGGCAACGCGCTCGCCCAGGTCGTGGGGCCGTACCGGATCGCGAGCGTTGAATACCGGGTACGCGCGGCCCTGACCAACAAGAACCAGCAGGGCGCCTACCGGGGCTTCGGCTCCGAGGTGAACAACTGGATGCTGGAGCAGATGGTCGACAAGGCCGCCCGGGAACTCGGCCTCGATCCGGTGGAGATCCGACGGCGCAACTTCATCCGCGACTTCCCGTACTTCATCCCGACCGGAAACGTCTACGACTCCGGCGACTACGACGGCGTCTTGGACAAGGCACTGAAACTCGCTGAGTACGATCACTGGCGCGCCGAGCAGGTGAAGGCGCGGGAGGAGGGCCGCTATATCGGGATCGGGCTGATCACCGCACAGGAGCGGTCGGTCTTCTCGGCCACCGAGTTCTGGTTCTGGTTCGACACGCCGGGCGCGCCGGTCACGTCGATGCCGGAGAGCGTGACCCTCAAGGTCGACGCTACCGGCGGCATCACCGCCACGCTGTACTCCTGCGCGTTCTGGGGCAACTCGCCCGAGACGATGGTGGCACAGCTGGTGGCCGAGGAGTTCGACTGTGATCCGCACGACGTCTCGATCGTCTACCAGGGCAGCAAGAACGGGCTGCCAGCCACCGGACCGGGCGGATCGCGGACCACGGTCATGCTGGCCGGCGCCGTGGAGGGCGCCACCGCGAAGATCAAGGCCAAGGCGCGGCGGGCTACCGGCTACATGCTGGAAGCCAACCCCGATGACCTCGAGTGGGTCGACGGCGGCTACCAGGTCAAAGGCTCACCCGAGGCACGCAAGACCCTCGCCGAGATCGCGGTCATGTTGCACCTGTTCAAGCACAGCTTCCCCGAGGACATGGAGTCCGGACTCGAAGAAAGCAAGGTCTTCGACCACCCGTACACGACGATGCCCTCGGCCGACCGTAAGGACCTTGGCGTCTTCTACCCGTTCATGGGCCACGCCTGCCACGTGCCAGTGATTGAGGTGGACATCGAGACCGGGCAGGTCTCGTTCCTGTCCTATGCGGCTGTGCACGACTGCGGGACGCTGGTGAACCCCCGCTCTCTCGCTGGGCACATCGTGGGTGGCACCGCACAAGGCATCGGCACGGCGCTCTACGAGGAGTTCGTCTACGACGAGGAAGGGCAGCTACTCACCGCGAGTTACCTCGACTACCTCATCCCGACGGCGATAGAGGTACCGGAGCTCAAGATCGGGCACCACGAGACGCCTTCACCCTGGACTCCGCACGGCATCAAAGGCGGCGGAGAAGGTGGCCGGATGATGGCCCCAGCCGCGATCAACGTGGCGGTCAACGACGCCCTCGCCCCGCTTGGCGTCCGGCTGACCGAGCTGCCGATGACCCCGGACCGGATCCTGGCCGCGATCCGGGCCGCCCGGGAGTCGCGATGAGGGTGGCCCGTCGCACCTTGGCAGCTGCGCCGTGACTGACAGAGTGGCGGTGGTGACGGGCGGGAACCGTGGAATCGGCCGGGCCATCGCGGTCGCTCTCGCCGCGGACGGCTTCGCTGTAGCGGTTACGGCCCGCGACGCCGACACATTGGCCGACACGGTCGCGGCCATCGAGGCTGATGGCGGGACCGCGCTGGCGCTACCGTGCGATGTCCGTGACGAGGAGTCCGTCACCACGATGGCGCGGGACGTCGCCGACCTCGGCCGGGTGCACACGGTCGTCGCCAACGCCGGGATCGCCGGTCCGACGGCGCCACTCCACGAGATACAGCTCGCCGAATGGCGCAACTGCCTGGCCACTGACCTTGACGGCGTCTTCCTTACCTTCCGCGCCTTCGTCCCGGCGATGATCGAGTCCGGGGCGGGCTCACTCGTCGCGATCTCATCGATGACCGGGAAGCGCCCGCTGCACGGCCGCACGCCCTACGCGGCGGCGAAGATGGGCGTGATCGGCCTGGTCCGCACCCTCGCGGTGGAGCTGGGTCCGCACGGGATCCGCGTCAATGCCGTCTGCCCGGGCGCCGTCGCCGGGCCTCGGATCGACGACGTGATCCGCCGCCAGGCCGCCACGCGTGGCATCACCGAGGAAGAGGCCCTCCGGGCGTTCACCGGAGCGTCCCCGCTGGCACGGCTGGTCAAGGCGAACGAGGTGGCCACGGCCTGCGCCTACCTCGCCTCCGACGCGGCCGCATCAATCACCGGAGAAGACCTGAACGTCTCCGCCGGCGTCGTCATGTACTAGGAGCAAAAGAATGCAGCTGATCGACATTTCGCAGGACATCTACGAGGGCATGAAGGTCTATCCCGGCCACTTGAAGACGGTGCAGTTCGACCACGCCACGCACGAGGAGACCGCGCCCCGGTTCGACAGCGGCTTCTCGTTCCAGACCACCGGGTTCATGCTCAACGACAACGGCCCGACGCATGTCGACTCCTTCTCCCACCTGGACCCGGACCCGTCCGCGGAGACGATCGAGAAGATGTCGCTCGACCTGTTCTACGGCACCGCAGTATGCCTGGACGTCACCGATTTCAAGCCCCAGACCGACATCACGGCCGAGGACCTGGACCGCGTGGAGGCAGAGTCACCTGTGAAGGTGCGGCCGGGGGACATCGTGCTGTTCCACACTGCGACGTGGAACCGGTATGCCGGCGACAAGCGCTACCTGTCGGAGTTCCCCGGGCTGGGGGAGTCGGCCAGCGAGTGGATCGTGCAGCGGCAGGTCAAGACGTTCGGGGTGGACAGCCCGACGCCAGACAACCCCGCGAGCACCAGCTACCCGTGTCACATGATGTGCCGCCGCGAGCACATCACCCACTACGAGAACCTGGCCAACCTCGACAAGATCGTGAACACCCGGTTCACGTTCATCGGGTTCCCGCTCAAGCTCCAGGGTGCCCACGGCGGGCCCACACGCGCAGTGGCGCTGGTGGAGTAAATGGCCATGC
>DASXCQ010000033.1:0-114755 GCA_036491115.1 Pseudonocardiaceae bacterium
TCACCTTCGACGTCCTCGCCGATCGGGGACTCGACAACCACCGGAATCCGGTGATGGCCTCTCACCCTCCCCGAGGCGAACCTTGCTTCGGCCTGCTCCGCGCCCGAATGGGGAGATGACAGTGACAACCGACACCGAAGCGCTCGTGCGCCGCGCCTACCACTTCGCGCAGGGTGATGTCCTGGACGTCCAGGGGTTCGTCGATCTGTTCGCTGAGGACGGTGTGTTCACCGGCATCGGGGGTGTGGTCGGTCAGGAGAGCTACCGGGGTGAGCACCTGGGCGACGTGGTCGTCTGGATGGGCAAGCTGCTGCCCGACGTGCACCGGGAACTGCACCGGGTCAACGTGCTCGGGGACGTCGTCGCGATCGAGTTGTCGATCCGGGGCACTTTTCTCGGGCCGTTCGAGACGCCCGTCGGCGTGATCCAGCCGACCGGGGCCACGCTCGACATCCCGACCGCCGACTTCTGGTACGTGCGCGACGGCAAGATCCAGGTGTTCAACTGCCACGTCGGCACGACCACCATGTTCGCGCAGCTGGGCATCCTGCCGGACTTCGCGTCCGCGGTCGAGCAACGGAAGGAAGACCAGTGACAGCCCTCGACACGACGTCGCGGAGGCCGATCGCGGTGGTCGGCGCGACCGGGCTCCAGGGTGGGGCCACCGTCCGCGCACTTCTGGACGCGAACGCCCCGGTCCGGGCGCTGGCGCGCGGCACCGACTCCGCTGCGGCGCGCGCCCTGGCCGCGCTCGGCGCCGACATCGTCGCGGCCGATCTCGACGATCCCGACGGTCTCCGTGCGGCCTTCGCCGGCGTGGACGCGGTCTTCGCCATGACCACACCCGGATCCGACCAACGCGTCGACCTCGAGGTGGCGCACGGGCACGCGATCGCCGACGCGGCAGCGGCGGCCGGCGTCCCGTACGTGGTCTACAGCTCGGTCGGGGGAGCGGAGCGCCACACCGGGATTCCGCATTTCGACAGCAAACGCGACGTCGAGGAATACCTCGTCGCGCGGGGCGTGCCCACCACATTCGTACGACCGGTGTTCTTCATGGACAACTTCGCGCGGTTCCTGACACCGACCGTGCAGGACGGCACGCTGCTGGTGCGGCTACCGCTGCCGGCCGGAATCCCTCTGCAGATGATCGCCGTCGAGGACATCGGTGCGGTCGCCGCGGCCGCGGTGCTGGACCCCGACCGCGTCGCCGGAGGGTCCATGGAAATCGCCGGCGACGAGCTGACCGGCGAGCAGATCGCCGCGGCCTACCAGCGTCGGTACGACGTCCCTGCCCGATGCGAACCTCTGCCGATCGACGTGCTCGGTGGCGACGCCGACCAGCGGGCGATGTTCGAGTGGTTCGCCCACCTGCCCGCGTTTCGGGCCGATTTCGCGGCCACCAGGGCGTTGGCACCGCGAACGAAGACCTTCGAACAGTGGCTGGTGACCCAACCCGATCTGTGAGTCCGGTTCCGGTGGTGACCGGGGCCAACCGCGGCATCGGGCAGGCACCGGTAACAGAGGCCCTGGCCAGGGGCGCCCTGCGCTCGCCGGCCGCTGGCCCACCCGGACGACCGGGTGACACCGCCGGCTCGCACAGGTGGCACCCGTCAACTCGTGAGCGAGCGGTGGGACGCCGGGGAAGAACATGCGTGCGCATTAACCGGAAACCGCGATCCGTGCTGTTAATAAACGAATTCCGTTGTCCGGCGCTCTAATATCGGATGGCTTGTCCGGTTACCCGCTCGGAAGTGGAAGGACGCCATGAGTCGATTAGGATTTCGCGCGGCCGGTCTCGGGATGATCCTCGGGTCGGTTGTCGCCCTGGCGATGTTGGGTCAACCCGCGGCTGCCGCCGTGCCCGCGCCCGGCGGCGCGGCCGTGCCCGCGCCCATCGATCCATCCGGCCGCGCGCACTCGCTGGTCCGGTCGGCGGAACAGGCAACGCACACCGTGCCCAATCCGCTGCTGAAGGAGTTGTTCGCGGACGGGGACGACGACGAGAGCGACGACCCGACAGCGGTGTCCGCGCTGTGTCAGAGCTTCCTGGGCCACCCGTCCCCGTTCCGGGCACTGGCACCCAATGTGGACACGATCAACGGCGACGGCGTCGCTCCCGTGGGCAGTGCGGCCGGCTGTTCCACCCCGCAGAACGAGACCACCGTAGCGGTCAACCCCGACAATCCTCGGAACATCGTCGAGGGTGCCAATGACTACCGCATCTTCAACGCCCGCGAGAACCGGATCGACTCGTCCGGCTGGGCGTACACGTCGATGGACGGCGGCCGCACCTGGAAGGACGTCGAGCTGCCGAAACTGAACCTCCAGACCGGCGCGACCGGCGCGCTGGCGTTCATGGACGCCGCGGGCGATCCGGCCATCGCGTTCGGGCCGCACGACACGGTGTACTACTCGACGCTGGTGTTCAGCCGCGCCGAGGTGCCGGAAACCGAGCAGGGCGCCAGCGGCATCGCCGTGTCCATCTCCCACAACGGGGGCCTGTCCTTCGGTGACCCGGTGATCGTCCATCTGGACGGGGTGAACCCGGACGGCACGCCGACCCCGTCGTCGATCTTCAACGACAAGGAATGGATCACCGCCGACCAGCGCACCGGCACCGTCTACGTCACCTGGACCCAGTTCACCTTCGACGCCGACGGCAACTTCATCGACTCGCCGGTCGTCGTGTCGGCATCGCGCGACTTCGGCCGTACCTGGTCGGCGCCGCGGCAGGTGTCGCCGGACATGTCGACATTCACCGGTGGCATCACCTCGTTCGGGTCCGGGTCCAACCCGCGCATCGGCAACGACGGCACGCTGTATGTGGCCTACGAGACGTCGGTGTGCCAGACGGCGGCCTGTGACGCACCGACCGACCACGACGCGGTCGTGATGGCGATCTCGCACGACGGTGGCCGCACGTACACCAACACGGAGGTCGCGCTGGACTTCGACTTCCCCTTCAACGACGACATCGGCAACAGTGCGTTGACCGGGGAGAACTTCCGGATCAACAGCTTCCCGCAACTGGCATACGACCAGGCCACCAACCGCCTGTGGGTCACGTGGGCCGACGACAGCGACGGCCGGTACGCCAACGGGGTGTCCGTGCGGACCAACGGCGACTCGTTCCTGGCCGGCTCGCGCGACGGCGTGCACTGGTCGGCCCCGGTCAAGATCGGTTCCGGTTCGGACGAGGTGTTCCCTGCGGTCGCGGCCCGCGCGGGGCGCGTCGCGGTCTCGTTCTACACCCGGGCGGACGACCCGCACGGTGTCGGTCTGGACTACGCCTTCGTGTCCGGTAGCGGCAACGACGTGGCCCGCGGCCCGATCCGCAGGATCACCACACAGACCAGCGATCCGCGCGTGGAGTTCCCCGCGATCGGCGCGGACAGCGGCCAGGTGCTGCAGGGCACCTTCATCGGTGACTACAGCGCGATCGACATCGGTTCGGACCTCCGGGTCCATCCGTCGTGGACCGATTTCCGTGGTTCCCCTGCCACCACACTGCCCAACCAGGACGTCAACACACAGTCCATCCCGGTGCGGCACTGACGAGCGGGGGACCGCCGGGCACACCGGTGGTCCCCCTGTCGTTTCCGTTCTCGGCCCGGCACGCCGACCAGCTATGGCGCGACGTGCGTCGGCGGGGTACAACCGGGGTGTGTCCGAGCGCGCCCGGCCTCATGACCCGCACCGCGCGGTGAAGCGCGAGGTGCTGGTGCGGTATCTCGACGCGTGGACGCCGGTGGTGCTGCGGTCGCATCGTGGTGCCACCTATGTCGATTCCGGTGTCGGTGGCTTCGTGGTGGACGCGTTCCGGGTTTTCGTCGAGTCCGCCGATCTGCTTGCCGGGCATCGCCTGGACATGGTGATCGTGGGTGCGGCCACCGATTCGGCCGTGTCGCGGGAGCTGCGTGAGCCCCCGCCCGGGCTGTCGGTGCGGTCGATCGCCGGCATCGAGGACCTCACCGTGGACGGGCCGGTGCTGGTGCACCTCGATGTCGTGGACGGCAGCGCGGCCACCGAGGCGGACGTGTGGCAGTGGGTCGCGTCGCTGGGGCGGGGCCGGGCGCGGGAGTTGTTGCTCACGTTGCCCGCCGCCGAGTTGGTGACGGACTATCGCGACCGGCTGCGTGCGGTGGGGCTGATGTGTACGGTCGCCGTCGAGCTCGTCGCCGAGGACGGGCGGGCCCAACTGGTGGTGTTCGCCACCGGCGACAGCAAGCATCTGGCGATCTTCAAGAATGAGCTGTGGGCGGTCGACGAGTTCGCGGGGATCCGCTATCGCGATCCGCGCGATGCCGAGCGCACCTTGGTCGACATCGCGCTCACGCCGCAACTGCGGCCGTTGCGCCGGGTGCTGCTCGCGGAGCTGGCGCGGCGAGGCCGTTGCACCGTGGCGGACCTGCAGAGCCATACGCTGCTGGAGACGATCTACCGGCCGTCGGACGCCGTCGGCGCGTTGATGTCCGCGGCCACCGCGGGTGCCATCACCCGCGAGCCGGAGAAGGGCCGGCTGACTCCGCGCACGGTTGTCGGTCGCCGCGAGGATCGCGACAACGGTGAACCGGGTTCGTCCGGGTGACTTGGCAGGTCGGGTGCCGGCGACACCGAACAGGACCTCGCGGTCGTCGGGGGAGGCGGGCACAGCGGCCCAGGTGCTGGCAAGGATCCCCGTGCTACGCCCGGACACCGCGATTCTGGACGCCCGCCTGATGCTGACGTCCTATTCGGACGACGACACGCTGTTCGGCGCGATCATGGCGGGCGCCGCGGGCTACCTGCTCAAGCAGGTGACGGGCGGCGACCCGGTCAGTGCGGTGCGCCCGCTCGCGACCGGCGGATCGCCGCTGGACCGGGGTTCCGTCGCACGGTGCTCGTGGGTGCGCGTGACGCCGCACATACAGATCACGTGGCATCGCCCCTGGGTGAACATGGGGCACGCAGAGGTGCCAGATCCGGAGGCTCTCGTGCCACATCGGGCAGGACCGCGGCCGTCGCCTGGTACCGCGTTCCCGCCCGGGCTAGCGTCGAACATCGGGTTGATGGCGGTATTCAGCACCGGGGTGGGACATGCCGTTCGCCAATTGGGGCGCGTACACGGACCTGCTGGACAAGCTGTCCGCGGCCAGGTCGAACTGGAGTGACGCGGCGGACTTCACCCAGTTCGACGACCAGCTCCGGAAGAACTGCGGGGACCTGGCGGACGGGTATGCCGCGCTCAGCGCGGACCTGATCGCCTCGGGCGACTACGAGGACCGAAACCTGCTCTTCCAGCACGTCCGGATCGCGGCGCTGGCGCAGTCAGCGGAAGCGGCCGGCATCGGGCCGGACTGGGCGGGCTACTGGATCAGCACCGACCTGCGCAACCAGTCGGTCTACGCCGAGAGCCGATATGCGTCACCCGGCTCGTGGGCGGCCGTCGCGGGCGAAGCCGGCGGCGACGACGCGGACCAGGGCCAACCCGATCTCACCGTGCAGCACTACGACCCGGACACCGGGCGGTGGCGGCGGCTGAACGCGGACGCCAACGAATTCGAGTACTACGCCGAGGACGGTGGGTGGGAACGCCGCTCCGACGACACATGGCACCGATTCCACGTGGGCGTGGAGAAATGGCTGCCCTACGACGGGCGGTCGGGCCTGTGGTGGTATGCCGACCAGTGGCGGGCACAGGACGCCGTGACCGCCGCGGGCCGGCCGCCGGCTCCGGCATCGCCGGTCGAGGCGACGCCACAATCGTCGGTCGAGACGGCAGCGGACGAGGACGACGAAGACGGCGAGATCGACTTCGCAGCGCTCGCCGAGGAGATGGTCAACGAGACCATCGCGGAGCTGGCGGACGACGACGAACCGTGGACCGAGGAGGAACGGGCCGACGTGATCGCCGCCGTCCGGCACAACCTCGAGTCGGCCGCCGGCAGTGAGTAGGACCACGACCCGACAGGCAGGAGGCGGCGCGCCATGACGACATCGGTGTCCGGTAGTAGCGGCGGCGGGCAGCCGCCCGACCGCGGTGGCCGAGACGAGCGCAAGGCGGACTGCATCAAGAAGGCCACGGCCAAGGGCAGGACCAAGCTCGAGCAACATCACGAAGCCGCGGCGGTCGAAGCCCACGCCGCCACGCCGTTCCACGCGGTCGAACCTGGGCACGCGGACCGTCGTCGTACCCACCCTCAGCGCCAACGGAGGCACGGCCGGCAGGGAAGGCGCCTGCGGTTACTTCAGCCGCACCCGCACGTGGCATGTGGCGAACGCGGTACAGGGCTTCATCATCCAGAAGATCACCCGGACGTTCGCCGTCGAACGCTGTGTCAGCCCCGGCGTGTGGGCGCCGATGAGTGCCGCGGCCGTGAACGGATACGTGCGGGACCCCGGCTCGTCGGTCAACGCCGACTGTGTGCAGTACTGGGAACTCTGGTCGGTTCAGGCAGATGGCAACATCGGCCACAACAGTGACAGTTTCTCGTTGTGCTCGATCATTCCGAATGCCGGAGTCGTCCCGAACACGACAAGAGGCCACTACACCATGGTCGGGGAGGCATCGTTCTATCCGGCCCTGTCCAGTGCCGCCGCCCTCGGCTTCGCCGTCGGCAACGCGGCACCGGCCGGCGTCCTGCCCAGCCGGTTGACCGATCCGGCGGGTGACCTCGGCTCCGCCGGCATCGTGGCGTCAGGGGCACCCATCCGCTATCAGGTGGACGTGGCGTGGGACAGCTCGGCGACCGACCCCACCAGCGTGGTCACGGTCACCTGACCTCGGCGTCGCCGTGGAGCAGGGTGCACCGCTGGAGAGGGTTGAGTCGGCAGGATGACCTACGGTGACGCCATGGCCCTGAGCTATGACCGGCACTGTGCCGAGATCGTCAACCAGACCGAGCTGCTGCGCTCGACCGTGCGGGGTGCCGATCTGTCGACGCCGGTGCCCTCGTGCCCGGACTGGAACCTCGGCCAGTTGCTGCGCCACCTCGGCGGCGTGCATCGGTGGGCTGAGGCGACGGTCCGGGCGCGGGCCACCGAACCGGTGCCCGAGGCGGACTTCGACGTGCGGGAATTCTCCGCGTACTCCGACGCGGACGCGGCAGAACTGGGCGCCTGGCTGGCGTCGGGCGCGTCCGCCCTGGCGGCCGCCCTGCGCGGCGCGGGCCCAGCGGCCCCGATGTGGACCCCCGTGGCCGACGGTGGCACGAGCTTCTATGCCCGCCGGTTCACCTACGAGACGGCCATCCACCGGGCGGACGCGACGCTCGCCCTGGGCGAGCGGTACGCGCTCGACCAGGACGTGGCGCTGGACGCGATCGACGAATGGCTGGAACTGGGCTGTCTGCCGATGCATTTCGAGGTGCACCCGTGGCTGCGGGAACTGCTCGGACCTGGCCGCACCCTGCACCTGCATGCCACGGACACACCGCCCGTGGCGCGGGCCGAGTGGGTGGTCGACCTGACCGGTGACGTCATCGCGTGGCGCCGTGCGCACGAGAAGTCCGCGGTGGCGGTGCGCGCGCCGCTGACGGACCTGCTGCTGTTGATCTACAAGCGCCGGCAGGCGCGCGGCGAGAACGTCGACGTGTTCGGCAACGAGGAACTACTGGACTTCTGGCTGGACCGGGTCAGCTTCGGCTGAACGGCTACATCTGCTGCGCACCCGCCTTGATCGCGGCGCGGATCCGGGAGTAGGTGCCGCAGCGGCAGATGTTGCGGATCTGGTCCAGGTCGTCGTCGGTGATCTCCCTGCCCTCGGCCTTGACCTGCTTGACCTTGGCCACGGCGGCCATGATCTGGCCGGGCTGGCAGTAGCCGCACTGGGCGACATCCTGGTCCAACCAGGCCTCCTGCATCGGATGCAGGTCCTGGCCGACGGTGGCCGGCAGGCCCTCGATCGTGGTGATCTCGTCGGCGGGCTTGATCTGCGACACCGGCACCGAGCACGGGTTGAACGCCTTGCCGTTGATGTGCGACGTGCACGCCTTGCAGACGTCCAAACCGCAGCCGTACTTCGGTCCGGTGACGCCGAGCAGATCGCGCAACACCCACAGCAGCCGCACGTCGTCGTCCACGTCGACGCTGACCTGGGTGCCGTTGAGGATGAAGCTGTGGCTGGGCACGGGGGCTCCTTCAGAAGGTCTTGGTCAGGCCGTCGACGGGGGACTGGGGAGTGGAGGGTTCCAGCGGGTAGGGCGTGAAGCCGAGGGTGCCGTGGTTGATCGGGAACGACGTCGGCATCGTGCCGGTGGCCCTGGCGTAGGCACAGGCGATCGCGGCGAACGAGGGCGCGACACCGAGTTCACCCGCGCCGCTCGGGCTGGTCGACGTGGACGGCATCACGATGACCTGCATTTCCAACGGGGTGTTCCACTCGCGGGTGAAGAAGTAGTTGTCCCAGCTGCCTTCCAGCGGGATGCCGTCCTTGATGTGCAGGCTGGAGGTCAGCGCGAGGGCGATGGCGTCGTTCATGCCGCCGATCATCTGGGCCTCCAGGCCCCTCGGGTTGATCGCGAATCCGGGGTCGACCACGATCAGCGCCTTCGTCACCCGTGGGCCGCCGATGCCGTCCTGGATCTGCCGGTTGACGGTGGCCGGCGTGCAGTCGATCTCCACCAGCGACGCGATCGCGCCCTGGTACTCGGCGTGCACCCCGATGCCCTGGGCCATGCCGGCCGGCAGTTTCGCACCCCAGTCACCGACCTCGGCGGCCTTGTTCAGCACCGCCAGCAGGCGAGGATCCTTCAGGTACTCCCGGCGGAACTCGACCGGGTCCTTGCCCATCTTGGCGGCCAGCCGGTCCACCACCAGTTCCTGCGCGCACACCACGTTGGGGGAGTAGATGTTGCGCATGCTGCCGGTGTTGAACTCCAACGGCACCTCGTTGAGCAGTTGCGTCGTGACCCCGAAGTTGTACGGCGATGACTGGGACAGCTCGAAGATCGTCTCGGCGAAGCCGAGGTTGCCCGCGACCGGTAGCTTCGCTGCCGTCGACGTGATCATCTCGCCGAGACCGTGGCTGAACGAGGTCTGCACGCTGGTGTGCCGCTGCTCGTAGGTGACCACGTTGCCCAGCAGGATGTTCGCGCGCACCCGTGATGTGCACATCGGATGGGTGCGGCCCTGCCGGAAGTCGTCGGTGCGCGACCAGCTCAGCTTGACCGCCTTGCCCATCCGCTGCGAGATCTCGGCGGCTTCGGCTGCCACGTCGTGGAACAGGTGCCGGCCGAACGAACCGCCGCCCTGCACCACGTGCACCGTGACCGCGCTCGGCGGCAGGCCCAGTTGCGCCGCGATCTCCTGCTGCGCGACGATCGGCACCTTGAGGCTGGACCAGATCTCGGCGCTGTCGGCCCGCACGTCGGCGATGGCGTTGTCCGGCTCCAGCGGGCTGTTGCTGGCGAACGCGAACGTGAACTCGGCGTCCACCGTTTGGGCCAGCAACGGCGGCACCACCATCGGTAGTTCGGCCTTCTTGAGCGCGGCGAGCACGGAGGCGTCGGACTGCGTGTCCACGGTGCCCGGTCCCCAGGTGACCTGCAGCGCCTGGATGGCGTCGATGCACTGGCCGAAGGTCTGTGCCCGCACCGCGACACCGTGCGATACGGCGGCCACGTCGGTGACGCCGGGCATGGTCCTGATCGCGGCGGCGTTCTGCACCGCGACGACGGTGCCGTTGATCGTCGGCGGCCGGGCCACCATGGTCGGCAGCGCGCCGGGGACCCGCATGTCCATCCCGAAGGTCTTGCGGCCGGTGACGATGTCGTGCGCGTCGATCCGGTTCCGCGGCGTGCCCAGGATGGTGAACTGCGCCGGCGACTTCAGCTTCGGCACGGCCACCTGAGTCGTCGTGGTGGCCGCCGCCGACACGGCCAGCGCGCCGTAGCCCGCGCTCTGCCCGTTCGGATGGGTGACCATGCCGTTGGCGGTGCTCAGCGCGGCGGGCGCGACGTTCCACTGCTTCGCCGCCGCCGCGACCAGTTGCTGTCGCGCGATGGCCGCCGCCGTGCGCACCGGCAGGAAGATGCTGCGCATCGAGTTGGAGCCACCGGTGAGCTGGTTCATCAGCAGCTCCGGGCGGGCGTCGGCCAGGGTGACGTGCACCTTGGCCAGTGGCAGGTCGAGTTCTTCGGCGATCATCATCGCGACCGCCGTCGTCATGCCCTGGCCGACCTCTGCTCGGTGCGCGGCGAACGATGCCGTGCCATCGGCGTTGACCACGACGGAGATCAGGCCGGCCGTCGGTGCCGCCGCCAGGTTCTGCAGGTCCCCGAGATCGAAGATCTCCTCGGGCAGCGGTGGTGACGGGACGGCGGCGTCCGCCTGCTTCGGGTCGATCAGCTGCACGCCGATGGCCAGCGTCGGCGCGGCCAGCAGGAAACCGAGGAAACGGCGGCGGCGCAGCCCACCGGGTCGAGTGTCTGAATTGTCCGGTGAACGGCGTTGTTCCGCCACGGTGGGTCCTCTCCGCGATCAAGGTGTGCCGGAGAGTGTGTCAGCGTGTGCCCTGGGTGACCATCGTCACGCTGCCTACGTTTGGCGCAGCCCCACTGTGCACCGTGCACAACACGCTCAGTGATACCGCTGACCTGGCAACAGGGACGAAGCGCGCAGCGCGAGCGCGAGTTCCACCTGACCTGCGGGATCGGTGAAGTCGTTCCCCGTGATGGCCTGCATCCGCTGCAACCGGTTGATCACCGTGTTCCGGTGGCAGCAGGCGGCTGCCGCGGTGTCCCGGATCGAGCCGCCGGTGGTCACCCAGATCTGCAGCGTGCCCAGCAGCAGTCGGCGTTCCGCGGCCGGCACGGCGAGCAGGTCACCGAGCCAGCGGCGCACCAGGTGCCCGGCGAGTTCCGGTGCGGACAGCAGCAGCGCCTCGGGCAGCCGCTCGGCCAGCACGGCGATGTCGTCGTGACCGGAGGGCAGGGTGCGTCGCGCCAGCACGGCCTGTCGGTAGGCGACGTCGACCTCGGCCAGTCCGCGCACCACCAGCGACACGCCGGCCGGCGCGGCCAGCACGTCCTGGAGCACTTCCAGCGCGGGATCCACCGCGGAGTCGTCCACTGAGTCCTCGCGCAGAGCGAGCAGCCCGACCAGGTTGTCACCGCGCACCTGCCACGCCGAGTCGATGTCCCGCCCGGTCAGGCGCCGCCGCAGCACCGTCGCGTTCCGGTCCGCTCCCGCGTCGACATCCGAGACGACCACGGTGTAACAGGCCTCCACCGGCACGCCGATGATCCGGGACGCCTCGTAGGCGAATGCCAGGTCGGTCGCCCTGCCGTGCAGCAGGCCTTCCCACAGCGCGGCTCTGCGTTGCTCGTCGGCGCGGAGCAGTTCGCCTTCCGTCGCGTGGTACGCCGCCGCGACCTGGGCAGATGTCGCGTCGACCACTTCCCAGACCCGGGTTGCCAGTTCCAGCAAGGCATCCGTGTCGACAACGTGGTCCACATGGGCCTGGTCGATCAACGCCTCCCACACCAGCCTGCCGCCCAGCCGAAAGGACCGCTGTACGTCATCCAGCGGCATCCGCTGCTCGGCCCGCAACCTGCCGGTGGCCCGTGCCGCGTCGTAGCGAGGGTCGGCGTCGGCAGGACCATGGTCGGTGCGGTTGGCGATCATCTCCAGCGCGCGGGAGAGGTTGTCGCGGCACGAGCGCCACAAGTCCTCGTGCGGCACGACATCCACCACGCGGTAACCAGGGTTGCGCTCCTGGATCGTGCGCACCAGAGCGTCGGTCAACGCCGGCAGTCGCGCGAGGACGCGCACCGCCAGCGACTCCGCTGTCCGTGCCCTGCTGTCACCGCCGGTCCGCACCATCACGGTCAGCATGGCATGTGGCACAGGCTGTTCCGTAGTCGCGGGTCATACTGCGGCAGATGCGGGGAATCCGAGCCACTTGATCCGCGAACGCGGAACCGCAGCAGCGGAGTGGCTCGGCGCTCCGTCCCACACGGACGGAACCGGCATCGTCCTAACCCGGCGGTCAGGCGCTGACTTTGTCGGGGAAACGCAATACCATCGCCCCACTCGCCAGGATACGAGTGCACCAGGGGTTGCCATGTCCGGAGTTCGAGTACTGGTCGGTACGCGCAAGGGCGCGTTCATTCTGACCGCGGATGGCGGTCGTGCTGACTGGCAGGTCGACGGCCCGCACTTCGGTGGTTGGGAGGTCTACCACGTGGCCGGCTCGCCGGCTGATCCCGATCGGCTGTACGCGTCGCAGTCCACCTCGTGGTTCGGCCAGTTGATCCAGCGGTCCGACGACGGTGGCCGGACGTGGCAGCAGGTCGACCACGACTTCACCTACGAGGGTGGCGCCGGGGAGCATCTGTGGTACGACGGCACGCCGAAACCGTGGGAGTTCGCCAGAATCTGGCACCTCGAACCGTCACTGACCGATCCCGACATGGTGTACGCGGGCGCCCAGGACGCGGCGTTGTATCGAAGCAGTGACGGCGGCCGGAGCTGGCAGGAGCTGACCGGACTACGTCAGCACACGTCGGGCCCCGAATGGCAGCCGGGCGCGGGTGGCCTGTGCCTGCACACGATCATTCTCGATCCGACGAACTCGGCGCGGATGTTCACCGCGATCTCCGCCGCGGGCGCGTTCCGCAGTGACGACGCCGGCGTGTCCTGGCAGCCGATCAACCAGGGCCTGCGGTCCGAGGGCATCCCGGACCCGGACGCCGAAGTGGGGCACTGTGTGCACCGGATCGCGCTGCACCCGTCCCGCCCGGATGTGCTGTTCATGCAGAAGCACTGGGACGTGATGCGGTCCGACGACGCGGGCGGGCGCTGGCGGGAGATCAGCGGCAACCTGCCCAGCGACTTCGGTTTCCCGATCGCCGTGCACCCGCACGAGCCGGAGACGGTGTACGTGGTGCCCATCCACAGCGACTCCGAGCACTACCCGCCGGAGGGCAGGCTGCGGGTCTACCGCAGTCGCTGCGGTGGCGACGAGTGGCAGCCGTTGACCGAGGGGTTGCCGCAGAGCCACTGCTACGTCAACGTGCTGCGCGACGCGATGGCGGTCGACACCCTGGACGAGGCGGGCATCTACTTCGGCACGACCGGCGGCCAGGTGTACGTGTCCGCCGACTCCGGCGACACCTGGGCGCCGATCGCGCGCGATCTGCCTGCCGTGCTGTCGGTCGAGGTGCAGACGCTGCCATGATCACCGTCCGCGTCAAGTTGCCGACCCACCTGCGCGGGCTGGCCCACGTCCGGGGCGAGATCGAGTTGGCGGTGACCGATCCGGTGACCCAACGAGCCGTGCTGGACGCGTTGGAGCAGCGGTTCCCGATGCTGCGCGGCACCATTCGCGACTCCGCCACCGGCAGGCGCCGCGCGTTCGTCCGGTTCTTCGCCTGCGAGACGGACCTGTCCAACGACTCCCCGGACGATCCGCTGCCCGACGCGGTGACCGCCGGGACCGAACCGTTTCTCGTCGTCGGCGCGATGGCGGGCGGCTGAGAGTCGTCAGCACGCCGGACACCACGTCGGTGTGGCGGGTTCATCCGGCCGTCGTCTTCTGGAACTCGCGGACGGCGGCGGGTCGGTCCCCGACGTGATTGTCGGGTTCTTACCGCCACCGAGCGCAGAAAACGGTGCGCGCATGATTGCCCGTTCGGGCCGCCTGACGTCCCGTGCGGCTGACAGGCTGATTGTCCACCTGCCGCGGCGAACGGAGCTGCCGTGTCGACCTATGGAGATCAGCTCTGGAGCTGGCTTGCCGAGTCGTTCCAGAAGTTGAAGGATGACCACCGATCCGATCCTGACCGGGATTGGGAACGGCTCGTGTCGGAGATGTGGAGCCGGCTGGGGGTCTCGGCGGCGAACGACGACCCGGTCATCGAAGAGATGGTCGGTCTGGTGGCTGACCTCCTCCGCCGGAATTGCCAGGACAGGACCGCCACGGAGCGGGCCGACTACCTCGCGGGTACGGACGTCGACCGCGACGTGCTCGACCAGATCGAGCAGGCGGTGACCCGCTACGGGTCGCAACCCGTCGACGATCCAGGTGAACCGGCGCCAACCGAGGTCGCGTCGACCGAAACCGGCCCTGCCGGGGTCGCGTCGGAGCAGCCGGCGAAGGGGCCTGGCGAGGTCTCCGACGACATCGTTCGGGAACTGGCGCTGCCGGTCCTGCGGGAACTCGCCAAGAAGCGGCCGGATCTGGTCGCCCGACACTCCACTGACGAACTCCTCGCGCGGCTCGGGCAGGTCATCGCCCACCGTCTGGCGGGGCGCTGAGGCCGAGGAAGGCAACCGATGGACGCCGACGACCAGGAACTGACCGAGGCGATGGACACGGAGGTCACTCGACAGCTGACCACTGTGCCGCAGCTCGTCACCGCCTTCCAGGCCACCTTCGGCTCGGCGGACGCCATGCTCACCCAGCAGTGGATCGGCTACGGATTCGCCCAGCACGGCGAGGACGTGAGCACGGTGGTGTCCCAGGACGTGAGCACGGTTGCGCCTGAGAAGGACATGTCAATGGCCGTGGACGAGGAGATCTGGGAGGAAGCCGGCTCGAAGGACGATGACAGCGACAAGGAGGCGGACGTCGCGGCGGAAGAGGACGACGTTCCGGTCGACTCCGGGTACACGGTGCAGGATCTCCCGAAGAACACCAAGGTGATCCTCATCGATCACCATGAGTCGTTCTACGGAGCGGTCGGTACCGTTCGTGGCCCCGTGTCGGACACGGAGGTCAGCGTGGTGTTCGATGTCAAGCCGACCACGCCCTATGACGTCCCGGCCGCGCACCTGGACATCGAGCGCGATGTCGAGCACGCGATCAGGATCCTGGCGGACAGCGGCGGTCTGTGGACGTTCAACGGCGTGCCGTCCCTCGTGACGTTCCTCCGTGCCAAGGAGGGCGACAACGGCCAGTGGGCGTTCATCGGGAGTGTCGCGCTGTCCTACTGGGCACGGGAGTACAACGTGAAGTTCCGCCACCCGCATGACATGGACATCGTCGTGAACAGTCTCAACTCCTGGTACTACGACTTCGGACTGGCGGTCGACGGCTCACCGGGCAGACCCTCGATGACCGCCGACCACCGGACCCTCGGACTCAGCATGTGCAATCTGGACATCATCGCGAACGGCGAGGGCCTGGGTGACTTCGGGTCGGGACCCATCACACTCGGCGGAGTCGCTGTCGTCGATCTGGAAACCATCAAGAAGTACAAGAAGAAGCGTGGTGAGCCCAAGGACCTGGCGGACCTGAAAGTCATCGACGAAATCATCCGACTTCGTGACAAGAAGTGAGTCCCGTCCGGCTCCCAGGGCGCCGGCGCGTGTGCCGATGCGGCGTGGGGTTGAGTCGCACCTCGAAGGTGTGGTCGGCCGCGGTGCTGCGACCCGCGATGGTCGTGTTACACCGCCGTCGTGGTCAGGTCAGCACGCGGTAGGTCACGTGCGTGACCGAGCTCGCTTCTCGCGACGTCACCTGTTCGAGTTTCAGCGGCGGGACGCCGTCGAACAGGCGCGTGCCTGCCCCGAGCGTGAGCGGCACGATGTGCAGCCGCAGCTCGTCGATCAGGCCGGCGGCGAGGTACTGGTTGATGGTGGTCGCGCCGCCATGGATCGACACGTCGCCGTCGCCGGCCGCCTCGCGCGCGCGTGTCAGTGCGGATTCGATTCCGTCGGTGACGAAGTGGTACGTGGTGCCGCCGTCCATCGGCTGTGGGTCGCGCGGGTGGTGGGTGAGTACGAAGACCGGGGCGTGGAACGGCGGATTGTCGCCCCACCAGCTGTTCCATTGTCGATCCCACTCGCTACGCACCGGGCCGAACATGTTGCGGCCCATGATGAATGCTGTGGCGGCGGTCGTCTGGGCGACCTCGGCCGGGTTCTCCCCGGCGTGTCGGCCATCCAGGCGTGCAGCCGGTCGCCCCAGCCGTCGCCGCCGTCGTCGCCGAACGGGCGCTGCTCGGTCTGGTTGAGCCCGGCCGAGTACCCGTCGATCGAGATCGACAGCTCGCAGGTCACCTTGGTCATGTGCTCTCTCCTCTACGGGTGTGCTGCCTGTGTGGCTCAACACGGTCGGAAACTCGACCGATTCCGTCACGGCCTGACCGGAAGGTCGTAGTAGCGCAGCGCGCTGGAGCCGATGCGGGACAGGTCGGTGCCGTACACGTGGATCGAGATCGCGGTGCGGTCGCCGCCGTTGGCCACCCGGTGGATGTCGCCGGGCGGGGCGAAGCCGTTGACCGTGCCGGTCGCGTTCGTGGTGCGTCCCGTCGGGACGAGTAGGTCGCCGCTGCCGTCCAGCGTGAACAGTTCTTCCTCCACCATGCCCTGGATGACGCCGAATACGCACCAGGCCACGTGGTCGTGGATGCGCGTGACCCGGCCCGCCGGCCACACGATGGCCTGGATCGAGAAGGCCCCGTCGGGCTCGACGTGCAGCAGCCGGCTGCGTGGCTGGTCGCCGGGATGAGCACCGGTCAGCACCTCGGGCGGGGGCAGGTGGTGCCGTAGCGCAGTCGCGGCGCGTTGGGCGGTGTGCTGCCAGTCGCCGCGGCGGTTCAGTACGGCGCGGATTCCGGTCACCAGCCCGTCCAGTCGGGGCGCGGGGGGCAGGGGCTGCTGCAGGAGTGTCATGGCTGTCCCTTCGGCGGTTTCGGTCTGTGCGGCGTCACCTCTGTGCCGCGACCTCAACGGTATGGCTAGAGTGGCGCTACTAAGAGCTCCAATCCTGGACGAGTTATGAGTACCAGTTCGCCCGAGTTGTTCGTGGAGATCGACCGCTCCCGTCCCCGTGGGCTGCGCGCCCAACTGGAGCGGGGCCTGCGTGATGCCATCAGGGCGGGCCGTCTGCGCCCCGGCGTCCGGCTGCCGTCGTCCCGGGCGCTCGCCGCGGACCTCCAGGTCACCCGCGGTGTCGTCGTCGCGGCCTATCACCAGCTCACCGCCGAGGGCTACCTGACGTCCCGACAAGGCTGGGGCACCGTCGTCAACGCGATCACCACGCCGGAGAGACCGCAGCGCCACCGCCCGCCGCCGGCCGGCGTCCGCTACGACTTCCGGCCAGGAGACCCGGACGTCGGCCTGTTCCCGCACGCGGCCTGGGCCCGCGCGACCCGCACGGCGATGCGGTCCCTGCCCGACCGGTCACTCGGTTACAGCGACCCGGCCGGTCTCCCAGCGCTGCGCGAGACGCTGGCCGACTACCTGGGCAGGGTCCGGGGCGTGTCCTGCGAACCGGACAACGTCGTGGTGTGCAACGGCTTCTCGCACGGGTTGAGCCTGCTGGCCCGGGTGCTCGCCGAGCGCGGCATCGCCGTTGAGGATCCCGGTCACCCCAACTGGCGGGAGCAGATCGCCTGGGCAGGCGCCAGCTGCCATCCCATCGAGGTCGACGACGGGGGGCTGCGAGTGGACCGGTTGACCGAGTCGGGGGCGGGCGCGGTGCTCGTCACACCCGCCCACCAGTACCCGACCGGTGTGGTGCTCTCGGCCGGCCGACGGATCGACCTGCTCGACTGGGCCCACACCAACGGCGGTTACGTCATCGAGGACGACTACGACGCCGAGTACCGCTACGACCGCCAACCCGTCGGCGCCCTGCAAGGGGTCGCGCCCGATCACGTCGTCCACGCCGGCAGCCTGTCCAAGAGTCTGGCCCCTGGGCTGCGGCTCGGCTGGCTGGTCGTCCCCTCCGCGCTGCGCGACGAGGTGGTCGCCGCCCGCGCGCGCAGCGACCGGTTCACCACGTCGATCATCCAGGCCACCGTCGCCGAGTTGATCCAGTGCGGCGACCTCGACCGGCACCTGCGGCGAACCCGTCGCAGCTACCGTCAGCGACGCGACGCGTTCATCGCGGCCCTGCGCCAACAGCTACCCACGTACCGGGCAACCGGTATCTCGGCGGGTCTGCATGTCCTGGTCAGGCTGCCCGACGGCACGGACGAAGCCCACCTCGCCGCCACCGCCGCCCAGCACGGCGTCCTCATCCAGCCCATGGACCGCTACCGGTCCAGCCCGGCGCGCGGCCAACATCCGGCCCTCGTGATGGGCTACAGCAGGCACACGCCCCATCAGATCGCCGAAGGCATCCACCACCTCGCGACCATCCTGAACTCGGGCGAGAAGCACCACTCGACTCGCTGACGACAGTCACGGGTGACGTCACGACGGCAGGATCTCGACGTACCCGTCGGATGCGTGCACCCGGTCCGGCACGCACGGCACGAGTGGGCTCTCGAGGGTGGCGTCCGGCGCGGGTCGGCATCGAGACGGAATCGGGCATGACGCAACTGCGACGCCGCAACGGTTCGGTCCACAGCGGAGTGTGCTCACACCGGGAGCTCAGCCGAGTAGCCGGTGGGCGAGCCGTCGCGCCACCTCAATGGGGGCGGGTTGGCCGCCTTTGTTCAGTACGCCAAGCACCACCTGATCCGCGCCTGCGTCGAGATGTTCGGTGACACGCGTGACGATCGCGTCGGCGTCGCCCCACGCGACGAGATCGTCGACGAGTCGGTCGCTCAGCTCGGAGATATCGGCGTCGCTGAAACCCATTCGTTCGAAGTTGGCGATGTATCCACCGACGCCGGACAGGAACCGCAGCGAGCCCCGGGCGGTCTCACGCGCGTGCGCGGCGTCGGTGTCGAGCACACACATCTGGTCCACGATGAGCGTGGAATCCGTCCCCAGAACCTGTCGCGCCATGCTGGTGTAGGCAGGCGTCACCAGCAGCGTTATCGCTCCGGCACACCGGTCCCGGGCGAGTTCGAGTTTGCGGGGGCCGAGTGCGGCCAGGATCCGTCGTTCGGCGGGCACCGGTGGTTCACCGGCGTCGAGTTCGTCGAGGTAGTCGTTCAGCGCACGCATCGATCGGGGCTGCTGCGGACCACCCAGACCGGCGACGAACCGATCCGGCGCGGTCGCCTGCAGGTCGGCATAGAGGTCCCGTACCGCATCCGGGGTGAAGACATCCGCCGAGATGATGGCCGATGCGACAGGGATCGTCGTGGTGGCTCGAACGAGCTTCGCGATCCGGTCCAGGCCGTCGATCTGACCGCCGGGCAGCCAAATCGTGGAATACCCCAGACGCTCGGCCTCGGCCGCCTCCTCGAGGTAGGTGTCGTCTGCCGAGACATTCAGTGCGACACCTATCCGCCCTACCTCGACCCTGCTCATCTCCCACCTTTCCTGTCCTGGCCGACCGCAAGCGCGGCCGAATCGCTTCGGCCGCCGTGCCAGCGATCGTACGCATACACGCCGATCGATACCACGACTTCAGGACGGCGGGTTGTGGCGTTGCCCAGGTGAAACGCTCTTGATCAACTATGTCCATTGAGGACGTGGGTCGAAGGTACGGAGTGGCGCACCACGCCGACCAGGCCGTGCGATTCGCCAAGGAGGTCGAGGATGTGATCGAGGCGGGCGTGTCGTCGTCATGCCGAACGAACCGCGGACTCGTCGAACAGCCAGCACTTCGCGGTGTGGCCCGGTGCGGCCGTGAGGGTCGGAGGCCGGCTCCCGCAGACCTGCATGGCGAACGGGCAACGGTTGCGGAACCGGCACCCTGCGTCCAGCAACGCCCCTCGTCGCTCCGCGGTGTGATCAGCCTCACTCGCCCGGGTGTCCAGTCTGGTCCGCCGCGCTTCGGCGAGTTCGGCTCTGCTGCGCCCCGGATCTGGCGCCGCGGACGCCAGCAACCGCGTGTAGGGGTGCGCGGGATGCAGGATCACCTGGTCACTCGGCCCGTGCTCGATCACCTCACCGCGATACATGACCATGACCTCCGACGAGAAGTGTCGCGCCGTGGCCAGGTCGTGGGTGACGTACAGCAGCGCAAGGTCACGCTCCCGCTTGAGCCGGTCCAACAAGTTGAGGATCTCCAGGCGGAGCGACACGTCCAGCATGGACACCGGCTCGTCGGCGAGCAGCACCTGTGGCGTCGGGGCGAGTGCCCGCGCGATCGCGACGCGCTGCCGTTGGCCACCGGACAGCTCGTGCGGACGCTTGGCCGCGAAGTCGGCCGGCGGGGAGAGGCTGACCGATCGCAGCAGCTCGTGCACCGCCACGGTCAGGTTCGCGCCTCTCGCCCGGTCCGGTGAGCGCAGCAGTGGGCGGCGCAGGTGATGGTCGACCGTGTGCATCGGATTCAGGGACGCGAAGGGATCCTGGAACACCACCTGCACGGACCGCCGGTAGTCCCGCAGTGCCCGGCCGCCGTGGCCGATCGGACGGTCGCGTAGCAGGATCTCGCCCGCGTCCGGGACGAGCAGCCGGGCCAATGCCTTGACCACCGTCGACTTGCCGCTACCGCTCTCGCCGACCAGGGCGAGCGTGTGCCCCACCCGCAGTGTCAACGACAGTCCGTCGACAGCGGTCAGCTTCGGCGCACCGCGCTGTCCGAACCGGACGGTCAGGTCACGCACCCGCAGAATGGTCATCGTGACTCCTGGTGGAGCGGATCATGCAGGTGACAGGCGACTCGCCTGCCGATGAGGTCGGCCTCGCCGCCGGTTCGTCCCGCGGTGCTGGCCGAGGGGTCGGCCAGCACCGGGGCGACCCGCCGGCACGGGTCGAATGCGTGCTCGCAGCGAGGCGCGAACGGGCAACCGACCAGGTCGCGACTCAGATCGGGAGGATGGCCCGGTACGCCCCGCAACTCGCGAGCTTCGCCGCGCAGGTCGGGAAAGGACCGCAGCAGTCCCTGCGTGTAGGGATGAGCGGCGGCGTCGTGCAGCGTGACGGTGGGCCCGTATTCCACGATCTCTCCCGCGTACATCACCGCCAGTCTGTCGCTGGTCTCCAACAACAGCGAGAGGTCATGGGTGATGAACACGACGCTGAAACCGAGCTGCGCCCGTAGCCGCTCGATCTCGTCGATGATCTCCCGCTGCACGACCACGTCGAGCGCCGTCGTCGGCTCGTCCATCACGACGATCTCCGGTTCCAGCGCCAGCGCCATCGCGATCACGACGCGCTGCCGCATGCCACCGGACAACTCGTGTGGGTAGTCGTTGATCCGTCGAGGATCGATGCCGACCATGTCCAGCAGTTCACGTGCCCTGCTGTCGCGCTGCTCGCTGGACATGTCCGGACGGTGGGTTCGGTAGACGTCGGCGAACTGCCTGCGCAGGCTGGTCACCGGGTTCAGCGCGTTCATCGCGCTCTGGAACACCATGGAGATGCGCTGCCAGCGGAACGCCCGCAGCGCCGCCGGCCGCAGCGCCAGCACGTCGATCTCGGTGCCGTCCCTACCGGAGAACATGATCGACCCGCTGGTCAGCTCGGCCGGTGGGCGCAGCATCCTGGTCAGTGCGTAGGCCAGCGTCGACTTGCCGCACCCGCTCTCGCCCGCGATGCCGAGCACTTCGCCCCGGCGCAGTTCCAGCGTCACATCCCGGACGGCGCGGACCGGGTGGCGACCGGCGTACTCCACGCTCACCCGCTCGGCACGGAGGATCACGTCCGGCGCCGCCGGACGCCGGACGGCCGATCCGGTGGGTGTGTCCACCGTGCGGCCCGTCACCGCGGTTCCTTCGTGCGCTCGCGATATACCCTCAGGCGCGGATTGAGGACCTCGTCCAGCCCGAAGTTGGTCAGTGCGAGACCGGCGCCGAGCAAGGCGATGCACAGGCCGGGCGGGATGAACCACCACCACGCTCCGGTCTGTAGCGCTTCGTCGTTCTCCGCGAAGTGCAGCATGTTTCCCCATGTCAGCAGGTTGATGTCGCCGAGCCCCAGAAATGCCAGCCCGGCCTGGGTGAGCACGGCGAAGATCGTCGCGAAGATGAACTGGGACACGATGATCGGCAATTCGTTCGGCATGATCTCGACGAACACGATCCGCCAGGACGGTTCTCCCGACGATTCCGCGGCCAGCACGTAGTCGCGGTTGCGCACCGACAGTGTCTGGGCCCGCAGTACCCGCGCGGACGCCGCCCAGCTGGTCACGGCGATCACCAGGATGACCGACAGCAGCCCACCGTTGCCGAGGAACGCGGAGATGACGATGACCAGGGGCAGTCCCGGGATCACCAGAACCACGTTGGACAGCAGCGACAGTGCCTCGTCGATCCACCCGCCCGCGTAACCACCGGCGATGCCGATCAACACCGACACGGCGGTGGCGAGAACTCCCGCGCTCGCCCCGATGACCAGGGTGTACCGGGTGCTGACCACCAACTGTGCGAACACGTCCTGCCCGGTCTGGGTAGTGCCCAGCCAGTGCAGGCCGGACGGTGCCGAATACCCGGCGTCGCTGAAGGCGTTGGCGTTGTGCACCACGAACGGACCGATGATCGCCACCAGCGCGAAGAACCCGACGATGCCCAACCCGGACAGCAGCCGGGGTGTCCGCCACAGCCCGCTCACCATGCCGGCCGGCGCTGCGCGGCCGGGCACCGAGACCATGCTCTCCGCCGTGGTCACCTGCCCACCCTCGTCCTGGGGTCGACGAAGCCATAGACGAGATCGACGATCAGGTTGGCCCCCAACACGGCGAAGGTGATCACCAGGAATATTCCTTGCATCAGTGGATAGTCGTCGTTCTGTACGGCGTCCAGCAGTTTCTGTCCGATCCCCGGATAGGAGAACACCGTCTCCATCACGATCGACCCGCTGACCACGAATCCCAGCGAGATGGCGAATCCGGACACGCTGGGCAGCACCGCGTTGCGGGCCGCATAGCCGAGGGCCACCCGCACGGGGCTGATGCCCTTCGCCTCCGCGGCGACCACGTAGTCCTCGGACAGCGTGGACACCATCATGTTGCGCATGCCCAGCAGCCAGCCGCCGATGGAGCTGACGACAATGGTCAGCGCCGGCAGGATGGCGTGCCGCACGGCCGAGGCCAGAAATGGTCCGTTCAGTCCGACGTTCAGTTCGGAGTCGGCGTTGTAGCCACCGAAACCGGGAAACCAGTGCAGAACGTTGTCCGCGAACAGGTACAGCAGGATCAGCGCGAGCCAGAAGTACGGGATGGCGGTGAGGAAGGTCGTGGACGGCACCAGCGAGTCCAGCCACGTCTTCCGCCGCCAGCCGGCCAGGGCCCCCAGCGCGATGCCGACCACGAAACTGATCACGGTGGCCGTGCCGACCAGCACCAGCGTCCAGAGGATGGTGCTCTCGACTTCCGTGGTGACCGGTGTCGGAAAGTCGGTGACCGACAGGCCGAATCGCAGGTGGAGCAGATTGTTCAGGTAGCCGACGTAGCGTTGTGCCAGGTTGCCGGTGCCCAGACCGAGGATCTGGGTCAGCGAGCGCTCCTCGCCGGGCGGCACGGGTCCGGCCAACTGCATCTTGGCCAGCACGATCTGTACCGGATTGCCCGGAATCAGCTGCGGCAGCAGGAAGTTCAGCGTGACGGCCAGCCAGGCGGCGATCGCGTAGAAGCCCAGCTTGCGGGTCAGGTGGCGGACGCTGTTCCTGGTCACCGGTCCGTGGGTGGCGGTGCGGTCCTCACCGCCTACGGTGCTCTGCGTCATGCCGCGGGGGCCAGGCGCATCGCCACCCAGCCGATGTCGGGCTGGACGTACACCGCGGGGGCGCCGTACGGGTTCTTCGTGGTCGGGAATCCGGACACGTGGTTCCCGTTGAACTCGATCTCGTCCTGCTGCTCGAACAGCGGGATGTCCGGCAGGTCCTGGGCGAAGATCTGCTCGATCCGGTAGAAGTCCTGCTCGGCGTCGTCCTCGTTCTGCTGCGCCGCGATGTCCGACAGCAGTGAGTCCACCTCGGGGTTGCTGTAGCGGCCGTAGTTGCCGACCGTGTCGGTCTGGCCGATCGGGGTCGCGATCCTGCTGTCCAGGATCTGGTCGTAGTAGGAGTACGGGAGCGGGGTGTAGCCGAAGTTGTCGATGATCAACTGGAAGTTGCCGCTGTCCTGGTCGGCGGTGAACGCGTTGAACGACTCGCCCTGCACCTTGATGTCGATGCCGGCCGCCCGGGCCTCCTGAGCGATGATCTGCACGTCGCTGACGTAGTCGGTGTAACCGGACACCACCTTGAGGCTCAGGGTGAGTGGCTGCCCGCTCGGTGTGTCGAAGATGCCGTCCGCGCCCAGCTGGTACCCGGCCGCCTGCAGGATCTGCTTGGCCTTCGCGGGATTGTCGTCCTGGATCTTCGCGGCTCGCAGGCCCGGATCGAGCACGTCGTCGTAGTTCGGAGTGAGCAGGGCTTCCGGGTTGGTCGCGGGAGCGTTGCCGTTGTAGACGGAGTTGCTCATGAACGACCGGTTGATCGCGGCGCTGATCGCCTGCCGCACAGCGAGGTCCGTGGTCGGACCCTGCTTCAGGTTGGGCACCAGGAACGCGACGGCAAGCGGGATGTTGGTCAGGGCGAACTGGGGATCGCGGCCCAGGTAGGTCTTCTGCACGTTGGGGATGAAGCTACCTGCCCAGTCGACCTGACCGGACTCGATGGCGGCGTCCGAGCTGTCGTTGCCGTTGAACGACAGGAATCGAATCGTCTTGAGCTTGGGCAGGCCGGGCAGGTAATAGTGTGGGTTCGCACGCAGTTCCATCACCTGTCCCTGCACTTTGGAGAGGGTGAACGCGCCCGTGCCAACCGGCTTCGTGTTCAGGAATGTCGCCGGGTTGGGCACCGACTGCCACAGGTGCCGCGGCAGGATCATCGTCTTGCCGGCGAGAAAGTAGAACTCGCTGTACGCCGGCTTGGTGAACGTGACGGTCACGCCGTACTGGCCGTTGGCCTTGACCTCGGCCAGTGGTAACGCGTACCGGTTGAGGGATGGGTCGCCCTTGGCCAGGTCGAGGGTGAAGACGACGTCGGCGCTGGTGAACGGCGTGCCGTCGGTCCATTTCACGCCATGGCGGAGTCGGACGTTCAGGGTCCTGCCGCCGTCCGACCAGGTGTAGCCGGTGCCCAACCAGGGGTCGATCTCGCCCGACTTGACGGTGTTGAAGAAGAACAGTGGCTCGTAGATCATCCCGTTCGTCGGGACTTCCACGTTGGGGGAGAACGGGTTGAAGTCGTCGACGAACGCACCGGCCGCCCCCGTGGTCACGGTGAGCACGCCGTTCGCCCCGGATCCGGAGTTGCCGGTACTACCGCCGCCACAACCGGCGAGCAGACCGACCGCGAGGAGAGCTGAGGACACGACGGTTGCCCGCACGCGCCAACGACTGATGGACATTGCGGATACCTCTCTCGACTGATGTCCCGGGCGGCCGGCACGACTGGCCCGGGCGGAGGCGAACAGGCAGCCGCGTGGGAGCTGAGCTCGCCGTCTCGGCGCGGCACGTCCTCATGCCGGTCCTTCCGCGGTGCGACACCATCGTTGGCTGCCGATGTAGCCCAGATCGAAGCACTATACCGGTTTAGTGTCAAGCAATCGGCGAATGCCATCGCTGTCGCCACTCATCGGTCGGCAGCACGAGGAGAGGGTTGCCGGGAGATCATTCACGACGCTCGGCCGGCGTTTCGGATCGGCCGTTCAGCGGCTTTCCGGGACGGGTGAAGTCGTCGAGGTCGACCTTCGCCGAGCCGGGCCGCTGCTCGCCCGGCGGACCAGCTCGTGCGCCGCGTCCTTCACGTTGCCGGCCCGTTGTCCCCGCTCCTCGGCGAGCAGGCGCCGCGCCGCGTGCACGCCGTAGGTCAGCACGTCACGGTGCAACGCGGTCAGCGGGGGATGCACCAGCTCGCACAGGGGCGAGTCCTCCCACGCCACCATCGACACGTCACCCGGCACGTCGATACCGAGCCGGCGAGCCGCGCCGAGGCCGGACACGGCCATGAGGTCGTTGTCGTACACGACCGCCGTCGGTCTCGGGTCGCGGCGCAGCAGTTCCTCGGTGACCAGCGCGCCGCTGTCACCGCTGTAGTCGCCTGCCGCGTCCACCACTGTCACGCCCAGTTCGCCCGCGGCCTCACCGAACGCCTCCGTGCGGATCTGGGTGTGCCGCAGTTCGGGCATGCCACTGACCCTGCCGATCAGCGTGTGCCCGAGCGCGACCAGATGCTCCATCACCGTCCTGGCCACGAGGGCGTCGTCGTGCCATACGGCGGGCAGCGAGCCGGCCACCGAGGGGTGCCCGATCACCACTGCCGGCATGCCGAGTTCCTCCAGCGCGGCGATCCGCGCATCGGCCACCCGGACGTCCACCACGAACACGCCATCCACTTTGCGCTGTGCCCACCACGAGCGGTACAGCGCGATCTCCGACGCCTGGTCCTGGGTGATGGTGAACAACAGCGACATCTGGTTGTCGGACAGCTCTGCCTGGATGCCCGAAATCAACTGCATGAAGAACGGCTCGACGCCCAACATGGCCGCCGGCCGGTCGACGACGAGACCGAAAGCCCCCGCTTTGCCGTCGGACAGCGCCCGGGCGGCGCTGTTCGGCTGCCAGCCGACCCGCCTGGCGATGTCCAGCACTCGCGACCTGGTCTGCTCGGACACGCCCGGTTGCCCGTTGAGCGCGAACGACACGGCCGCCTTGGTCAGCCCTGCCTGCTTGGCGATGTCGGCGATCGTCGGCCGCCGCGCGGTCTCCGTCGGCGCGCTCGGTTGCCCCTCGGGCCGGCGTGCCGCGCTGGATCGTCCGGCCACGCCGTCGTCGGCCGGGGCGGCGGCCTGGCCACCGGTCCGGCCATCGCCTCGACGTCGCGGCGTTCGCGACGGTCTCTCGGTCACACGCATCACCATCCGGTCGCAGTCTAACCAGTGCCGATCGGCCAGCTGGTGCCTCGACGGTGGCGCATCCGGCGGAGTAATGAATTGACACCTTAACCGGTATAGTGATTGCATTCCACCACACACCTCCCGAGAGGAGCCCGGACGGATGCGCCGCAACGCAGTGCCCCTCACCGTCGACGGTCGGCCGGTCCGATGGCTCGGCGCGAACTTCTGGTCCGCGTCCGGCGGCCCACTGATGTGGCGCAACTACGACCCCTCGCTGGTCGCCGACGAACTGAGGGTGCTGCACGAGCACGGCATGACGATGACCAGATCGTTCTTCTACTGGCCGGACTTCATGCCGGAGCCGGACCGGATCGACGACCGGATGGCCGAGCGGTTCGCCGACTTCCTCGACCGGCACACCGAGGCCGGCATGACCACCGTGCCGACGTTCATCGTCGGCCACATGTCGGGGGAGAACTGGGATCCTGCCTGGCGCGGCGGGCGCGACCTCTACAGCGACGTCTGGTTGGTGGCCCGGCAGGCGTGGTTCGCGGGCGAGATGGTCCGGCGGTTCACCAGCCACCCCGCGATCGCCGGGTGGCTGGTGTCCAACGAGATGCCCATCTACGGCGAACCGGCGACCCGTGAGGTGGTCACGGCGTGGGCGCAGTTGATCAGAGACGCCGTGCGCGCGGCGGGCGGCCAACAGCCCTTCTCGCTCGGCGACGGCGCGTGGGGAATGGAGATCACCGGTCGGGACAACGGATTCTCCGTCCGTGACATCGCCGGTCTCGTCGACTTCCTCGGTCCGCACGTCTACCGGATGGAGGATGACCAGGTTCGGCAGCACTACGCTGCCGCGTGGATCTGTGAGCTGGCCGGCACGTTCGGTCGACCGGTCGTGCTGGAGGAGTTCGGCGTCTCGTCGGACTTCGTGTCCGACGACAACGCGGCCCACTACTACCGACAGGTACTCCACAACTCGCTGTTGGCCGGTGCCACCGGCTGGATCGGCTGGAACAACACCGACTACGACGGTCTGGCCGACCAGGACCCGTACCGACACCACTCCTTCGAGATGCACTTCGGCCTGACCGATTCGGCCGGGCGACCCAAGCCCGCGCTCGCCGAGTTCCGGCTCTTCGCCGACGTGTTGGACGCCGTCGACGTCCTACATTGTCGCCGCGCCGATGTCGACGCCGTGCTGGTCGTGTCGTCCTACTTGGACACACACTATCCGTTCACCGAGCTCGACGATCCTCCGTACGTGTACGCGACACTGCGCCAGGCGTACGTGTCGGCACGGCTGGCCGACCTACCCGTCGCGGTGAGCAGGGAGAGCGACGGGCTCGCCGAGGACGCCAGGCTGTACCTGGTGCCGTCGACCAAACAACTGCTCAGCCCGACCTGGCGACGTCTCGACGAGTTGGCGCAGGCGGGCGCCGTCGTCTACGTGTCCTACTCTCCGGGCGCGCACCCCGTGCAACGCGGACCGTGGTACGCCAACCTGAACGGGATGTTCGGCGTCCGCCACCGCCTACGCTACGGGCTGGTCGACCCGGTCACCGACAGTGAGGTCACCTTCACCTTCACCAGGCCGTTCGGCACCCTGGCCGAAGGGACCGAACTGCGATTCGCCGCCGCCGGCACGGTGGACAGTCGGGTCTATCTGCCCGTCGATCCGGTCGATGCCGAAGTGATCGCGGTCGACGGACACGGCAGGCCGGCGCTGTTGCTGCGGCGGGTCGGTGAGGGGGCCGTGGTGTTCTGCACCTACCCGCTGGAGCACATGGCATCCGTCACGCCGGCCGTGAACCCTGACGCCGGCCAGGCGCTCTACGGCGCACTGGCCGCGTTCGCCGGCCTCGACCGGCCCGTCACCGTGGACGACCCGAGGGTCGCCGCCGACATCCTCTGCCATGCCGACGGCAGGAGGTTCCTGTGGCTGGTCAGCCAATGCGACGGCGAACTGACCGTCAAGCCGACCCTCGCGGCCGGACTCACACTGCGCGGGTTGACCTGCGACGACATCGACAGCGCGGTCACACTCGGACCGTTCGGAGTGGGCGTGTACGAGATCGTCACCTGCTGACCGCGAGTCGCAGGCACCTTGGCCGGCGCGCTGACCGGTCCGATGGCGCACGGGCCGTACCGGACGAAGATCGACAAGGTCCGGTCGCACCGGGTCGTGCGTTTGTCTCGATGTGGCGAATCACCTGGATCCGGTGACGGCTTCTCACCTTGCCGGCGGCGACAGTGGCCCTGTCGCGAAAGCTCGCACGGCCGCCAGGGACGTACTCCGATGCAGGGGGGACACACACCGTGGCATCACCAGCCTCCGGCGCGGACAGCGCCTCCGACCCGCCCAGCCGGTGGTCGGCCTCGGGCAGGCGGTCCGCGACCCGGAGTGCGGCCCCGACCGGTGCCAGGGCCGGCGGCGGCAACCGCCGTCTGGCTTTGCTGGTCATTGCCACCGCCCAGCTCATGGTGGTGCTCGACTCCACCATCGTCAACGTGGCGTTGCCGCATGTGCAGAGTGCGCTCGGCTTCTCCGGCAGCGGCCTGGAGTGGGTGGTGAACGCCTACGCGGTCACCTTCGGCGGCCTGCTCCTGCTGGGCGGCCGGGCCGGTGACATCCTCGGCCGACGGCGGGTGTTCGTCTTCGGGCTGCTGCTGTTCTCCGTGGCGTCGCTGCTCGGTGGGTTCGCCACCAGCCAGTGGTGGCTGCTCGCCGCGAGGGCGCTCCAGGGCGTCGGCGGTGCGGTGATCGCGCCGACCGCGCTGGCGCTGATCACCGCCAACTTTCCCGAAGGCGGCGAGCGCAACAGAGCGTTCAGCGTCTACGCGGCGATGGCCGGCGCGGGCAGCGCGGTGGGCCTGTTGCTGGGCGGCCTGCTGACCACTTACCTGTCGTGGCGGTGGGTGATGTTCGTCAACGTCCCGATCGGGATCGTCGTGGCGGCCGCGGCGCCGCGGGTACTGGCCGAATGGCCCCGCAGGCCGGGCCGGATCGACGTGGCCGGCGCGGTGACCGGCACCGGCGGCGTCGCGCTGCTCGTCTACGGCCTGTCCAGGGCTGCCGCCGGGTCCGACGGGGTGTCGCACTGGGGTGACGTGCCGGTGCTGGCGTCGCTGGCCGCGTCCGTGGTGCTTCTCGTGTCCTTCGTGCTGATCGAGATGCGCAGCCCTCACCCGTTGCTCCCGCTGCGGATACTCGCCGATCGCAACCGGTCGGGTGCCTATCTGGTCATGCTGTGCGTCGCCACCGCGCTGTTCGGCCTGTTCTTCTTCCTCACCCTGTTCATGCAGACCGTGCTCGGCTACAACGCGATCCGCTCGGGCATCGCCTACCTGCCCTTCGCCGTCGGGGTCGTGACCGCGTCCGCGCTGGCCTCGCAGCTGGTGGCGCGGATCGGCGCCCGGCCGGTGATCCTGGCCGGCACCGCCGCGGTCGCGGGCGGGACGTTCTGGTTCTCCATGCTGACCGTGCACTCCGGCTACGCCGGCCAACTACTCGGCCCGCTGCTGGTGACCTCGTTCGGGCTCGGCCTGGTGTTCGTACCGCTGTCCCTGGTCTCCCTGCACAACGTGGCAGAACAGGACTCCGGCGTCGCCTCCAGCCTGCTCAACGCCGGCCAGCAGATCGGCGGCGCGATCGGGCTCGCACTGCTGGGCACGGTTGCCTGGACGGCCGTCGCCGGGAGTGTCCGGACCCAGACCGCGGCGAACCCCGGCGCGCCCCCGTCCGCGTCCGTCTACAGCCAGGCCCTGGCAGTCGGCTTCTCCCGGGGGTTCGAGGTCGCCGCGGGGGTCGCGCTGCTCGCGGTGCTCGTCGCGATCGCCACCATCCGGATCCGCCGCCAGGAACTGACCGGCGCGGTGCCCGCGCCGCGACAGGAGGCAGCGCCACCCGAGACCGCGCAGCTGCATGAGGACCGTGCCGCGCTGGCCAAGGCGGTCCGTCCCTGTCGGCTGTGCTAGCCGACACGTCGCAGAAATCACCGTGATCCGGTGAGGCTGCCTCACCTGTCCGGCAGCAACGCTGACAGTCGCTCGCCCGGGCGCTGCCGGAATTCCGACCGACGGGAGATGCTCCGTGAGCACCGAACAGCGAGAGAACCTCGACGCGATCCTGCGGCAGTCGGCCTTTTCCGCCGACGGCGACGTCAACGAACAGCGCCGGCAGCTTCGGGAGTTGCTGTCGGCGCAGCCGCTGCCCGCCGACGTGACCGTGACCACGGCCGCGCTGGGCGGCGTCCCGACCGCCGAGATCACGGTCGACGGGGTCGCACCTCGCCATGCCGTCCTGTACTTCCACGGCGGCGTGTACGTCATGGGGGACGCCGCCCTCGCCGCTGACCTGGCCGCGCAGGTGGGCAGGCGGACCAGCGCCAAGGTCATCTCCGTCGACTACCGGCTCGCCCCGGAGCACCCGTATCCGGCGGCCCTCGACGACGCCCTGGCCGCCTACGAAGCACTCCTGCGCGATGGCATTGCCCCCTCGGACATCGTCTTCGCGGGCGAGTCGGCCGGCGGTGGACTCGCCGTCGCCACCCTGCTCAACGCCCGTGATCGCGGGCTCCCGCTGCCCGCAGCGACCTTCGCCATGTCGCCGTATGTCGACCTCACCCTGGCCGGGGCGACCATGCGGTCCAAGCAGGAGGTCGACCCGCTGATGAGCTACCCGGCACTACAGGCCAGGGTCCCCGACTACACGTCCGGCCACGATGCCGCTCTCGGCCTCATCAGCCCCGTGTTCGCCGACCTCTCCGGCCTGCCCCCCTTGATCATCCAGGCCGGGACGCACGAGGTTCTCCTCGACGACGCCGTCCGCCTCGCCAGGGCGGCCGCCATCGCCGACGTCCAGGTCACCCTCGACATCACCCCTGGCGTGCCACACGTCTTCCAGGCCTATCACGCGATCCTCGACGAGGCGGCAGCCGCGTTGGACAGAGCCGGACAGTTCCTGTCGGCGCACCTCGCCGGTGCGGAACGCGTCACTGCCCGGTGAAAGGTCTCATCTCGTGAACGACAGGAGTTCGACATGAGCGACGCGCTCAACTGGAACGCGAAGACCATCGCGGAGTTCCGCGCGAACCAGGGCAGGGTCGGCGGGACCTTCGAGGGCGCTCCGATGGTCCTGGTGCATCACCGCGGCCGCACGAGCGGCCGGGAGTACGTCACGCCGACCATGTACCTCCCGCACGACACCGAGCCGGACATCATCTACGTCTTCGCGACCAAGGGCGGGGCACCCACCAATCCGGACTGGTACCACAACCTCGCGGCGGCCGGTGCCGGCAGTGTCGAACGCGGAACAGAGACGTACCAGGTGACTGTCCGCGAAGTGACCGGCGCCGACCACGATCGCGTCTACGCCGAACAGGCTGGCCGCTACCCGGGCTTCGCCGAGTACGCCCGCCAGACCGCGGGCATCCGCACCATTCCCGTACTCGAACTTCGGCGGGCGTAGCCATACCGGATGGGAGACCGCAATGACAACGGACACCGAGGCTCTCGTGCGCCGTGCGTACCACTTCGCGGAGGGTGATGTCCTGGACGTCCAGGGGTTCGTCGACCTCTTCACCGAGGACGGTGTGTTCACCGGCATCGGAGGTGTGATCGGTCAGGAGAGCTACCGGGGTGAGCACCTGGGCGACGTGGTCGTCTGGATGGGCAAGCTGCTGCCCGACGTGCACCGGGAACTGCACCGGGTCAACGTGCTCGGCGACGTCGTCGCGATCGAACTGTCGATCCGGGGCACCTTCCTCGGGCCGTTCGAGACGCCCCTCGGCGTGATCCAGCCGACCGGGGCCACGCTCGACATCCCGACCGCCGACTTCTGGTACGTGCGCGACGGCAAGATCCACGAGTTCAACTGCCATATCGGTATGACAACCCTGTTCGCGCAACTGGGCGTGCTGCCGGACTTCAGGTCCGTGGTGGCGGCGTCCGCGGGGTGAGGCCGACCGACCAGGTGCCATGACCGCGTGACCGCAACTAGCATGGCAGGCCTGGATACCAGGACAGGCCTTGTGGCGGTGGCTCCCCGGCTGATTGACCGGGTTGACCTGCTGACTGCCCTGGATCGTGCGGCGGCGAGCAAGGTGACGATCATCTCGGCCCCGGCAGGCAGCGGGAAGACGTCGCTGTTGCGCGCCTGGGCCGGCCGAACCGGCCGGCCGCACCGGCTCGCCGTCGTGCGGGTGCAGCGCGACCAGCACGACGCCCAACAGTTCTGGCTGGCCCTGCTCGACGCGATCCGGCACGTCACCGGTGCGCACGGCGGCGCGGAACCGCCGGCCGCGACACCCGAGTTCAACGGGCCGGCGATGGTCGACCGGGTGCTGTCGGAACTCGCGGACGCGCAGGGCGGCATCATGCTGGTCGTCGACGATCTGCATGAGCTGCACACACCGGACATGCCCGACCAGCTCAACCGGCTGCTGACCAGGCTCCCGCCGAACGTGCACGCGATCCTGACCACGCGCCACGATGTGCGGTTGCGGCTACACCGGCTGCGCCTGGCCGGCGAGCTCGCCGAGATCCGCGCGGCGGACCTGCGCTTCTCCGAACGCGAAACCCGCGCGTTGCTCGAAGCCTCGGGCATCACACTGTCCGCGGCCGGGGCGGCACTGCTGCACCAGCGGACCGAGGGATGGGCCGCGGGCCTGCGGCTGGCGGCCCTCTCGCTGGCCGGCCACCGTGACCCGGAACGGTTCGTCGCCGAATTCTCCGGCACCGACCGCACGGTCGCCGAGTACCTACTCGCCGAAATGCTCGACCGGCAGCCGCCGGACGTCCAGGACCTGCTGCTGCGCACCGCCCTGCTGGAGCGGGTCAACGGCGAGCTGGCGGACCTGCTGACCGGTCACCCGGGCAGGGAACAGATCCTGCTGAACCTCGAGGACGCCAACGCGTTCGTCGAATCGCTCGACGCCGGACGCACCTGGTTCCGCTACCACCACTTGTTCGCCGATCTGCTCCGGCTGGAACTGCGGCGCACGCTGCCAGCGGACATCCCCGCGCTGCACCGGCGCGCCGCCGGCTGGTTCACCCGGCACGGCCAGGTGGCCGAGGCCGTCCGGCACACCCAGGCGGCCGGCGACTGGCCCGAGGCGGCCCAACTGCTTGCCGACCATGCGTTCAGCCTGACCCTCGACGGGCAGGCACAGACCATGCAGGCGCTGCTGCAGGCCTTCCCGCCGGGCGCGGACCACCCCGAGCTGGCCGTGGTGCGCGCGATGGGTGACCTTGCTCAGGGGCGCCTGGACGAGGCCGCGGCCCACCTGGCGGTCGCCGAGACCTACGCCGAGACGGCACTGCCGGGTCGCCGGCGCCACCTCAGGGTGGCGATCGCGTCGCTGAACCTGTCGCTGGCCAGGCGGCGCGGTCACGTCGCCGGTGTCGTCGAACAGGCCCGATTCCTGGCCGCTCCGGTGACCGGGCCGTCCGACGAGGACATCGCTACGGGCAGCGACCTGCGCGCGGTGGCGCTGATGAATCTGGGGACCGTCGAGGCGTGGTCCCTGGGTCTGCCGGACGCGGCAGGCCACCTCCGCGAGGGCGCCGCCCTGGCCAGGGAGATCGGCCGGCCGTACCTGGAAGTCGGCTGCCTGGCGCAACTCGGCTTCGCACACATCTTCGACAGTGCTGACGTGCCGGAGATGGATGCGTTCGCCACGACCCAGCGGCGCTGCCGCGAGGCGGTCGCGCTCGCCGAACGGTACGGCTGGGGCACGGAACCGGTGATCGCGCCCGCTCTGATGACGCTCGCCAGCACGATGGTGTGGCTGGGTGAGTTCGACGAGGGCGAACGGTGGTTGCGGCGCACCGAACAGGCTCTGCGCACGGACACCGGGCCGGATGTCAGGCTGCTGCTGCACCAGACGGCCGCGATACTGCACGCCGGTCGTGGCCGCCGCCACGAGGCGCTCGCCGAGTTCGGCGTTGCCGAGGACCTGGCATCGCGGCTGGCCGGAGCGCAGGCGCTGGCCAGCCAGATGATCAGCTGGCGGCTCGCCACGCAGGCCCGCCTCGGGCAGCCAGGCGAAGCCCGTGCCGCGCTCGCGGCGCTCGATGACCAGCGGGCCGGCTCCGGTGAGCTACGCAATGCCCGCGCGGTGATCTGCCTCGCCGAGGGCGATCCGGCCGGCGCTCTGGGCGCGTTGCGCGACGTTCTCGACGGCACGGCGCGCGTCCTGGGTTACGTCACGGTCGTCGAGGCACACCTGCTCGCCGGGCACGCCCATCGTGAGCTCGGCGACCAGCGCGCGGCGAATCAGGCCGTGGAACGCGCGCTGGGCCTGGTGGAGTCCGACCGGCTGGTCCTGCCGTTCGCGATGACCGACTCGGCCGAACTGCTCGCGGGGCTGCCCCGGCACCAGACCGCGCACGCCGCGCTGCTCGCCGACATCCTCGACATCCTGCACGGCGCATCCCCGGCGGCCGACAACGGGTCGTCGCCGCCGGTGGACGAACTCAGTCCGGGTGAGCTCAGGGTGCTGCGGTATCTGCCGACCAACCTGTCCCGGCCCGAGATCGCCGGCGAACTGTCCCTCTCGCCGAACACCGTCAGCACGCACCTGCGCAGCATCTACGCCAAGCTCCAGGTCGGTGACCGCACCTCCGCCGTACGGCGGGCCAGGGAACTGCGGCTGCTGTCCGGCCGCCGCCCGAACTAGGCCGACGGTCACCGGATTCCGGTGATCCGGGGTCACCTGCCAGCACTCGACCATGGCGTCATGGACGCGGCACCTGCCCCCTACCTGATCCGGATCAACGGGCGCCTCGGCGCCACGGTGCTGTCGGCGTTCCCGGCCCTGGCGCCGCGGCAGGACGGCGCGCACACGGTGCTCACCGGCCTGCTGGACCGCTCCGCGCTGTACGGCGTGCTGGCCGACATCGAGGCCCTCGGCCTCGACCTGCTCGAGCTCCAGAAGCTCCCCCCGGACACCTGACAACCGCACACGACCGGAGCTGCCACGCCGCCAGTGGAAGGTAGTGAAGGCCCAGGCCAGGTGCCAGACGGCCGGTGTGGAGGGCGGGCGTCGGTCACGGCCGCGGCTCGGCGCCCCGGTCCATGCCGAGGCTGCCCTGTGCCGCCGCTGTCCCAGAGCGGCCGCCGCCCCGCCCCCGCAGGACATGAGCGATGCCGACGGCGATGACGCCGCCGGCCACGGGCCCGACGAGATACGCCCACCACGAGGTCCCATCCGCGAGTACCAGCGCGGGCCCCAACGACCTGGCAGGGTTCATCGACGCGCCGCTGACCGGTGAGCCCCACAGCCCCGCCAGTGCGATGTAGCCGCCTACACCGATGGCGGCCAGCGGCCCGATCTGCTGGGCGCCGGACGCGGTGCCGAGGATCACGCTCACCAACCCGGCGGTCAGGACCAGTTCCCACAGCATCGCGGTGACCTCCGAGACGCCGCTGCCCGGCAGGGTCAGCCCCGCGCTGCCCTGCTTGCCGAGGAACGCCCACAGCAGCAGCGTGGCCAGACAGGCGCCGACGAACTGGGCGACGATGTAGGCAGGCACCCGCTTCCACGGGAAGTCGCCACGCGCCGCGAAGGCCACGGTGACGGCGGGGTTCAGGTGCGCGCCGGAGACCGTCCCCATGAACAGGATGATCGCGGCCACCATCAGCGCCGGGGCCACCACACGTGCGCCGTACGGCACCGCGTCGCCGCCGAACCGGGCGTTGACCATGCCACCGCCGACCGCCACCAGGACCAGGAGGAAGGTCCCCAGCACCTCGGAGAACAGCCGTCTGCCCTCGTACCTGTCGTCCCAGAAGTCGAACTGGCCGGCCACGGAGTTGGGCTGCCCCATGGATCGCAGGGCGACATCGGCGTGCCGGGGGGCACCCTGCCGTGACCGCTCCGCTGCTGGGCCGAGGTCGTGTGACTGAGTGGTCATCCAATGCCCCTTTCCGACTTTCGGGACGCCGGACGCACATCCGGTGCTTGTGCTGCCATGTCCTGAGTCGACACGATGACCAGCGGTGGGCTGACATCGTCGCGGCGACCCACGCCATCGAGGCTCATCCGCAGCGGGTGGGATCGAGGATCGATCCGGGGAATGCCGGTTCATCTGCCAACAGCGCCGGATCGATCACTTTACGGCCTCGCCGATCTCGATCGGCCGCACCCGCACCGCATCGAAACCAGACCATGTCCGGGAGCGGATGATCCTGTGCCGGCAGGAACCGGGAACCCTGCCCTGGGAGTCCTGACCCGGCGGCGGATCAGCTGGACCAGGACGATCGTACGGTTCAGAATCCCGAGGATGACCAGGATTCGAGCTGGCGTGTTCGGGGTCGGGGGATGGGCCCGGCGGACGCTGCTGCCCGCGTTGGACGGGTTGGCCGATGTGGTCGGGGGAGTCGACCCCGAGCCGGGCAACGTGGTCGACGCCGGGATTCCGCACGCGTACGACTCCGTGGAGTCGTTGTTCGACGCACAGGACGTCGACCTGCTCGTCGTGGCGGCGCCTGATCACGTGCATGTCGACGCGGTGCGGGCCGCGCTCGGTCGTGGGGTCGCCGTCTACTGTGAGAAGCCGTGCGGCAACTCGGCGGCATCGATCGACGAACTTGCCGGGCTGGCTGGTGGCACGCCGGCCACTGTCGGCTACTCGTTCCGGTACAGCCCGGCCGTCCAGGAGCTCCGGCACGACCTGGCCACCGGGGTGCTCGGTGATGTCTGGCTGGTGGAGTTGTTCGAGCACAATCCGCAGTTCCATCCCACGCTGGGAGTGCCGGTGAACTGGAAGGGCGATCCGTCCTGTGCCGTGGCCGGCTCACTGCTCGAGTACGGGTCGCACGTGATCGACCTCGCCCAGTGGCTGCTCGGGCCGATCGCGGAGGTCAGTGCGAATCTGATCAGGGTCGGTGCGGACCGCGGGTTGGACGACGTGGCGACCCTCCAGTTGCGATTCGACAGTGGTGTTGCCGGCACGTTGCTGTGCGGCTGGGTGCTGACCGGCGGCTATCCGGGTATCACGATCCGGTTGCACACGTCCGGGGGGCTGGCCGAGGTGGTGCTGTCCGATCTGGTCACCGGTGGCCGGCGCTATCGTCGATGCCGGCCGGACGGGACCCCGATTCCGGTGCCTGACCTGCCGGAATCCGCCGGTCATGCGCACGACCACCTGACCGATCTCGTCGCGGTGCTGGGTGGGGACGGCTCCACACGGGACACCCTGCCCACTCCGGGGGACGCCGCACGCGTGCTGCGAGTCGTGGACGCCGCGCTGCGTGCGACCGCGCGATGGCAGTCCGTCACCGACGTGGACACAGCCTGACGGTCTGCCATGTTTCGGATCTGAAAAGTTCTCCCGTGGTGATTGTCGACACTCGACAATCGACGTACGGTGGCCAGCATCCTCGGAGCAGGACGACCCGAATCGGGGTGATCCGGTGACGATGTCGATCGAGGCGGAGCCGCCGCTGCTGCGGACGACCGGCCTGAACAAGTGGTACGGGCGTGAGCCCTCCGCCGCGGGGAGGGTGTTCGGCCGTCCTTCCTCGCTGCTGCAGGCGGTCGCGGACGTCTCGCTGACGGTCAGGCGTGGTGAGACGGTCGCGGTCGTCGGGGAGACCGGGTCCGGCAAGTCCACGCTGGGCAGGCTGATCGTGCGGCTGGAGGATCCGACGTCCGGCGACGTCCTGATCGACGGCCGGTCCGTGATGTCGCCGGGCCGGGAGCGGGCGCGGGAACTGCGGCGCACGGTGCAGATCATCCTGCAGGATCCCTATTCGACCCTGAATCCTTACCGGACTGTCGCGACCACCATCAGCGAGGTGCTGAAGGTGCACGGCATGCGGTCGCGGGCTGCCGCCGCAGCCAAGGGTGAACTCGAGTCACCCGCTCTGCCGTCGCCGTCCAGCGTCGCAGCAGTCGAACGGGAGGTCTTGTGAGACAGGGCAAGCTCCGGGTCGGAGTCGTCGGCACGGGCCGGTGGGCCGTGCGATCGCACATCCCCGGCTGGCAACGTGATCCCCGATGTGAGGTCGTCGCGCTCGCGGACACGAATGCGGACGCGCTCCGGGCCGCGGGCGACGAGTTCGGCGTCCGGCGGACCGAGTCCGACCACCGGGCGCTGCTCGCCGATCCGGACATCGACGTCATCGACGTCGTCACCGGGAACGCGGCGCACTGGGAGGTCACCTGGGCCGCGCTGGAGGCGGGCAAACACGTGCTGTGCGAGAAACCGGTGCACAGCGACTACCCGAAGGTGGTCGAGGCGGCCGACCTGGCGGAGAGCAAGGGCCTGAAGACCAAGCTGGGCTTCACCTTCCGCTACGCGCCCGCCACCCTCTACGCGGCGGAGCTGATCGAGCAGGGCTTCATCGGCGAGCCGTACCTGCTCAACGCGTACGAGCAGAACAGCCAGTGGCTGGATCCGGCGACGCCGCTGCGCCAGATGCACGGCGAGTCCGACCCCGACGTGATCGCGGTCTCGTCCATCGAGGGCTACGGCGCCCCGGTGATCGACATCATGCACTGGTGGATGGGCACGCCGCTGCGGGCCGTCGTCGGCACCATGCGCAACTTCGTGCCGGAGCGGATGGTCCGCGACACCGGCCGGACGGAGCGGGTGAACATCGACGACGGTGACATGTGGATCGCCGAGTTCGGCGGTGGGCGGCTGGCTTCCGTGCAGTCCTCCTATGTGACGGTCGGTAACTACCCGGGTATCGAGGTGCGGATCTACGGTTCGGCGGGCGCCATCATCGTGCGCCTGGTCGAGGAGTTCGGCATCTGCCAGACGATCCGGACCGCCACCAAGGAGCACGTCGAGTTCGTGGAGCGAGAGATCCCACAGCGCTTCTTCCCGGCAGGCGGTCATTCCCGCGAGCCGTGGCCGTATCTTTTCTACTCCAGCCTGCTGAAGGATTTCGCCACCGAGATCCTCGACGGCGGCAGCACCAACCAGGGCGACTTCCGGCAGGGCGCGCTCGTCCAGCAGACGATCAACGCGTTCGAGCGGGCCCACCGCAGCCGTGCCTGGGTCGACTTCCCGCTGCGGGACTGACGCGGGGGGTCACACCGCCGCAGCAGCATCGACGAGAGAGAGAACGACCACGTGGCGCAGTCATCGCAGACCGGGCGAGCCAAGAAGAGTGTGCTCAGGCACCTGTCGCTGCCCGAGTCGGTGCACGAGATCCTGCGGGCCCGCATCCTGAACAACGAGATCCCGGCGGGTACGCCGTTGCTCGAGGTCGCGCTCGCCGAGGAGTTCGGGGTGAGCCGCACGACGGTGCGTGCGGCGATGCGGGAACTGCAGGCGGAACGGCTGATCGAGATCACCCCGCGGCGCGGCACCACCGTCATCCGGATGTCCGAGGCGGACGCGCGAGAGGTGTGTTTCGCCCGTTTCGCGTTGGAGGAGATCGCGCTCAAGGGCCTGAGCCGGACCCGGCGGCGGGAGCTGGCCGACCGGATGGACGACGTGCTCGCGGTGATGGACCTGTGTGCCGCCAAGGGTGACCTGGCCGGTGTCGTCGAGGCGGACACCGACCTGCACAAGGTGATCGTCGCGGCGTCCGGTCACCCGCTGATCGTGGACATGTGGACCGGGCTGAACGGCCAGATGGGTGCGCTGATGCGGTCGTCGCTGGACCGGCAGAAGATCGACCTGCAGGCGACGGTCCGGATGCACGCGACGCTGATCACGGCGTTCCGCGAGCAGCCGGCGAGCACGGTCGTGGCGGCGTTGCGGGAGCACTACATCGGGCACCCACTGGAGGACTCATGACCACGCCGACCCGGTGGGCGGTGCTCGGCACGGCGAACATCGCGGCCCGCCAGTTCCTGCCCGCGCTGCGGCGGGCCGGGCACGTCGCGGTGGCGGTCGGCAGCCGCGATCCGGGGCGCGCCGCCACGTGGGCGAAGGAGAACCGGACCGGTCGCGCGGTCTCGTACGACGCGGCGATCGAGGCCGACGACGTGGACGCCGTCTATGTCGCGTTGCCCAACGACCAGCACGTGCGCTGGGCGGCACGAGCCGCGGCGACCGGCAGGGCGGTGCTCTGCGAGAAGCCGCTGGGCCTGGACGCGGCCGAGGTGGACGGGCTGGTCGACCGGGTCGGCGACGCGCTGCTGTGGGAGGCGTTCGTCTTCCCGTTCCATCCGCAGACGGCGCTGCTGACGGAACTGTGCCGGCCCGGCGGTCCGATCGGCGGGCTGCGCGAGATCATCTCCGAGTTCCACTTCCGGGTGACGAAACCGGAGAACATCCGCTGGAACGCGGGCCTCGGCGGCGGTGCGCTGATGGACGTCGGCTGTTACCCGATCCGGCTGGCCCGACTGCTCTACGGCGGTGAGCCGGACCGCTTCGTCGCCGCCGAGGTGGTATCCGAATCCGGTGTCGACGCCGAGTTCACGTCGATCGCGACGTTCCCGGACGACCGGCGGCTGATCTTCTCCGTCGGCATGCGCAGGGCGCCCTCCACCTACACCAGGCTGATCGGCACGGACGGCGAACTACGGGTGAGCAACCCCTTCCACCCGACCGAACACGACACCGTCGAACTGTGGCTCGGCGGCGAGCGGTCGGAGGCGTGGACGGCCGATCCGGCGCGCGCGTTCCAACACGGCATCGAGCACGTCGCCGCTGTCGTCGCCGGCACGGCCGCGCCGCGGCACCTGGCCGCGACCGACGCACCGGGCAACGCGCGGGCGCTGGACCTGGCCCGGGCGGCGGCCAGATGAGCGACACGGTGCTCATCGCCAGTTTCCTGGAGCCGGAACTCGTCGATCGGATACGGTCCACATGGGACGGTGAGGTGCTGTACGAACCCGCGCTGCTGCCCAGGCCGCGTTATGTCGCCGATCACAGTGGTGTCAAGCCGGAACTGGACGCCGTCGGCGAGGCCCGGTGGCGGGATCTGCTGGCCCGCGCCGAGATCTCCTTCGACTTCGACTGGTGGCAGCCGGACCGGATGCCGGACAACTGCCCGAAGCTGCGCTGGGTGCAGGCCACCAGCGCGGGTATCGGCGGTTTCGTCCGCAGGTACGGCCTGGACGCCGCGGACGTGGTGTTCACGACGGCGGCCGGCACCCACGCGGTCCCGCTCACCGAGTTCGCCGTCACCGGCACGCTGTACCTGATCAAGGGCGTACCGGAACTGCTGGACCGGCAGCGCAGGCACAACTGGGAGCGCTACACCACGCGGGCACTGCACGGCCGTCGCGTCACCGTCGTCGGCCTCGGCCACGTCGGCAGGCACACCGCGGCGACGTTCGCCGCACTCGGCACGCACGTCATCGGCGTCACGCGGCCCGGCGGCAGCACACCGGACCTGCCCGGCGTCACCGTGATCGACACCGACGAACTGGACGCCGTGCTGCCGGCGACCGACGTCCTCGTCCTCGCGACTCCACTGACCCCGCGGACCGAGCACCTGATCGACCGCCGCCGGTTCGACCTGTTGCCCGACGGTGCGATCGTGGTGAACGTCGCGCGCGGGCCGGTGATCGACCAGGCAGCGCTGGTCGACGTGCTGGCCACCGGCCGGCTCGGTGGGGCCGCGCTCGACGTGACCGACCCGGAGCCGCTGCCCGCCGACTCGCCGCTGTGGGACCGCGCCGACGTGCTGATCTCGCCGCACTCTGCCTCCACCCTGGTGGGCGAGAACGAACTGATCGTCGACCTCTTCGTGGCCAACCTCGCGCTGTGGCGGGACGGGCGTCCGCTGCGCAACCTCTACCGGTCCGCGCTGGGCTACTGACAAGGAGCGAACGTGACCGCCCCCATCACGGGAACCTGGTTCGTCAGCCCGACGCCGTTCACCCCGGACGGCGCCGTCGACGTCGCGAGCATCCACACGCTGGTGGACGCGGCCCTCGACTGGGGCGTCGACGGCGTGACCGTGCTGGGAGTGATGGGGGAGACCACCGCGCTCACCGACGGCGAGCGGGCCGGAGTGCAGGAGGCGTTCGTCGCGGCATCGGCCGGCCGGATTCCGGTCGCGGTCGGCTGTTCGGCCGCGTCGGCCGCCGTCACGGCGACCAGGGTTGCCGCCGCCGTCGCCGCGGGTGCCGCCGCCGTGATGATCTCGGCGCCGACCCTGGCCAGGGACACCGACCTGATCGGCAGGTTCTACGCCGTGGCGACCAAGGACGCGGGCGTGCCGGTGATCGTGCAGGACGAGCCCGCCGCGACCGGCGTGCGGCTGCCGGTGTCGGCGCTGGTCGCCGCGCTGGACGCGACCGGCAGCACGATCGTCAAACTGGAAGACCCACCGACACCACCGAAGATCAGCCGGCTGCTCGCCGTCCGGCCAGGACTCACGGTGTTCGGCGGTCTCGGCGGCGTCAACGCCCTTGCCGAACTGCGCACCGGCGGCGCGGGCACGATGACCGGATTCGCGTTCCCGGAGATCCTGCGCGAACTGCGGGTGCGCCACGAAGCAGGCGACCGGGCGGGCGCGGCCACGGTGTTCGACCGGTACCTGCCCTACCTCGCCTACGAGGGCCAGACCGTGGTCGGCCTGCCGATCCGCAAGGAGGTGCTGCGGATGCGGGGTGCGATCGCCTGCGCCCGCACTCGGGACGGCGCCCCGCTGGACGACGACACGATCGCCGAACTGCATGACGTGCTCGCCAGGGTCGGCCTCGGTGCGACCCGGGAACCGGTGACCGCATGACGGCGCACGACTGGGGCGACCTGGCCGGCGAGGCAGCAGCGAACGCCGTCCTGGACACCGTGTTGTCCGCTGTGGACGGTGTCGGGTACGCGGACGTGCGGCTCGTCGAGGGAGAGGAACTGCGCACCTACCATCAGCTCGGCCGGGATCCGGTGGAACGCGTCGAGCAGACCATCGGTATCGGCGTGCGCGTGCTGGTCGACGGCGCCTGGGGCTTCGCCTCGATGCCGCTGGCGGACTCAGCCAGCGCGACGACGGCGGCCCGGCGGGCCGTGGACGTGGCGAAGGCGGGCGTCGGCGCCGGCAGACCGGTGCGGCTGCCGCCACGCGAACCGGCCAGCGGCAGCTACGCGACCGAGGTGCGGATCGACCCGTTCGCGGTGCCCACGGCCGAACGCGACACGCTGCTCCAGCGGACGATCGCGGCGGCGCGGGTCCCCGGCGTGATCAGCGTGCAGTGCGGCGTGAACGCGAAACGCCAACACCGGCACTTCGCGTCGACAGAGGGTTCCCGCCAGCACCAGAGCCTCGTGGAGACCGGCGGCATGCTCGTCACGCTGGCCGCGGGAGACGGCGGACTGCAGCGCCGCAGCTACCCCGACTCCTTCCACGGCAACACCAGCGGCAGCGGATGGGAGTTCGTGCTCGGCCTCGACCTGCCGGGCAACGCACCACGGGTCGGTGCGGAGGCCGCCGCGCTGCTGTCCGCACGGACGGCTCCGGCCGGCGATGACGATCTGATGATCGGCGCGCAACAGGTGTCGCTGCAGATCCACGAGTCGGCCGGGCACGCTCTGGAACTGGACAGGATGCTGGGCGACGAGCGGAACTTCGCCGGTGCGTCGTTCATCTCGGTCGCGGACGTCGGCTCGCTGCACTACGGCTCGCCCGCCGGGCCGGACGAGTTGCGGATCTTCGGTTGTCCGTGCGGCAAGGGCGAACCGAAACAGTGGGGCTTCCTGAGTCACGCCGCGGCACCGCTGCTGGTCAGAGGCGTCCGGACCGGTGTGGCATGAGGACGTTCGCGGTGCCCCTGCCGACCGACGAGCTGCTGTCGACGATGGAGTCGGTGGTCGGCGTCGCCGACGACGTCGAGATCGCCGTGCTGGCCAGGGCGGGGGAGTACACCCGGTTCGCCGGCGGTGCGATCCACCAGCCGCAGGACATCACCGAGGTGCAGTACCTGGTCCGCGCGATCGTGGACGGTCACGCGTGTCGCCGCGCGACCACGGTCGCGGCACGTCTGGCCGACACGGCGCGGGCCGCGGCGGCTGCCGCGCGGGCGCGGGCCGAGGCGGTCGGCGCACCGGGCACGGCGGACGTGGCGGGCCCGCGGGCCGACGCCCGGACGGCGCCGGTCTGGTTCGACGACGTCGCACTGTTCGACACGGGCGTCCGGGTCGGTGCCGCCCGGGATGCGATGGCCGCCGCGGCCGCCTTCGGCGGCACGGCCGCGGGGATGTTCGGCCGTGCCGTCACCCAGCAGGCCGTCGTCACCAGCCGCGGCCTGCGCAGGGCCACGGTGGCGACCGAGGCGTCCGGCGCGCTGACCGTCCAGGTCGGCAACGGCACCGCGCACTGGATCGACCTGTCCCGTTCCGCGGACCGGCTCGGGTTGGGCCGGTCGGTGTCGGCCACCGTCGAGCAGGCCGTCGCCGGCAGCGGCTGAACAACGCGGCCCGGACGCAGCTGTTCGTGGAGCGGATCACCGAGGGCGGCCCGGTGGTACCGGACCTGTCGCCGTCGCCGAAGGGCACGGCCGCGTTGGTCCGCTCGATCGTCACGGCCGAGCACACGACGATCGGCATCGAACAGGAACACGTCGAGTGTCCGGACTGCGGGCGGCCGGGCGAACCGCCCGTCGAGGAGCACGGCCCGGTCGGATGAGCTCAGGTCGGGATGCGGTAGCGGAGGTGTACGACGCCGTTGCCGAACCGGCGGTCATCGATCAGCTCGAAGTCGACGCGGGTGTCGCTGGTCAGCGCGGGCTTGCCTCCGCCGAGGACCACGGGCCAGACGAACAGTTGGTACTCGTCGACCAGCCCGGCCTGGACGGCCTGCGCCGCGAGGTGCGCGCCTCCGATCAGGACGTCGCCGCCGGCCGCGTCCTTCAGTTCCTGCACCGCGGCGCGGTCGAAGCGGCGTTCGATCCGGGTGTTGGTGGTGGACACCGCGTCCAGGGTCGTGGAGTAGACGACCTTGTTCGGCGCCTGCCATGCGGTCGCGAAGTCGCCCATGAGGTCGGACTGCGCGGCGATGGCGGCGTCGGTCTCCCACACGGCCATCGTTTCGTACAGGCGCCGACCGTAGAGGAGCGTGCACACGGACCGCAGGAGGCCGGTGGTGAACGCGAATACGTCGTCGTCGTACGGGAACAGGTCGAAGACGCCGCGTTCGTCCTCGATGTAGCCGTCAAGGGACACGTTCGTCAGATAGATCAGCTTGGCCATGGCCGGTCAACCTACTGTTCCTGGTAGAGGTGGGCCAGCAGACCGAGCGCGCGTTCGAACACCTCCGGGGTGACCAGACCGGGGGCCAGGCGCTGGTAGATCTGCAGGCCGACCACCAGCGCCTGGCCGATGGCCCAGGCCTGGACGGCCGTGGCCCCCGAGGTGAGCTCGTCGCCATCGGCGTCGGCCAGTTCCTGGAGGCGGCGTTCGATTCCGCTGCTGTAGCGCTGCAGCAGGTCCGGGGCACGCAGCAGCGCGGCGAAGAACTCCAGAAACATTGCCAGCTCCGCCTTGTCGCCGGGCTCCTCCACGGCGACGGCGCGGCTGAACTCCGCCAGCCGCTCGCGCAGGGGCCGCGACTCGTCGTAGAGCATGGTCACGTGATTGGGGGTCGCGTCCCGGCCTGCTTCGATCACGGTGAGCAGGAGATCCTCCTTGCTGGCGAAGTGCCCGTAGATGGCGCCCTTGGTCACCTCCGCCGCCTCCGCGATCTGCTCCAGCGATGTCGCGGCGTAGCCGCGCTCGAGGAACAGCCGCTGCGCCTCCGCCAGCAGCCGCTGCCGCGTGCGCTCCTTGGACTCCGCTCTGGTCACCCTGGCCACGCCCTCATGCTGCCACATTGGCATACCACAGGTTTTGGAGTACCGTCGGTATCCGGATACCATAGGTACATGAACTGGGGGAGGATGTCGAGGATGGGTCTCGGAGAGCGAGTCAAGAATCACGTCGTCGAGCCGGCCGTGCTGCGGCTGTTGCAGTGGCGAGGCGATCCGGTCGCCCGGCTGCTGCTCCCGGCGACGAAGGCCGATCCGTACCCGCTGTACGCGCGGGTGCGGGAGCGCGGCCTGGTGCGCAGCCCGCTCGGCCCGTTCGTCGCGGCCGACCACGCCACGGTGGCGAACATCTTGCGGGACCGTCGGTTCAGCAGCTCGCCGGTGCACCAGCGCGGCTATCGCCCGCCGTCCTACCCGCCCGGTGATCCGCGGGCCGGGCTGCCCGCATCGGACCTGCTCACGATGGACCCGCCCGACCACACCCGGCTGCGCCGGCTCGTGGCCGGCGCGTTCACCCCGAAGACCATCGGCGGACTCGAGCCGTGGATCCGCGACGTCGCGGTCGGGCTACTGGCGGCCGCGGACGACGTGGCCGGCTTCGATCTGATCGACGCGTTGGCCTTCCCCCTGCCGATCGCGGTCATCTGCCATCTGCTCGGCGTACCGACTGAGGACCAGGCACAGTTCCGGGCCTGGGGCCACGCCGTGGCCGCCACCCTGGACCCCCAGACGGCGGCGACCGCGCAGACCCGCGACGCCGAACTGGCGCTGACCGGCTACCTGCGAGACCTGGTGGGCCGCCGCCGGGCCGATCCCGACGACACTGTCCTGTCCACATTGATCTCCGCCGAGGACGAGGGTGACCGGCTCAGTTCCGCCGAACTGGTCAGCACGGCGTTGCTGCTGCTGATCGCCGGATTCGAGACCACCGTGAACCTGATCGGCAACGGCACCGTCGCCCTGCTGCGCGACCCGGACAGCTGGCATCGGCTGCGCGAGGATCCGGCCCTGATACCCGGGGCGATCCAGGAGATGCTCCGCCACGACAGTCCGGTCCAGTTGACCACCCGGATCGCCACCGAGGATGTCGAGGTCGGCGGCAACGTGATCGCGGCGGGCAGGGCCGTCATCGTGTCGATCGGCGGCGCCAACCGCGACCCGCGAGTCTTCGAGCAGCCCGACGTGTTCCGCATCGACCGGCCGGACCCTGGCCGGCACCTGTCTTTCTCCCTCGGCATGCATCACTGCCTCGGCGCCTCACTGGCCCGGCTGGAAGGCCGCATCGCCATCGAGGAGCTGACCAGGCGGTACCCGGCGCTCGAACTGGCCGCTCCGCCGACCCGCCGCCCGCTCCTGGTACTGCGCGGCTTCGAGAGTGTTTCCGTCCGCGCCACGACCTGACCGCTTTCCGTCAATTTCCTGCCAATACGGCTACCCCGATTAATTGGGCAATTTCACCCGGCGCGACACACGTCCGGGTGAAATCCAAGCCGCGGGCATTTTCTCCGCGATTTTCGCCATCGCATGGTCCCCACCAGCGGAAACGGTACGGCGGAGTGATCGGGACCGAAGGCGGGACGATATACGCAGCGGCGCCACCTGATTCCCCGAAGGATATCTTGTCGTGCGGCGGCGGCGGGTGCAGCGTGGGACACGTCCCGAACGCTCTCCCTTCCGAGGATGCCATGACGCTCTTGCGAATCAGCCCGACGGAGACGACTGAACTCTTCACCCCGCCCGTGCCTGAGCCGCGCGTTGAACCGGGTGACCGGCTTGCCGGCCACCCGCACGCTCTGCGCCGCGGCGAGGACGGCCCCGATCGTGCCGACGGTGAAGGCCCGCCCGTTGTGCTCAGTGGGCCGATCCCCGCGGATCAGATCGATGCGAACACGCCCTATGTCATCCAGGACGCCTACGGGCGGGTAATGAACGTTCAGAACGCGGGAGGTGATGCCTGGGATTGGGCGTATTTCGGAGCGTACGACAGCTATTGGACCGACGTGCTTCCGCTGTACTTCTCGGAGAATCCGCTCACCGCGCCCGCGTCGCTGATCGTGCAGGCACGCAACTGGCCGCTTCATGCGAATGGTACGGCAACCTCGTGGGAGTATGCCTTCTGGGCGCCATCGGACTACGGCAGTTCCTATCCGGTGACGCCATTCGCCGCGAACGTCGTCCAGACCAACCCGGATGGCTCCCAGTCCTACAACCTGGTGTGGAAGAACAACGGAACGTCCATGAGTCTGTGCGCGGACTCCGGCTCCTGGAACTGGGCGTATGTCTCGAGCACCAACAACTCCGCCATGTTCACCTTCCACAAATTCTATGTGGAGCAGAAGAAGCTGGACAGTCTGTTCAAGGCGACGTGGCCCGGATCGAGTTACGACCTGAAGGTCAACACGGGCGACCTGTACTACGAGGCGATCACGACCGGGCAGGCGATGTCGACCTACCAGAACTCCGGACTCGCCGGATACGGCTGGAAGGCCAACTACTTCGATTGCGACGACTTCAGCTACGTGTACAAGGCGCAGGCGTCCAAGGACGCGTACGCCGCCACGCCGGAGTACGGCTACGCGGTGGGCATCATCTTCGCGTGGGCACCGAGCGGCGCCCACGCCGTCAACGTCTTCATCGACACGAGCGGCACCGTTCAGATCATCGAGCCGCAGAACGGTCAGATCGTCCCGGGGAAGAACTGGACGGATCACAACGGCGCGGCGTACTCGCCGTACTTCATCCTGATGTAGCCGGTGGCACCCACTTGGCCGAGTGCCGGCCTGCGGACAGGCAACTTCCGCGGGCCGGCGCGGTTCTGTCGGGCCGGTCCGGCTACTCGCCGTGGTACTGGACTTCCTCCTGGACGGCATCGCGACCCAGCTACCGGGTCAGGTTCACGCTCGATAGGTCCCGAGGAAGACCGTGACGGCCCGGTCGGCGATCCGGCGCGCCGCGCCGGTGTCGGCCGGTGTGTCGTCGAGGTGGAACATGCCGTGGTCCAGCGCCCGGCCGAGGACGAGGTACGCGTAGTCGTCGGCGGCATCGGCCGGGCCGCCGGTGACCAGGCCCCGGTCGCGCAGCCGGTCGAACACGTCGGCGAGCGCGGCGAGCACTCGCCCCGGAGCCCGCCGGTAGTACTCGGCGGCCAGTTCTGGGAAGCGGTTCGTCTCGCCGATGATCAGCCGGCGCAGCGCGAGCACCTGTGGGTTCAGCACGGCGGACAGGTACTGGTGGGCGAGTGCGCGCAGCGCGGGCTCGAGCTCCTCCGGTGTGCGGACCCCGGCCAGCGCCTCCGGCAGGCTCAGAGCGAACCGCTCGGCGGTCGCCGTCACGCCGACCACGATCTCCCGGAACAGCGTCTCCTTGTCCCGGAACTGGTTGTAGACGGTCTGTTTGGACACGGACGCCGCGGCGGCGATCTGGTCGGTACTCGTGCCCTGGTAGCCGTGGCGCAGGAACAGGCCGGTGGCGGCGCGCACGATCGCCGCCCGCTTGCCGGTCTGCCCGTCGGGCGTGGCCGGGGCACCGGCGCCGATCCGCACGATCAGCTCGTCCACCGCGGCGGTGTCAGCCGGTTCGGCCATTGCCCTCAACTCCTTCGAAAAAATCCTCGCCGGGCACTGGACCGCACAGTACCAAGCGCAGTACCGTCTGGTCCAATCACTCAGTACTAAATAGTCCACTTAATAAGACTCAGCAGTCCAGAAGGAGTTCCCGATGAACACCATGGCTTCCGCGTCCCCGCCGCTCGGCCGGGGCGAGTGCGACCGCACCAGCGCCATCACCCGCTCCCTGCTCGGTTACGGCGTGCTCGCCGGCCCGTTCTACCTGGTCGTCAGCGTGGTCCAGGCCGTGACCAGACAGGGTTTCGACCTGGCGCACGACGACTGGAGCCTGCTGGCCAACGGCAGCCTCGGCTGGCTACAGATCACCAACCTGGTGCTGTCCGGTCTGATGACCATCGCCGCCGCCGTCGGCATGCGCCGGTCCCTGCGCGGCACGACCGGTGGCACCTGGGGACCTCGCCTGATCACCGGCTACGGTGTCGGGCTCGTCCTGGCCGGGGTGTTCGTGGCCGATCCGATGGACGGCTTCCCCGTCGGTGCTCCGCCCGGACGCCCGGCGAGCACCTCATGGCATGCGATGCTGCACCTGCTCGCCGGCGGTCTCGGGTTCCTGTGCCTGATCGCGGCCTGCCTGGTGTTCGCCCGCCGCTTCGCCGGGCAGCGCCGCCGCGGCTGGGCCGGCTACTCGGTGCTCAGCGGCACGCTGTTCCTGGTGTCCTTCCTCGGGATCGCCAGCGGATCGGGCAGCGCCGCCATCGTTCTCGGGTTCACCGCCGGTGTGGTGGTCGCCTGGGCGTGGCTGGCCGCCGTGTCGATCCACGGGTACCGCGCCACCCCGAAGATCAGTGCCGGTATCCGGGCCTCGCACAGTTCTCCTGACGCGGCAGCCGCTCTGTCCGGTGAGCGCCGGGCGACGTGACCGTCCGGGCGAATCAGTGCGGCGCCGGCCGGCCGGCCTCCGTAGCTACTGTGGACGGTCAGTGGTCAAGATTCCGCGCCAGCGGTGTGGCCGCTCCCGCATTCTGTGCCCGGCCGGTCGGGCGGCCCAACGCATTCCCGGCGGTCGCGCACCGCGACAGTCAGCGGTGCCGATTCGGGTCCGGTGAGAGGGTCGGCCGCGGCTCGACCCGGGCATCCGTGGGCGTGCCGTGGGCCACCTCGCCGACGTCGCGCTGCTGCGGCACGTCCAGCTCCACGGCCATGGCTTCCTCCCGACGCCGGTTCAGCAGCGCCAGCATGACCCCATACACCGCTGCCACGACGACCAGCAGGATCCCCACCCGGATCAGGACACGTTGGGGCGCAGCGCCACCCAACGGCAGCACGGCGATCAGCGCCACCAACCCGAGGGTGGCCAGATGGAAGAGCACGGCGACCAGGCTGGCGGCGGAGGCCGCGCTGCGCCCACTCGACCCGGCGGCGGCGACATAGCTGCGGCCGCTGTTGATGATCAGTCTGCCGACCACGACCACGACGACCAAGCCGATGACCAGGAACGCGATCCGTTCTGAGCTCATCTCGTTAGCTCCTTCCACCACCTGACGCGGACCCGTACCAAGAGTGAGTACCACTCGCAGCGAGTAACCAAAACGACAGGCGCCGGATCGCCCATGAATTCTGCGACGTGTCGCGCGTCTGCTCCGTCAGGGGCGCAGCCCATTGCTCGGCAAATTCCGGTTCGCCGAAGTCGAGGCCCGTCGGTTCGGCGCGAACACCGGACTGCACACCAAGAAGATCGCGCGCCTGTTGCCCTGATGATCGAGTTGGATCGGCGGTCGCCCGCCCTCTCAATGTCGTACCAGGCGCCCCTGTGGCCGCCGTGGTTGACTGCGATCGTGACCATGAAAGTCGCCCGAAAGCGTGGTGAGACCCAACCAGTGGAGGTGTCGGATGGCCGAGTTCCCACCGTCCCCGGAGGGGATTGTGCTTGCCCACTTCATCGTCTCGGACGATGTCGAGCGCTCTCGGCGCTTCTACACCGAAGTACTCGGGGGCAGGGCGGTCTTCACCGGAGAGGTGACCTATGTCGCATTGTCCAACAGCTGGATCATCATCAATGTCGGTGGCGGCCCGACCGATGACAAGCCGGCGGTCACCCTGGAGACGCCACGCGATCCTGACCGGGTCAGCAGCTTCCTCAACATCCGGGTCAAGGACATCGAGGCCGTCTACGCCGAATGGAGCGCCCGGGGCGCTCAATTCCTGACGCCGCCGAAACAGCACCAGTACGAGATACGTTGCTACATCCGCGATCCTGACGGTCATCTGATCGAAGTGGGGCAGACCACGGATCCGGAGGGGGACTGGTCGCCGGCTCACTGGCCATCGAGTACGCCCGCCGACGAGGCCGGGTGAGTGCCCTCTGCGGCCCGACTCACCAACCGGATGGCCGGGACGACGGGCGACATGGAGGCGCTCTCGATGTGGGCGGGACGGCACGTCGCGCTCGCCAGGCAGCGGCGGACCCTTGTCCGGCCCCGCCGTGCTGAGGTGTCCCACCGGTGCGTGGTGGGTACTCGCGAGCAGGGACACCGGGCGCGAGGAGGCGCGATGACGGCACGCGAGACCATCCGTAGGCGCCGCCTGCGGGAGGCGAGCACCGAGGTCGGCCGGCACTGGGAGATGTTGCAGGAGAGGGTGCCCGCACCCGTGCTGCGCCTGCTGGTCACGCTGCCGTGGCTGATGCGCCGGATGCCGGTTCCGTTCTGGGTGCCGCTGGCACTGATGCTCGTGCGCCGCATCCGACGGCGCAGAGCGAAGCAGCGCATTGTCGGTCGACAACGATGAACAGGACGACGCGGATCCACTCTGGACTCGTCGTCGGCCGCGCGCTGGGCGTCTGGCTTTGTGCCTTCGGGAGGACCAGCCGCGCCCATCGGGGAGGCCGACCGGCGTGATCAGCCGACCGGCAACGTGGGCGCGAACCGGGGTCCATCCCGGATCGAGATCGCTTCCATCATCGGCCGGTACTTGGTGTTGTGGAACACGGTGAACGACCATGCGCCGCCTGGACCCGTCCCTGGTCGACCCGGACAGTCCACCGGCCACCAGCGCGCGGTTGGTGCCGGCGCCACGTCGCCTGCCGGCCCGACCGCACCGCCGCTGATCCTCTGCCAGGGCATTCCACTGTGGATGGTAACGCGGTGACCCCTCGATTGGGGGGTGCGCCGGACGGCCCGTAGTGGGAGCATCGCTCTGTGCAAGGCTTGTCGGAAACAGTAATGGGAGTGGCGAAGTCGTAGCGTCCTCGGTGCAGGGTCGGGCGTGAGGTTTCCGTCATCTGAGGTCACACCGAGGATTCCCGCCACGTCCGTCGTCCCGCAAACCGGGTGACGGACGTGGCGGGTCCTTGTGTTCTCAGGCGTCGACCAGCACCTGCCACGCCGTCGGGTCGACGGTCACCTCGCCGGCGAGCGCGGCGATCGCCCGGCTGGCGACGGCGGCGCTGACCGGATCGAGATCCGCGAGCGTCCGGGCGCTGTGGTGGTCGGGGCCGGCCTGGATGCGATTGAGCACCGCGACCAGTTCCCGCCAGGCGTGCTGCTTGCCCAACTCGTCGAGTGCATCGTCCACCAGGGCGGCGACCCGTTCGTCGGCCTCGGGCTGTGCCGCGACCACCATCGCCGAGATGACCGGCTCCCACGCGGCGAGGGACTCCTGGACCGCGGTGACACGCGCGCCGTCGATCATCGCCATGATCGAGTCGATCACGGCCTGGCCGCTCTCGCCCCGGGACGGCAGCACGCCGACCAGTTCGGTGAACCGGACGCCGGGCAGCGCGTCCACGTTCTGGCACACGTCGTTGAACGACAGCGGTGACCGCGTCGGCGTCGGGTCCGCCGCCTGGTCCGCGTCACTCAGCAGCCGGTCGACCTGCTCCGCGCCGCCGATGAGCCTGCCGATGGACTGCACCGACGTGGCCAGCCGGGGGCTGCCGATCTGGTGGCGGATCACGGCGGCGGCCAGGCGGTGCGCCCACACGGCTTTCGGGTCGTCGTCGGCGCGCATGAGGTGATTGGCCAGGTTGTAGTGGCTGACCGCGATCGCTTCGGCGTCCGTGCCCCGGTACTTCAGGCGCAGCGCGTCGGTCTCCTGGTCGACGGCGAGATTGAGGTGGCCCAGGTGGGCGTCGGTGTCGGCCAGCGCGGACAGGGTGTTGCCCATCAGCGTGATGTCCTGGGCCCTGCCGAACGCGGCCCGGCACTGGTACAACAGCTCCTGCGCCTCCCGCGCCTTGCCCAGCCGCAGCAGCGGACCGTAGTCGTTGAACCAGCCCACCGCCCGTTCGACCTCGTTGGCCTGACGGTCCTCTTGGGACTGTCGGACGGCTGCGTTCAGCTCCAGGGCTTCCTGCCACCGGCCCAGCCCGTGCGCGGCGACGACCCCGAGGCTCAGGATGTCCTCCCGGACGCTCCACGCCGGGGCCACTCCGTCGGTCCGCGGCGGATCGGCCAGCTCGGCCATGACGGCCCGGCATCGCGCCACCTCGGCCAGCACGTCCTCCAGGCGACCCTGCTGATACAGCGTCTGCAACCGGCCGCCTTCCGCGTTGAGGCGATCCCAGTCCGTCATCTTGTCCGTCATCGGGACAACGTCCTTTCCTGCGTGACTAGTGCGCGCCGGCGCGGGCGCAGGGCCGCACCGAGCACCCCACCGAGAACGACGACGGCGATCAGGATCCACACCCAGAACGGCACCCCGCCACCACCGGTGGGTGGCGCTGCCGCCGAGCTGACCGGCTTGCCGTTGCCGGCTTTGGTCAGCCGGAACGTGATGCTCCCCGACACGGGGTGCGAATCGGCCGAGATGATGTGGTAGGTGGCCGTGTAGGTGCCGACCGGGCCGAGCGGGGCCACCGTGGTGGCCGCCGAGTCGCCCAGCACCGAGGCGTGCGACGTGCGTTCCCAGTGCTTGCCGTCCGGTCCGATCACAACGATGGTGTCGTTGCCCCGCTGGACGGGTGCGTCGAAGTTGAACCGGACCAGCGCCGGACCAGTGGTCAGTTTGGTGCCCGCCGCGGGTACCGAGCCGATCAGCACGTTGTGTGCCGACGCCGGCGTGGCGAGACCGACCACGGTCAGCCCGGCCAACAGCACGCCGACAAGGACGACGAGCAGATGCCTCATGCCACTGCCTCTCCTACTTGAGCATGGGGCCGCACCTGACGTGGCACGGCGGGTGGACACGCCGGCCCCGCACGCCGGCGCGATGGCAAGGACACGGCGAACGCCACGACGCACCCGGACCGCCCCGGGCGAGGGCCTGCTCACCAGTCGCCGCTAGCAGCGTAGAACGCGCCTGTGGCGTTCGGACCCCCCAATTCGGGGTGTCACGCGATCGGAGCAATTGGGCGGCCCTGCCAAATCCACAATGGAGCATCGATCGAGCCGGCGTTTGGCGGTGTCGATTCGTCCTGATGGGGAGAGCCCCTCAGTTTTAGGGCTGGCTGCGTCAGTTGCAGACGGGCATCCTTGCACGTTGCAAGGTTGTTTTGACCAACGATCATGACCTCAGCTGTACTTCCGGCCGCCCGGTGACCCGTGACCGTACCACAGGCACCGCCGGTCGGGACTTCCGTCCCGAGCTGATGAGGCGGCTCGACCGAAGACGCCGCTCGTCTCGCCCCCGTGTATCGGCCGTATGCGTGGGTGAGGCGGGCGTGCTCGGCGCAGCCTCGGAAGGAATCGAACTATGTCTGAATTGCCGGACCAGCCGGAACAGGCTCCCGATGTTCCGGAAGAGTCGCAAGCGAAGAGCGGGTTATCCCGCCGGGTTGTGCTGAGAATCGGCGCCGTCGGCGCGACCGCCGCCGCCATCGGTGTCGGCCGCGCGATGGCCATGCCGAACATGCGTCAGCGGGGTCTCGCCAACCCCGACGGCTTCATCGACGCCGCGTCGATCTCCCTCACCGACTCGGTGTTCACCGAGGTGTTCACGACCAGCCCGCTGATCCTCAATCCGTTCAACGACGCTCTGCCCGTGCTGAAGGCTGAGCGGCCGATCCCGATCAGCGAGCTCGACCCACCTCCCGGCCCGGGCGTCGGCCAGCAGAACTCGCTGGGCAACGAGACCCACCAGCTCTGGTCGAGCGACATCGGCTTCCCGGACCCGCTCTTCTACCGGTTCAAGTGGGAGGTCGCCACCCACGACTGGACGTCGTCGCAGGTGATGCCGATCGACAAGAACGGCAAGCCGACGCAGTCGTTCGACGCCCAGGGCAACACGATCCCGGCCGGAACCGTGCGCACCCTGCCCTCGTCGGTGGTGTGGACGCACAACGGCACCGTGCCCGGCCCGATGATCAACGCCGAGTACGGCCAGCCGAACCTGGTCCGGTTCGAGAACCACATCCACGAGAACCCGCAGAACCTGGACTCCCAGGACTTCGGTGCTCCGGACGGCTCGGTGCTGATCCACCTGCACAACGGGCACACCGCACCGGAGAGCGACGGCAACCCGCACTACGCGTCGATCGCCGGCCCCAAGAACCGGGGTTGGCCGCCGGGCACGTTCGTGGACCAGCTCTACCTGAACTTCCCCGCCGGCTTCGACGACCGGGAGAAGGTCAGCTTCTGGTGGTACCACGACCACACGAAGGACCACACCTCGTCCAACGTGTACAAGGGCCTGTTCGGCGTGTACCCGTTCTACGACCCGACCAACAACCGGGACAACGGTGACGAGACCACCGGTCTACGGCTGCCCGGCGTGCGTACCGACAACGGTGACGGTTCGTTCGACGTCGAGTTCGACATTCCGCTGGCGTTCTACGACACCAGGCTGGAAGACGGCGTCACGCTGCACAACGACTTCCACGACCCGGAGTTCCCGCTGGCGAAGAACCCGAGGACGCACCCGGAGTGGTGGGGGCAGCTGTTCTTCCGGCACTTCCCCGACCACGGTTTCGTCGGCGACATCTTCACCGTCAATGGCAAGGCGTTCCCGACGCTGGAGGTCAAGCGGCGCAAATACCGCTTCCGCTTCCTGGACGCGTCGATCTCCCGGATCTACGACTTCCAGCTGATGACCTCGACCGGTGGTCCGAAGTCCGCCGCGTCGCTGGGCTACGGTGGTGACGAGCTGCAGGGCCAGTACCGGATCCAGGACGGCCAGCAGTGCATGCAGCTCATGGAGATCGCCACCGACGGCGGCCTGCTGCCCACCCCGCAGCTCCGGAACAACTTCGAGTTGTGGCCGGCCAAGCGTCGTGAGTTCATCGTCGACTTCACGAAGTTCCAGGACGGCTCGCCGACCATCAAGGGCGACGAGATCTTCCTGACCAACGTGATGAAGATGACGACCGGCCGGATGTGGGACTCGTCGCTGCGGTTCTCGCCGGACCCGAACTACAAGATCCCCATGCTGAAGTTCGTCATCGGCGACGACGCTCCGGACAACAGCGTGATGCCGGTGCCTGGCCAGACCATCCTGCGGGACTTGCCGCCGGTGCCGGACAACGTCGACGACCTGATGGACAACCGGCTGATCTTCGAGGTCCAGCGCGGCAGCGCGGGTGGCGAGCTGGAGTGGCTGATCAACGGTGAGCCGTTCGACCCGTTCACCATCCTCAACAGCCTGAAGAACCCGGCGGGTAACACGCCGCCGGCCACACCGCAGATGAACAGCTTCAACATCTGGGAGATCCGAAACGGCGGTGGCGGGTGGGTGCACCCGATCCACCTGCACATGGAGGAACACCGGACGCTGATGCGCAACGGCAAGTCGATCCTGCCGAACAATCCGGATCCGGGTCACCCGGACGACATCTCGATGGAGGACCTGGCCGCGACCGACCCGAGCGAATCGGTGATCATCTATCGCGGTTTCCGGAACTTCACCGGTCCCTACGTCGTCCACTGCCACAACCTGATGCACGAGGATCACGCGATGATGTTCGCCTGGAGCATCGTGCCGTGACCGACGGCGTGGTGGCGTCCGACCGGGCGCCACCACGCCGCACCTACCCGCCGGACCACGGAAGCGAGAGCACGATGGCGAGCAGGACATTCACCGACCGCATGCGCGGGTTCTTCGACCCACGGCCGGCGCGGTGGCGCACGGTGGTCATCATCGGCATCGTCCTGGCCTATGCCGACGGGTATCTTCTCGTCGCGCTCACCGGTGCCGTCGGCGCCATCGAGCGCACCAACCACCCGTTCGGTGCCTGGCTGGAGGAGTCCGCGGTCCTGGTGCCGCTGATCATCCTCGCCGAACTCCTGGTGCTGAAACTGGTCCGGCGCCGGAGCGGCCCGGTCCTGCGCTCGTGGCGTGGGACGGTGGTCGCCGGGTTGTTGATCGCGATGGCCGCGTCGGTCACCGGATTCCTCGCCATCACCGCGAGCACCGGGTACGACTACAGCCTCCAGACCAAACTGATCGTCTTCGAGGAGAACATCGACAACGTCAACGGTGTGCCCCTGGTCCCCGCGGGTAGCACAGTGGCCCGCGGCAACTGCAACTCCATGATCTGCAACGAGGAACGCTTCTCGCTGGCCACCGACGTCCGCGGTGTGGCGATCTCGGCGCCGATCCTGGTCGTCGGCAACATCGTGCTGGTCGGGCTACTGCTGGCCTACTTCGGCGGCCGGCTGGGCGCGCCGGAGCGCCGCAGGACCGAGCCGGTTCCCTCCACCGAGAAGGTCTGACCGTGAACCGGAGACTGGCCACACTGCTCCCGCCCGCCGCCGCCGAGGCCGAGGTCGCCGACCGGCGGCCACGGTACGTGCTGCTGCTCGTCCTCGCGGGCTGCGTCATCATCGGCTCCCTGGTCGGCCTGGCGATCACCACCACCGTGACCGCCGGAGAGATCACGTCCGGCCCACTGGTCCAGCTCGGTCTGGCCCTGTCCAGGTCCATTCTGGACGGTTCGGCTGTCGTCACGCTCGGCATGAGCCTACTGCCGAAACTGGTCCTGCCCGAACCGTCCGACGGCGTGGCCGGGCCGCTCGCGTCGGCCCGGCTGATCGCCGTGGTCAGCTCCGCGGTGTGGCTGGTGTCCGCGCTCGTGTCCATGATGTTGGAGATCGTGGACATCAACGTCGGTGAGCCGATCACGCTCGGCGCGATCCGGCAGTACGTGAGTGGTGTGGGCGCCGGGCAGGCCCACGTGCTGGTCGCGTGCGGCGCGTTCGTGTACCTGGTGCTCGCCGTGCTGGCGCTGCGCCGTGGTGAGCAGGTGCCGGCCGAGATGCGTATCGCGGTCGTCGTGTTCACCCTGCTACCGCTGTCCGCGACCGGGCACGCGTCGGTCAGCGGAGTGCAGAACCTGCGGCTCGTCGCCCTGTTGTCGCTCGAGGTGCACGTGATCGCGGCCGTGGCATGGACCGGCGGCCTGCTCGCGGTGATGCTCCTGCTCGGCCTGGACCGCACCCTGCTCGCCGGGGCACTGCCCCGATTCTCCAGACTGGCCACTGTGTGCGTGTTCATGACCGGGTTCACCGGCCTGTTCAACGGTTGGTTCGAGCTGTACAGCACGCCCGGTATCCACTGGTACGCCGCGCTGTTCACCACCCGGTACGGGTGGGTCCTGATCGCCAAGGGCCTGTGCGTGCTGACCGCGGGCCTGCTCGGCGGCTACACCCGGTTCCGACTGCTGCCCGGGATCATCGAACGGCGGACCACCTCGGTGGTCGCGTGGACCACCGTCGAACTCGGTGTGCTCGCCGTGGCGTTCGGCCTGGCCGCCGTCCTGATCCGGGCACCCGTGGTGAACGGCTGAGCCGACCAGTTCTGTCAGTGCGACTGTCAGCGCGACGAAGGGACCCCGCACCGTGGCCGTGACCGTTTCCCCGCCGGCCGTCCGCAGCACGTTGCCGCGCTCGGTGACCGTAGCGGCGACAGTTTTCGTGGTGACAGGAGCACTTCGCCTGACCACAGCCGCCGAGCAACTCGGCCTGTCCGCCGGCCTGGCGGCCCTGTTCTTCGTGGTCGCCGCGGCCCAGATCGCCTTCGGCCTGGCGTTGGCCGCGGGCGTGCCCCGGATGACGTCGACACCGGTGGCGATCACCGCGATGGTGATCACCCTGGCGTTCATCGCGGGCTGGCTGGTGGTCACGACATCCACCGTGCCGCTGTACCCGTTGATGAACGGCGACTTCGCGGTCGACGTCCTGGACCTCGCCGCCGCCATCCTGGAACTGACCGGCGTGGTCGCGCTCTGCCGAAGCCTGCCCCAGCAGACCCGACCCCGGGTCGTCTGGACCCTCGTCGGCATGGCCAGCGCCGCCTGGCTCCTGTGGGTGGTCATCGCCGTCATCGCCGGCCTCGCCAACTGAGGGCGGCCGGCCGCCGGTGCGGCGGCTCCGGTCGAGTACGCGCGTTGTCGCCGATCAGGTCGAACGGCGGCTCGCCGCGACCAACTCCCCGGATCCCGGGCCTGCGGGTGCACCGCCGAGGGTCAGGCCGAGTTCGGTGCCCAGGAACGCCAGGGTTTCACCCACCACGCCGATGCCCCGCGACATCGCACGCAGGCTGTGGCCCACGCCGCGTTCGGTGCGCAGCACGATCGGGCGGTGGGCCGGATCGGCGGCGGACAGGTCGGCGAGCCACAGGTCGGTGCGGCGGCCGGTGCCCTCGGTGACGCTGATCGTCAGCCAGCGGCCGTCCGGTGTGGTTGTCACGCCGTAGTAGTCGGTTTGCTCCGGCCGTCGCCGAAGATCAGGACGTCGTCGTCGGGGGACGTGCCGACTCGGTGCAGGTAGACGCGGCGGTGGTAGCGGCGTTCGGTCGGTGGGACGAGGTCCGGGGCGAGGCGGCGGACGTAGTAGTACGCCTGCCCGCCGGGCAGCCACGCGACCGGGGCACGGCGAACCCGGTCGATCGGGCCGTCCACGACCTCGCCTGCGGCCACGTCCAGCACGCGCAACCGGGATTCCTCGGTGCCGCCGCCGGCCAGTTGGTAGGCCAGGAGATCGCCCTCGACGGACGGGTGCCAGATCTCCAGTGTGGTGCCGCCGGACGGGTCCACGCGCATCGGGTCGACCAGTTCGATCGGGTCCCCGTCACCGTGTGACACGCACAGCGCGGGGTGGTCACGGCCGATGGTGCGCATCGCGAAGAACGTGTGGTCGCCACGGAGTCGGGGCAGGAGTGACGCGGACGACCCGACCACCAGCACGAGATCCGGCCGTCCGCCGTCGTCCGCCGGTGTGGAGTCCCCGCGCAGCACGGTCGCCACGCCGCCGAACCGGGTGCAGGCCGCGCCGGCCTCACTGGCGACGGTCTCGACCAGCGGTCCGTCCCCGCAGACGAGAACCCGCCGCGAACCGAGTCCCCGGAAGGCGTCCGGCGGCAGCCACGCCGGGTGGAGCGGTGATGGATCCGCAGTGGTCATGCGACGCCCGATCTGGTGCTCCGGTCAGGTACCGACACCAACCTACCGAGCTTTCGGATAGTTTCGTTCTGCGCATCCTACGACTGGCTGGCGCGGAACCTGTCCAGCTGACGACGGTCGCGTTTCGTCGGCCGGCCGGCCCCGCGGTCCCGGAAGGCGACGGGCGGTTCCGCCGGCGGTGCGGGCGTGCGGTCGATGAAGCACGTGGCCGCGTCCGCCGCGCCGACCCGCTTCTGGATGACGCGCACCACTTCGACCACCCGGGTCCGGTCCCCGACCCTGGCTCGTATCTCGTCCCCAGGAGCCACCGAGGTCGCCGGCTTGGCGGGCCGATCGTTCACGCGCACGTGCCCACCGCGGCAGGCGTCCACCGCGTCCGGCCGCGATTTGGTCAGCCGGACCGCCCACAGCCACCGGTCGACGCGCACGGACTCCACGATCGCCATCGTACCCAGCCCTTTTCCGGCATATCGGTTGTCGACGGTGGCGAGGCCACTCGTCATTCCGGGCTGTAGAAGACGGTCAGCAAGGAGATCGGCACGCCGTCCGCGGGTTCGTCCTCGGCCCGTATCTCGTCGACCAGCGCGGCGATCCGCGCGCGGTACTCGTTCGCCTTCTCCCGCGACACCGTGACGACGGAGCCGTTGAGCACCGGCTTGCGGTAGGACTGTTCGTCCGGGATCTCCTCGTCGAAGCGGATCCTGCGCGCCGCTGCCCTGCTGGTCGCCGCGCTGAACACGATCGGCGCGCCGATCGTGCTGATCGCGACCGTGATCCTGCAGCGGCAGGCCGTGCGGCCGGTGTTCATCGGCATCGCGCTGGCCGGATTCGCCGTCGGCAGCCTGCTCGGTGCCACGGTGGTCACGCCGTTGCACCGCCATCTCGGACCCGGTGCGCTGCTGCTGGGTGTGGTGGCGATCGAGGCACCGCTGGTGGCGTGCCGTGGCCTGCCGTGGGGTCCGTGGTGGATGGCGGCGGTGCTGATGGCCGCCGGTTTCGGCATTCCCGCGTTGCAGGTACTCGTCGACGTCCTGATCTTCCGGCAGGTGCCGGACGCGCAGCGCGGCCGGGTCATCGCGGCCGTGATGACGCTGTTCGGTCTGGGCGTGCCGGCCGGCTCGGCACTGGCCGGCGTGCTGCTGGAGTACCTCAGCCCGGCTACCGCGATGCTCGTACTCGGGTGCGTGCTGCTCGTCGCCGTGGGATACGCGGCGTCCAGACCACACCTGCGCGCCGCCCAGTGGCCGGTCAGTCAGTGAGCCCGCCGCGATCGGCCGTTCCCATGACATCGGCTGGTCGGTGGGCGGTGAAGGCGCGGACGACATGGCCGCCGAGGGAATGTCCGACGAGCAGGTAGGGCGGAGCGCACCGACCGACAGGGACGGGATCAGCGGAGTGCGTCTGTCCTTCTCGATCGAATCCGTTGGTAGACCTTCACGTACGCCGCACCGGGGTGGTTCCAGGAGTGGTCGGCGCGCATGGCGTTGGCGGCCAGCCGGTTGAACGCGGCCGGCGCGGTGAACCACAGGTCCATCGCCCGGCTCAGTGCCGACTCGACGGCCTGGTTGTCGGTGTGATTGAAGGAGAAGCCGTTGCGCTCGGCCACCGGCCGCGACGAGTGGTCCTGGTCGAACACCGTGTCGACCATGCCGCCGGTCGCCCGCACGACCGGCACCGTGCCGTAGCGCAGCGCGGTCAGCGGAGCCAGGCCACACGGCTCGAACATACTGGGCACGACGAGAATGTCCGCGCCCGCGTAGACCAGGTGGGCCAACTCCTCCCGGTAGCCGATTTCCAGATGGACGTCGGGGTTGTCGTTCAGATGCTGTTTCAGATGCCAGAAGTGGTCGTTGATGCCCGCGTCCTGCGAGGGGTCGCCGAGCAGCACGAACTGCCCGCCGTTGGCCAAGGCGTAGAACAGGGCGTGGTGCACCAGGTGCATGCCCTTCTGCGGGTCGAGCCTGCCCAGATAGGCCACGATCGGTCCGTCGGACTCCCTCAGCCAGAACCGGTCCCGCAGCGCCTTGGTGGCGATCTGCTTGCCGTCCAACGCAGCCGCGGTGTACGGCGCGGGGATCAGCGGGTCGATCTCGGGGTTCCACGTGTGGTAGTCGACGCCGTTCAGAATCCCGGTGAACTTGTGTCCGTGCCGGCGCAGCGTGTCGTTCATACCGTTGCCGTGTTCGGTTTCCAGCACCTCGACCGCGTGCCGCGGCGACACCGTCGTGACATGGTCGGCGTAGCCGATCCCGCCGCGCAGCAGATTCACCCCGCCCGGCGTGCCGTCACCGAGCCGGTCGGGCTGGCAGAAGAACTCCGGCCGACCCAGCCCCGTCGCCCACAGCACATGTTCATCGGTCCCGCCCTGGTGACCGAAATTGTGCACGGTGTAGCACACCCGCTGGTCCGGCATGTCCCACTGATACTGCTCGCGCAACAGCACCGGCACCAGTCCGGTCTGCCAGTCGTGGCAGTGGATGACATCCGGTCGCCTGCCCGACTGGTACAGGAACTCCACGGCTGCCTTGGCGAAGAACGCGAACCGGTCCACGTCGTCGTGATAGCCGTACGGCCGGTCGCGCACGAAGAAGTTGTCCGGCGAATGCGGCTCGATGAAGAAGCACCTGCGGCCGTACACGAAGCCCGACCACACCGCGCACCGCACCGCGCCGTCGAACCAGGGGACCCACAGGTCCTGATGGGCGAGGTACAGGCCCCAGATGTCGCCGTAGCGCATGCACCCGTATTTGGGGAGCACGATCTCCACCTCGTTGCCGCGGATCTCGATCTCCCGGCTCAGCCCGAACACCATGTCCCCCAGGCCGCCCGCCTTGGCGACCGGCGACAGTTCCGAGGCGACCATCACCACGTACACGGCTGCTCCTTGACCGCTTGTCCAGTTGTCCCGAGATCCACGCGTGGGTGAGCAGCCCGGAATTCCGGCAGCCCGAACCCGGCCAGGGTCATATCGCGTCCGACGGCACAACCCTGGCCCGAGAGGCTCGATCAGCTGCGCTCAGACCATTTCGACGTCGGCGAAGAGGAGCCGTACGCCGCCGGTCGCCAAGTCGGACACCTTGGCGACGAACGCCGCTGCCTCCTGGGTCGTCACGGCCTTGCTGGCCGCGTCGTAGTCGGTGAAGTACATGTCGAGCACCCGATAGGCAGGCGTCGCGCTGCCGTCCTCCTTCGGCCAGACCTTCGCGCTCTCGATCCTGGTGACTCCGGGGATCTTCCTCGCCAGCGCGAGCTGTTCTGGATGACCGGCCTCGAAGGCGGTGGGGTCCTGCGGGTTCTCGTAGATCGCGGTGATCTTCGTCGTCATTGTGTGTTCCCTTTCTGCGGTGATGCCGGCAACGATCGTGCTACTACTGGGTCTTCCACCTCGCGTTGTCGGGGATCGACTTGTCGGGTACCAGGACCTCGATGATGGACGGGCTGTCCGAGTTCGCCAGACCTCCCTTGACGGCATCCTCCAGTTCCCCGTACGTGCCGACCTTCCATCCCTGGCAACCGAACACCTCTGACAGCCTGCTGTAGTTCCACGGGTGCAGGACGCACGACTTGTAGAACGGCCTTTCGGTAGTGAAGACCGATGCGTCGGCAAGCCACTGCTCGACGCCGTAGACCCCATTGTTGATCACGAAGATAATGGGGTCGAGCCGGAAGCGGGTCTGCGTCGAGAGACATTGTGCGGTCATCTGGAAGCCACCGTCACCCGAGAAGACCATGACCTTCTGATGGGGGCTCTTCGCCAGGCAGATACCCGTCGCGGCGGGTGCGATGTAACCGATGGACGAGTAGGACGACTGAGCGATGAACGCTCCCGGCCCTGGCACGTCGAGGATCAGGCTCCCGAAGTAGTTCATGCTCGCATCGCTGCCGACGATGGTGTTCTTGTCGATATACCGTTGGATGAAGTCGTAGAATCCCTGATACGTGATGTCATCGGCCAGGTCCACGGTCGGCACGCTGTGCACCGGCTTCTTCGCCAGGTGCCGCACCTTGGACGCGACCTGTCCCGCCAGAATTCCGTCCATCAGGTCCGCCAACGCGACCTGTCCGCCGAAATAGGTGCCGAATTTGACCGCGTCCAACGACGCGAACGCCGTCTTGTCGAAGTCCGGGTTCCAGCCCAACGAGTTGATGTCCGTCAGCCACACGCCGAGGGCCAGTACGAAGTCGGACGTCCTGGCCAGCTCCAGCACGGCTGTCGACGATGCCTGGCCGTCGAGTACGCCGACGAACAGCGGGTCGTCCTCGGAGAGGACGCCCTTGCTCAGGAGTTCCGTGACGAATGGAACATTCAGTTGCTGTATCAGGCTCAGGGCCTTCTTCTCAAGGCCGAGACGGTCGATCTCGATACCGAGCCAGATCAGCGGGTGCTCGGCGCTTTCCAGCTTTGCGCGGATCTGTGCGACCGACTCCGCAAGGCTGGTCTCGTCGGACCGGATCCTGGCCGGCCGCAGCACCCCCTTCGGCGGCTCGCACTCCAGGTCGACCATGTCCTGGAGCAGCTCGACGTAGATCGGGCGTCGTTCACTGATGCACTGGGTGAGCGCATAGTCGATCAGCATCGGTGCGACGTCAGGATTGTCGATTCGGATGGCTGCGACCGTGATGTGCTCGAACGACTGACGATCCGTTTCCCGCCCGCTGATGAAGTGATGCGCGCTGAAGCCGGTCTGCTCGAAAGTCAGAGTCTTCTTGATGCTCGGTGTGCCGTTGATCAACACGAGCGGCACCATCTCGACGTAAGCGCCGGCAACGGCGTTCACGGCACACAACGCGCCCGCGGAGTAGGTGACGCAGAGGGCCCCGATGCCCTTCAGTCGTGCGTATCCGTCCGCCGCGTAGCCGGCGTTCACCTCGTTGACTTCTTCGATGATCTCGATGCCGCTCGGTGTGACATACCGGTTCAGCCATTCTATCGAATAGTCGCCGGCGATGGAGAACAGGTGCTCCAGGCCCAGTTGACGGAGGCGGTCCACCAGATACCGTCCTACGGTGTATCCCTCGTCCATGATTTTGAATACCTCCGTAGTTAGTAGTCGCTCGCGCCGCCGAACAGTCGGGGCAGGTATATGTCGAATATCCCCGGACATCTGCGTTCGGGATACCGCTGAAGCAGGAAATCCTTGAAGGCGTCGCCCGTCAACCCGTTGCTGACTGCCTGCCGGGCAACCGAGAGATACTCGACGTTGCGGGCGACCTCGTTTTTGTCGGCCGGCAGGCCGTGGCCCGGCATGAACAAGTCGTAGTCCGAAACCAGCATTTCCTGCAGAACCCGGATCCAGTGGTCCATATGTTTGGTCAGGTACAGATGGGTGCCACTGTAGATCAGGTCCTGGGCGAAGTAGACTCCCAGATCGGGAAGTCCGATGGTGAGGTGAAAGTCGATTTCGGTGTCTGTCACCCGGTCGAAGACGTATCTGATGCCGTCGATTTTTTCCTCACCGGGTCCGGCGACCTGTCCGGGCACGACGATGTGGTCCGGAGCGAGGTCGCCGAGCTTCCAGTGATCACTTCTCGAGTCTTCTCCGTGCTCCTGGATGAAACTCATCGTCTCCGGCAACGCGTAGATCGTGATGTCGCTGAACGCGGTCCCCACGCCGAACCAGTGGTCAGGGTGCCGGTGCGAGATGTACAGCCTGTCGATAGGTTTGCCGAGGCTGTCCGCGTAGTCCCGGAACGCCCTGGCATAGGGAACGAGAAACTGCCCGTCGACGAGAACGAGCTGGTTCTTGGTCTCGACGATGTGCGTGGCGTTGGCGATGTTGCTGTACGCGAAGGATGAGACGAAGGTGTGGATACGGACATCGCCCGTCTGCTTCGCGACCATGATGACGGGATCGGACACTTGAGCCAGCATGCGGGACCTCCTAGTGTGTTGGAGGAATCTGCTTGCGTAGTTCCTCCAACGCGGCCATGGCGATGTCATAGGCGCTGTCGACGTTGGGCGTCGGGTGGTCCTCACCGGGCCGCCAGAAGCGTCGGCGTGCCATTCGCATGGAGCTGTCGAACGGCGGGATCGCATTGAACACCTCGACCAGGTACGGCCCGCGATACACCGGCTCGATCTCGTTCACGACGATGTCCCACGGGATCCAACTGTCGTGCACCGCACCCCGGTCGGGCGCGGATATGTGGACGTAGTAGAGCCGATCCCGCCGCACGGCTCGGGCGACATTGGCCTTGAGGACTGATGGACCCTGGCTTTCCATCACGACCTGCGCGGTGTCGATCGTCACGCCGCCCAGTGGTGAGTCCAGGCCGTCGAGGAAGTCCAGCACCTCCGAGACCATGTTGGGCGGGGGCGTCTCCCAGCTCTTGACGGGCTCGATGGCGAGCTGCACCTCTCGCGCCTCGGCGTATGCGGCCAGATCCTCGAAGACGGACCGCGCGGCCTGATAGCGCGACGTCATCCAGTCCTGGAGGGCGTCGCTCCACATCGGCTCGTTGGCGTCCGTGAGTGGAAAGACTCCGTACGGGTACAGAAACGGTCCCGACATGATCGAGGCGCCGCCCAGGATTCGTGTGATGTCGACGCGTGACCTGAGGTAGGACAGAGCCTGGCCGCGCTGTTCCTCGTAGGGTGACGTAGGGTCGAAGGTCCGCGTGGTCCCGACGTTGGTGGTGAACTTCACCTCCGTCAGCCCCGCTTCGTCGAATGCTCTCTTGAGGCCGACATAGCTTTCGACCTCGACCTGATGGTCGACGGTCGCGGGCTGGGACGCGATGTGCAGGTCGAAGCCGTCATAACCCATGTCGGTCAGGGTCTTCAGATGGTTGATCAGGACCTGCGTGTAACGTGAATCGTCCGGCCGGAGATCGGCTGTGAACATGAAGAAGCTGAAGAATATGTCTCTCTTGAATGTCGCGTTCATTCCTGGTGTCCTCGCTGTTCTGCTGAGCGGGCGTTCGCTACCAGCCCAAGACGTCGGCGAGGTAGGCGCGAGCCTTCTTGGCGTATTCGAGCGGGTTGGCCTTGTTCGGGTCCTGTTCGGCCTCCACGACCAGCCACCCCTGGTAGTCGGCGTCGGCGAGCACGTCGAGGATGGGCCGGAAGTCGATCGCGCCGTCGCCGGGCACGGTGAAGACACCGAGTTCGACGGCCTCCTGGAACGACAGGCCTTCCTCCCGCACGCGGCTCACCACTTCGGGCCGGATGCTCTTCATGTGGACGTGGCCGATGCGGTCGGCATAGGCCCGAGCCATGTCCAGCGGATCGTCGCCGGCGAAGGCGATGTGGGCGGTGTCGAGCAGCAGGTGGACCAGGTCCGGATCGGTCGACGCCATCAGCCGGTCGACGTCGGCCCTGGTCATGACGCCGGTGCCCATGTGGTGGTGATAGCTGAGCCTCATCCCGGCCGAGTTGGCGATCTTGCCGAGTTCCTCCAGGCCCGACGTCAGGTCGTCCCACTGGGCGTCGGTGAACACCGGGCGGTTGGCGAACACGTCGACGGGGAGCAGATGCGACGACGCTCCGAACTCGGCCACGACCAACTCGGCCCCGCCCAGCGCCCTGACATGGGCCAGCGTCTCCTCGAAGGCGGCGATCGTCTTCTTCCGCATCCTGGTGATCGTGAAGTACGTGCTCGTCCACGGCTCGGACACCCGCAGGCCGCGGAGATCGAGAGCGGTCTTGAGCTCGGCGGCGTCCGATGGGTACTTGTGCCCGATGCTGCAACCCTGGAAGCCGGCGAGCGCCATCTCGCTCACGGCCTGGCCGAAGGAGATGTCGGCGTCGACGGTGGGGAAGTCGTCGTTCCACCACAGGGTGCAGCAGACGCCGAGCTTCACCTTGTCCTGGCCGAGGCGGTGACGTGGTGCTGTCATGGGGTTGCCCCTTTCAGGTAGCGGTCGTCGATGCGGGGTGGCTGGGCCCAGGAGCCGTAGCCGGGCGCCTTGGCACCTGGCGGATTGGCCCCGATGGCCGGCCACAGCAGGCCTTCCTGGTAGGAGGCGGCGGTGACGGTGGAGGTTTCGGCCGCCGCATGGGCGCCGTGGCAGTCGGTCCACTCGGGTAGCAGTCCGTACCACATCCCGGCGTACCAGAGCTTGATCACGTTGCGGGCCACCGGACCGAGGCGGTCGTCGCTGAAGATCCGGTGGCGCAGGGCCCGGTCGAACCGGGTGCGGTCGCAGCTTCCGGCATCATCGACCGCGTCCGCCCTGGCCGCCCGGTGGGCGTCCAGGAGAGCGGTGACGACCTCGTCGCCGCAGGCGGCCCGCACCTTGGCCAGGTACTGGTGGGCCAGACCGGTACCGAGCAGGTCGGTCTCGTCGAACGCGGTGAGGTCGACCGACAGGCGGACGAACTCCTCGAATGACCGGGCGTTCATCGCGTCACCGCATGGGCTATGTCGTCCGCGGTACGAATGGCGTCCGGATCGGATTCGACCGCGGTCGGGATCTCGAAGGTGGGGGCGGCGTGCCGGCCGTCGCTGCCCGGCAGGGGATTGCGCACCAGTCGGTTGAACCCATCGCGCAGGCGGAACATGTATGCGACGGCGTCCTGCAGGAGGCACGGCTGCCCGCTGAACGCCCGGGTGAGCAGCGCGAGGAACTCCCCGTAGTCGGCGTTGAACTGCCGGGCGGCACCGGCGAGCTCCGATCCCACCGGGTAGTCGGCCAGCCGGGCACTCACCTTCACCTGGTACACATCGTCCCAGGCGATGCTCAGCGGCGGGCCCGACGGTGCGTCGGGGCGGTCGCCCACCTGGTAGTAGCGGCCCAGTTGGAGCTGCTGGAACCGGTAGTAGTGGGCCAGTTCCCCGCCCCCGTCGTAGATTCCTGAGTCGAGGCCCTCGCCCTGGTCGGCGATGAAGCGGAGCGCCCGCTGGGCCGACTCCAGGTCGGAGACGGGGATCACCACCCCGCCGCCGGAGTAGAAGTACTCCGGCCCCACCTGCCGGGCTCGGTTCCCGCGGAACAGCCCGGGGTCGTCGGCCGCCACCTGCTCGAGCCCGTCGATGATCTCCGCGTAGAACTCGCCGATGCTGTAGAACCGCATCCCTTCGACGGTCGGGCTGGACACCAGCAGCGGCCGCCCATGGTCCGATGTGCGCACCAGCCGTGCGCTGGTGGTGGGTGCCTTGCCCGGCCGTTCGATCTTGCAGAACGTCTCCACCGCCTCGGGGGAGAAGGGCCGCAGGTCGACGGTGAAGTCGTCCTCCCCGTCGGGTAGGTAGGCCGGGTAGGACGGCACGAAGCCGGGGCTGGTCAGGTCGGGCGTCCCGCCGATGGCGTTCAGGACGTTGGCGACGAGGGTGAGGTGCAGCATCTCCTCCACCGCGGTCACCCGGATGATGTGGGCCGCGTCGGAATTGGTGGTGGAACGCAGGGAGTAGTACGCGGTCAGGTACGTGGGGATGGTCGCGTGTTCGAGCGCCATCGCCGCGTGCAGGTAGCTGATCAGGTCGTCACGGTTCTCGATGGTCGACGCGGTCACTGGGCCACCTCCTGGAGTTGGCTCTGGGCTGCGCCATCCGTGGTGATGTCGATCTGTGCGGTCTCGTGGTCGAGCTGGGCCAGCATGGCCCGGACGCTGCGCAGGCACAGGGCGGCGACGGTGAGCGTCACGTTCGACGTGCTCACGGTGGGCATGCTGCCGCCGCCGACCAGGTAGAGGTTCTCGTGGTCCCAGCACCGCTGATCCGCGTCGACCACGGAGGTCGACGGATCGCGGCCCATCATGTGGGTGCCGGCGAGATGGTTGCCCCCTCGGATCTCGTACCCCTCACCGCCGTAGCCGGCGTAGCCCCAGAAGTTCGGGTCGTACTCGGTGTGGTCCTCGGCCCCGAGGCGGGCGAAGATCCGTTTCGACAACTGCCGGGCGTACGCCACTCCGCGCATCGTGTAGTCGGGGATGTCGTAGGTGAGGATGGGCCGCATGTTCCCCAGGTCGTCGGTGTAGGCCGGGTCCACGGTGATCCGGTTGCTCGGGTTGGCCGGGACCTCGACCATGAACGCCAACTGCAGCTGGCGGGAGACCCGGTCCACCAGGCCCTGGCGGAGCGACTCGCCGTAGCGACCACCGGCGTCCACCAGGTCGATCAGGTCGGTCATCGGCGCACCCCTGGCCCAGCCCCAGCCGTCGTTGTGGATGTCGACGCTGAATGCCGCCTGGCGGCGGCGGAAGCGGCCCCCGCGCAGGTCGGTGATGCCGCCGGTGCAGTTCGTGCCCCGGAAGGTGCCGGCCACCTCGGGTAGCAGGGCCCACGCCAGCAGGTAGGCGTGATCCATGAAGTTGCGCCCCATCAGGCCACTCGCGCTGCGCAGGCCGGAGGCCAGCATCAGGCGGGGGTTCTCCACCGCGTTGGCCGCCAGGATGAACAGCCGGCCCCGGGCTCTCATGGTGGTGAAACCCGGGCTGCCCGGCCGGTCGTAGCGGCGGTACTCGATCTCGGTCACCCGGTGGGTCCGCTCGTCGACGTGCACCCGGTACGCCACGGCCTGGGCCACCAGGTCGACCCGGCCGCTCTGCAGGGCCACGGCGAGCGTCTTGTTGGCGTTGTACTTGGCCTGCACCGGGCAAATGGGCACGCAGTTGTTGTTGCCCTGGCACCGTCCGCCAACCTCGACCTGGTACGTGCTCACCGCACCTCGCGGCACGTAGCCCTTCCCGCCGTCGTAGTGCGGGTTCGGTATCCCGTTCCGACCCTGGGGGAACGGGCGGACCCGCAGCTCCCGTTTCTCCCCGTCCAGCTCGACCGGCATCCCGTCGAGATCGTCGGCGACCATCCGGTCCAGGTACGACAGGGGCAGCCCTCGCATGGGGAACACATAGCCCTCGTCGAAGGTGATCCCGAGGTAGGCCTGGTCCGCCACGTCGGCCGAGACGCCGATCTCACGTTCGGCCTCGTTGTAGTACGGGGCGAGATCCTCGTAGGTCAGCGGCCAGTCGGACCCTTCACCGTAGAGCGACCGCATCTGGAAGTCCTCGGGCAGCATCCGCAGCGTCTTGGCCTCCCAGTGCATGGTGGTGCCGCCGAGAACCCTCGTATAGGTGGTGTCGGTGGCGAAAGGTCCGCTCTGGACGATGTAGGCCGATGCGTCGGGCGCACCGGGGAGGATGCGCCGTGCGTCGGTGCCGCGCGGCATCGGGGCGTTGGCGGCGTCCGGATAGGGCGCCTGGTTGTCCTTGCTGGTCGCCGAGTAGAAGCGGTCGAGGTAGCTCTCGTAACCCCGCAGGGTGAGGTCCTCGGCCGGGCCCGCTTCGAGTATCAGCACTCGTTTGCCGGCATCGCTCAGCCGCGAGGCGATGATGGCGCCGGAGATCCCGCCGCCGACGATGACGGCGTCGTAGAGAACCTCGGCCGCCGCCGCGGGGTCGGTGTGCTTCGCAGCTCCGTCGGGGAATTTCACGTACATGGAGCAGTCACTCCTCTGCCGGGTCTGTGGCGCGGCCGGTATCGGGATTCGAGTCGCTCGGCCATGGGGTCACACCGTCTCGGCCCTGGCGCGCATGGCGGACAGGTAGGCGGCGTAGCTCCAGGTCAGGTTGTGCACGCTGCGCTCGTAGCCGCCCGCGCCGTCGAACTGCTCGGAGAGCTCCAAGTTGTCACTGTGGTAGATCACCGACCGCACCATGGCGTCACCGGTCGCCGCCAAGGCCACGGCCGCTGCCGCCGGGCTCGTCGACGCGTCGATTCCGGACTGGGCGAAGAACGGTGCGGACAGCTCGTCCACGGGCACCGTGCCGCTCGACCTGATCTCGGTCGCCAGCAGGTAGTGCAGCTCGGCGACGTTGCACGTGCAGAGTGCCCAGGGGTGACCGCCGAGCACCGGATGCGAGGTGTCACCGTCGTAGACGTCGCCCGGGTAGCGGCCGAACAGCGGCCCGATAGCGAACTGTTCCTGGTCCGCCTTGTTGATCGGGTAGAAGGCGATGCCGCCCTGCTCCCACTGCGAGCGCAGCTGGGCCGCCGTGGCCAGCAGCTTGGTGTCGGTGACCGGAACGGCGCCGTAGACGGCCGCCTGGACGATGTCGATGTTCGGGTCGTATCCGCTGACGACCGGATTCTGGGGCGACGGCCGGTCCCCGTTGCCGGGCTCGGCCATCATGCTCACGTACTTGCTCCCGTCCCAGTGGCCCGCGAGGGCCCGACGCAGCCAGTCGATGGCGGACCGCAGTCCGGCCGGCTTGTCGATGCCGGCGACGGTCGACGCCTGGATCTCCTCGAAGCAGCGCAGTTGGGCGGACCGGGCGAAGAAGCTGAACCCGTTGTGCTCCTCCCACAGGTTCGTGGTGGCGTCCTGGTAGACGTCGAGGAGGAAGGCCACGTTCGAGTTCACCAGGTCGATCGCCCGCTTCTGGGTGTCCGGGCCGAGCTGGTCGTACGCGGCCAGGATGGTGATCGACTGCAAGGCAGGACCGTCGTTCTGCTCGGTCCAGGGGCGGGCATCCCCGGCGACGTTGAAACAGGCGTGCCCCTTGGTCAACGGCGGCTGGGCGTTGGAGTGGCAGAGGTCGGCGAACTGCACGTAGTCGTTGAGCGTCTGCACCGTCGCGCCCGGACGGGTGGGCAGGTCGGCCTTGGCCACCTCCATGGCCGTGATGGCCCCGTCGCGCACCCAGTTGAAGACGTAGTCCTCGTCGATGCCGGGGGTGTCGGCCGGGAAGGACGGGGCGGCGATGACGCACCCCGGCTTCGAGTCCCGGGAAATGTCGCCCGGCGACTGTGGATCGCTGAAGACGAAGCCGTCACTGGCGATGTTCCGGAACATGAAGGTGAATATCATCGGCACGAGGGTCGGCGGATCGACCGCTCCCGGCGCAAAGGAGTTTTGGACCTTCGCCCGCACTCGGGAAGTGCTGGTGGATCGGTTTGTGCGTGCGGGCATGCCGGACGTGGTGAACTCGGACATTGCCGAACTCCTTTGTCTTTTCGAGCGGATCAGTCGGATCGGGAAGCGGCGAGTTCTACTGCCGATCCTCGCCGGCTAGAGGCTTCCGTCGGTGCGCCGGCCGTGACGTCGGGGTAAGCCCGCTGATACGCCCGGTAGCGCATTGCTCGCCAACTCTGTTTCGCCGGTCGCCGGATTTTCCACGGACACGTCTCGGTCCGGCGCGGGACCACCGGCCGGCGACAGGAAGGCGCCCGTCTTTCTGCCACGCGGGTGCCACGTGACCACAAAGGCCTGCCGGTCGTTGTCCAGCAGGCCCGGTGACGGTGCCTTCACCTGTGCGTCGGATCTGTTCGTGCGGTGGGTGCCATGGGGTGACGTGTACGGCTCTCGACGAATCATCCGCGGCGCTGTGGTCGGCACGGCGTGCGTCATGGGCGCTTTGACCGCCGAAATGGCGGTAGGCCCGGTCACCGGCGTGGCCGCCGCCACCGGTGCCCCTGCCGTAATCAGGCAGGCAAAGCCATGCGTAGACACACGATCCCCCGGAAGTCCCATTGTCGATCTACCGCGTCCCCCGAACACGGCATCCCCAGGCCCGGTAACCTACCGCCATCCGGAGTCGGGCGCCTTCCTCCATTCGAGTGTTCCTGGCGTCCAAAGATCTTCATTTGCCAGCAGTACCTGTATCGCTGCCATCTGATTCATACTGTCCGTTGAGGACGTTTCATTAGTAAATGAATCAGGTTGGGAAACCGCGCTCTTTACCGCCGATTGTGATCTGATATCGAGCGCCCCCGGGGATCAGTTCTGCCACTCGCCGCCGCGTCCGGACAGGGCCAGGACCTGGTCCATCGGTGCCGCCGCGGGGAGGTCCAGGCTCTGGGCGAACGGCTTGTCCTGACCGCGCGATGCCGACGGGCGTGCGGGAGGTGCCTGCGTTGGCCAAGGTCTGGGCGACGTGGCGCGCCGAGTCCCGATGGATCGTCTCGCGCACGGTCTTCGCCTCGGGTGACGCGCACGGCGAAGCGCCCGCCGGCAGTCCCGGCGGGCGCTTCGGCAGCGCGGGTTCAGACCAGGCGGCCGCCCTTGAAGCGCCACCGGATGAACGGGACGCGCATCGGGCCGTTGCTGACCAGCCATACCAGCACCCAGATCACGGCGAAGTCGATGACGAACGGCACCGCGGGGACCGCACCGGGCAGACCGGGCACCACCGGGACCCGCACCAGCACCCACAGCAGCAGGCCCTCCGTCACACCGGTGAGGAGGCCGAACAGGGTCGGCCAGTCCTTCTCCCAGCGCCACTGCATGAGGACGTGGTAGATGATCTCCCAGCCGATGCCGAGCACCGCGACCGCCGCCAGCACCACGAACGTGGCCCGGTAGCGGTCACCGGCCGGGCCGGTCATCGGCAGCAGCGGCGTGAGCCACGCGGTCACCACGCCGCCGACGACGGCGAGCAGGAAGATCCGCGTCTGGATACGCCCGAACAACGTCGGTGTCATGCCGACCCGACCCCCTCACTTGACCTGTGCGCCACGTGCCCACCTGATCCATTGCGTGCTGGAGCGAAGCGGCCCCATCCTCGTGGCGTACCCGCGGTACGCCACGTCGTCCGCCACTTCCTGGGCGGAGATCTGCAGGCCCAGGAACGTGTCGACGCCGGGGAAGTTGCCGCCGTAGGACGCCGTGCCGGTGACGTAGATCCGACCGGGGCCGTTGTCCGTGCCACGCAGTTCGAAGGTCCGCTCGACGTCGAGCCTGCCCAGCCAGTTGCGTTGGGCGCCCGCGTGCCTGAGCAGGTCGTCGAGCACCTTGTGCTTGGTGACGTCGGGCTCCAGGCCGGTGCAGTCGATGACGTAGTCGGCCTGCAGATCCCGTTCCGGCTGGTCGGGCGTCGGCGGCCGGAGCCGGCCGTGCACCATGCCGTCCGCCAGCCGCAGGCTGTCCACCGTGCCGGCCAGCGGCTGGTACCAGCCGGCCCGCCTGCCCTCGCGCAGGTAGTGCTGCCACATCCCGCGCAGCGGAGTCGTGGTGCCCTCGATCTGGTCGTACGCCTCGGCCAGGTCCGGACCGTCGAGCCGGCGCATGCGTGCCTTCAACTGGCCGCCCCAGGACGACTTCGGGTAGTTGAAGCCCTGGTACGCCCAGCCGTCCCCACCCGGCCGCCGCGACCACGGGTGCGGGCCGTGCGCGCCCCGGGTGTAGTTGCGGAACAGGTGCAGGATCTGGGTCTGCGCGCTCTTGCAGTAGATGTCGGTGATCAGCCGCTGCAGGATCGCCGACGCGGTGATGCCGCTACCCCGCACCAGCACCGTGCCCGGCCTGCGGCGCAGCGACGCGTACACGTGCTCGTGGTTCTCGTAGCCGTTGACCACGTGGTGGTAGTCGTTGTACTCCTCGCGCAACCGCTGTAGGTCCGGCAGGAACCGCACGCCGGGATAGCCGACGGCGACGTGCACGTCCCTGGACCGGAACACCCGCGGCATGGCGTTCTCGCCGAACGGCTGCAGCACGGAGAAGTAGCCGCCGCCCGCCCTGGGCCGGATGGTGTACACCTGACCCCGCACCAGCATGTCCCAGTAGCCGATGCGGTCGGCCTCCCGCCGCAGGTTGTCGATCATGTCGTTGAGCACCGGGGTGTAGAAGTCGGCCAACACCGGCTCGATCAGGACCTGCTTCAGCGGCTTCAGCGACCGGGTCCGGATCGCCTCCTGCACCGCGAAGGACGGGAATCCCCAGATGTTGTCCGGCCGGGACTGCGAGTCGGAACGAAGCCTGCGATCCAGACCCAGTTGGGACACCCTGGTCAGGTACTGGTACGTCTGCCACGGAGCGTCCAGATTGGACAGAACCCGGATGTCGGCGGCCGGGACCGCGCCCGCGACCCGCAGGTAGTCCACGGTGATGAACGAACCCATGCCGCCGCCCACGCTGACGATCGGGTAGTCCTGCATGGCCAGGCCGGCGTTGGTGACCATCTCGTCCGTCCACGCGCTGGTGTTCTCCAGCAGCGGCGGCAGCCCGTCGCCGGTGGGCGGGTGCAACCCGGGCGGCCACACAACGTTCGACACGCTCTCGTTGTCCGTTGTGGTGGTACTTGTCATCCGCTTCTCCTCACCCCGTTCCCGACACGTGACGGTGTACAGGGATCAGCTGGCGTTCACCGGCGCGTTGTGGTAAGCGGCGAGCAGCCACTCGCCGTCCTGCTTCACGGCCACCCACGTGGCTCGGATCCCGTTGGCCGGCGTGACCTCGTCGTCGTCGCCGTACAGCACGCCGCCCTTGGTCACCAGCACGGCGACGTCGGGAGTGAGGAAGCGGGCGGACAGCGGCTCGCCGAACACGCGGCTGCCCTGGTAGGGGCCGGCGAACGCCTGGGTCATGAACGCGCTGATGTCGTCCCGGTTGTCCAGGTACACGCCGGGCAGGACCATCGTGCCGTCCGTCGTGAACACCTCGCCGAACGCGGTGCCGTCGTTGTTCGCCCATGCCTTCACGATGCGCTGGGGAACCTCACGAACCGCGATCAGGTCGTCTGCGGCGGGGGGTGTTGGGTTGTCGGGCATCGGTCTCCTCGTTCCGGCCGTCGACGTGACGTCGGATATGGACGTCACCAGCGCCATTCTCGCCCCGCGCCGATGGCACATCGACTTCGTTGTTGCGGACCTTGGCCAGGCGTCCCGGGTGGACTCGGGGACCGGACCGCAATCCAGGAAACGCGGACGTCCACCGATGTTCGCCACGCTGGTCGCGCGGCCACCGGTGCCGACGACGGAGGGCAGTGTGCGATGACCGACTTGAGTGTCGTTGGGGCGCGGGCCGGGCGGCGGGCGTGGCTCGGGCTCGCCGTGCTCGTGCTGCCGACGCTGCTGGTCTCCGCCGATGTGTCCGTGTTGTTCCTCGCGCTGCCCAAGCTGAGCATGGCGCTGGGCGCCGACACGACGCAGCAGCTGTGGATCGTGGACATCTACGGATTCACGCTGGCCGGTTTCCTGGTCACGATGGGTTCGCTCGGCGACCGGATCGGGCGCCGCAAGCTGCTGCTGTGGGGTGTCGGCGCGTTCGGTGTCGCGTCGGTCGTCGCCGCGTTCTCCACGTCACCGCAGATGCTCATCGCCGCGCGGGCGGTGCTGGGCATCGCGGGTGCCACCCTCGCGCCGTGCACACTATCGTTGATCAGCAACATGTTCCACCGGCCGAACGAGCGCAATCTCGCGGTGGGCGTCTGGACGAGCTGCTTCGTCGGCGGCATGGCGATCGGTCCGCTGGTCGGCGCCGCGCTGCTGTCGGTGTTCTGGTGGGGCTCGGCGTTCCTGGTCGGCGTGCCGATCATGGTGGTCGTGCTGGCGCTGGCGCCGTGGCTGCTGCCCGAGTACCGGGACGCCGAGCGAGCCGGCCGGCTGGACCCGGTCAGCGTGGTACTCGTCCTGGGCACGGTGCTGCCGCTGGTGTACGGCCTGAAGGAGCTGGTCGGCCAGGGCCTGCGGCCGCTGCCGCTGCTCGCGCTGGCCGTCGGCCTGGTGCTCGGCCTGCTGTTCGTGCGGCGGCAGGGCCGGCTGGCCACACCACTGCTGGACCTGCGCCTGTTCGGCAACCGGACCTTCCGCATGGCACTGGTGCTGATGCTGGTGTGCAGCGCCGTGCTCGGTGGCGTCTACCTGCTGGTGTCGCTGGACCTGCAACTGGTGCACGGCCTGTCCCCGCTGGGGGCGGGGCTGTGGCTGCTGATCCCGATCGGCTGCTCCACGGTCAGCTCGCTGGCCGCGCCCGTGCTGGCCGGCCGGTTCCGGCCCGCCGCCGTCGTGGTGGGCGCCATCGGCGTGACCGTGATCGGCCTGCTGGTCCTGGTGTTCGGCGATCCCGGCGCCCACACCGGTGCGCTCGTGATCGGGTTCTGCGGGCTCAACCTGGGCATCGTGCCGATCGTCGTGCTCACCACCGGACTCACCCTGGGCTCGGTGCCACCGCAACAGGCGGGCGCCGCGTCCGGACTGTCCGAAACCGGCGGTGAGCTGGGCTTCGCCCTGGGCGTGGCCATCCTGGGCAGCCTGAGCACGCTCGTCTACCGCACCCAGGTCACCTACTCACTGCCCGCCGGCACCACCGCCGCCCAGGCCCGGTCGGCGACCGGCGGCCTCGCCGGCGCCACGGCCGACCACCTGCCGGCCGCCGTGCTGCACGTGGCCAGGGCCGGCTTCTCCACCGGGCTCACCGCGGTGGCCGCGGTGAGCGCTGCCGCCCTGGCGATACTGGCAGTCGCCGCCGCGGTGCGGCTGCGGGACCTGCCACCCGCCGGACCCGACGAACAGGCACCGGCGCAGCAGCCCGTCGGTGCCGGGTCGGGTCGGTGAACCGGCATTTCCGAAGATGCGACCGGCGTTCGCCGGATGACAAGGTCTTGAGTGTTGCACCCGCATTCACACGCGCAGGCCCCGAGTTCCGGCCGCCCTTCCAAGGAGAACACATGGACGTCACCGATGCGCAGCCACGGACGAAACTCGGCCGTGCCGCGACGGAATTGGTGCCCCTGCTGAAGAAGAACGCGATCAACGCCGAGGAGAACCGCCGCATTCCCGAGGACACCATCGGCGCGCTGGCCGACGCCGGCCTGCTGAAGCTGCGCCTGCCGGTCCGCTACGGTGGCCACGAGGCCGACATGACCACTGTGGTCGACGTCGTCTCCGAGCTGGCCCGTGGCTGCGGTTCCACCGGCTGGACCGCCGCGGTGTGGACGATCAGCGCGTGGATGGTCGGCCTGTTCCCGGACGAGGTGCAGGACGAGATCTTCAGCATCCCCGACGTGCGGGTGTGCGGCATCATCAGCCCGACCGCGATCGCGGCCCCGGTGGACGGCGGCTACGTCGTGAACGGCAAGTGGGCGTTCAACACCGGCGTCCAGCAGAGCCACTGGAACACCAACGCGGCCGTCATCGCCCACCCCAACGGCGAGTTCGAGCCGATCATGATCGCCGTTCCCACGTCCGACCTGCTGGTCGTCGACGACTGGTTCACCGCGGGCCTGCGCGGCTCCGGCAGCGTCAGCACCGTCGCCAAGGACGTCTTCGTGCCGGCGAACAAGGTGCTGTCGATGGGTCCGGTGCTGCAGGGCATCCACAGGTCGGTGCTCAACGCCGACCGCCCGATCTACAAGGCCCCGTTCATGCCGACCGCGTGCGCCACGGTCGCCGCGTCCGCGCTGGGCCTGGCGAAGGCCGCCAAGGAAGCCTTCTTCGAGCGGCTGCCCGGTCGGAAGATCACCTACACCGCCTACGAGAAGCAGAGTGAGGCGCCCATCACCCACCTGCAGGTGGCCGAAGCGCAGACGAAGATCGACGAGGCAGAGTTCCACGCCTACCGGGCGGCGTCCATGTTGGACAGCTACAACGCCTCCGGCCAGCAGTGGACGCTGGAGGAGCGCGCCCGCGCCCGCCTCGACCTGGGTGCGGTGTGCCAGCGCACCAAGGAGGCCGTGGACGTCCTGAACACCGCCAGCGGCGGCTCGTCCATCTACAACACCGTGCCGATCCAGCGGATCGAGCGGGACGTGCAGACGCTGAACCTGCACGCGATCATGCACCCCAACACCAACCTGGAGCTCTACGGCCGCGTGCTGTGCGGCCTGGAACCCAACACCCACTACGTCTGACCGGACGGCAGCTGGCAGCCCAGAGCACAGGAGGAGGTGACCGCGCGGTGGATCGGGTTCACGACCGCGTTGTCGTTCTTGGTGGGAGCATGGGCGGGCTGCTGGCCGCACGGGTGCTCTCGGAAGCGTTCACCGAGGTTCTGGTGGTGGACCGGGACGCGCTGACCGGCGTCAGCGGCTACCGGCGTGGCGTGCCGCACGGCCGCCACGCCCACGGCCTGGTGGCGAAGGGGCACCAGATCCTGGAACGCCAGTTCCCCAACCTGACCGACGATCTCGTCGCCGCCGGTGTGGCGCCCGGCGACTTCAACGGCGACATCCGCTGGTACGTCAACGGCCAGCGGCTCGCGCCCAGCACGTCCGGCCTGGTCTCGGTGCCCGCCACCCGGCCCGTGCTGGAACACCATGTCCGGCTGCGGGTGCAGCGCATCCCGAACGTCACGTTCCTGGAGCGGCACGACATCCTCAGCCTGACCACCACGCGGGACGGCAGGCGCGTCACCGGCGCGCGGGTGCGGCCCCAGGGCGGCACCGAGCAGGTCATCGAGGCCGACCTGGTGGTCGACACCACCGGCCGTGGTTCGCGCACCCCCGTCTGGCTGACCGAACTCGGGTTCGCCCGGCCGGAGGAGCAGAAGATCAAGATCGGCCTGGCCTACACCACCAGGCACTACCGGCTGGACGCCGACCCGTTCGGCGACGAGCTGGCGTTCATCCCCGCACCGACGCCGGCCTGCCCGCGTGGCGCGTTCTTCTACCGGCTGCCCGGCGCGGGCAATCGCGTCGAGCTGTCCCTCACCGGCATGCTCGGCGACCACCCGCCGACCGACCCGGCCGGGTTCATCGAGTTCGCCCGCAGCCTGCCGGTGCCGGAGATCTACGAGTCCGTCAAGGACGGTGAACCGCTGGACGACCCGGTGTCGTTCCAGTTCCCGGCCAGCGCGTGGCGGCACTACGAGCGGCTGACCGAGTTCCCCGAGCGGCTGCTGGTCCTGGGTGACGCCGTGTGCAGCTTCAACCCGCTGTACGCGCAAGGCATGACCGTCACCGCGATGGAATCGCTGGTGCTGGAGGAGCACCTGCGACGCGGCGGCATTCCGGAGCCACGCGCGTTCTTCCGGGACGTCGCCCGCGCGATCAAGATGCCCTGGGACTTCTCGGCCGGCGCCGATCTCGGCTACGCCGGTGTCGAGGGTCGCAGGACCCCGATGATCCGGATGGCCAACGCCTACGTGGCGCGGCTGCAACAGGCCGCCGTGCACGACCCGGTGCTGACCAACGCGTTCATCCGCGCCGCCGGCCTCATCGACCCGCCGCAGGCGCTGATGAAGCCGAGCAACATCATCCGGGTGCTGCGTTCCCGCACGCAGGCACCGGCCCCGGTGCCGCCTCCCGCGCAGGACACCGACCTGCCACAAGCCGCCTGAACCACTCGTGATTGGTGCGATCCATGCGTCCGTTCCGTATCGAAGTCCCGCAGTCCGATCTCGACGACCTGAACCGGCGGCTGGACGCGACCCGCTGGCCCGGTGAGATCCCCGGTCTCGGCTGGACCCGGGGTGCCCCGCTCGACTATGTCAAGGAGCTCGCCGAGTACTGGCGCCACTCCTACGACTGGCGGGCGGCCGAGGCCAAGCTCAACCAGTTCCCCCAGTTCGTCACCGAGATCGACGGCACCGACGTGCACTTCCTGCACGTCCGCTCGCCGCACGCCGACGCCACCCCGATCATCCTCACCCACGGCTGGCCCGGCTCGTTCGTCGAGTTCGTCGACGTCATCGGTCCGCTGACCGACCCGGCGGACCCGGCGGACGCGTTCCACGTGGTCATCCCGTCCATCCCCGGTTACGGCTTCTCCGGCCACCCACAGGACACGGGGTGGAACCTGAAGCGGGTCGCACGGGCCTGGGCGACGCTGATGGCTGAACTGGGCTACGACCGCTACGTCGCGCAGGGCGGCGACTGGGGCAGCCCCATCTCGCTCGAGGTGGGCCTGGCCGACCCGGAGCACGTGATCGGCGTGCACGTCAACATGTTCGTCACGTTCCCGCCCGAGGACCCGGCCGCGTTCGCCGGCCTGGCCGCCTCGGACATGGCCCGGCTGGAGTTCGCGGGCGGCTTCCTGCAGGACGGCATCGGCTGGCAGAAGATCCAGTCCACCCGGCCGCAGACCCTGTCCTACGGCCTGACCGACTCGCCCGTCGGCCAGCTCGCGTGGATCGTGGAGAAGTTCAAGGAGTGGACCGACTCGGACAAGGTGCCCGAGGACGCCGTGGCCCGGGACCACATCCTGACCAACGTGATGGTCTACTGGCTCACCGGCACGGCCGGGTCCAGCGCCCAGCTCTACTACGAGTCCGCCCACGGCGACGCCGAGTTCGCCAAGACGTGGGGCGGCCCGTGGCCGCTGGTCATGCCGGCCGCGGTGGCCTTCTTCCCCCGGGACGCGGTGCGGCCGATCCGGCCGTGGGCGGAGCAGATCCTGCCGACGCTGACCCAGTGGAGCGAGTTCGAGCAGGGCGGTCACTTCGCCGCCCTGGAGCAGCCGGCGCTGCTGGTGGCGGACATCGCGACGTTCGCCCGCTCGCTGCGCGCCTGACCCCCATCACCGAGCCGGCCCTGGACCGCGTTGGTCCAGGGCCGGTTTCGCTGTGTCCGCCAACGTCGGCACAGGGCTCACCAACGACGAAGCGGCGTGCCCTGCTGGGCACGCCGCTTCGGTGCGGGTGGGTCAGATCGTGTCGAGGTCGGCGTCGGGGTCGGCGGCGACCGCGGTGAGCACGTGGGTGAAGTCGGCCACCAGGGACCGGATGGTGGTGGCGTCGAACAGGCTGTTCTTGAACGCCACGTGGCCGAACACGTCGCCGTTGTGGTCCAGGTTGAGCGTCCACAGGCCACCGTCGGGGATGTCCGAGCAGAGCTCCTGGGCGCGCGTGCGGTACCGGATCTCGGTGTACTCCAGGTCGCCGATCAGCTCCCGGTCCAGCAGGTGCGGGTACGGGAAGACCTGGAAGACGCACGGTGCGTGCCGGTCGTCCATGCCGGGCGCCATCAGCGCGGGCGCCTCACCGAGGATCATCGGCATGTCGTGGGCGTACGACTCGAGGCATGACCGGCGGACACGGGTGAACACGTCCCGGAACGTGCGGCAGCCGGACAGGTCGGTGCGCACGGGCAGGAAGTTGAAGAACGACCCGACGGTGTTCTCGAACTGCGGGCCGCGGCCCGGTGAGAACGTCGGCACCACGACGTCGGTCGTGCCGCCGGACATGCGCTGCACGAAGATCTTGTACACGGCGAGCAGCGCCATGAACGGCGATCCCCGGTTGGCCTTGGCCATCGCCAGGGCCGGGTTGACCACCGAGCCGTCGATCACGAACCGGTGCATGGCCGAGGTCTGTTCCAGGCCGGCCGAACGCGGCTTGTCCGTCTTCAGCGTGTAGATCGCGCCGCGGTCCAGTTGCCGGCGCCACCACTCCTTGGTGGCGTCCAGGGTGGCGTACGTCTGCTTCTCCAGCTCGGCGTAGTCGCCGTACTGGCCCGCCTCCGGCAGCTCCGGCCGCTCGTGGCCCCGGCGCACGGCGTACAGGGTGGACAGGTCCCGCATGATCAGGCGCATCGACCAGCCGTCGGTGGACGTGTGGTGGGCCATCAGCACCAGCACGGAGTCGTCGTCGTCGAACCGGCCGACGATGGCGCGCAGCAGCGGCACCTCGCCGGCCGGGATGGTGTCCGCCTCCACGTCGATCAGCAACTGCTCGGCCGCCGCGTCCCGCTGGTCGGCGGGCAGCGCGCCGAGTTCGCGGACCTCCAGTTTCACCGGCTGCGCTGAGAACACCTGCTGGCACTTGTCCTCGCCGCGCACCACGATGGTGCGCAGCGACTCGTGCCGCGCCACGACGGCGTCCAGGGCCGCCTGCAGGTCGGCCAGGTCGATCCGGCCGCCGATCCGCCAGCCGTGCACGATGTGATACCGGGGACCGAACGGCCCCTGCTCGTCACCCTGGTCGAAGATGCAGACGAACTCCTGGTTGAACGAGAGCGGCGCGATCCGCACCGCCGTGGGTGACGCCCCTGGGTTGGTCATGGTGGGCGAGCCTCCGTTGTCCCGTTGGTGAAATCAGGCCGCGGCGTCGAGTTCGCCGGCCAGGCCGGCGACGGTCCCCGCGTCGAACAGTGCCACGATCGGCAGTGTCGTGCCGGTGACGTCCTGGATCCGGTTGATCAGCCGCATCGCCAGCAGCGACTGGCCGCCCAACTCGAAGAAGTCGTCGTCGATGCCGACCGACGGCATGCCGAGCACCTCCGCGAACAGGTCGCACAGCACCCGTTCGGACTCGGTGCGCGGGCTCTGGTCGGCCGAACCGGTCGCGGCCGGCGGCTCGGGCAGCGCCCTGCGGTCGAGCTTTCCGTTGGGGGTCAACGGAAGCTGGTCCAGCACGACGAAGGCGTCCGGCACCATGTAGCCGGGCAGCCACTCCTTCGCCGTGGCCCGCAACGCATCCAGGTCGACCTCGCCCGCCTGCGGCGCCACGTAGGCGACCAGCCGCTTGGTGCCGTCGTCGGCCGGCTTCGCCACGACGGCGACGTGCGCCAGGCCGGGGGCCTTCGCCAGGGTGCTCTCCACCTCCGCCAGTTCCACCCGGAACCCGCGGATCTTCACCTGGTCGTCGGCCCGGCCGGCGAAGTCGATCAGGCCGTCCGGTGTCCAGCGCCCCAGGTCGCCGGTGCGGTACATCCGGTCGCCGGGCTCGCCGAACGGGTCGGCGACGAACCGCTCCGCGGTCAGGTCGGGTCGGCGCAGGTAGCCCTTCGCCAGCCTCGGCCCCGCCACGTACAGCTCACCGGTCTCACCGACCGGCACCTGGCGCAGCTCCGCGTCCAGGACGTACACCCTGATCGTGTCCATCGGCCGTCCCACCGGCACGGTCGCACCGGGGGTGAACGGCGCCGTCATGGGCGAGTTCGTGGTGAATAGCGTCGACTCCGTCGACCCGTACATGGCGCGCACCACGATGTCCGGGCACGCCGTGAGCACCTTGTCCACGGAGGACGGAGCGATGACGTCGCCTCCGGTCATCACCTCGCGCACGCCGGTCAGCACGTCCGGCGCCTCCTCGGCGATCACCCGGAACAGCCCGGCCGTCAGGTGCACCGCCGTGATGTGGTGCTCGGCGATGAGCCGGCGCAGCGCGGCGACCTCCAACTCACCGGGCGGCGCCATCACCGTGTGACCGCCGTGCAGCAGCGGCACCCACAGCTCGTAGTTGGACACGCCGAACGCGTACGGGGCCACCATCAGCACCCGCTCGTGCCGGCCGCTGTCCCAGCAGCTGTCCAGCATCAGCCCCAGCGCCGCGCGGTGGTCGACGCCGACGCCCTTGGGTCGGCCGGTGGAACCGGACGTGTACATGATGTAGGCCAGTTGGTCCGGCCGGACCGTGACCTCAGGATCGGTGGCCGGGGACGCGTCGAGCTCGGCGTCGTCAACGATGGCGACCGTGGCGCCACGCGGGAGCCCGGCATCGCGCATCGCACGGTCGGCCAGCAGGACCCGGCAGCCGGACTGCTCGATGATCCACTCCATGCGTTCCATCGGGTAGCTGCTGTGCAGCGGCAGGAACGCGGCGCCGGACTTCACGGTCCCCACCAGCGCGACGGCCAGGTCGGTCGTCCGTGCCATCAGGATCGCCACCGGTTCGGCCGGCCCGACCCCGAGATCGAGCAGCCTGCGGGCCACCTGGTTGGCCCGCCCGTCCAGTTCCCGGTAGGTCAGGTCGACGCCGCCGGAGGTCACCGCCACGGCGTCCGGCACCCGCCCCACCTGCTCGGCGAAGCGCTCCGGAATCGAGCCAGCGGTCATCATGTGCTCCAATCGGTCCTCGGGTCGCGCTGGGCGGTGAAGGTCACCGGCAGGCTGCTGTGGCCGCGCAGGAACGTCGAATAGATCGGCTCCGGCCTGCCCCCGGCCCGGATGTCGTGTGCGGTCCGGCGCAGCGCGTCCACCACCGCGGTCACCTCGGTGCGGCCGAGGTAGGCGCCGAGGCAGAAGTGCGGGCCGAAGCCGAACGCCAGGTGCCGGTTGGGGTTCCGGTTCAGGTTCAGCGCGTCCGGGTCGTCGAACACGGCGTCGTCCCGGTTGGCCGACGGCAGCCAGACCGTCACGATGTCGCCGGCCCGGATGGTGGTGCCGCCGATGGTGACGTCGGTCGTGGCGGTGCGGCCGAGGTGCAGCGCGGGGGAGTTCCAGCGCAGGACCTCGTCCACGGCGGTGGCCAGGTCCGCGTGGTCGTCCCGCAGCGCCCGCCACTGGTCCGGGAAGGTGACGAAGTTCAGCACGGCGGCCGTCATCGCCAGCCGGCTGGTCTCGTCACCGGCCAGGACGAGTCCGTAGCAGTTGAGGACGATCTCGTCCTCGGACAGCGGCTCGCCGTCGATGCGGCAGTTGACCAGTGCGGTGACGACGTTGTCCGCAGGCTCGGCGCGGTAGTGCCGGCACAGGTCGGTGAAGTACACCAGCAACTGGTTGCGGGCCAGCCACACCTGTTTCGGTGACTGGTCGGCCCGGTCCGAGCTGAGTGCCTGTTTGCTCAGCCGCAGCAGTTCCGCCTGGTCGGACGGGGGCGCGCCGAGCAGGTCGCAGATCGTGCCGATGGGCAGCTGGTCGGCCACGTCGTGGGCGAAGTCCGACGCGCCGGCCTGCACCGCCGCGGTGACCAGCTTCTCGGCGCGGGCCCGCACGCCGTCGGCGATCTGCCGCAGCACGCGCGGCGAGAACGACCGCAGGAGCTGGACCCGCACCGCGCTGTGCCGGGGTGAGTCGGTGACCGCGAGCAGTTTGCCGCCCGCCGCGTCGCCTCCGGTGAGCAGCGACGTCAGCATGTTGCCGCGCTGCGAGCTGAACCGATCCGCGTCCTTGAGCACGGCGAGCACGTCGGCGTGCCGGGTCAGTACCCAGAATGCCGGCCCGAAGCGGGTTTCCGGGTGTCGGTACACCGGAGCTGTCTCGCGGAACCGCCGCCACACCGACTCCAGGCCGGGCAGCGCGAACGTGGCCGGGTCGGCGAGATTGACCTGGCCGACGTCGGTGACGTCGGCCAGGTTCCACCCGCCCGTGTCAGGCGTCATGGTCCTGTGCCCGCTGGAGCTCGACGGCCTCGTACAGGGACTTGATGTTGCTGCTGCCGAAGGTCCGCGCGCCGAACCGCTCGATGACCTCCACGAAGAACGTGTCCCTCGCGTGGGTGGACCGGGCGAAGATCTGGAACAGCTGGCCGCCGGGGTCCTCGTCGACCAGTACGTTGAGCCCGCGCAGTTCGTCGCCGGTGTGCCTGGTCAGCTCGACCCGCTCGGCCAGGAGCTGGTAGTAGGTGGCCGGGGTGCGCAGGAACTCGATGCCGTGCCCGCTGATCGTGCCGACCGACGACACGATGTCGTCGGTGACGAACGCGACGTGCTGCACGCCCGCGCCGCCGTGGTTCTTCAGGAAACCGTCGATCTGGCCGGGCTCGCGGGAGGTGTCCGGTTCGATCAGGGTGAACGTCACGGCGGCCGACCGGCTCTGCACCACCTTGGAGTTCATCGCCTGCGTGCCCACGACGATCCGCTCGGTGAAGATCATGTCGAAGTCGAGCACCGCCGTGTAGAAGTCGACCGTCGGATCGAGCTGGCCGGGTTCCAGGCAGACCGCGAAGTGGTCGACGCCGTGCAGGCCGGTGCCGGTGCCGGAGACGCCCGGGGTGCCGCTGAGCCACGGCAGCCGGTCGCTCGCCGGGTCGCGCTGCACGAACGTGTGCGTCACGTCCCCGAACGCGATGACGGCGGCGGTCACCGTGGTGCCCCGGCGCACCGGGGACGATGTCGGGCGGGCACCACGCCGCACGGCCTGAGTGAACGCCGCCGCGGCGTCCGGCACCCGCAGTGCGATGTCGGACACTCCGTCGCCGTGTCGTTCCAGGTAGGCGGTCGCCGGATGGTCGTCCACGGCGGGCTCGGTGAGGACCAGTTCGATTCCGCCCTGGCGCAGCCCCGCCGAGCGGACCGGCCTCGTGGTGGTCGGTGACTCGGGTGCCGCGAACACGGAGAAGCCGTAGCCGTCCACCAGCCAGCCGGTGGCCGCCGGCAGGTCGCCGACCGTGTATTCGATGTGGTCCACCTGAACGTCGTCGAACGGTCGCGAGCTGGGCATCGTCATGCCGTTGTCTCCCAAGTCAGTCGCGGGCGCTGGCACCGCGTTGTCAGTCGAGATCGGTCCAGTTGTCCCGCACGTGGCCAAGACAGGCGGCGCGGTCGGACGGTCCGAACACGATGGTCCAACCCGCCGGTGCGGTCATCGGGTTCGGCCACAGCGAGTGCTGGCCGGCGGCGTTCACCAGCACCGTGAACGTGCCGTCCTCGGAGTCGAATGGATTGCTCACGTGCCGATGCTCGCACCTGACTTGCGGCGCCACGTCTTCTCCGCTGCCCAGTGGTGGTGGGCTCAACACGCCAGGAGAAGCGGTTCGTCGCGGGCCACTGCCACCATCGACGTGACGCCTGCGGCACCGAGGAGGCCAACCCAAGTGCGCTGGAACGATATCTACATCAACGCTGCGGCAGCGAGCATGGGCCGGATCGTGCGGACCGCGGACGCGGTCGCCGACGGCCGCTACGACGCCGAGGAGTGTGAGCGGAGCGGCTACCGCGGCGTCCGGGTCTCGGACGGCGGCGAGTCCGCCGTCGATCTCGCGGTGACCGCAGGCAACCGGGCACTGGAGCGCTCCGGCCTTGCCCGGTCGGACTTCCGGCTGCTGCTGCACGCCAGCATCTCCCACCAGGGCCTGGACGACTTCGCGCCGGCGCCACATGTGCAGAGCCGCACCATCCGGGGCAACGCCACCGCGATGGAGGTCAGGCAGGCGTCCAACGGCGGCATGGCCGCGCTGGAACTGGCCGCCGCGTATCTGACCGCGCGCGACGCACCGGATGCCGTACTGCTCACCACGGCCGACCGGTTCGTGCCGCCGGGGTGGGACCGTTTCCGCACCGCGGCCGGCGTGCTGCTCGGCGACGCCGGCACGTCCATCGTGCTGTCCCGGCAGCCCGGTGCCGCCAAACTGCTGTCCAGCGTGTCCATCGGCGACACGACCTACGAGGGCCTGCAGACCGGCGACGCCGCGTGGACCGATGTGTCCGGCGCGGACGGTTGGCCGATCAACTCCCAGGACCGGGTGGACGCCTTCGTCGCGCAGCACGGCGCCGACATCTTCATCGAGCTGGTGGACTCGTTGTGGCGCAACGAAACTGGAGGAATGGAGCGGGCGCTGGCGGACGCGGGAGCGACCACCGGGGACATCGCGGCGTGGGTTTTCCCGAACATGGGCGAGGTGCTGACCGACTGGGACGCCCGCAAGGCGTTCGGCGTCGACCTGACCCGCACCAGCTGGGAGTGGGGTCGCGAGCAGGGCCATCTCGGCGCGGGCGACCAGTTCGCCACGCTGGCCCACCTCTGGGAGACCAGGCAGGTGCGGACGGGCGATCTCGTGTTCCTCAACGGAGCCGGCACCGGGTTCTCGTTCAGCTCGGCGGTGGTGGAGATCACCGGTGAACCGGAGTGGTCGAGCAGTACCGACTGACGGAGAGGCGACAGGTGTGATGACTCGGGAGCGGTTCATCGGCATCGTGCGGGACGAACTGCGGCTGCCGCTGGCCGACCGGGCACTGGAGACCAACTTCGACCAGACCGTGAACTGGCGGTCCCTCCAGGTGGTCCGGTTGTTCGCCGCGATGCGCGACGCGACGGGACTGCGGGTGCCGATCGACCGGCTGCTGGCGGAACGGACGATCGCCGGGATCTACTCGCTGTACTCGGCCGACCCGCAACCGGAAGGCGGGTAGTAGCGCATGACTACGGAACGCACGATGTACCAGTGGTTCGCGGACACCGCGGGCCGGCATCCGGATCGGCTGGCGCTGCGGGTCGGCGGCAACGACCTGGCGTACCGCGAACTCGCCGGGGCGGCCGCCCGCGTGGCCGGCGACCTGCTGCGCGCGGCCCACGGCCGGCCGAAGCGGGTCGGGCTGCTCAGCTCGCGGACCATCGGCGCCTACGCCGGGTACCTGGCCGCGCTGCGCCTGGGCGTCACCCTGGTGCCGCTGAACACCGAGTCGCCCGCGGCACGCAATGCCGGCATCATCCGGGCGGCCGGCGTCGACGTGCTGGCCCACGCACCGTGCGACGACCAGCTGGCCGCCGAGCTCGCCGAGCACACGGGTGTGCCACTGGTCCGGATCGGCGACGGCGATGCCCTGGGCCACGGCAGGTTGACCAGCCTGCCGGACGCGGGCGCCGGCGATCCCGACGACGTCGCCTACATCATCTTCACGTCCGGTTCGACCGGCGCGCCCAAGGGCGTGCCGATCCGGCACCGCCAGTTCTCCGTGTGGCTGTCCTACATGGTGACGTGTTTCGACTGCCGGCCCGACATCCGGGTCGCCCAGACGTCGGACCTGGCATGGGACGTGTCGCTGTGGAACCTGTTCATCCCGTGGAGCTGCGGCGGCGCGGTGGTGGTGCCCGAGCGCCGCGACCTGCTCGCGCCGAGCGAGTTCATCAACACCAACGAGATCACCCACTGGTTCTCCACGCCGTCGGTCGTCACGTCGGCCCGGCTGCTGGGTGACATCGCCCCCGGCTGCCTGCCGACGCTGCGCTGGTGCGTGTTCGCCGGTGAGGCCCTCACCGTGGACAACGCGCTCGCCTGGTACGAGGCCATGCCCGACGGCACGCTGTGCAACACCTACGGCCCCACCGAGATCACCTGCACGTGCCTGACCTACCCGCTGCCGCGCGACACAGCGGACTGGCCGGAGCCGGAGCTGGGCGGCATGGTCATGGGCCCGGCGTACCCCACCGTGGAGGCCGCCGTCGTCCGCCCGGACGGCCGCGCCGCCGGGGACGGCGAGGACGGCGAACTGCTCCTGCGGGGGCCGCAGCGGTTGGACGGCTACCTCGACCCGGCGCACGACATCGGCCGCTTCGCGTCGTGGGACGGCCGGACGCTGGTGCCCTACGACGGGACGGAGCCGCTGACCCCGGAGCACTGGTACCGGCCAGGTGACGGCGTGCGGGTGCGGTCGGAGGGCTACTACTTCGTCGGCCGTCTGGACGACCAGGTCAAGGTGCGCGGCGTGCGGGTCGAACCCGGTGAGGTCGAGGCGATCATGCACCGGCACCAGCACGTGGAGAGCGCCGTCGTCGTCCCGTACACCGGTGAGGACGGCAGCACCGAACTCGCCGGCTTCCACACCGGCAGGCCCGGCGTGGCGGCGGACCTGAGCGAGTTCCTGGCCGGCTGCCTGCCCGAGTACATGGTGCCGAGGCTGCTGCTGTGGACCAACGGCTTTCCCTTGACGACGAACGGAAAGGTCGACCGGCGGGTGCTGGTGGAGCGCGCCAGGGCCGTCGCCGAGGGCGAATCGGCGCAGGAGTGGTCCAGGCCGGCGTAGCCGTCCGGCCGCCGGCGAACTGTCAACCGAAGGGAATGACGATGAGTTCGTCGTGGGAAGTCCTCCGCGCCGAGGAACTGTCGGCGGAACCGCTGGAAGCGATCTTCGCCAACGAGATCGCCGGGGTGCGGATCCCCGGTTTCGTCGGCCGGGAAGCGTGTTCGGCCGCGTCGGCCGCGGTCCAGGCCAACGGTTTCGACTACTACGAGACCGTCGACCCCCCGCTGGGCCGGATCGGCATCGCCCAGTACGACCACCGCACGGACAAGCCGACGTACTTCCGGCTGGCCGCGCAGGCGCACGAGACGCGGCAGCGGATCTTCGCGGCGGCCGGTGATCCGGTGGAGCTGGTGATCGACGCGCTGGGCGCGGCCTGGCCGAACAAGGTCGGCCTGGCCACCGAGGACGCCTACGGCGCCTACTTCGCCGGCATCGTGCGGGTCACGGTCGGCGGTATCCGCATGCACTGTGACTGGGGTCCGCAGGACGCGCCCGGCTGGCTGATCGACTCGGTCGACGGGCAGCTGGCGTGGAACATCTTCTACGACCTGTCCGAGACCGGCGGCCAGACCACGGTGTACGACCGGCCGTGGCAGCCGGAGCTGGACGACCACGCCGATCCGGCCGCGTTCGGCTTCTACCAGGCGGCGGCAGTGGCCGACCGGGCGCGCTACGAGATCAGCCCGGGGCGCGGTGAACTGGTCGTGTTCAGCTCCCGCAACCTCCATTCCGTCGCGCCGGCGACCGGTGCCGGCACCCGCCTGTCCGCCAGTTCGTTCGTCGGTCGACTGCCCGGCGGCGAACTGGCGCTGTGGTCCTGACGGGTACGGCGGCATGGTGGGAGATGCGGCCCACCAGCCCGGAACACCACGATGAGGTGGGCGTCATGCGGACCCCAGGCCGATCCCTCGTCGCTCGCGCCGATGTCAGCGTCGTTCCCACCGTGACCGAAGGAAGTCCCATGGACATGGAACACCGGATCCGGAAGATCTTGAACACCGACCTGTTCGTCGAGACGCCGGCGGACGAGATCGGGCTCGACGACAGCCTGCGATCCGTGCACGGCCTGGACTCGCTCGGCTTCGTCGAGCTGCGGGTGCAGTGCGAGGACCTGTTCGACGTCCACATCGACGACGAGGAATTCACGCCGGAGAACTTCCAGAGCGTCAAGACCGTCGCCCACCTGGTACGCAGGCTGCAGGGAGTCGACGCATGACCGGCGAGGTGTCGTCGGAGACGCTGCGCCTGCTCCGCCTCGGCAGGGAGATCCACGCCGACCAGTACCGGTCCAACCGGCTGCCGTTCGGCGTGACGGAGGCGCACGGCGTCCGCAAGCGACTGGTCGAACTGGACGGTCCGCACGCCGGCCGGTCGTTCGAGGCGATCGACGCCACCGGCGGCTACGGCAGCGCCTGCCTGGGTGCCGGCCACCCCGTTGTCCGGGACAGCCTGGTCCGCGGCATCACCGAGGCCGGCTACGCGACGGACGAGGTCGGTTCGCTGGAGCGGTCCCGGCTCCTGGCCGAGCTGTTCGGCCCGGACGGTCTGTGGACCTCCCACTTCCCGGCCGGTGACTACCACGTGAGCGGGCGCAGTTCCGGTTCGGAGGGCATGGAGCTGGCGCTGCGGCTGGTCCTGGAGTCGCGAGTGGACCAGCGCACGCTGCGGCCGGCGCGGGACAAGGGAACGCGCGACCTGATCGTGGCGTTCGAGGGTGCGTGGCACGGCTGGACCAGTGGCCTGGTGCCGCTGCTGAACCGCCGCCACTACCGCGCCGGACTGCCGGAGCCGGCCGCGGACGGCCCGACCGGGGTCAGCGTGCGGCATCTGCCGTTCGGCGACACCGGTGTGATCGAGGACTTCTTCACCGAGTTCGGCCACCGGGTGCTCGCCGTGTTCGTCGAGCCGATCCAGGGTGACGCGGGCGTGCTGATCTCCGAGTCCGGTTTCCTGCGCTCCCTCTCGGATCTGGCCAGCGGCGCCGGTGCGCTGCTGGTGGCCGACGAGGTGCTCACCTTCGCCAAGACCGGCTCGTTCCTGGCGATGGCCGACGAGCACGGCCCGATTCCCACCGACATCACCGTGATCGGCAAGAACATCGGCATGGGTGCGATCCCGCTGTCGATGGTGATCGCGCGGCGGTCGCTGAGCGTGCGGGCGTCCGGCGGCGTGGCGACGTCCGACCTGCGTCCGCTGGCCTGTGCGGTCGTGCGCGACTGCCTGCGCTACATCCGCGAGGACGGCCTGCTGGAGCGCACCCGGACGACGGGGGAGCGGCTCGGTGAGCTGGTGCGCACCGAACTGGTGCAGCGCTTTCCGGACATCTACCGGGAGGAGCGCGGCATCGGGTTCATGCGCGGTGTCGAGCTCACCGAGCAGGCTGCCGCGGCCGCCGGGCAGATGCGCGAGCACGTGGTCCGGGCGGGTGCCTACGTCGAGTTCATGGCGGGTGCCGGTCGCCGGTCGCGTGGCCTGCGGTACGTGTTCCCGACCCTGCGGATCACCCCGCCGCTGGTGTCCACGGACGCCGATCTCGCCGAGCTGATCGACCGGATCGCCTCGGGGTCGGAGGCGTTCGCCAACCGGCTGGTGTCCCGTGTTGCGTGACGTGTGCCGGACCGTCGAACACGTCGACACCGACGCCTCCGGCGTCCTGCACTTCACCCGCTACGCCTCGCTGCTGGAGTCCGCCGTCCTGGAGAACCTGGAGTCGCTCGGCGTCGGCGTGACGCGGCTGGCCGAGCAGGGCAAGGACCTCGCGGTCGCGGAGCTCCGGATGAAGTACGTGGCGCCGGCCAGGTTCGCCGACCAGGTGCGCGTCTCCACCCGGGTGGAGCGGGTCGGCGGCGCGTCCTGCCGGATCACCGGCGACCTGCACCGGGTGGCACCGGAGACCCTGCTGGCCAGCGGGACCCTCGTGCTGTGCGTGGTGGACACCACGGCCGGCACGGCGAGCCCGCTGCCCGCCGAACTGCGGCGGGCACTGCGTGAACGGAGTGCGACAGATGACTGAGCTGGCGACCGAAGCCCTGCCGGCCCGACGAAACGGTCAGGACGACGGGCCGGTGTTGCGGCCGAGGGTCGTCACCGACACGTCGATCGGCTTCACCGAGATCAAGAAGTGGCTGCGGCACCGGCACCCGATGATCTACGTCGACCGGATCATCGCGCACCAGCCGGGGAAGTTCCTGCGCAGCCTGATGGCCGTGTCCGGCGGTTCCGACGTGGTCGCGGGCCACTTCCCGGAGCGCGCCATCTACCCGGGCAGTCACCTGCTCCAGGCGTTCGCCCAGTCCGGGATCATCCTCTACCTGATGAGCACGTCGCCGCTGGCCGATGACGAGATGACGCTCATCGGATCGGCCCAGAGCCGGTTCACCAAGCCGGTGGTGCCCGGCGACCAGGTGATCTTCGACGTGCGCTGCGACCGGCTGCACGGCTCGTCGTTCCACTTCTCGGCCAGGGCCACGGTGGAGGGCGTCGGGGTCGGCGCGTTCCGCGGTTCGCTGGTGCGCACGAAGATCGAACAGCTCGGGCCGCAGTTGTGGTGAACACCGTCCGCGTCACCGGCATGGCGTGGAGCACGGCACTCGGCGCCACACTGGACGGCGTGTGGCGGCAGCTGCTCGACGGCGCGACCGGCATCCGGGACGTACCGTCCGCGCTGCGGCTGCGCAACACGCTGGCCGCGCCGGTCGCCGGACTGCCGGTATCGCTGGCCGACCGCCAGGTCGCGCTGGCCGAGACGACCGTGCGGGCCGCGCTGGCCGACGCCGGGCTGCCGGCGGCCGGTGCACTGCTGGTGGCGGGCACCAGCCACGGCGCCCACCTGGACGACGAGGACGCCGGCAGCCTGGACCGGTGGGCAGCCGACACGGCAGGGCGGATCGGCATGACGGCGCCGCCGGTGTCGATCTCCACGGCGTGCTCGTCCGGTTCGGATGCGATCATGGTGGGCGCGCAGCTGATCAGGGCGGGCGTGGTCGATGCGTGCGTGTGTGGCGGTGCCGACGTGCTCACCGACGTGAAGCGGCTCGGCCACAGCGCGCTGGGCACCATGTCGACCACATCGCTGCGCACGTTCCACCCGGACGGCGACGGCACGCTCCTCGGTGAGGGCGCGGCGTTCCTGGTGCTGGAGTCCGGCGACTCCGCGGCGCGTCGCGGCGTCACCGGCCACGCGGTGTTCCGTGGCGCGGGATCGTCCAACGACGCGAGCGGCATGACGGCGCCCGACCCGTCCGGCGACGGCCTGCTGCTCGCCGTGCGCCGCTGCCTCGCCGACGGCGGCGCCGATCTGGCCGACATCACCGTGGTCAACGCGCACGGCTCGGGAACCCCGACCAACGACACCGTCGAGGCGCACGCCTACTCGCGGCTGTTCGCCGACGGACCGCGGCCCGCCGTGTTCGCCACGAAGGGTGCCTTCGGGCACACGCTCGGCGCGACCGGAGCCATCGAGGCGATCGCCACCGTGCTGGCCCTGCGCGACCGCGCGGTCCCGCCGGTGGTCGGCCTGACCGACCAGCCCGCGTCCCTGCCACTGCCTGTTCCGGTGCGTGCGCCGATGCCGATCAAGTCCGGGATCGGCCTGAGCGTCACCCTGGGGTTCGGCGGCTTCAACACGTGTGTGGCCTTCGAGGCGGCGAATCCCGATGCCTGAGCGCGAACTTCGAGTACTGTCCACAGTAGAACTATCAGTGGCGGAGCCGGCGCCACGACGCCGGGGTGCCTCGTTCTACGCCGACCCCGTGGCATGGCTGGTCGCCGACGCCGTCGAGGCCGCGCTGCGCGACGCGGGCGACCAGATCCGCGCGGCGGCGACGGACACCGGCGTGCTGTCGATGAGCAGCGAGGCCACCCGGCACACGATGCGCCAGCTCGCCGGGTCGGGCGGGCGGGTCTCGCCGATGAAGTTCGCCGGTGCCAGCGCCGGATCGATCACCGGTGTGCCGTGCATCCTCTTCGGCCTCCAGGGGCCCAGCCTCGTGCTGTCCATGTCGCCGGCCGCCGGCCGTGCCGTCGCCCGCCAGGTGGCACGCTCCTGGCTGGCCGCTGGGAACTGCCGGTACGTCGTGCTGAACGAGCACGAATCCGTTGCCACCGAACATGTCGTTCGCAGCTCCGTTGTGGACCTGCCGGCCGCCTGAGGTCCAACGGTTCTCGACCGGGCGTCGACCGCCATGTGATGTGCTGGGTCGACGGAACCGGCTCGCCGTCGGAGAACCACTTCCCACCGCGGGTCGATCACAGGATGGAGGAGACATGCGCCGATCGCGCAGGACCGTCATGTCGTTGGTCGCGGCGGCCGCCCTTGCTCTCACCGGATTCGCGTTCGGGCCCGGAGTCACCGCGGCCGCCGGCCAGGGGAAGACCGTCATCAACGTGTGGCTGGCGAACTTCCCCTTCCCCGGCTACCTCGACTCCAGGATCGCGGACGCCGCGGCCTTCAACGCCGCCCACCCGCAGTACGACGTCGAGGTCCGCGCTGTCGACTTCGAACAGCTGCCCCAGGGAGTGAACGCGGCGGTGCAGGCGGGCGACGCGCCCGAGGTCGCCGACTACTACTACAACGCCACCCAGAATGCCAGGGACGCCAAGGACAGGTACGGCAAGCCGCTGTTCACCTCGGTGCAGAAGGCGATCGGCAACCGCACGTCCATTCTGGGTGAGCCGGTCGTGCTCAACGACATCATCGCGCCCGCCAAGTCGTACTACACGAACCACGGCGACCTGACGTCGATGCCGGCGACCGTCAACACCACCATGATGTATGCCAACCAGACCCTGCTGGCCAAGGCCGGCATCACCACCCTGCCCTCCACGTGGGCGCAGCTGGAACACGACTGCACGCTGCTGCGGGCCCTGCCCGACGGCCCGACCAACTGCATCACGTGGCCGGACCACAGCTGGTTCTTCCAGCAGGCCGTCACCGAGCAGGGCGGCTTCCTGTCCAACGGGCAGAACGGCCGGCTGTCCCGGTCCCAGCAGGTGAACGCCGACTCCAGCCAGGTCATGTCGTACGTCAACTTCTGGAACCAGTTGGCCAAGAACGGCGACTACCTGTACACCGGAACGCCGAACGACTTCGAGTTCACGTTCAACGCGTTCTTCGGCCAGCAGGTCGCGTTCTTCCTCAGCACCGCCGACCAGGCCGGCGGCCTGGTGCAGCAGGGCGCCGCGTCCGGTTTCGACGTGACGTCCGGCCGGCTGCCGGTCAACGGCCAGAACGTCAACCCGGGCAACATCATCTCCGGTGACTCGCTCTGGCTGAAGGCAGGCCTGAACAAGGCGACGCAGGACGGTGCGCTCGCCTTCATGAACTACCTGGACAACACCACGAACACCATCAACTGGTACCAGAGCACCGGCTACCTGCCGATGACCAACGCGGCCATCGCGAAGCTCCGCGCCGACGGCGGCTTCCAGCAGAACCCGTCCCTTCCGGTGGCACTGGACCAGGTGTTCCAGGCCAACAGCTCGAACTCGGCGAACGGGGCCGTGCTCGGCGACTTCGACGGCATCCAGAACACCCTGACGGACGCCATGAACGACGTCCTGGCGGGCGGTGCCGACCCGGTGGCCCGGTTCCACCAGGCCGACACGGAGGCCAACCAGTTGCTCCACCAGTACAACGCGAACTGCCAGCACGCCGGGCTGCTCCCGGCGTACTGCACCAGCGTGGGCGCCTTCGGCTGACCCGGCACACAAACGGATCGGCCTCCCGCACTCGTGCGGGAGGCCGATCCGTTTGTCCGCATGGAGCAAACACGGAGAGACCCGCCGGCGACTCTCCCCATTAGACTTGACGCATGTCCGAGTTGAAGGTTCTCGCTGACCCCGCTGCCGACGAGCGGCCCGAGGCCGATCTCCTGCCCCAGGTGTCCGGTGTGGAGTGCAAGGGCGGCCACCTCAATGATCCGTCCGTCAACTACTGCGTCGTCTGTGGCATCTCGATGCTCCAGTCGCCCCGCAGGCATGCCACCGGCCCCCGGCCGCAGCTGGGCGTCCTGGTCTTCGACAACGGCATGACGGTGCCGGTCCGCCAGGACCTCGTGCTGGGCCGCACACCGGAGGCCGACGGCACCGTCCAGGCCGGCAGTTCCGGTGGCGTGCGTCTGGTCGACCCTCTGGTCGAAGGCCGGCACGCCAGGGTGGAGCTGGACGGGTGGCGAGTGCGGCTGGTCGATCTCGGCTCGGCAACCGGCACGCTGTACTGCGGGCCGGACGAGTCGTCCTGGACCCGGCTGGCGCCCCGGTCGTCCGTCGAGCTGGAGCCGGGTGGCTCCGCGGCGTTCGGCCGGTGCATCGTCACCTACTACTCGCACCGGGACGCCAGCGCCCTGCGGGACCGGTTCGCCGCCTGACCCGAACGTACGAATCCCTCCACCCGGCAGCGGATGGAGGGATTCGTCGTGCCAGCCGGACTACTTGACCACCGTGTAGCTCAGGTGGGTCACGTCCGGGGTCGTGGCCGACACCGGGCCGGCGGCCAGCTGGAGCTCGATGTCGAGCCCGTCGAACAGCGGTAGCCCGCCCCTGATGACCACCGGCACCACGGCCAGCTTGATCAGGTCCACCAGCCGCGCGTTCAGGCTCAGCCGGGCGGTGGTCGCGCCGCCGCCGATGACCACGTTCCGGTCGCCCGCCGCCGACTTCGCCCGAGCCACCGCCGCCTCGATGCCATCCGTGACGAACACGAAGGACGTGTTCCCCTCGGCCACCTCGGACGGTGGCTGGTGGCACAGCACGACGTGGTCGACCTGGTACGGATTGTCCTTGAAGCCGCCCTGGCCGGCGCCCAGGTCGTAGGTGCGCCGACCCATGACCATCGCGCCGGTCGTCCTGATGGTCTCCGCGATGACGGTGTCGGCGCCACTGGTCGGTGAGAAGTACCAGTCGTGCAGACCGGCGTCGGTGTCTCCGGGCCCGGACACACACCCGTTGAGCGACATCGTCATGTCGAGAACTACCTGTCCCATGAATCTCTCCAGCCGATCGATGGAAACGGCACCGGTCCAGGCGCGACGACCTGGACCGGTGCCACCCGCACGTGTTCGTTCGCCTCAGTCGTGGCTGCCGGTCACCACCTCCGCGGGCGCCAGCTCCGCCTGTGCGGCGGCCGGCACCGCGTCGCCTGCCTCGGCCGGGGCACCGCCCTCGCCCGCCGGCTGCACCTTGCGCAGCGCGACCGCCACCAGCACGGCCAGCAGGACGAATCCCACCGCACCTACGACGGCGACGGTGTTCAGGCCCGTGCTGAACGCCACCCTGGCCGCGGTGAGCAGCCGCTGGCCGGCTTCGGCCGGCAGCCCGGCCGCCGTGTTCACCGCGCCGGTGATGCTCGCCTTGGCCGCGGTGCCCACGCCGGGCAGCAGGTGGGCGATGTGACCGCGGTAGACGGCGTTGCCGATGCTGCCCATCACGGCGATGCCCAGGGCGATGCCCAGCTGGTTGCTGGTCTCCGACATGGACGCCGCCGCGCCCGCCCGCTCCGGCGGCGCCGTGCTGATCACCATGTTCGGTCCGAGCGCGCCCATCGGGCCGCCGCCGAAGAACGCGATCACGAAGCCGATCACGAGCAGCGCCAGCCCGGACGTGCTGCTGACGAAGGTGAGGATGAAGTACCCCAGCGCGGTGATCAGCATGCCACCGGTGATGAGGAACGCCGGCCGGACCTTCTGCGCCAGGGCGGGCGTGAGCGACGAGCTGACCACGATGGCCAGTGTGGACGGCACCAGCCAGAGACCGGCCACCAGGGGTGACTGGCCCTTGACCGCCTGGAGGTACAGGCTGACGAACAGGTACATGCCGCCGATCGTCACCGAGCTCGCCATCAGCACCAACAGGGCGACCCGGAACTGGTTGCTGCGGAACAGCTTCAGGTCCACCAGCGGGTCGGCCAGCCGGCGCTGGCGCAGCACGAACGCCACGCCGAACGCGATGCCGACGACGATCGCGGCCGCCGACACACCGGCCGTGCCGTTGTCCGCGGCGAGCTCCTTGATGCCGTAGATCACCGGCAGGATCGTCAACAGGGACAGGACGACGCTGACCAGGTCGACCCGGCCCGCCTTGGGCGCGCGGTACTCCGGCAACAGGATCGGGCCCGCGATGAGCAGCAGCGCCATGACCGGCACGCCGATCAGGAACACCGAGCCCCACCAGAAGTGGTCGAGCAGGATGCCGCCGACGATGGGGCCGAGCGCACCGCCGACCATCAGCGCGCTGAACCACGCCGCGATGGCGGACGCGCGCTGCTTCGCGTCGGTGAACATGTTCGTGATCAGGGCCAGGGTGGACGGCATCAGCGTGGCACCGGAGACGCCCATCACGGCCCGCATGACGATCAGCATGGTGGGGCTGACCGAGTACGCGGCGAGGATGGTGGACACGAGGAAGCCGGCCGCGCCCATCATCAGCAGCTTGCGGCGGCCGATCCGGTCGCCGAGGGTGCCCATGGTGACCAGGAAGCCGGCCAGCATGAAGCCGTAGATGTCGAGGATCCACAGGGACTGGGTGCTGCCGGCGTGCAGGCCCTCGCTCAGCCGTGGCAGCGCGAGGTAGAGGATGCTCTGGTCCATCGCCATCAGCAGGGTGGGCAGCGCCAGGACCACCAGTCCGAGCCATTCCCGCCGCCCCACCCTCGCCGGCGCGGCCTGCCCGACGGTCGAGTCGTGCATGGATGATCCTTTCGGTTGATTGTGTGGGCAAATAGATATGGACCGGTGGACTCGCGCCGGTCGACAGCTCGGCTAAAACGCTACTACCGGTCAGCGATACGAACAAACACCCGATCGTGTTCATTCCGTCTCCGGAACGGTGCAATACCACACTCGACGGATTTCGACTCGAGAGCTGGTCAAGGCGTACTCGACAGCCGCTCAAGAACATTTAAGCCACGGGGCAGTCGTGGAGAAGCGGGGCATCTTCCCTGTTCGTTAGGGTGTTCCTAGGCAGAAAGACCACGTTCGGCGGCGTCCGACCTGGTTTCATTTCGACACCGCGGACGCGACGAAGTCGTTCCCATACATGCGTCCCGAACCGGGGAGAGAAGTTGGGGATATGAAATTTTCACAAAAAAGTTCTAATAAACTCATGTCCCTGACCGGACTGCGGTTCCTGGCCGCGATCCTCATCTTCCTCACGCACGGCGCGAACCTGTTCGACCTGCGCGACGCCGCACTCCAGAAGAACTACTCGTTCCTGTCGGAGAACCTGGGTGTTATCGGCGTTTCGTCCTTCTTCATCCTGAGCGGGTTCGTGCTGACCTGGTCCGCCAGGGCCGGTCAGGGCGCCCCCGCGTTCTGGCGGCGCAGGCTTTTCAAGATCTTCCCCAACCACGTCACGGTGTGGGCCATCGCGCTCGTGCTGCTCGTCATCGGCGGTGCGCACATCGGGCTCGGGCCGGCGCTGACGCAGCTGTTCCTCGTCCAGTCGTGGGTGCCGCTGCAGGATCTCTACCTGCCGCCGGTCAACGGCATCACCTGGTCGCTGTCCGCCGAGCTGCTGTTCTACGCCGCGTTCCCGTTGCTCATCGTCGGCGTCCGGAAGATCCGCACGGAGCGGCTGTGGCTGTGGGTCGGCGCGATCACCCTCCTGGCGCTGCTGCTGCCGCTGTTGGCCCGCGGCGTGCTGCCCGCATCCCCGGCCAGCATCCAGTCCGCCACGGTGTCCTGGCCGCGCCAGTGGTTCCTGTACTTCTTCCCGGTGAGCCGGTCGCTGGAGTTCATCGTCGGCATGATGCTCGCCGAGGTGGTGCGGCGCGACCGCTGGGTCGGCATCGGCGTCGCACCGGCAGCCGCCCTGGTCATCGCGTCCTATGTGGCCTCACTGGCGCTGCCCGGCGAATGGGGCTTCGGTCAGCTGTTCATGCTGCCGACCGCGCTGCTCATCACTGCGCTCGCCGTCCGCGACCTGCAGGGCAGGCAGTCGTTCCTGGCCAACCGGACGTGGACCTTCCTCGGCGAGCTGACCTACAGCTTCTTCCTCATCCACGTGCTGGTCATGTTCTACCTGCAGGCCGCGCTGGTCGGCCAGTTCGGCGGCACCGGCTACTACACCCGGCAGCAGTACAGCACGCCTGTCGCGCTGGCGTTCCTGGTGCTGCTGTTCGCCGTGTCGCTGGCACTGTCCTGGGTGCTGTACCGGACCGTGCAGGTGCCGGCCGCCCGCAGGTGGTCGAGGAAGCGGACGCCGAAACTGGCCGTCGTCCCGCCACCGGGCGAGCAGAGCACGTCACGGCGCACGGCGGCATGACCACACCGGAACGGTCCGCACAGCAGAAGTCGTGCGAGCTCAACGAAGCGGCGACGCTGGAGACCGCGAGAACTTTCGCCATCGCAGCCCTGGGAGAGAACGGATGACCCCGCACGACCACGTCGCGGAACTCCTCGACACCTACGGTGCGCCCCACGCCAGCACGGTGGAACTGCTGTGCGACCGGCATCCGGGCGAGGACATCGCGTTCACGGTCATCGAACCAGACCTGCGCGCCAGTGACATCACCTACGGTGAACTCGCCGTCGCCTCGGCGACACTGGCCGCCGCACTCGCGGCCCGCGGCCTGACCGCGGGCGACCGGGTCGCCACGCTGATGGGCAAGTCGGCGGAACTCGTGATCGCCGTGCTGGCGATCTGGCGGCTCGGCGCGGTGCACGTGCCGCTGTTCACGGCGTTCGCGCCGGCCGCCATCGGCTCCCGGATCACCGGCAACAACACCCGGTTCGTGATCGTCGACGCCGACCAGCGGTCGAAGTTGGAGCCGTCGGACGAGCTGGCCGACGATCCACACCGGACGATCGTGACCACGGGCGAGGCCGCGGCAGGCACACTGGGCTTCCACGACCTGCTCACCGAGGAGCACGGCGTCCTGCCCTCGGTCGCCGTCGGCGGGGACGGCACGATCATCGAGCTGTTCACATCCGGCACGACCGGCGCGCCCAAGGCGGTGCCGGTGCCACTGCGGGCCGTCGCCGGCATGCACGTGTACCAGCACTACCACCTGGACCACGCGGCGGGCGACGTGTTCTGGAACCCGTCCGATCCCGGCTGGGCCAACGGCCTGTACTACACGATCATCGGTCCACTGGCCCTGGGGCGGCGCAGCCTGCTGCTGCACTCGCCGTTCCGGGCCGAGCTGATGTGGGACGTGCTGTCCCGCTTCCAGGTGACCAACTTCTTCGCCGCGCCCACGGTGTACCGGTCGCTGCGCAAGGCCGACGTCCCGGTGCCCACGGACCTGCGGCTGCGGCACTGCTCGTCGGCGGGCGAACCGCTGTCCGCCGACGTCACCGCATGGGCGAAGGACGTGCTCGGCGCCCCGATCCGCGACCAGTACGGGCAGACGGAGATGGGCGTGATCACCGGCAATCCCTGGCATCCCGACCTGATCTGCGAACTGCGTCCCGGCTCCATGGGCCGGGCGATGCCGGGGTTCATCGTCGAGGTCCTGAAGTCCGATGTGGACAAGATCGCGCCTGCGGGCGAACTGGGCAGGATCGCGATCGACATGGAGCGCAGCCCGCTGATGACGTTCACCGGCTACCTGAACGCCCCGGAGCGCAATGCCACCCGGTTCAGCGCCGACGGTCACTGGTACTACACCGGCGACGTCGGCAGCCGCGACACGGACGGCTACTTCACGTTCGGCGCCCGGGACGACGATCTCATCCTGATGGCCGGCTACCGCATCGGCCCGTTCGAGATCGAGAGCGTGCTGGACGATCACCCGGCCGTGGCCGAGGTCGCCGTCGTCGCCGAACCGGACGATCTGCGCGGCGAGATCGTCGTGGCGTACGTGGTGCCCCGCCCCGGTGTCGTCGCGGACGACGAACTTGCCGCGACGCTGCGCCAACTGGTGAAGACACGCCTTGCGGCCCACGTCTATCCGAGGCGGGTGCGGTTCGTGCCCAGCCTCCCGAAGACGGCCAGCGGCAAGGTGCGCCGCGCCGCCCTCAAGCAGCTGCCACCGTCCGACGCAGACCGTGCGGCGGCGTGATCGACGTGGCAGTGGTGAAAGACAGCCTGGACCGACGTGTGCCTGGGCCGCGTGCCCGGACATACGGCCCAGACACACGGCGCCGCACGGTGTTCGGTCCCCGTGGCCAGGGGTTGTTCCGACTATCCAGGAGTACAGGATGAACGACGAAAACCACCCGCAGACGCCGCAGGACCCGGGCTCGGGTCCAGCGGCCGACGGATTCCCCACCTATCAGCCGCCACCGCCACCGACGCCGGTGAGCGGCCAGTCCAGCACGCCGAATCCGCCCGCTCCGCCCAGCGAGCCCAGCTGGGCCAAGGTTCCGCCCGCGCCCCGGGGCCGGCGCAGGCGTCGCATGGCCGTGACCGTCAGCGTGACCGCGGCAGTGGTCCTGGTAGGCGTCGCGGCGGGCATCTTCTTCACCCGCTCCGCCAGCACCCCTGCGGCGGCGGCGACCCTGAGCAACTCCGGCCCGGACCTGCGGCAGGGTGCGGTGTTCTACGCGTCCAACGCCACGTCCGGCAACGAGGTCGCCGCGTTCGTCCGGGGCTCCGACGGCGCACTCACCAGGGTCGGCACCTACCCGACGGGCGGCACCGGCAGCGGCAGCTTCGAGGACAGCTCGAACAGCCTGCTGGTGGGCAACTCCGAGGGCGCCATCGACCCGGAGAACACCAGCATCACGCCGGAGTTCGTGTACACGGTGAACGCCGGCAGCAGCAGCATCTCGGTCTTCCGGATCGAGAAGCGGGGCCTGAAGCTGGTCGACCAGGTCTCCTCCGGTGGCCAGAAGCCGGTCAGCCTCGCCGTGCGCAACGGGATCCTGTACGTGCTCAACAGCGGTGAGTTCGAGAACCGGCTGTTCCTGTACAACGGTCTGCAGCCGGTCGGCGCGACGGAGAACTGCACGACGGGCCAGCTGCCCACGATCAGCGGCTTCCGGGTGAACAAGCAGGGCCACCTGACCGAGATCGTCGGCTCCACCCGGCTGCTGAGCAACATCCCCTACTCCGGCTGCGCCCAGGTCTCGATGACGCCGGACGGGTCCGCTGTGATCGTCTCGCAGCGCGACGCCGGCATGCCCGCCGCCGGTTTCCCCAAGGGCAACTTCGAGGTCTTCCCGCTCCGGCCGGACGGCACGACCGGTGACCCCACGCCGGTGACCCCGGCCGGCAACGGCCCGTTCGGCTTCACCTGGGCCGACGACAACACCGTGGTCTCGACGGAGCAGAACGGCGGTTTCGTCGACACCCTCGGCGGCGAGGCGAACGCCTACTCGTGGGACGGCAGCACCCTCTCGTTGACCGCCAACGGCCCCGTCGTCAAGACGAACACCACCGACCCGTGCTGGATCGCGGTCACCGCGAAGAGCTCCAGCGGCCCGCAGATCGCGTACATCAGCGGGTTCGAGGGCACGGTGTCGTCGTTCGCGCTCGGCGCCAACGGGCAGCTGACCGAGTTGCACGCCGCGGCCACCGCCGCGGACGGCACGACGATCGCCGCGGGCGGCCTGCCCGAGGGTGGGACCGACGTGTCGCTGTCCAGGGACAGCAAGTTCCTGTACGTGGACAACTCGGAGGACGGTTCGCTGTACGCCTTCCGCGCCATCCCGAACGGCACGTTGGTCCTGATCAAGAAGTACGACGTGTTCAACGTGCCTTCGGTGGCGGACGGCGGACAGTTCAACCAGGTCGGCATGGCGGCGTTCTGATCCGGATGGTCGGTGGGTACTGGACGGGCCCCGGCCCGCTCCCGTACCCACGACCACGAGCGGGGGTAGAGATGGCAGTAATCGGCCTACCGGTGACCAGGGCCGAGGTAACGGCGTACCTGTCCGAAGCGCTGGATCTCGAACCGGCGCACGTTCCACCGCCCTCGCTCGAGGCCGTCGTCGACCGCCTGGCGGACATGGAGCTGCGGCAGGGAGAGGTCGTCCTGGTCCGCGCGGCCAACGGAGTGCCGCTGCTGACCTACTTCTTCGCGGTCCTGTTCGCCGGCGGCGTACCCGCCCTGCTGGCACCGAACACGCCCGTCTCCCGGATCCGGGAGGTGGCCGAGAAGATCGGCGCGGGGCTCCTGCTGACCCAGCGTGGAGCCACCGCGTTGGACCACACCGCCGAGCGGCACATCGGCTCGGCGGTCGTGGTCCGGCTCGCCGGAATCGAACCGCGGTTCCACGAAGCCGGTGACGTCGTCATCCTCACCTCGGGCACGTCCGGGGTGTCCAGCGGATGCTGCCACCGGCTGTCCGCACTGCTGCGCAACGGCCGGCGGCACGCTCTCGCCGTCGGCCTGCGCGCGTACGACAACATCCTGGTGAGCCTGCCGCTCAACTACTCCTACGCCCTGGTGGCACAGGCACTGGCCGGCCTCACCGTCGACGCCCGGCTGGTGATCACCGGTCCGCCCTTCACCGTGTCCGCGTACAGCGGCATGCTGCTCGAACACCAGGTGACCAGTTCGTCGCTGACCCCGTTCATGGTGCGCCAGCTCATCAACGGTGACTGGAAGCCACCGGAGCCGCTGCGTGCGCTCACGGTCGGCGGCGCCGCCATGGAGCCCTCGATGACGGAGGCTCTGCTGGACCGCGCGCCCGGCCTCGAGGTGTACCTGACCTACGGCCTGACCGAGGCCGGCCCCAGGGTGAGCACGCTGGCCGCCCACCTGGAGCCCGTCCGCAGGCTGACCTCCGTCGGCCAGCCCCTGATCGGCACCGAGGTGAGCCTGCGCGACGTCGACTCCGACGGCGTCGGCGAACTCCTGGTGCGGTCGGACACCGTGATGCGTTACCGGGTCGGCATGACGGAGACCGGCGACGCGAAGGGCTTCACCGGCGAGCGCCAGATCGCCACCGGTGACCTGTTTTCCCTCGACGGCGATGGCTACCTGTACTGCCACGGCCGGCGGACCGAGTTCCTGACCAGCAGGGGCTCCAAGGTGTCGCTGCCCTCCGTGCGGCGCATCGCCAACACGGTGCCCGGCGTGGTCAACTCGGTGACCCGCCCGTACGTGGACGACGACGGCGAGACCGTGTTCCAACTGGACCTGTACCTGATGGACACGTCGGCCGAGCAGGACACCCGGCGGGCGCTGCTGCGCCAACTGCTGCCGGTGGAACGGCCCAGCCGCATCCGGATGCTGCCGGCCAGCGAGTTGGGACACAAATGATGCGGCTGTTGTGCCTGCCGCCCGCCGGCGGCTCCGGCCGGGCGCTGGCCGCCGCGCTGCGCGGTGTCGCGGACACCGTGCCACTGGAACTGCCCGGCCGGGGCACCCGCCGGCACGAACAGCCGCACCGGTCGTGGCAGGAGGCGACGACCGACCTGGCCGACCGCGTGGCCGAGGCCGTGGCCGACGGGGGCGAGTACGCGCTGCTGGGCCACAGCCTGGGAGCGGCGCTCGCCTACGAGATCGCCCACCGGCTGCGGGCCACCGCGCCGCCGGCCGCGCTGGTCGTCATCGCCCGCAACCCGCCGCACCGCCCACCGGAGCGGACGGCACTGCACGATGAGGGCGCGTCCGACCGGGAACTGTTCGACGCGGTGGTGGCGCTGGGTGGCGTGTCCCCCCGGGCCGCCGGCCCGCTGACGTACCGGACGTTCCTGCCCGTCCTGCGTGCCGACCTGCGGCTGGCGGCCGACTACCGGCCCAGCCCGCCGCCGGTGTCCAGCCGGCTGGTCGTGCTGCACGCCACCGGCGACGCCCTCACGTCGGCCGCGTCGATGCCCGGCTGGGCCGCGTACACGACCGGCTGCCTGCACCTGCACGAGGTGCCCGGCGACCATTTCTTCGTGATGCGCGGCGATCCGGCCGTGGGCTCGCTGATCGCCGAGTCGCTCGCGCACCACGACTGCGGTGTGGCGCGGGCGAGCTGAGGCCGGCGTCAGGAGTAGCGGCGGACCACGTCGTTGTAGATGTTCTTCTTCTGCATCTCCGTCGTGCCGCCGGCGATCCGGATGGCGACCGCGTCCCGCAGGTGGCGCTCGATGCCGTACGAGCGGACGTAACCGAGATGGCCGAACGTCTGCACCAGCTCGATCGCCGCGGCCACGACGCCTTCGGACGCGGCCAGCTTCGCGCACGAGGCAAGCGCGCTGGCGTCGTCGGCGCCCCGGATGAGCGCGTCGGCCGCGGCGTAGGCCAGGTGGCGGGACGACTCGATCGCCGTCCGCACGGTGACGATCTTGTCCTGGATGAACTCGTGATTGCCGAGTTCGGTGCCGAACGCCTGCCGCGTCGTCACGTGTTCGACCGCCCTCGGCAGCACCGACTCCAGTTGCGCGGCGACCGCGATCCCGTACATCAGCCGGTCGAGCGCCAGGAACGTGTGCAGCGTGCGCAGCCCGTTGCCGGGCGCGCCCACGATGTCGTCCGGGCCGATCGCGACGTGGTCGAGGTGGATGGCGCCGGTCGGGCTGGTCCGCTGGCCGAGCAGGTCCTCCGGTTCGCCGGTGTGCACACCGGGCCGGTCGCGGTCGACCAGGAACAGCGTGATGTCCCGGTCGCCGACACCGTCCAACCGGCCGACGAGCAGGAAGTGATCGGCGGCAGGCGCGTTGGTGATGTGGCACTTCTCGCCGGTCAACTGCCACCGGTCGGCACCCACCACGGTGGCCCGGGTGCGGACCGACGACAGGTGTGAACCACCGGTCCGCTCGGTCACCGCGGTCGCGCCGACCGCACCGGTCAGCAACGCCGGGATCACCCGCTCCCGCTGCACGGCCGTGCCGTGGTCGAGCAGCACCTGGATCAGCCCGGCGTGTGCCACGGCGGACAGGACGAAGCCCGCGTCATCGGCACCATGTGCCAGACCTTCCAGTGCGGCAAGGAAATCCCACAGCGACCCACCATCGCCGCCGTCGGCGACCGGGACGTGCGCACCCCAGAACCCCTCGGCCGCCAGCGCCTTCCACCCGGCGAGATCGAACACGCCCTCCCGGTCCCGGTCGGCCGACCCCGGAGCCACCACGTCCCGCCCGAACCGGCGGAACGTCTCCCGCCGCGTCACCTGCTCGTCCGTCCAGCCGATCCGCATGGCAGAACCCCCCGTGAGACGGCGCGAAACCCGACTCACCGTGCCACCCGCCGCTCGACTCCCGGTGGGGGCCCGCTGGTGCCGTTCTTCGCAACCGCGACATCCGGACCACAGTGGACATCCGCAACGGAGAACAGGCAAGGAGAAGCCACCGCGGGAGCTGCGCTGTCACCATCGTTCATGTGCTCACGACACACCGATGGAGGTAATGCACTATGAGTTCGTCATGGGACGTCGTGCAGGTGGATGAGCTGTCCGAGGACGTTCTCAACGGCCTGTTCGACAACGAGATCGGCGCGGTGCGGATCCCGAACTTCGTGTCCCCGCAGTCGTGCCGGGCCCTGTCCGAGGCGGTCGCCGTCAACGGCTTCGACTACTACGAGACCCTTGACCCGCCGCTGGGCCGCATCGGTGTCACCTGCTACGACCACCGGCACGACCAGCCAGGCTACTTCCGCCTCGCCCAGGCCGCGACCGAGGCGCGCGAGCGGCTGTTCGCCACCGCGGGCGACCCGATCCCGCAGATGATGGACGAGGTCGCCAGGGCATGGCAGGGCCCGGTGAAGCTGGCGTCCGAGGACGCCTACGGCGACTACTTCGCCGGTGTCGTGCGGATCACCGTCGGCGGCATCCGGGTGCACTGTGACTGGGCCCAGCACGACCAGCCGGGCTGGCAGGTGTCCAACGTCGACGGCCAACTGGCGTGGAACATCTACTACGACCTCACCGAGGAGGGCGGCGAGACCTCGGTGTGGCGCCGGGCATCCGCGCCGGACATCGAGTCGTTCGCCAACGGCGCCTTCGGCTTCTACTCCCCGGAATCCGTCGAGCGGTACGAGCACCGGCAGATCGACCCGCGCAAGGGCGAACTGGTCATCTTCAGCTCGCGCAACGCACACGCGGTCAACCCCACATCGGGTGCCGGCGTCCGCATCTCGGCGGCGTCGTTCATCGGCCGCCTGCCCGACGGCTCGATCATCTTCTGGTCCTGATTCGATGACCACCACTCCGCTGGGCACCTCCCGCGCGGACGCGGCCCGCGACCACCTGTGGCTGCACTTCACCCGCCACGGCCCGTTCGCGGACGGCTCCCAGGTGCCGATCATCGTGCGCGGCGACGGCTGCCGGGTGTACGACGACACCGGCAAGGGCTACCTGGACGGCATCTCCGGGCTGTTCGTCGTCCAGGTGGGACACGGCCGCAGGGAACTCGTCGAGATCGCGGCCCGTCAGGCCACCGAACTGGCGTACTTCCCGCTCTGGTCCTACGCCCACCCGGCGGCCATCGACCTCGCCGAGCGGCTCGCCCACCACGCGCCGGGCGACCTGAACCGGGTGTTCTTCACCCTCGGCGGCGGCGACGCCGTGGACAGCGCCCTGAAACTGGCCAAGCAGTACTACAAGCTGATCGGCAAACCCGGCAAGCACAAGATGATCAGCCGGATGACCGCGTACCACGGCACTCCACAGGGGACACTCGCCGTGACCGGCGTGCCCTACATGAGGACGCCGTTCGAACCGCTTGCGCCCGGCGCGTTCAAGGTGCCCAACACCAACGCCTATCGGGCTCCGGACAACCTGGAGGGCAAGACGTTCGGTCGGTGGGCCGCCGACCGGGTGGAGGAGGTCATCCTCGCCGAGGGCCCGGAGACCGTCGCCGCCGTGTTCGTCGAGCCCGTGCAGACCGGCGGCGGCTGCTTTCCACCGCCACCGGGCTACTTCGAGCGGCTGCGGGAGATCTGCGACACCCACGACGTGCTGCTCGTGTCCGACGAGGTGATCTGCGCGTTCGGGCGTATCGGGTCGATGTTCGCGTGCGACGACTTCGGTTACGTCCCCGACGTCATCACCTGCGCCAAGGCCCTGTCCTCCGGCTACGCCCCGATCGGCGCGATGATCGCCAGCGACCGGGTGTTCGAGCCGTTCCGGACCGGGGACGAGGCGTTCCTGCACGGCTACACGTTCGGCGGGCACCCGGTGTCGGCCGCCGTCGCCTCGGCGAATCTGGACATCATCGAGCGGGAACGGCTCGGCGAACGGGTGCGGGCCCACTCGCCCGGGCTGCGCGCGGCACTGGAGCGGCTGCTCGACCTGCCGATCGTCGGTGACGTGCGGGGCGAGGGCTACCTGTTCGCCGTCGAACTGGTGAAGGACAAGGCCACCAAGCAGACACTGGACGCCGCTGACCGGCAGCGGCTGGTGCGTGGCTTCCTGCCCGCCGCGCTGTACGACGCCGGGCTGTACTGCCGGATCGACGAACGGGGCGAACCCGCCATCCAGGTGGCGCCACCGCTGATCGCGGGCCCCGCCGAGTTCGCCGAGATCGAGCAGATCCTGCGTGGGGTGCTGGCCGAGGCGTCCACCCGGCTGTGACCGCCGGTGCCGACCGCCGGTGCCCACCGCGACGAAGTGGACGGGACGAGATGACGACTGAACATGTGGTGCCGACACGGTTCGTGCCCGGGCCGCGTGCCGAGTTCACGGTGCCGGTCGAGTCGAGGGTGCCGACCCACCGCAGGTACCTGATGTGCCCGCCGACGCATTTCGCCGTCGAGTACTCGATCAATCCGTGGATGGACCCGAACGAACCGGTCAGCGCCGCACGGGCGCTGGCCCAGTGGACCGAGCTGAAGCAGACCTACGAACGGCTCGGCCACCGGGTGGACCTCATCGACGCGGCGCCCGGCCTGCCCGACATGGTGTTCTCGGCCAACTCCGGCACCGTGGTCGAGGGCCGGGTGCTGGGCTCCCGGTTCCGCGCCAGGGAGCGGGCCGCCGAGTCGGAGCACTACCGCCGCTGGTTCCTCGACGCCGGCTTCCGCAGGGTCGTGATGCCCGAGTGCATCAACGAGGCCGAGGGCGACTTCGTGTGGACGGGTGACGTGCTGCTCGCCGGCACCGGCTTCCGCAGCGACCCGGAGGCGCACGCCGAGGCACAGGAGGTGCTCGGCGTCCCGGTCCTGTCGCTGCGGCTGGTCGACCCGTACTACTACCACCTCGACACGGCCCTGTTCGTGCTCACCGAGAGCGGGCCGGCCACGCCGGCCCGGATCGCATACTACCCGGCGGCGTTCTCCCGGGGGTCGCGACGGGTGCTGCGCCGCTGGTTCCCGGACGCGGTGGTGGCGACGGAGGCGGACGCGGTGTGCCTCGGGCTCAACGGTGTGTCCGACGGCCACAACGTGATCCTGCCGGCGGAGGCCACGGCCCTCGCCGACCGCCTGGCCCACCACGGCTACCGGCCGATCCTGGTCGACATCGCAGAACTGCGCAAAGCAGGCGGCGGTCCCAAATGCTGCACGCTGGAAATCCGCGCCTGACCCGCCAACCAGCCGGTCCGCTCGACGTCCGGCATGTGAGAGGAAGCGCCACGTCATGCCAGTTATCGTGCCGGGGAAGTTGGACGACCAGCGGATCACCGGCGTCAGCCCGCTGATCTCGCCGTCCTTGTTGCGCCATGAACTGCCCGTTGACGATGCGGTCGGAGCCACCGTCAGCCGTGGCCGCCGTGATGTGGTGGACGTGCTGGACGGTCGGGACGACCGGTTCCTCGTCGTGGTGGGGCCGTGTTCGATCCATGACCCGGACGCCGCGTTGGAATACGCCCACCTGCTGGCCGATCAGGCTGTCGCCCTGTCGGGTGAACTGGTGGTGGTGATGCGGACGTATTTCGAGAAGCCGCGTACCACGGTGGGGTGGAAGGGTCTGATCAACGATCCGGGACTGGATGGTGGCTTCCGGGTCAACCATGGTCTGCGACTGGCTCGCCGGCTGTTGTTGGACGTGTCGGCCCTGGGGTTGCCGGTGGGTTGCGAGTTCCTCGATCCGATTACGCCGCAGTTCATCGCGGACGTGGTGAGTTGGGGGTCGATCGGTGCGCGGACGTCGGCCAGTCAGACGCATCGGCAGTTGTGCAGTGCGTTGTCGATGCCGATCGGGATCAAGAACTCCACGAACGGTGACGTGACCGACGCGGTGGACGGGATCCGGGCGGCGGCGGCGAGTCACGTGTTCATGGGGATCAACGCCGACGGCCTGGCGGCGCTGATCTCCACGACCGGAAACCCGGACTGCCATGTGGTGTTGCGCGGTGGTTCGACCGGGCCGAACTACTCGGCCGAGTCGGTGGCGGGGGTGTTGGGGCAGTTGCGGGCGGCGGGGTTGCCCGAACGAGTGATCGTGGATGCCAGCCACGGCAATAGTGGCAAGGACCACCTCCGCCAGCCGGGTGTGGTGGCGGATGTGGCAGGGCGGATCGCGGCGGGGGAGTGGGGCTTGGCGGGATTGATGATGGAGAGTTTCCTGGTGGCGGGTCGACAGGATTTCGGTCCGGAGATGACTCGCGGTCAATCCGTCACCGACGCGTGCCTGGATTGGGCCACCACGGCCGAGTTGCTCGCTGAACTGGCCGCCGCCGTGCGCGCCCGGCGACTCTGGTCAGCGGCCTAATTAGTCGTCGGTATCCCTGTGGGATGCCCCGTGCCGGGGTGAAAATCGGTGCGTGGCTGCCTGTGACGTCGTGCTTGCTTGGTGCCTGCCGTGAGGCCGGTAATTAGTCTGAACGCTGGGAGTTGCTGGTAGGGGCG
>DASXCQ010000034.1:0-44957 GCA_036491115.1 Pseudonocardiaceae bacterium
TCGACGAGGTGGTGCCGACCGCTTTCCTGCCCGGAGCCTCCAAGGGCGAGACGTCGGGGTCGCAGGAACCGCTCGAGCCCTTGGATTGATGCGACAGAAGCTATGGCACAGCCTTGACGTGACATTAGCGATGTCACATTATTGATGTATGAAGCTGGTCGAGCGTGAGACCCTCGCTGGACGGCTGCTGATCTCCTCCGCGAAGGCAAGTTTCGATCCGGCTGTCGAGGTTGATTGGGACGCTCCCGCCGGCGGGCCGGGAGGCACTGGTAGCGCGGGCCTGTCCCTGCATCGCAGTTCGCTCTACGGCACCCACCTCTGGGCGTCCATGGGGGAGCAGCAGCGGATCGAGCTGACTCGTCACGAGGCATCCAGCATCGCGAGCGTCGGCGTGTGGTTCGAGCTGATCCTGATCTCGATGCTCACCCGCCACGTCTACGAGCAGGATCCGCAATCACAGCACGCGCAATACGCCCTCACCGAGATCGCCGACGAGTGCCGGCACTCCACCATGTTCGGCAAGGCCATCGCCCACTTGGGCCTGCCCGCCTACGGGCCGCGCAGGCGGCTGCACAAGATGGGTGGGCTGCTGCCGGTGATCGGCTACGGGCCCGCGCTGTACGGGTCGGTGCTGATCGTCGAGGAGATCCTGGACCGGCTGCAGCGCGAGGCGATGGCCGACGAGTCCGTCCAGCCGATGATCCGGATGATCAACCGGATCCACGTGCTGGAAGAGGCACGGCACGTCACGTTCGCCCGGCAGGAGGTCGTGTCCGGCATGGGGACGCTGTCCAGGGTCGAGCTGGCCTACCAGCAGTGGCTGGTCGCGATGGTCGGCTTCCAGGTCACCCACACGCTGATCAACCCGCAGGTGTACGCCGCCGTCGGGCTCGACCCCGACTCGACGTGGCGGATCGCCATGCGCAACCCGCACTACCGGGCGACGATCCGCTGGGCGGGGGGGCGGATCATGGCGTTCCTCGGCGAGGCGGGGCTGGTCGGACCGCCGGGGATGCGGTTCTGGCGCCGGTCCCACTTGCTGCCGGCATGAGCGTCGGCGAGCGGGTCACGCCGTGGGATCCGGCGGCCCGGCACCGGTTCGTCACGTCCGACGGGACGGCACTGCACGTCGAGGAGTCCGGCGCTGGTCGGGTCACCGTGGTGCTCGCGCACGGCTGGACGCTGGACAACACGTCCTGGGACCGGGTGGCCGCCGCACTGACCGGCGTCCGCGTGCTGCGGTACGACCACAGAGGACACGGGGGGTCGGCACCGGCCCGATCCGGCACGGCGAGCGTCGCCCAGGCCGCCGACGACCTGGCGGAACTGATCGTCGCGCGGGTGCCGGACGGGCCGGTTGTGCTGGTCGGCCACTCGATGGGTGGCATGGCCGCCATGGCACTGGCCGAACGCCACCCCGAGCTGTTCGCCGAGCGGATCGCCGCCGTCGGGCTGGTGGCCACCTCGGCGGGTGACCTGGACAAGCTGACGCTCGGCCTGCCCGACTGGCTCGGTCGCCGGGTCGCCGCGATGGAACGGCGGGTCAACGGCCGGATCGCGCGGCGGTCGGGTGGTGCGCTGCTGCGCCGGCCCGGCGTGGCCGTGCCCGGGTTGCGGTGGCTGCTGTTCGGCTCCGGTGCGGCTCGGGCCGACGTGCTGGCCACGGCCGCGCAGGTCGGCCGGTGTCATCCGCGCAGCATGGTCGAGTTCCGGGCGTCGCTCAACGAGCACGAGCGGCGGGCGGCCCTGGCGGCGCTGCGGGAGGTGCCGGTGGTCGTGCTGGCCGGTGGCGTGGACCGGTTGACGCCGGTGGCGCACGCCAGGGCGATCGCGGCGGAGTTGCCGTCGGCGGAACTGGTGGTGTTCCCCGGTGCCGGGCACATGCTGCCCTACGAACGGGACACCGACGTGGCCGCGCACCTCACGCGGCTGGTGGCGCTGGTCTGAGCTCAGTGCTGGAGCGGGAACCCTGCTCCGATGCCGCGCCAGGCCAGCGTGGACACCAGGCCGACGGCCTCGTCCTTGGGCAGGCGCCGCTCGGTGTCCAGCCAGTACCGGGCGCTGACCTGGCTCAGACCGACCAGACCCACCGCCAGCAGGCGGGCGTGGTCGGAGTCGATGCCGGCGTCCGAGGTGATGGTCTCGGTGATGGCGTCCACGCAGGCGGTGGTGGCGCGCTCCACGGAGTCCTGCACCGCGGGCTCGCCGCGCAGGTCGCTCTCGAAGACCATGCGGAAAGCCTGGCCCTCGCCGTCCACGAAGTCGTAGAAGGCGCCCACGGCCGCGAGCACCCGCTGGCGGTTGTCCGTCGTCGACTCCAGCGCGTCGCGGACCCTGGCCACGATGTCGTCGACGTGCGTCTCCAGCAGCGCGAGGTAGAGCTCCAGCTTGCCCGGGAAGTGCTGGTACAGCACAGGTTTGCTGACCCCGGCCCGTTCGGCGATCTCGTCCATCGCCGCCGCATGGTATCCGTTCGCCACGAACACGTCCTGGGCGGCAGCCAGCAGCTGTGCCCTGCGTGCCGTGCGCGGTAGCCGCACGCCTCTGCCGGCCGGAGCGCTCCCCTGCACCGTGTCCGTCACGTCGTCCTCCACCGGTTCGTCCACTGGGCTCGCGGGATGACCGCACCGCCGCCCCCCAGACCTTACTCGCCGGTAGTCGGGATCGGGAGGTATCGGTACAGACGTTCCGCAGGTATGCCGTGGTAGCCGCCACATGACCGTCAGGTGGCCGGAAGGTGGCGCGGTGCAGGTCCGAGGACGCATCCTGTGGTGATGACCCTGCAGTTCCGGACGGCCAGACCCGTTGGCAGACCGTGGTCCCTCGACGCGCCGCTGACCCGGGTGCCGCTGGCCGACCCGGCCGAGTTGCAGCCGGTGGACGAACGTGAATGGCCGTGGCCGGGCCGCAACCGGCGCTACGGCGACCTCACCGTGCACGTCCGGGAGACCCCGGCGCACACGGCGAACCCGGTGCCCGCCGTGTACCTGCACGGACTGGGCGGCTCGGCCACCAACTGGACCGAACTCGCCGGGCTGTTGTCCGGCCGGGCCGAGGGCCTGGCCGTCGACCTGCCCGGCTTCGGCCTGTCACCGCCGTCGCAACTCGGCGACTACCGGATGTCCGCCCAGGCCGAGGCCGTGGCCACGATCCTGGACGCACGCGGCGGTGTGCCGGCGCACCTGCTGGGCAACTCGATGGGCGGCGGGATCGCGCTGCTGCTCGCCGCCGCCCGGCCCGACCTGGCGCGCAGCCTGACCCTCATCTCGCCCGCCATGCCCGACCTGCGACCGGACTTCCGCCGGCTGTCCGATCCGCGCGAGGCCCTGGCGGTGTTGCCGTTCGTCGGCCGCCGGGCCCGCCGACGGCTGGCCGACGTGTCCGCCCGCGACCAGGTCGTGAGGATGCTGCAGCTGTGCTTCGCCGAACCGCACCGGGTGCCCGACTCGCGGATCGCGCTGGCCGAGGCCGAACTGGTGGAGCAGTTGGCGTTGCCGTGGGCCGGCCAGGCGTCCGGGCCGGCCGCCGGAGCGATCTTCCGGGAGTGGCTGGTGCCGCCGCAGCGGTCGCTGTGGTCGGTGCTGCCCAGGGTGCACACGCCGACGCTGGTCGTCTGGGGAGCGCGGGACCGCGTGATCAGCGTGCGCAAGGCACCCCGCACCACCCGGCTGCTGCCGGCCGGCCGCCTGCTGGTGTTGCCGCGTACCGGACACACCGCCCAGATGGAGCGTCCGGTCACCGTCGCCAGGGCGGTGCTGGCCATGTGGGAGGCGGCGGACGCGGGTACCTGGTGACTACTGTGACCGCGTGGCAGACGGCGAGGATCGCTACCGGCGTGGCGAACGCCGGACGACAGCCGAACCACTGACGGCATCCTGGCACCTGGACCCCGAACAACTCGCCGCAGCGCCGAGGACGCGCCACCGCCGCCGCAGACCCGGCTGGCGCGCGTACGTGCTGCCGGCCCTGATCATCGTGACCTTCCTGGTGGTGCTGAACACCGCCCAGCCGACCGGCGACGGCACCCGCGCGGCCGAGCTGGCCGGCACGAGCACCAGCACCACGCCGGTGGTCACCGAGGGCAGTGCCGTGCCGGTCGTCCCCACCACGGGCACCGCCGTGCTGCCCCCTGGTCCGGCCGTGCCGCAGGTCGGCGCCGGCACCTGGCACATCGTGCCGGGCAACGGTCCGGTCGTCGGCAAGGGCGCGCGCGTGTACCGGTACCAGGTCGCCGTCGAGGACGGCATCGACCCGGCAGGCTACGGCGGTGACGACGCCTTCGCCGCCGCCGTGCAGGCGACACTGTCCGATCCGCGCAGCTGGATCGCCGCCGGCAAGGTCCGGCTGCAGCGGGTGGACGCCGACTTCCCGCACCCCGACTTCGTCATCAGCCTCACCACGCCGGGCACCGACCACCGGCCCGACCTGTGCGGTCACCTGATCGGCTTCGAGGCGTCCTGCTGGCAGCCACACGTGCACCGGGTGATCATCAACCTGGCCCGCTGGGTGCGCGGCGCACTGGCGTTCGACGGCGACCTGGGTCTGTACCGGCAGTACGCGATCAACCACGAGGTCGGGCACGTGTTCGGCAACGAGCACGTGGGCTGCGTGACCAACGGCGGCCTGGCGCCGGTGATGATGCAGCAGACGTTCGGCGTGTCCGACGACTATGTGCACGACCTGAACCGGGTCGACCCGACCAACGCCGACCGGGTACCCAGGGACGGCAAGGTCTGCCGGCCCAACGCCTGGCCCTACCCCCAGGCGTGACCGACCACATCCTGGGAACATGGAAGACCGGACATCCTGTCGGTGTTATGTGATGCAGACACAGTCGTGAACAGTTCGGAGGAGCCATGCCGCTTCCGCCGCTCGTAGAGCCCGCAGCGGAGCTGACCAAGGAAGAGGTCCAGCGCTACAGCCGGCACCTGATCATCCCGGACGTCGGGATGGACGGGCAGAAGCGGTTGAAGAACGCCAAGGTCCTGGTGGTCGGCGCCGGTGGCCTGGGCAGCCCCGCGTTGCTGTACCTGGCCGCGGCCGGTGTCGGCACGCTGGGTGTCATCGACTTCGACGTGGTCGACGAGTCGAACCTGCAGCGCCAGATCATCCACGGCCAGTCCGACGTCGGTCGCCCGAAGGCCGAGTCGGCGCGCGACTCGATCGCCGAGATCAACCCGTTCGTCAAGGTCAACCTGCACCAGGTGCACCTGTCCAGCGAGAACGCGCTGGACATCTTCCGTGACTACGACCTGATCGTCGACGGCACGGACAACTTCGCCACCCGCTATCTGGTCAACGACGCCGCCGTGCTGCTGGGCAAGCCGTACGTGTGGGGTTCGATCTTCCGGTTCGAGGGCCAGGTCAGCGTGTTCTGGGAGGAGCACGGACCGCAGTACCGCGACCTCTACCCCGAGCCGCCTCCGCCCGGCATGGTCCCGTCGTGCGCCGAGGGCGGCGTGCTGGGCGTGCTGTGCGCGTCCATCGGCTCGATCATGGTGAACGAGGCCATCAAGCTGATCACCGGCATCGGCGAGACGTTGCTGGGTCGGCTCATGGTGTACGACGCGCTGGAGATGACCTACCGGACCATCAAGATCCGGAAGGACCCGAACGGCGAGAAGATCACCGAGCTGATCGACTACGACGCGTTCTGCGGCGTGGTGTCCGACGACGCGCGGGACGCGGCCGTCGGCCACACGATCACCCCGCTGGAGCTCAAGCAGAAGATCGACGCGCACGACAACTTCGTGCTGATCGACGTGCGTGAGCCCAACGAGTTCGACATCGTCCGGATCCCCGGCTCGGTGCTGATCCCCAAGGACCGCATCCTGTCCGGCGAGGCGCTGTCCGATCTGCCGCAGGACAAGCAGATCGTGCTGCACTGCAAGTCCGGTGCCCGGTCCGCCGAGGCACTGGCCGCGCTGCACCAGGCAGGTTTCGCGGACGCCGTGCACGTCGGCGGTGGCGTGCTGGCGTGGGCCAAGGAGATCGACCCCAGCCTGCCGACCTACTGATCGACAACCCCTCACTCGCGGGTCGCTGTACCACCCGCGAGCGAGGGGACGGTAGCGTCCGACCGTGTCCGTAACCTTGGAACCGCCACCGGTACACGTTCGTGCGGCGTTCGGTGCCCGCGACAGCGAGCCGGAACTGGTCGACGGCGGTCCGGTGTGGCGGTGCGGCGACGCAGCACTGCGCCCGGCGACCAATCCGGCCCAGGCGGCCTGGGTGGCACAGACCCTGGACGGGCTGCAGGTGGACAACGTGCGGATCGCGCATCCGCTGCGGTCCACGGACGGCCGGTGGGTGGTCGGCGGCTGGGCGGCGACCCGGTTCCTCGGTGGCCGGGCCGAACCGCGGCACGACGAGGTGGTGTCGGTCGCGGTGCGCCTGCACCAGGCCACCGGTGACCTGGCCAGACCACGGTTCCTGAACGCCCGCCGGGACGTGTTCGCGATGGCCGACCGGGCCGCGTGGGGCGAGGAGGAAGCTCCGCTGGATCCCGCGCTGGGTGGTCGGCTGTTCGATCTGATGTCCGGATTCTGCCGGCCCACCAACGTGAAACCCCAGGTGGTGCACGGCGACCTGTTCGGCAACGTGCTGTTCGACGGCCAGCAGCCGCCGGCCATCGCCGATTTCGTCCCGTACTGGCGGCCCGCGGAGTGGGCGGCCGCGGTCGTCGTGGTGGACGCGCTGGCCTGGGGTGGCGCGGACGACGGCATCGCCCGGCGGTGGATGCACCTGCCGGAGTGGCCGCAGGCGTTGTTGCGGGCGTTGCTGTTCCGGCTGGCGGTGCACGCGTTGCACCCGCACTCCACGTCCCAGTCGCTACGCGGCCTGCAGCGGGTGGCGGATCAGGTCACCGGCATGCTCTGACCGGTCAGTCCCGCCGCGATGGCCACCGCGTGGTCCCTGCCCGGACAGGCGTGGGGCCCGGCGCCGAAGTGCGCGTCGGCCAGGCCGACCTCGACCACGGTGCCGTCCGGCGCCTGCCGCCGGGTCGCCGGTACGGGTGCTTCGGTGCGCCCGGCAGCCAGGTTGGCGGCCAGCGCCTTGGTGGCGCCGCACGACTGGACGAGCAGTCCGATCCGGTTCGCCGTCACCTCGTCCCACGTCCCGCCGCAGGCGGTGACCAGTCGGCCAACGGCCCGGTCCGCCTCGGCGGTCGCCGGCCGGGGCGGCAGGTAGGAGGCGGCCACCAGCGCCACGTCGTCGGCGACGGCCGCCGGCAGGCCGAGCGCCTCGGCCAGCACCTCCACCGGACCGGCCGCACCCTGTGCGGCTTTGCGCAGCGTCTCCGGATCGATCGCCGCGAGCGCGTCGACCGCCAGGGCCCTGCGCCGCGCATGTGTTGTCCCACTGGCGAACCGGGCCACCGACGCACGGAGCCAGGCGACTCCGTCCGTCGCGTCCGGTACCGGCGGCACGATGTGGTCCGGATCGGTCAGCACGTCATGGTTGCGCATGGTTCGACCGTAGCGCCCGGACGTTTCGGTGTCGGTCGAATCGTCCTCTGTGGACTACTCGAAGAGTCCGGGCTGTCCGTCGGGTTCCTTGCCGGTGGCTCGGGGTGCTTCCGCCCAGCGGTAGCGGCGCAGGTCGACCTTCTCGCCGTCGGCCAGGACTCCCTCGGCGCGCAGCCGGGCCAGCTGTTCCCTGGTCAGGTGGGGTGCGGTGGTTCCGTTGGCGCGCAGTACCCGCTGCCACGGCAGGTCGTGGCCGTCCTCGGCCAGCACCCGCCCGACCAGCCGGGCCGACGGCGCGCCCGCCAGGTCCGCGATGTCGCCGTACGTGGCCACCGAACCGGGCGGAATCGACGCGATGATCTCGCGAATCCGCTCGTGGATCTGCTCATCCATGTCAACCCGCCATGCCCTGGTCCACGAACCGGGCGACCAGCTCGCCCGTCTCGTCCGGTCGCTCAAGATAGATCATGTGGCCGCAGTCCATGTTCACCAGTTCGAACTCGGGCCCCAGTGCCAACTGGCAGCCGTTCACCAGCGCCGGCGTGACGAACTGCTCGCGCATCGCCCGCACCAGCAGGATCGCCGTGCCCGGCCCGGGCAGCACCGGCGTCCTGGCCATCTCGCTCCACGCGGTGGCCACCGATGCCGGCTGGTAGCGGAATCGCCAGCCGCCGTTGTACTGCTCCAGGTGTTCGCCGACCTCCTCGGTGATCGCGTCGTCGGTCGCGGTCGGCCAGTCGTGCCGCTGCGCCTGGAACGCCTCCCGCTGGTCGGCGAACGTCCTGGCGGGCACGCTTGCCTGTTCCAGCGCGAACGTCGGGTTCACGCCCACTGCGGGATCCAGCAGCACCAACCGACTGAGCCGCCCCGGTGCCAACCGCACCAGGTGGAACGCGATCGCGGCGCCGAACGAGTGCGCCAGCACCGGCACCGTGTCCATGCCGTAGCCGTCGATCACGGCAAGCAGATCGGCGGCGTGCTGTTCGAGTGTCCACGGCGGCAACGGGTTCGACCGGCCGTGGCCACGCAGATCGGGCGCGACGACCCGGAACTGGGGCAGGCGGGTCCGGGCCAGATGCCGCCAGCGCCCGCCGTGGCCGGTCAGGCCGTGCAGCGCGAGCAGCGGGATGCCGTCCGGCGGCCCGAACTCGTGGACGTGCAGGGGCAGTTCCATGGCGGGCATCGTCGCATCCCGAACCGACCGAGGCCCCTTGTCGGCCGCTGAGGTGCGGCTGATCAGTCGTCGAACGGGTCGTCCGCGCCCGAACCGCCGCCGCCCTCGACGGCCAGACTCGGGTCTATCAGGGCGAATCGGGCACCGGTCGCGTCGGTCATCATGGCCACCCTGCCCAATTCGGACGAGTAGGTCGGAAACCGCAGTCGCGCACCGGCTTCGTGCGCGAGCACGACGGCGTCGTCGAAAGCGCGGTCCAGCGGCGTACGGAAATGCGCGATCCACCGGGCGGGCACGGTCATCGGCGTGCCCGGCATCATCCGGGCCCTGCCGATCACCGAGTCCTCACCGGCGTACCAGACCATGTAGTCGTCGACCATGCCGTCGCCGAACTGGTGACCGGTGAACCCGAACAGCTCACCGAAGAACTGGTCGGCCTGCGGCGCCAGATGCGTGATGAACTCCACCCACACCAACGAATTCGGCACGCCCGCGGTGAACGCCCAGTCGCCTGCCACCTGGATCGCACCGAAAGCGGCACCGGCCGGCGCCTCGATCACCGCCTTCTGCCCGACCTTCGGCACGCCGTGCGTCGGGTCGATGGTGCGGCCGCCGAGCAGATCCGACCGGTGCAAGGCGTCATCGAGGTTCGGCGTGGCCAGGTAGACGGTCCAGTCCGGCAACGACCGCGCGGCCGGCCGGATCGCGGCCACCGGGTCGTCGGCCAGCATCGCGACGTAGTACGGCATGCCGTCGGAGTCGGTGCGCGGCTCGTACTCCCAACCCAGTACCCGCTGGTAGAACAGCATCGCCGGTTCGGGCTGGTCGGTGACCAGTTCCAGCCAGCACGGACTGCCCGACTCGGGCACCGTGGGATCGGGCAACACCCGGGCGTCGGGATTCATGTCCGCCCCTCTCGGAAATCCGTGCCGTTGCTGGATCTTCGCATGGAATCCGGGCGAGACGGGCCAGTCGGCCGACCGATGGGGCGACCGGCATGGTTCCATCGTCCGATGGCGGTCACGTTCCCCCGCCCGGCACAGCGGAACACTCCGCTGCTGGTCCGGCCGGTGGCACCCGGTGCGGTGCCGCGCTGGACGGGCGACGCCGTCCGTGTGCTGGAGCACCCCGGCGGGCTGTTGCGCGTGCTCGGCGGGCCGGGCACCGGCAAGACGACACTGGCCGCCGATGTGGTCGCCGACCGCATCCTGCACCGCGCCGCCGATCCGGAACAGGTGCTGGTCCTGGCCGCCAATCGGCGGGCCGCGGTCGCGCTGCGGGCCGCGGTCAGCCGCCGGATCAGCGCCGCCGGCCTACGCGGCTCCCGCGAACCGCTGGTGCGGACCGTGCACTCCTACGCGTTCGGCGTGCTGCGGCTACAGGCGGTGCTGCGCGGCACGCCGCCGCCGCAACTGCTGTCCGGCCCGGACCAGGACGCGGTGATCCGCGAGCTGCTCGCCGGTGACATCGAGGACGGCGCGCCGCACTGGCCGGAACGGCTGCGGCCGGCCCTGGAGGTACCCGGTTTCGCGGCCGAACTGCGCGATCTGCTGCTGCGGGCCGCGGAACGCGGCATCGGGCCGGAGGAGCTCGTCGTGCTCGGCCGCGAGCACGGCCGGCCGGAATGGGTGGCCGCCGGCCGGTTCTGGAACCAGTACGAGCAGGTCACGCTGCTGCGTGGCGCCGCAACCGGGCACGCCGTGGCACCCGCGATGGACGCGGCCGAACTGGTCACCAGCGCGCTGGCCGCGTTCGACGGCGACGACGACCTGCGCGCCAGGGAACAGGCCAGGATCCAGCACGTGCTGGTGGACGACGCCCAGCAACTGGACCCACAGCAGTTCCAACTCATGGTGCGGATCGGCGCCACGGCCGACGAGTGCCTGGTGTTCGGCGACCCGGACCAGGAGGTGTTCTCCTTCCGCGGCGCGGACGCCGCGCTGCTCGCCGACCTGGACCCGGACGGCGACCGGACCGTCGTGCTGCACACCGACCACCGCATGGCACCGGCCGTCCGCGCCGCCGTGCACCGGCTCACCGAGCGGATGCCGGGCGCTTCGGCAACCCGTGCGTCGACCGGCCCGGACGACGGTGAGCCCGGCCTGGTGGACGTGCGGCTGTTCCCGTCAGCGGCCCAGGAGGCCGGTTGGGTGGCCGACCAGTTGCGGCGGGCGCACCTGCTGGACGGCGTGCCGTGGTCGGAGATGGCAGTGCTGGTCCGGTCCGCCGTGCTGGCGCTGCCGGTGCTGCGGCGGGCGTTGTTGGCCGCCGGTGTGCCGCTGGCGGTGCCGGCCGATGTGGTCCCGCTGGCCCGGCATTCCGTGGTGCGGCCGTTCCTGGAACTGCTGCGCATCGCGGCCGGCGGCGCCGAACTGGACGAGGACACCGCGAGCCTGCTGCTGGCCGGACCGCTCGGCGGTGCCGATCCGCTGGCCATGCGGCGGTTGCGACGTGGCCTGCGGCGGCTGGAACTCGCGGCGGGCGGCGGCCGGTCCAGTGGCGAGCTGCTGGTCGAGGTCATCGAGTCGGCCGACGCGCTCGCCGCCCTGGAGAACACGGCCGTCGCGCCGGTGCGGCGGATCGCCGACCTGCTCGCGCTCGCCAAGGAGGCCGTGGCCGACGGGCGGAGCGTCGAGCAGGTGCTGTGGACGCTGTGGGCGGCCAGTGGAGTGGAACCACGGCTGGTGGCGCAGTCGGCGCGCGGCGGACCCGGTGGCGGGCTGGCCGACCGGGACCTGGACGCGGTGCTGGCCCTGTTCGAGGCGGCCGCCCGCTACACCGACCGGCAGCCCGGCGCCGACGCCGCCGGTTTCGCCGAGTACCTGGCGGCCCAGCTGATCGTCGGCGACACACTCGCCCCGGCCACCCCGCTGGGCGACGCGGTGGCGTTGCTCACCGCGCACGCTTCGGTGGGCCGGGAGTGGACCGTGGTGGCGGTGCCCGGTGTGCAGGAGGGCAGTTGGCCCGACCTGCGCCAGACCGGGACCGTGCTGGGCGTCGAGGCACTGGCCGACGTGCTGGCCGGGCACGGCGACGTGGACACGTTGTCCGCGACCGCGCCGCTGCTGGCCGAGGAACGGCGGCTGCTGCGGCTGGCGGCCAGCAGGGCACGGCGAACGTTGCTGGTCAGCGCGGTACGCGGCGAGGACGAGCAGCCCTCCCGATTCCTGGACGAGGTGGACGGCACGGCCGGCGACCCGGACGCGGTGGCGCGGCCGGTGCAGCGCCGCCCGGAACGCGGCCTGCTGCTGGCTGACCTGGTGGGCGAACTGCGCCGGGTGGTGTGCTCGACCGACGAGGAACTCGGCCGGCGCTACCGGGCGGCCCGGCAGCTGGCCCGGCTGGCCGACGCGGGCGTGCCCGGTGCCGCGCCGGACACCTGGTACGGCCTGCCGGAGATCACCACCGAGCAGCCGCTGGTCGAGGCGAACGCCGAGGTGCGGGTGTCGCCGTCGGCGGTCGAGGTGCTGTCCACCTGCCCGTTGCGCTGGTTCGTGGAACGGCACGGCGGCAGCGACCTGACCGAGTTGCCGGCCATCACCGGCCAACTGGTACACGCCCTGGCCGAGGCGGCGGCGCAGGGTCACGGCCGGGATGAGCTGTTCACCGCGCTGGACCGCGAGTGGGCCAACGTCGACGCGGGCGCGCCGTGGTACTCGCGGCGGGAGCGGCTGCGGGTGCGGCGGATGCTGGAGAGTTTCCTGGGTTGGCTGGTGTCGTCGCGGCGCGAGTTGACGCAGGTCGCGGTGGAGAGCGACATCGACGTGCGGCCGGAGCCGCGGCCGGGTGGTCCGTGGCTGCGGCTGCGTGGTCGGGTGGACCGGCTGGAGGTCGACGCGCAGGGCAGGCCCGTGGTGATCGACATCAAGACCGGCAAGCAGCCGCCCAGCCGGGCCAAGGCCCGGGAGAACCCGCAGCTGGCGGTGTACCAGCTGGCGGTGTCGCTGGGCGCGTTCGGTGAGCTGGACGTGTCCACCGAACCCGGCGGCGCACGGCTGCTCTACGTGGCCAAACAGACCCGCTCCGGGCCCACCGAACTGGCGCAGGAACCGCTGGACAAGGAAGCCCTGCAGGAGTGGCTGGGCATCGTCCGCGACGCGGCGGCAGCCTGTATCGGCCCGACCTATCGAGCGGCCGAGAACAGCGGCTGCGACCGCTGCCCGGCCCGCACGAGTTGCCCACTGCACGACGAGGGCCGACAGGTGGGCGAATAGTGCTGGAGCTGATCGCTGACCAGCACCGCCGGCTCCGGCTGCTGGTCGCCGCGCCTCGCCGATGGCGGGGCCTGCTCCGCAGAGTCGCGCTGGCCAGAGCCATTCGCGGGTCGAACACCATCGAGGGCTTCACCGTGACCGTCGACGACGCGTTCGCCGCCCTGGACGATGGTGAACCGCTGGACGCCGACGAGTCGGCACGGCGGGCGGTCACCGGCTATCGCGATGCGATGACCTACGTGCTCGAACTGGCCAAACAGCCAGGCGCCCCGATCAGCGTGGACACCATCAAGGCTCTGCACTTCATGATGCAGCACCATGACCTGACCAAGTGGCCCGGTCGGTGGCGGCCGGACCAGGTGTTCGTCTACGACGAGGACAGCGAGGAGACCGTCTACATCGGCCCGGACGCCGATCTGGTGCCCGACCTGATGGCCGAACTCGTGGCCTGCGTCAATACCGACGGCGAGCAGCCACCGCTGGTCCGTGCCGCCATGGCCCACCTGAACCTGGTGACGATCCACCCGTTCAAGGACGGCAACGGCCGCACGGCTCGCTGCCTGCAGACACTGTTGCTGATCGGCGGCGGCGTGATGGCGGCGCAGGAGTTCGTGTCGATCGAGGAATACTTGGGCCGCAACGAGTTGGACTACTACCGGGTACTGGCCGACGTCGGTGGTGGCTCGTGGCAGCCGGGTCGGGTCACCACACCGTGGCTGCGGTTCTGCCTCACCGCGCACCACCGGCAGGCCCTGCGGGTAGAGCGCGGAGACCACTTGGCGGCCCGCCTGTGGGAGCACGCCACGGCCGCCGTGGCCGCCGCCGCGCTGCCGCAGCGTTGCGTGGAACCGCTGGCCTTCGGGCTCACCGGGCGGATGTTGCGCAACAGCACCTATCGTCAACTGGTGTCGGACATCAGCTACAACCTGGCCAGCCGCGACCTGAACGAACTGGTGAAAGCCGGCCTGCTGGAACCGATCGGCCAGAACCGGGGCAGGCGCTACGTCCCGAGTGCCGCCATGCGGGACACGGCGAGCACGGTGCGCGCCGAGGTGAACCACCGGTTCCCGGTGACCGGCGACCCGTACCGGCTGGTGAGCGCATGACCCTCGTGGGACCGGGTGTGATCGCCGCCGAGCTCGGCCTGCCGGCGCCGACCGCGGAGCAGTCCGACGTGATCGCCGCCCCCGCCGAGCCGACCCTGGTCGTGGCCGGTGCGGGTGCCGGGAAGACCGAGACGATGGCCGCGCGCGTGGTGTGGTTGGTGGCCAACGGAATCGTGACGCCGGACCGGGTGCTGGGCCTGACGTTCACCCGCAAGGCGGCGCGTCAGCTGTCCGACCGGGTGCGGGCCAGGCTGCGGCGGCTGGCCGGGTCGAAGCTGATCGAGCGGGTCGACCCGTCCGGGCGGCGGCGGATGGCCGTCCTCACCACCGAGCCGACGATCCTCACCTATCACGCCTACGCCAGCCGCATCGTGTCCGAGCACGGCCTGCGGCTGCCCTTCGAACCGGGCGCCCGCCTGCTCACCGAGACCGCGGCCTGGCAGGTCGCCCACCACGTCGTGTCCACCTGGGTGGCGGACATCGACACCGACAAGGTCCCGGCCACCATCACCAACTACGTGCTGCGGCTGGCAGGGGAGTTCGCCGAGCACCTGGTCGACCCGGACCGGCTGCGCGACCACGCCGAGCGGCTCGTGGACATCGTCGAGCGGGCGCCGAAGGGGCCCAAGCAGCGCGTCGAGCTGTCCGAGAAGCTGCGGGAAATGCTTGCCGCGCAACAGTTCCGGGTCGAACTGTTGCCGCTGGTGGACGCCTACGCGCAAGCCAAGCGCCGGCTGGGCGCACTGGACTTCGCCGACCAACTGGCCCTGGCCGCCACCCTGGCCGGCGAGCATCCCGAGGTGGCCGAAGGGGAGCGGGCCCGCTACGGCGCCGTGCTGCTGGACGAGTACCAGGACACCGGCCACTCGCAGCGCGTCCTGCTCCGCTCGCTGTTCGGCGACGGCCCGCCGCTGCCGGTGACCGCCGTCGGCGACCCCGCCCAGGCCATCTACGGCTGGCGCGGTGCGAGCGCGGCCAACCTGCCCCGGTTCACCACCGACTTTCCGCGCGTGACAAGCGATCGCACCACGGCACCGGCCGCCCGCTTCGGCCTGCTGACCAGTTTCCGCAACCCGGCCGAGGTGCTCGACCTGGCCAACGTGGTGGCCCATCCGCTCCGGTCGGCCGGCCTGGACGTGGACAACCTGCGGTCCCGCGACGACGCCCCGCCCGGTGACGTGGCCTGCGCGCTGCTCACCGACATCCGCCAGGAGCGCGCCTGGCTGGCGGCCGCCATGGCGCGGCGGTGGCGGGACGCGGTGGCCGAGCACGGCGCCCCGCCGACGGCCGCGGTGCTGGTGCGCCGCCGGGCCGACATGACCGACATGGCGCAGGCGTTGCGCGCGGAGGGCCTGCCGGTCGAGGTGGTCGGCATCGGCGGCCTGCTGGCCGAACCGGAGATCCGCGATCTGGTGAGTACGTTGCGCCTGCTGGTCGATCCGCTTGCCGGTACCGCCGCGATGCGGCTGCTGTCCGGCTCGCGGTGGCGGGTCGGTGCGGCGGACCTGGCCGCGTTGTGGCGCAGGGCCGTCGAACTCGGCGGCCGTCCACCGTCCACTGCGGACACATTGGCGGCCGGCATCGTGCCCGGCGAGCACGCCGACCAGACCGGGTTGGCCGATGCGCTGGACGATCCCGGTGAGCCCACTGCCTATTCCGTCGCCGGCCACCGCAGGATCGCCGAGCTCGGCGACGAACTGGCCGCGCTGCGCCGCAGGCTGGAGGCACCGCTGCCGGAACTGGTCGCCGAGGTGGAACGCGCGCTCATGCTGGACATCGAGGCGCTGGCCCGGCCCGGTGGCATCGGCCGGGTGCACCTGGACGCGTTCGCCGACGTGGTGGCCGACTTCGCGGCGGCCAGCCCGTCGGCGACGCTGCCCGCCCTGCTGGACTACCTCGGCGTCGCCGAACGCGAGGAGGACGGCCTGAATCCCGGCGAGGTGCAGGTCGCCGAGGACCGGGTCCAGATCCTCACCGTGCACGCCGCCAAGGGCCTGGAGTGGCAGGTCGTCGCCGTGCCGCACCTGGTGGACGGCGTGTTCCCCGGCAAGCGGCGGTCGGCGTCGTGGCTGCGGACGATCACCGAGCTGCCGGCCGACCTGCGCGGCGACGCCCACGATCTGCCGACACTTAGGCTTGCGAACGGGTTGAACCGCAAAGAGATCGAGAACGAGCTGCTCGCCCACGACGACGCGTTCGAGCAGCGGCGGCTGATCGAGGAGCGCCGGTTGTGCTACGTCGCGCTGACCCGTGCCGAGCACACGCTCCTGGTGTCCGGCCACTGGTGGGGCGAGACGGGCAGCAAGCCCCGCGGCCCGTCCGATTTTCTCCGCGACATCCACGGCGCGCTGGTCACGTCACCGGCCATCGGGTCCGTCGACGAGTGGGCCGACCAGCCCGATTCCGACGCGGAGAACCCGCTGGCCGAGTACGTGCGCACCACCCCGTGGCCCGCCGATCCGGTGGCGGCCCGCCGGCACTCGCTGACCGGGGGCGCCGAACTGGTCAGCACGGCGTTGGCCAGGGGTCAGCAGGGCGACGACGCCGACGACGAGGACGGCTGGGCCCGGGACGTCGACGTGCTGCTCGCCGAACGCGCAGCTCAGGAGCGCCACCGGGAGCAGGTGCTGCTGCCCGACCAGCTCACCGTCAGCCAGCTCGTCGAGCTCGCCGCCGACCGGGACGCGCTGGCCCGCAGGCTGCGCAGGCCCCTGCCGGTGCCGCCCAACGCGCTGGCCCGCCGAGGCACCGCGTTCCACGGCTGGCTGGCCCGCCGGTATGCCGCGAACCGGCTGCTGGACGTGGACGATCTGCCCGGTTCGGCGGACGCCGATCTGCAGAGTGTCGACACTTCGCTGGACCGGCTCACCGCGGCGTTCCTCACCAGCACATGGGCCGACCGCGTCCCGCTGGACGTGGAGGTGCCGTTCGAGACCCAGCTGGCCGGCATCACCGTGCGCGGCCGGATGGACGCCGTGTTCGGCGACGAGGACGGCGGCGCGACGGTGGTGGACTGGAAGACCGGCGCGTTGCCCACCGACGAGCAGGCGTCCGCGCTCGCGGTGCAGCTCGCCGCCTACCGGCTGGCCTGGGCGGCGCTGGCGGGCGTGGACGTCGAACGGGTGCGCGCGGTGTTTCACTACGTGGCGCACGACCGCACGGTGCGACCCTCGGACCTGCTGGACGCGGCAGGCCTGCGAGATCTGCTCGCCGCGGTGCCCGAGGCGGGTTAGGGAGCAGGGTCCCCACAGGACAGTTCGGGCACGTGCTGGCCCCTGACCACCCGGTCGTAGAGGACTTCCTGCAGCCAGCGCCCGTACAGCGACGGTCCGAACTCACCGGAGCGGTCCTCCGGTGGCACGACCACCTTCGCACCGGCATCGTCGCTACCCGCCACGACGCCCACTCCGTAGTAGTCCAGTTCGCTCAGGCTCAGCGGCCACGGGTCGTTGACCACCGGTTCGGGCAGCACGACCGCGACCGGCGCGAGACTGATCAGGGTGCCGCAGGCGGTCAGCGCACCCTCCGGCTCCGATTCGGCCACGAGTAGGCCGAGCAGCTCCACCGCGGGCAGCGGTGTGCGGTCCAGGGGACCGGGGTTGAACCAGGTCCGGAACCACGACGGATCGGGCTGGGGCGGCCAACCGTTCGACCGACGCCAGTGATCCACATCCTCGTGGACCCGAACCACAGCGGACACCCGGTAGCCCAGGACGCCGACGTCAGGTACGACGACGCCGCGCCAGCCAAGTGCGGACGCGGCGTGCTGTGGCGATAACGGCACGTGTGCATCATACCGTTCCGGCACATTGTGTCGACACTAGGCGCCGGTTCACAGGAAACCGCGCGTTCTCGGCGGATCACGACGGCCACCGGAGATCGTTGGCCGACAAGCGTTCCGTCGAATTCCGCCGGTCCGCCCAGTTCTTGTTCACAGGTAGCAGGAGCCGGAACACCGCACCTCCCGCCGATCCCGGCAGTTCGCACGTCAGGTCGCCGCCGTGGGCGCGGGCGAACCCCCTGGCGATCGGCAGTCCCAGACCGGATCCGCCGTGCCTGCGGTCCCGGCCGGTGTCCAGACGCACCAGTCGATCGAAGATCCGTTCGCGGTCATCGGGCGCGACACCGGGACCGTCGTCGGTGACCAGCAGTTCGGCGTATGCACCGACGGAGCGCAACCGCACGCCGACGTGTCCGTCCGGATCGGTGGCGTGCCGGGCGTTGTCCAGCAGGTTCGCCATGATCTGCGTGACCCGGGACTCGTCCGCCCACACCGTCAGCGCCGGTCCGTCCACACGCACCGTCAGGTCCGGCGCCAGCACCCGGCTGCGTTCCGCCTGCGCGTTCGCCACTGCGCGTACGTCCACCTGGGCCAGCGTCAGTTCGACGCCCGCGTCGATCCGTGCCATGTCCAGCAGGTCGTTGACCAGTTGCCCGGCCCGCTGGGATTCCCGCGCCAGCAACAGAAGCAGCCGGTCGGTGTCCTCACGCGATGCGTCAGGTGACTGCTGGAGCACCGCTTCCGCAACGGCTCGCACCCCCGCGATGGGCGTGCGCAACTCGTGTGCCGCGTCGGCCACGAACCTGCGGGTCCGCTCCTCCGACGCCCGCGACACCGCCTCCGCCGTACGCGCCTGGACTTCCGCCGCGCGGGCCTGGTGTTCCGCGCCCTCCAACGCGTCCAGCATGTCGTCGAACGCGGCCGCGGTCCGGCCCAGTTCGGTCTCCGGCCGGGTCGGCGACAGCCGCCAACCCCGGCCACCCCTGGCGATCGAGCGGGCCAGCCTCGTCATCGCGTCCAGCGGCGCCAACGCCATCCGCACCGTGATCACCAACACCACCCCGGTGACCACCAGCGCGGCCAGTCCGACCAGCAGCAGCACGGTGCGCAACTGCTCCTGGGCCTGCTCGATCGCGGACGTCTCGGCCACCAGCGTCAGCCGCGCGCCGCCCAGCACACCCCGCGACGTCAGCGTGATCGTGGCCCTCCTGGCCGCCGTCTGGGCAGGCACCCGCACCGGCAGGCTGCCCAGCACCCGGCCGTCGGCCAGCACCAGCCGGGCCCGGACACTGTCGGTGTCCACCCGGTTCATCAGCGCCTGCGGGTTGACCCGCTGCCTGGCCAGTACCACCGCCACCCGCTCGTGGTCGACCAGCACCGCGTTCAGGTCGCGGCTGGTCTCCACGGCGAACACGGCGTTGACCACCAGAACCATGCCCAGCACGACCACCGCCAGCAACACCAGCACCAGCAGCGTGACCCGCCTGCGCAGCGACACCGTGCGCAACGGGCTCGGCGATGTCACGGATCTTCCTCGCGCAACACGTACCCGAGGCCGCGTACCGTGCGCAGCAGCCGTGGCCCGTGCGCCTCCAACTTCCGCCGCAGCGCGCTCACGTGCACCTCGACCAGGTTCGGGTCGTAGTCCTCGTAGCCCCACACGGCGGTCAGGATCTGCGTCTTGCTCACCACCCGGCCGCGCTGCGCCGCCAGGTACTCCAGCAGCCGCAGCTCGGTCGCGGTCAGGTCGACCGGCGTGCCGCCGAACAGGACCACCCCGGAGTCGGCGTCCACCACCAGGTCGCCCACCTGCACGGTGGCCGGTGTGCGGCCCAGCCGGCGCAGCACCGCCACCACCCTCGCCACCAGTTCGGCCAGCACGAAGGGCTTCACGAGGTAGTCGTCCGCGCCGCCCTGCAGGCCGCGCAGGCGGTCCGGGACGCCGTCGCGTGCGGTGAGCATCACCACACCGGCGTTGGTCGTCCGGCGGACCACGTCCAGCAGCGCGAACCCGTCCCGACCGGGCAGCAGCACGTCCAGCACCACCAGGTCCGGCCGGAACCGCTTGAGGTCGTGCTCCAGTTCCCGCCCGTCCACCCGGCCCAGCGGGTCCAGCCCGTTGTCCCGCAGGGCGGCACACACCGCCGCGTTGATGGCCTCGGCGTCCTCGACGACGAGGATCCGCGCTTTCGTCACCGGGACATTCTGCGGTCGGCACGGTTGAAGACCAGGTAAGACGGGCGGCGGCTTCAGGCTCCGTTCAGCCGGGGACGTGCCCGCGAGCCGCGTCTGCCATATTCGTGGGGTGGCGGTTGCACTGGGATCCGACCGGCGACGTCTCGTCATCCAGACGAGCGTGGGCCTCGCCTGCGTCGCCGTCGTGGTCGTCGGCCTGTGGCTGGCGGCCGGGTACGCCGGGTCGAGCACGTCGCCGACCAGCGGGGACAAGTTCGTCCAGGCCACCGTCACCGCCGGTGCGTCCTGCCAGGGCGGCGACACCCAGGATGCCCTGTCGTTCACCATCGCCGGCCGCACCCACCAGGGAAAGTTCGACGGCTGCGGGCACCAGCGCGGTGAGCAGGTCGGCGTCCTGGTGCCGGCCGACTTCGCCGACGGCGGCGTGCTGGAACCGGCCGACGCCGCGCCGGGCGACTCGTCCGGTCTGTCCCATCGGGTCGCGTTCCTGCTGCTGATCGTCGCGACCGTGGTGGGCGGGGCGTTCGCCCGCCGGTTCGTGCACACCCGGGGCAGCCGCACGCCAGAGCCTCGTCGCGCTGATCCGCCGCCCGACGTCGACGACTCGGACTACCACTCCGAAATCCGCCCGGCGACCCGGGACGACGACCCGGAAGCGACCGGCGTCGACTGGTTCGAGGACTCGTCCGCGCGCCTGCCGCCGGTTCCGCCACCAGCCGATGTGTCGCACCGGGCCGACAAGTCCTGAACCGGTCCGGACAACGTAGGCTCAGAGCATGCCCTTGTCCGAGCTGCACAGGTTGACCCTTGCCAACGGCCTGCGCGTGGTGCTCGCCCCGGACCGCACATCCCCGGTCGTCGGCGTCAGCGTGCACTACGACGTGGGATTCCGGTCCGAGCCGGAGGGTCGGACCGGTTTCGCGCACCTATTCGAACACCTCATGTTCCAGGGCAGTGAAAGCCTGGAAAAGCTGGCCCATTTCCGGCACGTGCAGTCCTCGGGTGGCACGTTCAACGGCTCGACCCACCCCGACTACACGGACTACTTCGAGGTGCTGCCCTCGGCCGGCCTGGAGCGGGCGCTGTTCCTGGAGGCCGACCGCATGCGGGCGCCCAGGATCACCGAGGACAACCTGCGCAACCAGGTCGACGTGGTCAAGGAGGAGATCCGCCTCAACGTGCTCAACCGGCCCTACGGCGGCTTCCCGTGGATCTGGCTGCCTGCGGTGCTGTACCAAACGTTTCCCAACGCGCACAACGGTTACGGCGACTTCACCGAGTTGGAGCAGGCCACCCTGGACGACTGCGCGTCGTTCTTCGACACGTTCTACGCGCCGGCCAACGCCGTGCTCACCGTCGCGGGCGACATCGACCCGGAGCGGGCGGGAGAGCTGGTGGAGCGCCACTTCGGTGACGTGCCGGCCCGCGACGTGGCCCGGCGGCCCAGCTTCCACGAGCCGCCGCCCACCGCAGAGGTGCGCAGCGAGAAGGTCGACCAGCACGCGCCACTGCCCGCGCTCGCGGTCGGCTACCGCCTGCCCGACCCGGTCGCCGACCTGGACAACTACCTCACTCACGTGGTGCTGTCCTCGGTCCTGACCGACGGCGACTCTGCCCGGTTGCAGCAGCGGATGGTGCACAAGGACGCGCTGGTCACCGACATCGGCACCAGCTGCGGCACGCTCGGCTCGCCGCTGGACGCGCGCGACCCGGACACCTTCACCGTGACCGCGATCCACACCGACGACGTCGAACCCGACCGGGTGCTCGGCGCACTGGACGAGGAACTGGACCGGCTGGCGGGCCAGGGCCCGGACGCCGACGAACTGGCCAGGGTCACCGCCCGGTGGACCGCCGGGCTGCACCGCGACCACGACCGGATCGTGTCGCGCACGCTGGCCTACGGCAGTATCGAACTGATGCACGGCAAGCCGGAACTGGTCGACGAACTGCCGGCCAAGGTCGCCGCGGTGACCGCCGCCGACGTGGCCAATGCGGCCAAGTCGCTGCGTCCGGACGGGCGTGCCGTGCTGGTCCTGAAGGCCGGAGGTGCCGCGTGACCACGACGTCCCATCGCACGGCGGAGCAGATCGGGCACACCGAACGCGGCCCGCGCCCGCTGCCGGTGCTCGGCGAGCAGCGCGCCGCTGTGCAGCCGGCCAGCGTGGACACCGTGCTGGACAACGGACTGCGGGTGGTCGCGGTCCGCCAGCCGTCGGTGCCGATGGTGGAGATGCGGTTGCGCATCCCGTTCGGCGGCGAGGACCCCGCCCACCCCGCGTCGGCCGAGATGCTGGCCGAGACCCTGTTCACCGGCACCGCGAACCGCGACCGCGTCACGATCGACACCGATCTGGCGCTGGTCGGCGGCGAGTTGGGCGCCGGGGTCGACCCGGAGCGGCTGTCCGTCGTCGGCAGCGCCCTGTCCAGTGGCCTGGACCGACTGCTGGACGTGTTGGCCGACGTCCTGACGGGTGCCGCGTACGTCGATGACGAGGTGCTGCGCGAACGCGACCGGCTGGTCGAGCGGATCACGATGGCCGAGGCGCAGCCCGGTGTCATCGCGCGGAAAGCCTTGCAGCGCAGGCGTTACGGCGACCACCCGTTCGCCAGGGAGATGCCGGAGTCGGCCGACGTGGCGGTGGTGACGCCGGAGCGGGTGCGGTCGCTGCACACCTCCGCCGTGGTGCCGCGCGGTGCGATCCTGGTACTGGTCGGCGACATCGACCCGGACGCGGTGGTCGCCCAGGTGTCGGCTGCCCTGGCCGGTTGGCGGTCGGACCGGTCGGCGGTCGTGCTGGCGCCGCTGCCCGAGGTGCGGGGTGGCGATCTGTTGCTGGTGAACCGTCCCGGCGCGGTGCAGTCGCAGTTGCGCCTGTCCGCGCGGGCGATCTCGCGTACCGATCCGCGCTACCCGGCACTGCAGCTGGCGAACCTGGCCTTCGGCGGCTATTTCTCGTCCCGACTGGTGGAGAACATCAGGGAGGACAAGGGATACACGTACCACGCGCGATCCAGCATCGAGTTCAACCCGAGTGGTGCGAGCCTGCTGCTGGACGCCGACACGGCCAGCGACGTGACGGCCGCCGCGCTGTGGGAGGTTCGCTACGAACTGGGCAGGCTCGGTCTGGTCCCGCCCACCGAGTCCGAAGTGGAATCCGTGCGGCAGTATGCGATCGGCTCGCTGCTGACGACGATGTCGTCGCAGTCCGGCCTGGCCTCGCAGGTGTCCGCGATCGCCAACATGGGCCTGGACGTGGAGTGGCTGCGCGGGCATCCGGCCCGGTTGGCGGCGGTCACGGCCGACGAGATCGCCGAAGCGGGCCTGGAGTTCTTCGCGCCGACGGCGTTCACCGGTGTGGTGGTGGGGAACGCGGAGACGTTGGCGAGGCAGATGGCGGCCATCGGCGGCGTGGAGTTGCCGTGACGGGGTTCCAACTGCAGGGGCCGCCGTTGCTGTCGAGGGCGACGGTGCGGCGGCCCGAGCCGTTGTTCGGCGATGCCGAGGCGCAGGCGAAGCTGTGGCCGGAGGGCCGGTTACTGCTGGTCGACCAGGCCGGGTGTGTGCCGGTCCGGTCGGCGCAACTGATCTTCCAGCGAGCCGGTGATTGTGCGGCCGTTGCCCCCGACGAGGTCGTCCTCCTGGGTGAAGAGGGCGGCGTCGGCTACTGGGCGCTGCGGATCGACCGCGACGGCCAGACAGAGCGGCCGACCTGGCGGGTATGGGACGGCCCGGCGCCGACCGGCGACGAGCAGTGGCTCGACCTGCGTGGCGTCGGCGGTCTGCTGGACGACACGGACGCGGGCCTGTTCACCACGGCCCAGGCGGTGCTCAACTGGCATCGGGTGGCGCGGTTCTGCGCGAAATGCGGTTCGCCGGTGCGGCCGGTGCGGGCCGGGTGGGCGACGAACTGCACGGGGTGCGGCCGGGAGGAGTACCCCAGGACCGATCCCGCGGTGATCTGCCTGGTGCACGACGGCGAAGGTGAGAACGGGTCGCACCTGTTGCTGGCCCGGCAGCCTAGCTGGCCGCCGCGGCGTTACTCGGTGCTGGCGGGTTTCGTGGAGGCGGGGGAGTCGCTCGAGGACTGTGTGGTGCGGGAGATCGGCGAGGAGGTCGGGCTGGCGGTCCGGGACGTGCGGTATCTCGGGAACCAGCCGTGGCCGTTTCCTCGGTCGTTGATGGTGGGTTTCACGGCGGTGGCCGATCGGTCGGCGCCGTTCCTGTTGGCCGATGGTGAGATCGCTGAGGCTCGGTGGGTGAGTCGGGCGCAGGTGAGGGCGGCGTTGGCCGGTGGTACGGAGGACGGCTTCGCCTTGCCAGCCGGAGTCTCGATAGCCCGCCACATGGTCGACGCGTGGGCCGGCGTGGAATAACGGTTACGCCGTAGGCAGATCCTGCGTGTCGGCCGGCGGACGGCCGACACGCCGAGGCGATGGCGGTGCGCTGCCTCGGTGTGTCGTCCGTTGATTGGTCGACATGCGTGGCGCTGCACGATGGTTTGAGCCGTCCGTTGGGTGGTCGCCTCGCGAGGCCGCCGTCCACGTCCCGGCGTGTCGTCCCGTGAGCGGCCGACAGACGGGCGGCCACGTCGCCGTCTCGCGTGTCGTCCCTTGATTGGTCGACACACTCCACACCGGCGCCCGGGTGTGTCGTTCTGTCGGTGGCCGCCTCGTGAGGTGCCGCGCCGCTCGCTCGGGGGTGTGTCGTCCGGTGGGTGGTCGGTTCGCATGGCCACCGGGCCGCTGTTCGGGCGTGTCGTCCTGTCGATGGTCGACCGGCGCGGCCACCGCCCCACCGCCGCGCTGTCCCGGCGTGTCGTCCGGCCCGTGGTCGATTCGCCGGCATCAACGGCCGTGTCCCGTGTCGTCCGGCCCGTGGTCGACTCGCGGGCGCGCCTCGCCGTCAGCCGGTGGGTCGTCCGGCGAGCGGTCGACGCGTGGCGACATTGCCGGGCGTCTCGGGTGGATGTGTTCGCTCGATCGGGTGGTTTGGGGGATCTGCTCGGTGCGCGGGAGTCGTGGGCTTCGGCTACTTTCTGTGCGTCAGCCGTCGCTTTCCGGGGGTATGGATGAAGCAGCACTCGGCGCTCGGTACCGCCTGCGCGCTCGGCACGGTCATCGCGCTCGGCGTGGTCAGCCCGGCCGCCGCGACCACGCCGGGGCCGCAACCGATCACCCCCCAGGTCATCGCCGACCTGTCCCACGGGCCCGAGCGGCCGATGATCGTCCTGCTCCGCAACCAACACCCGGAAGCCCCGCCCACCAACGGCAACGACGGCAAACGCACCGCAGCGACCCAGTCCGACCAGCGTCAGCTCGTCGACCAGGCCCGCCAGGCCGGCGCCACCCACGTCACCCAGTTCAGCGTCATCAACGGCTTCGCCGCCACCGTCACCGCCGCCGAGAGCCAGCACCTCGCCGCCGATCCCCAGGTCGCCGCCGTCGTCCCCGACCTGCCGATCAAGCTGGCCACCCCCACCGTCCCCACGGCGCACACAACAGCGCCCGCCACCCCGCCCAAGGCCAATCCACATGTATGCCCGGCCAATCCGAAGCAACCCCTCCTCGAACCCGAGGCTCTCCAGGCCACCCACGACGCCGCCGAGGACCCGAAGACCCCGCAGGCGCAGACCCTCGCCACCGGCAAGGGCGTCAGCGTCGCCTACCTCGCCGACGGCATCGACACCGCCAACCCGGACTTCATCCGCGCCAACGGCAGTCACGTCTTCACCGACTACCGCGATTTCAGTGGCGAGGGCACCGACGTCCCCGACGACGACCGCGAGGCATTCGGCGACGCCAGCGCCATCGCCGCGCAGGGTCGGCAGACCTACGACATCTCCGACTTCGTCAGCCCGGGCAACCCGCTCCCCGCGAAGTGCGACGTCCGCATTCTCGGCATGGCTCCCGGCGCCTCCCTGGTCGGCCTGAAAGTCATCGCCTCCAACGGTTTCGGCTCGACGTCCGGCGTGGTCCAGGCGATCGACTACGCGGTCAACCACGACCACGTCGACGTCATCAACGAGTCCCTGGGCTCCAACCCCTACCCGGACAGCGGCACCGATCCGTTCAGCCTGGCCAACGACGCCGCCGTCGCGGCAGGCGTGACCGTCGTCAACAGTTCCGGTGACGCCGGCTATGGCAACACCGTGGACAACCCGAGCAGCGACCCGCGCACCATCAGCGCCGGCGCCTCCACCACCTACCGCATCATGGCCCAGACCTGGGACAGCCTGCCCGGCTTCCACGGCACCTGGGAGGACGACAACGTCTCCGCCATCAGCTCCAGCGGCATCACCCAGAGCGGCCGTGTCTACGACCTGATCGCACCCGGCGACCTGGGCTGGGCGCTGTGCTCCACCGACGTGGCCCAACATCTGGGCTGCACCAACTACCAGGGCAAACCCTCGCCCGTGCAGGCGTTCGGCGGCACCAGCCAGGCCGCACCGCTCACCGCGGGTGCCGCCGCCCTGGTGATCCAGGCGTACGAGCAGACCCACAACCAGGCGAAGCCGACCCCTGCCCTGGTCAAGCAGATCCTGACCAGCACCGCGACGGACAACGGCGATCCCGCGCAGCGCCAGGGCGACGGCCTGCTCAACGCGCTCGCCGCCGTCCGGGCCGCGATGTCCATTTCGGACCAGAACGGCACGCCGAAGGCCCAGGGCGACGGGCTGCTGTTCGACCGGACCCAACTGGACGCCACCGGCAATCCAGGCACCACACGGCACTTCCAGCTCGCCGTCACCAACGTCGGCGCCACCCAGCAGACCGTCACCGGCCGCGGCCGCGCCCTCACCACCACCCTGGCCGACCTGCGCGGCAGCGTCCAGCTCAACACCACGGCCCCGGCCCACCTGCTGAGCAGGGGCGGCACCCAGGTCGACGACGTCACCAAGACGTTCACCGTCGCCCAGGGCGCCGACCACCTGGACGCCTCGATCGCGTGGTCCGACCCGGGCGGCGACGCCGTCACGCTCATCCTGCTCGACCCGAAGGGCGCGTTCGCCGGCTACTCGATGCCGCAGTCGCCGGTCGGCCCGGACTTCGGTCACGTCGACGTGCACGACCCGATGCCCGGGCAGTGGACCGCGCTGATCTACGCTCCGCACTCGTCCGGCGGGTTCAACGGGCCGGTCAGCTACGAGTTCGCGACCAGCCGCTACGCCGACTTCGGCACCGTGACCGGCACTCTGCACCTGCCGCCGGGCAAGACCGGCACGCTGGACGTCACCGCCCGCACGCCCGCCCAGCCCGGTGACACGGCCGCTGCCGTCGAGGTGGACACCGCGACCCACCAGCACTTCGCGGTGCCGCTGGTGCTGCGCAGCCTGGTCGATGTCGGCAGTAACAACGGCGGCGCCTTCTCCGGTGTGCTGACCGGCGGCAACGGCAGGGCCGGGGCGGCCGCGCAGACCAACACGTACCAGTTCGACGTGCCGGCCGGTCAGCGCGACATCGACGTCAGCGTCGCCATGCACGGCAGCGTGAACCAGGGCGTGCTCGGCTACCTGGTCAGCCCGGACGGCCAGGTCCTCAGCCAGGCCACCAATGTGCTGGCCGTGGACAACGACGGCAACCCCACCGAGTACGGGCACTCGCTGCAGGGCTACAAGCGCGATCCGCTGCCCGGCCGGTGGCGCTACGTCGTCGTGTTCCAGAACGCGGTGGCGGGCGCCAGCACGAGCGAACCGTTCAGCGGGCACGTCACGTTCAACCAGGTCGACGTGACCGCTGCCCACCTCCCGGTGGGCAAAGCCATGCTGCCCAAGGGAAAGCCGGTCACGATATTGGTCACCGTGCACAACACGGGCACCTCCCAGGGCTCCTACTACGTCGACGCCCGCACCTCGGCCTGGACCGACACCCAACTGGTCCCCAACTCATCGGCGGCGAACGTGCCGCTGGCGCCGTCGGCCAGCCTGGGCTACCTGGTGCCGCCGGACACGACCCAGGTCACCGGCATCACGTCCGGCTCCGTCCCGGTGTCCGCCGACCTGGCCGCCAACACCGGTGAACCCGAGCACCTGGGGTCGCCCGGTCCGGGCAACATCGCAGTGGCGACAGCCAGTTCGCCGGCGCTCAGCCAGGGCCTGTGGCTGCTGGAGGCCGATCCGATCGGCCCGTTCGACGCGCCCGGTCCGGGCTCCGTCAACTTCGCCGCCGTCGTGCACACCCAGTCGTTCAACCCGGACGTGACGTCGTCGACCGGCGACTACTGGCTGGGCGGCGTGCGGGACCAGCCGCCCGCGTTCAACCCGGTCACGGTCGACCCGGGCGACAACGGCACCATCACGGTGACGCTCACACCCACCGCACCGAAGGGCACGGTCGTCACCGGCTGGCTGTACGTGGACGACACCACGCTGTCCAACAACGCGGGCGACGAGCTGACCTACCTGCCCTACTCCTACACGGTCGGGTGATCGCTCAGCCGTCCGCGTGCGTGAGGTCGGCGCCGTCCCACGTGGTGTGGGTACACGCCACCCCACGCCCGGACTTGGGCCGCAGCACGTCGTAGACGTGCATGCGCGGGATCCGGTCGGACACGCCCCACCCGCTGGGCCAGGTGATGATCCAGTCCATGTCGAGGTCGACCAGCAGCCCCAGCATCCTGGCCACGGTCGGGTCGTCCAGCCGCTCGAACGCCTCGTCCAGCAGCACCAGCCGCAGCGGGCCGGCGGCCGTGCCGTCGTCGGCGGGCGTGGAGCCGCTGATCGCGCCGTAGAACGCGGCCGCGGCGGCGAACAGGGTCACGTAGGACACCAGGCGGGTCTCGCCGGACGACAGTTGCCGCATCCGGCGGGTCCTGAGCCTGCCGTCCGGGCCGTGGTCGGCCACCCGGACGGTGAACGTGTACCAGGAGCGGTAGTCCAGCGCGCGGGTGAGGATCTCCGCGTAGCCACCGGAATGGGTGTCCCGCTCGGCGTCGATCCGCTCGGTGAACGCCCGCCGCAGCATGGCGTCCTGTTCCTCCGTGCGGTCGGCGAACGGCGTCCGGACCAGCTTCAACGCCTCCAGGGTCGTCTCGTCCAGCGCCGCTGACGGCCGCCACTCCAGTTGCACGTGCACGCCCTGGCTGGACCGGGCGACGTCGAGCACGTCATTCATCCGCCGGGTCAGGTCCTCGGCGACGGAGATCTGGCCGTGCAGGCGTTCGGCGAGGTTGCGCAGCATGAACGTGGCGAAGATGTCCTGGTAGCGCTCGCCGAGGAAACCCCGCTGCCGGGCCAGTTGTTCGCTCACCTGGCGGGCGGCCTCGGCCACCGGTCGCGGCCCCTGCTCGCCGGCCACGGTGATGGTCAGGATCCCGGCGTGCCGTTCCGGGGTGATCTCGTGGCTACCGGCCAGTGCGGTCTGCAGGGCCTGGAGCTTGGTGATCACCAGTTCCTCGCTGGCACCCTTGCGCTCCACGGTGGACAGTAGGGCGGGCACGTCGTCCGGTGACGCGTCGGGCAGCGCGGCGGCCACCACGCCGGGCGCGGCCAGCGCGGACCGGAAGGTGGCCGCTGCGGCGTCGGCGGCGGACGCCTTGCCGCCGATGTCGCCTTCCTTGGCCTCCGACACCGTTTCGGTCTTCACCACGTGGTTGGACAGCTCGGTCGCGCTCGTTCGCAGGGCAGGCAGTTCGGCGCGCAGTGCCCGGCGTTCCGCCTCCAGGCCGGTGAGCTGAGCGGCGATCTGCTCCGCCTCACCGCCGATCGCGGCCGTCAGGTCGGCCAGCGCGGCGGCCTCCCGGGCGAACTCGGCGCAGCTCGTCTCGGCGGCACCGGCCGCGTCGTCCAGGTCGTCGTCGGCTGCCTGGTGGTCGTGCAGCGCGTCGGTCAGGTCCCTGACCGTGCCCACGCACCGACCGATCAGCGTGTCCCGCAACGCTTCCGCGCTGCCCCTGGCGGAGACCGACGCGCGGTGTGCCGCCTGGAGCGTCGCCGTGTCGGCGGGCAGGCCGGCCTCGGCCGCGGTCTGGGTGAGCTCGATCTGCGCCGCCTCGCTGTGCCGGTCGGCGGTCTCGTACTCGCCGCGCAGCCGGGCCGCCTTGGCGGTGGCCTCGTCCGCGGTGCGGGTGGCCGTGGTGAGTGTGGCGTGCGCGGCGATGAGTGAGCGGTCGTCGGGGAAGGCGTCCAGGTGCCGTTCCCACTCGGTGACCCGGCCGGTGTGCCCGGCCAGTTCGGCGTCGGCGACGGCCCGGTCGGCGCGCAGCACGTCCAGCCGCGCGGTCAGCTCGGCGGCCCGCCTCGCCCTGGCCGCCTCGCGGGCGCCGGCACCGACGAACTCCGCCGTGGCCTTGGCCATCGTCCCGGCGAGCACACCGGCCCGCCACCGCCCGGTGGTCGACACCGCGAGCCCGCCACCGTCGCCGAGCGACACCCCGGCGAGCACGGCGGCCACCACGTCGACCGGCACCGGACAGCCCGGCTCCACGGCCGGCACCAGCACCGACGACAGCGTCGGCCCCGGCACCGCCCCGCCCACCGCGAACAACTCGGCGACACCCGGCTCCAGCCCGCCGTCCGCCCGCACCCACGCCGACAGCAGGCCGCACCCCTGCAGTGCGGCCTCCAACCCGGCCCGTGCCGCGTCGTCCAACTCCGGCACGAAGTCCACCAGCTGGTAGAACGCGGCACCGCCGGCCGGATCGCGGCGGGCGGTCGCGAACGACGGCGGCGGGGGAGTGGCATCCACCCCGCCGCGCAACGCGATCAGCTCGGACTCGGCCGCCGCGATCACCGAGGCCACCTGTTCCACCCGCGCGGTAGCGGACACCACGGCCTGCCGCAGGCCACGCAACCGAGGCGCTGCCCACTCCCTGGCCGCCTCGTGCGCGGTCCTGGCCAGATCGGCGTCGGCCCGCAGCTCGTCGTGCTGCGGCGGAACGGGCGGGCGCGCGTCGGCACCGAACGGACCGGCCGAACCCCAACCACCGGCTCGCTCCCACCAGGTGGCGACGGCGTCGTCCAGCCGCTGGGCGGCCTCGTTGCGCCTGCCGACCGACTCGGTGGCCTCCAACTGGGCCTGCCGGGCCGCAGCCCGCAGCCCGTCCAGCCGTTGCGCCTGCCGGTCCACCCCGATGGCCCGCTCGTGCAGGGCCAGGGTCAGCGCGGACCGCTGCGTGGCCACCGATGCCGCCCTGCCGGCCTGGTCGGCCGCCGCGCGCAGCTCGGCGTCCAGCACGTCCGGTGCCACCGGCGGCGGCGTGCGCCGTTCCACCTGGACGGCCGCCGCCTCCGGATCGGGCTTGGCGCGTACCAGTTCCTCCGTCGTGCCGGGCGCGGCGGCCGGCACCGGCGGCACCCGAGGACACAGCGCGGGATCCAGCCCGGCCGCCGACATCTCCCGCCGGGTCGTCTCGGCCAGCTCGCCGGCCGCCTCGGCGTCCTGGGCCAGCCGCCGCAGCACGGTGAGCACCGTCTCCACCGCCCGGTCGGCGTGCGTGCGGTGCTTGGTGGCGGTGTCCAGCGCACCCTCGGCCGCCGCCCGCGCGTGCGCGACCAGCCGCTCGCGGTCGGACAGGTCCCGCATGCCCTGGTAGGCGGGCAGTTCCCTGAGCGAGTCGATCGTGTGGTCCAGCTCGGTGTCCCGCTGCTCCTTGGCGGTCACCTCGGCCAGCGCGGTCTCGTGCGTGGCCCGCTGCTGCTCCAGCCGCGCGGTCAGCGAGCGCAACTCTGCCCGATCGGACTCCAGCGCACGGCCCGCCGACCGGGCCCGTTCACCCGCGGTGCGCAGCGCGGCCAGCGCGTAACCCGAGTAGTTGCCCAGGAATGCGGACAACGCGTTGTCCGCGGTGGACAGTCGGGTGATGTTCTCCCGAATGGACTCCAGGTCCTCGAACGAGCCGGCCAACTGCTCGATCATGGTCGAGTCCAGCGGCGGGAGCGCGTCGGACAGGATCTGCTCCAGCTGCCCTTCCAACACCTTGAGCCCGACGTCCGGGTTGCGCAGCGTCCGCTGCAGGTGCAGCAGGTCGCCGTAGCGGCCGGCCGGCATCCGGTAGACGAGTTCGGCGATCCTGGCCCGGAACGCCGCGTCCTCCAGCATCCGGTCCGCGCCGATCTCCTCGCGCAACTGGGCAGGTCCCAGCGGCACCCGGTCCGGCCCGGCCAGCCGGAAGTCCACGCCCACCCTGGCGTCGGTGACGAACCGCCACGAGTCGCTGACCTGCTGGGACGTCGCCGACGCCTTCAACCCCAGGCCACAGGTCAGGAACCGCTCGACGCCCTCGGCGTCCACCCGGCGCAGTTCGACCCAGGCGTAGCCGATCCGATTCGGGCCGCCGTCGTACTCGTCCAGCATCAGCCTGCGGATGCTGACCGTGTCGAAACCCTTGGAGCCCAACTGCCGCAGGTCGCCGTCCAGGCACAGCGGCAGCAGCAGTTCCAGCGTGCGGGACTTGCCGGAACCGTTGGTGCCCTGGAGGATCGCGCGACCGCCGGAGAAGTCGAACTCCTGCTCGTCGTACTGCCAGATGTTGACGATCCCGCCGCGGTGCAGCCGCCAGCGATCCGTCGTCATTCGGCAACCTCCTCGTCGAACAGCGACCACCCCGGCTCGGGTTCGGGGGTCGCCTCGGGCACCTGCACGGCAGGCCGGTCATCCGGCTCCGGCTGCCAGCGGTGGGCGGCGGGCGAGATCAGCCAGCCCTCGCCGTCCGGCACCGCCAACCCGGCCGCGGCCAGCAGCGCCAGCACGTCGCCGGCCAGTTCGGCGACGTCCTCGGTGGCCTGTTTCGACCACGCGGCGGGGAAATCGGTGATCAGCCGCCGGCACGCCAGCCGCACCTGCCCGACTGTCACCGGCACCCGCCCGTCCGGCCTGCGCACGGTCACGTCGTCAACAGCGTCCAGTTCCGGCTGCGGCTCGGCGAGCAGTTCGGGCAGTGCCAGCAGCGCCATCCTGGCCACCGTGCTGGCGCCGGGGAACAGCAGGTCGGTCAGGTAGTCCTCGGGATCGGTGACCGCGACGCCCTCGGCCCGCGCCTCGGTGATCAGCCCGAAACACCGTTCCAGCACACCGGATTCGCGCCGCGCCCGGCGGCGCAGCCACTCCGCCTGGTCGGCCGGCAGGTCCGCGTACAGCGTGACCGGGTCCTCCACCAGCCGCCGCCGTACCGCGTGCTCGACACCGCGCGGACCGGGCCGCGCGGCCAGCGTGAGCAGGTCGTCCGCCGACTCGGCCTCGGCCAGCGGACCGACCAGCAACTGGCCGAGCAGGTCGGTGTCGATGGTGATCAACGCCTCGTCGAACAGGCCGCTCACCGAGCCCTCGGTCTCGGTGATCACGCCCAGCCCCACCAGATGGCGCAGCGCGGCGGTGAGCGCCCGCCGATCGGTGACGTCGTCCCCGGCGTCGATGCCGGCCTCGCCGGCGGCCGCGCGCACGTCGACCACCAGCCGGGACAGCAGCACCTGCCGGCCGGCACCGGTCAACGCCGCGATGGTCAGCGCCAGGTAGGCGTGCCCTGCGGGGCTGAGACCGGCCTCGCCGCGCGGCAGGTCGGTGCCCGGGATCGCCTTGTACAGCCGGGCGAACTGCCGCTGCACCACCAGGCGGTAGCCCAGGGTCTGGGTGAACAGGTCGGCCAGCGCCGCCCGGTGCCGGTACACCAGCGGCAGCAGGTCGCCGTCCGGCCCGCCGACCCGCAGCAGCGGTCTGCGCAGCAGCACCCGGGCGCAGCGCACCACGTTGGCCGCGTCGATCTCGGACAGCCCGTCCAGCACGTCGTTGCTCATGCGCGTTCCAGCGCCAGCGAGGTGTCGGTCAGGGTCAGGGTCCCGGCGGCGCTGCGGATGCGAGTGGTGTGCCCGACGGTCGACTCGACGGTGAGCTTCAGGCCACGCACCGGATCGGCCGCTGCGCCGGTGTCCCTGGTGTGCTCTCGCTGGGCCATCGCCATGGTGAGCAGTTCGCACAGGGCGGACAACGCGTCCGGGGACAGCTCGGCGTGCTCCAGATCGTCCGCCGCCGCGGCCAGTTCCGCGGCCGCCGCCCTGCGCCGCTGGTCCGCCCGGCGGGCCTGGGCCAGCAGCGACTCCCGCCCGATCGGGTCGTCCAGGATGCGGGCCGGCCGGCCACGAGCACCCCGGTCACCGCGGCTGCGCACGCTCACCGACACGTCCAGCACCGGGCCGTCCCGCCACGGGGTCCGCTCGTCGTCACCGTCGTGTTCCGGTGCCGGCAACAGGTTCCGCGACGAGAACAGGCCGAACGCGGCCGCGTAGACGGCGTGCGCGCGCTCCGGTGTGCTGTCATGGCACCAGCGGGCCAACTTGAGCAGCTCGGCCCGCCTGCTGGGCAGCAGGCCGCCGCCGGACGTGGCGCGTTTCACGTTCGCCAGCAGCGCACCGATGGCCCGCGCGGTGGCGTCACGCAGCGCGGTGATCTGGCTCGGGCTGCCCGGCCGGTCGACGAACCAGTCGGTGAGCTCGGCCCAGTCCGCGGCGGTCCGGCCGCGGGCCCGCTCGACAGCTCCGCCGAGCTGCTCACCGGAGCCCAGCAGCGCCAGCATGTCGGCCCGGCCGCCGCGCAGTGTCGCGAGCGTCGCCGCGATGGTCGGCGTGTAGCGCAGCACGTCCTCGACGACCAGCTGGATGTACTCCACCAGCAGGTCACGGAAGCCGGCGATCTCGTCCGGCGCCAGGTGATTGCGGGTCAGGACCTGGCCCAGGTAGGCGTAGAAGTCGCGGACGGTCGCGGCTAGTTCGGCGTGCTGCAGGAACAGCGTGGTCACCTGCTCGGCCAGGATCTCCCTGCTGCGCCGCGCGCCCACCGAGCCGGGGTCACGGTCGCGGGTGGCACCTGCCTGGGCGAGCGTGCCGCCGAGCTGGCCCAGGCCGCGTTCGATGGCCGGCAACAGTTCGCGGGACACCTCGCGGGCGCCCTCCGGCACCCGCAGCAGCTCGTCGACGTCGCGCTGCACGCGCACGGCCAGCTTGCTGACCTGGTAGCGCATGCCGCCCTGCTGGAACTCGGCGATGCTGGCCGCTACGGTCTCCCGCCTGCCCAGCACCAGGTTGCCCCACTCGACCAGCTGCCGCAGGCGCGGGAGCACCACGTCGATGGTCGACTCGCCAGGGTCGATCAGCCCGTCCCGCTCGGCGGCGGCCAGCGCGGTGGCCACCTCGCCCGCGGACAGGTCGGCCAGCAGCGTCGACGTGAACAGCCGCATGATCGCCAGGTACGTGCGGTGGTTGCGGCCGGGCTGCAGGTACGCGTACAGGTGCAGCCTGCGGTCAGCCGCCGCCCCGCGCTCCTGTTCCGACTCCACGGCCGGCCACCTTACGTCCTCGGCCCCCACCACTTTCGAGGCGAGTAACCCCGGTACGGTCCAGAGTCGGGATCACGGGGTTGGGAGACGCTGGCGTGAACGCGGCACGCTCGATCGGACTGTTGTTGGGCCTGGCGGCCGACGGTGTGTTCGGCGACCCGAGGCACGGTCATCCGGTGGCCGGCTTCGGCCGGGTCGCGCAGCGGGCGGAACGCCTGCTGTACCGGGACGGCACGGCCTCCGGGGTGGTCTACGCGGCGCTGGTCGGCGGCACGACGGTGCTGCTCGGTGCCGGTATCGAGCGGTGGGGCAGGCGTGGCCCGGTGCTCCAGACGGCCACCACGGCGCTGGCCACCTGGATGGTGCTGGGCGGCGCGTCGCTGGCCAGGGAGGGCACCGCGATCGGCAGGGAACTCGACGGCGGCGACCTGCCGGCGGCCCGGCGGCGGCTGGCCAACCTGTGCGGCCGCGACCCGGAACTGCTGGACCAGTTCGGACTGTCCCGCGCCGCCGTGGAATCCGTGGCCGAGAACACGTCCGACGCCGTGGTGGCGCCGCTGGTGTGGGGCGCGGTGGCCGGCGTGCCCGGCCTGCTCGGCTACCGGGCGGTGAACACCCTGGACGCGATGGTCGGCTACCGCTCGGCCCGGTACCGCCGGTTCGGCTGGGCGTCGGCCCGGCTGGACGACGTCGCCAACCTGGTACCCGCCCGGCTGGCGGCTGTGCTGACCACGGTGTGCGCACCCGTGGTGGGCGGGTCTGCCGGTGGCGCGTGGCGGGTGTGGCGGCGGGACGCCTCGGCGCACCCGAGCCCGAACGCCGGCCAGGTGGAGGCGGCGTTCGCCGGAGCGTTGGAGATCCGGCTCGGCGGCCGGGTCCGTTACCCGCACGGCGTGGAGGACCGGCCCGTCCTCGGCGACGGCCGCACGCCCGACGCCGGCCACGTGACCAGGGCCGTGGAACTGTCCCGGCTGGTCGGTGCCTTCGCGGGTGTGCTGGCCGCCGTCGTCGCGGCCTTCGTCGGCCGCCGCCGGGCGGTCAGGCGGACTTCATCGTCCCGCCGTCGATGACGTGGTCCGCACCGTGGATGTTGGCGGCGCGGTCGGACAGCAGGAACGTGACCAGGTCCGCGACCTCGGCGGGTTCGGTGAGCCGCCCCGATGCCGCGCCGACCTGTTCGGGCAGGTTCGCCAGCAGGTCACCGTGGCTCACGCCGTACGCGTCGGCGACCTTGCCGCCGAACCCCTTCGGGTCGGTCCACAGTGGGCTGGCGACCGCGCCGGGGGACACGGTGTTGACGCGGACGCCCTGCGGAGCGAGCTCCTCGCTGAGCCGCTTGGACAGCAGGGTCAGCGCCGCCTTGGCCTCGCCGTAGCCGACGGGTGAACCGGTGGGCACGCGGGCGTTGACCGTCGAGACGTTGACGATGACGCCCTTGCGCTCGACGATGCTCGGCAGCGTCGCCCTGGTCATCCAGACCGCGCTGAACAGGTTGAGGTCGAAGATCGTCCGCCACTGCTCGTCCGGCACGTCGAGGAAGCCGCCCAGGGAGAGCCCTTCCGGGTCGCCTGCCCCGACGTTGTTGACCAGGAAGTCGATCCCGCCGACCGCCTCGGTCGCGTGTTCGGCCACGGTCGTCGCCCCCTCCGGGGTGCTCAGATCGGCCGACACGGTGGCAGCGGCGACTTTCTCCAGCTCGGGTGTGATGGTGCGGGACGCGCCCACCACCCGGACGCCCTCGTCGGCGAGCGCCTGGGTGATGGCGAGGCCGATGCCGCGGCTGGCACCGGTGACGACGGCGGTCTTGCCACTGATTCCGAGTTGCATGTCTTCCTTTCTTGACTCAAGGTCAAATACGCGGACGGCAAAGAGGTGGGTACCCCGTCGGCCACGCGATGAGTCAGATGCCGTGCAGGGCGGTGTCGATGACCTCGTGCAGCACCTCGGCGTCGAACGCCTTGGCCATGACCCGCAGCCCCAGGCCGGTGTTCATCAGGAACCGCGCCTGCGCCTGGGCATCGACGTCGGCGGCCACGTCACCGTCCCGCCGGCCCCGCTCGATCCGAGCGGCGAGCTGGTCGATCGAGCCCTCCGCCATGCGGCGCACCGACCGGGTGGCCGCCTCGTCCCGCCCGCCCAGCTCCAGCGCCGTGTTCGCGGCGAGGCAACCCCGCCTGACCGGGCCGGCCAGGTCCGTGTCCACGATGAACAGCAGGTACGCGCGCACGCACTCCCTGGCGGTGCCCGGCCGCGACAGGATCTCGTCGGTCAGTGCCGCGCCGACCCGGTCGTAGAGGTCCAGGGCCTGGTCGAACAGCTCCCGCTTGGAGCCGAACGTGTGGTAGAGGCTGCCCTTCGCGACTCCGGTCGCCTCGGCGAGATCGGCGGGCGAGGTAGCGGCATAGCCGTTCGTCCAGAACGTTTCCATCGCCCGCGCGACGACCACGTCCGGCTCGAAGTTCTTCGGCCTGCCCATGATCGCCACGGTAGCCATTCTTGACCCAAGGGTCAAGAATGGCTCTGCGCCGCCTCGCGCTCCCTTGCCTCGTCCTCGGCGATCAACCTGGCCACGGCCTTGCGGCCACGCACCCGCTCCGGGCTGGGCGGCGGCGGTGCGGCCTCGGGTTCGTCGGGCACCGGCTGGGGCGTGCCGCCGACCGCCTTGGCGACCTCGGCGGCCAGCGCGGCCTTCTCCGCCCTGCGCCTGGCCCGGCCCTCCGGCGTCAGCGCCCCGCCCGGCTGGAGTTCGCGCCGGGTGAAGTAGCCCAGGCCGAACAGCGCCATCACGCCGAACACGATCCACTGCAGCGCGTAGGACAGGAACGGGCCGGAGTCGACCTGGGGGAGCGGCAGCTCGTTCAGCACGCCGGGCTGGCCGCTGACCAGGGTGAAGTAGCCGGGGTCGACCGACAGGCCCGTGACATTCGACACCACGGTCGTGTTGATCGAGTAGACCTCGCGGTGGCCCTGCTCGGTCAGCGGTGGCCGGTGCGGGTTGCTCTCCTCGGGGTGTAGCCGCGCGGTGAGGGTGAAGTGGCCGGTCGGGGCGGGGGCGTACGCCGGCACCTGGCCGTTGTTCGGTGACACCCAACCCCGGTCCACCAGCATGATCCGGCCGTCGTCGGTGCGGAACGGTGTGAGGATCTCGTAGGCGGGCTGGTCCTGCACCTGGCGCAGCCGGGCGACGGTCTCACCGGTCGGCTGGAAGCTGCCGGACAGGGTGACCTCGCGCCAGTCGTCCCTGGCCGCCGGCTCGATACCGACCGGGACCAGCTGGCGCAGCGGCACGGCGGAGTCGTCCACCGCGCTGGTGACCTCACTGTTCTGCGCGGACCGCTCGGCATTGCGGCCGAACTGCCAGGGCGACAGGATCCAGAAGCACGCGCCGGAGAAGATGATCACGCCTACCACCAGGGCGATCCACCCTGGCTGGAGCAGAAACCGCAGCCGCCGCACCCCTACACGGTAGGCGCATCCTGCGCGAACGCACCGCCCGGGTCGGCCAGCGCCTGCCGGGCCGCCGCCACCGTCCGGCCCGCGTAGCCGCGGCCGAACAGCTCGGTGTGCACCAGCAGCGGGAACAACTGGTGCAGCGGGATCCGGCCCGCCCAGCCGTCGGCCAGCGGCGCCACCTCCTGGTAGGCGGCCAGCACCCGGTCGGCCAGCGGGCAGCCGAACAGCGCCAGCATGGCGAGGTCGGTCTCCCGGTGACCGCCGTGCGCGGCCGGGTCGATCAGCCGGACGTGCCCGTCGGCGGACCACAACACGTTGCCCTGCCACAGGTCGCCGTGCAGCCGAGCGGGCGGCTCCGGCGGTCCGGCCAGATCCGGCAGCCGCTCGATCACCTGCTCGACCACGGCCACCTCGGCCGCGCGCAGCGTGCCGGCGTCGGCGCAACGACGCAGGTAGGGCGCCACGCGGTACTCGGCGTACCACTCCGGCCAGCTCGCCGCCGGCACGTTGACCATCGGCGCCATGCCGATCCAGGCGTCCACCGGACCGCCCGGCGGCGCCTGACCGAACGCGGCGGCGCCGGCAGCGTGCATCGCCGCCAACTGCCGGCCGAACTCCTCGGCCGCCCGGGGCGTCGGCTCGCCCTCCTCGACCCGGGCCAGTACCAGCCACTCGTCGTCCGCGCCCAGCACCTCGGGCACCCGGACCGTGTCGGCCAGCCAGCGCAGGCCGGCCACCTCCGCGGTCACCGGGCCGTGCTTGGCGATCACCGTCGCGCCGGACGCGAGCCGGACCTGGTACACCGCACCGGTCATCGGGCGCGCGGCCACGGCCCGTTCGCCGGTCAGGGCCGTCACGGCGGCCAGCGCGTCGCTCACGTGCCGACGTGCTCGCCGATGTAGGCCAGCAGCCCGGGGCTCGCCGCCTCGATCATGGCCAGCACGGTGCCGAAGCCGTCGTCCTCGCCGTAGTACGGGTCGGGCACGTCCAGGTCACCGGTCGCGCCAGGGTCGAAGGTGCGCAACAGCCGGACCTTCTCGCCGGCCAACCGCCGTAGTGCCTTCTCGTGGCCGGAATCCATGGCCAGCAACAGATCCGCGGCCAGGTGGTGGTCGTCGACCTGGGCGGCGACGTGCTCGGTGGGGTAGCCGCGCGCGGCCAGCAGCGCGGCCGCCCGCCGGTCCATCGGCTCGCCGACGTGCCACGGCCCGACACCCGCGCTGGACACCGTCACCAGGTCGCCGAGCCCGGCCCGGCGTACGTGTTCGCAGAACACCGACGCGGCCATCGGCGACCGACAGATGTTGCCGGAACAGACGAACACCACACGAAACGGGGAGACCGGGCGACTCACGCCGCCCAGTCTCCCACCACGACCCCCCGGTCAGTTCCCGTCGGGCAGGCTGCCCAGCCGTGCCTCGATCCGGTCCAGCCGCTCACCGAAGCTGACCAGCGTCGCGCGCAGCCGCTCGGTGCCGGTCGCCTGCTGCGCGACCGGTCCCTGGCTGCGGGCGTACGAGAATCCGCTCAGCGCGGCCTGCGTCGCCCGCCGGACCAGCCTCGGTTCCGCGCCGTGCGAGCGCAGCACCTCACCGCCCAGGCCGTCGGTGTCCGCCACCAGCGCCAGCAGCAGGTGCTCACAGCCGATGTAGTTGTGGCCGAGGCCGATCGCGTCGTTCAGCGCCTGCTTCAGCACGGCCGCCGACTCCGGGCCCAGGTGCTTCAGGCTCGACTCCTCGGGTTCCAGCGCCGGCTCCGTGGACAGGCGGGCCATGAGGTCGTCCCGGACGTCGTCGGGCTGGATGTCCATCGACCGCAGCACGTTCAGTGCCATGTTGTCGCCGACGCCGAGCACGCCGGCCAGCAGATACTCGGTGCCGACCCGCTCCTGACCGTGCTCTCTGGCCAGTCGTACGCCCTCACCGATCGCGCGGTGCGCCTTCTCGGTCAGGTTGGTCAGCCTGCCCATCGGGTTGTCCTCGTCCAGGAAGTCCACCTTCTCCGCCATCTCCCGCGCCGCGGCGACCTTGCGGACCGCCACTTCCAGGGCGTGCTGACACACCGGCGACACCGGGATGCCGGCCTCCTTCACGGCCGCTGCCAGCTCGTCCGACAGGTACACATTGATCTTCGGCATTGCTCCCCCCACTGGGGTTATGGTTGGAGTTATGACTATGACATAACCCCAGTGGGGTTACAAGCTTGATTCGCCTAGACTCGGTACGGTGACCGGCGAGTTCCCCGACCAGCGCGCGCGACTGCGCCATCACGGCGATGTGGACGCCGCTCCCGGACTGGTCGATTTCGCCGTCAACGTGCGGCTCGACGCGCCACCCGGCTGGTTGGTCGACACCCTGGCCGCCGAACTGCCGTTGCTGGGCCGCTACCCGTCGGCCGAGCAGGACGCACTGACCAGGCACGCCGTAGCCGAGCGGCATCACCGCGACCCGGCCGAGATCGCCGTGCTGGCCGGTGCCGCCGAGGGGTTCGCCCTGCTGCCCGGCCTGCGGCCGAGACTGGCCGCCGTGGTCCACCCGTCGTTCACCGAACCGGAGATCGCCCTGGCCGACGCGGGCGTCCCGGTCCACCGGGTGCTGTTGTCCGGCGACTACACGCTCGATCCGTCGCTGGTGCCCGACGCCGCCGACCTCGTGGTCCTGGGCAACCCGACCAACCCGACATCGGTCCTGCACCCGGCCGACGCGATCCGCGCGCTGGCCCGGCCGGGCCGGGTGCTGGTGGTGGACGAGGCGTTCATCGACGCGGTGCCCGGCGAGGCCGAGTCCCTGGCCGGCGACCGACGCACCTCCGGCCTGCTGGTGCTGCGCAGCCTCACCAAGACCTGGGCGCTGGCCGGCCTGCGCGCCGGCTACGCCGTCGGCGCGCCCGACCTGCTCGCGGCGCTGTGTCGTCATCGTCCACAGTGGCCGGTCAGCAGTCTCGTGCTGGCCGCCGTCCGGGCGTGTTCCGGGCCCGCCGCCGTCACCGAAGCCTCGGTGCACGCCACGGAACTGGTGGCCCACCGGGCCTGGCTGGTCGACCAACTCGCCGCCCTGCCCGGCGTGCACGTTCACCAGCCGGCTGCCGGACCGTTCCTGCTGCTCCGCGTGCCGGACGGCGCGCGACTTCGGGAATCGTTGCGGGACAGAGGAATCGCGGTACGCCGAGCGGACACGTTCCCCGGCCTGACCGCCGACCACCTGCGGATCGCGGTGCGCCAGCCGCAGCGGTGTGCCCCGCTGCTGGCCGCCCTGCGAGCCGAGCTCGCCGCCGGGATGGCTGCATGACGACCGTCACGGAGCTGATCGCCGCGCTGGAGACCGCCTACCCACCCGAGCTCGCCGAGTCGTGGGACGCCGTCGGCCTGGTCTGCGGTGATCCCGACGCGTCCGTGACGAAGGTGCACGTCTGTGTCGATCCGCTTACGTCCACAGTGGACGAAGCCATCGATGGGGGTGCACAGCTGCTGGTCGCCCACCACCCGCTACTGCTGCGTGGGGTGCACGGCGTGCCGGCGAACACGCCGAAGGGTGGTGTGGTGCACCGGCTGATCAGAGCCGGTGTCGCGCTGTACTGCGCCCACACCAACGCCGACTCGGCCGACCCTGGCGTGTCCGACGCACTCGCCGACGCGCTCGGCCTGACCGTGACGGGTCCGTTGGTGCCCTCGGCCGACGGTCGCACCGGCACGGGCCGGATCGGCTCGCTGCCGGGGGCCGAGCCGCTACGCGACTTCGCCGCCAGGGTTGAGGCGGCCCTGCCCGTCACGGCCTGGGGCGTGCGGGCGGCGGGTGACCCCGATCATCCGATTCGGACGGTCGGGGTGTGCGGCGGCGCAGGTGACGGCTTCCTGGACGACGCCCTGCGGGCCGGTGTCGACGCCTACGTCACCGCCGACCTGCGACACCACCCGGCCAGCGAGCACCTGGCCCGGCCCGGCGCGCCCGCGCTGGTGGACGTGGCCCACTGGGCCAGCGAGTGGCCGTGGTGCGACCAGGCGGCCGGCATACTCCGTGCGGCGACCGGCGGTACGGTCGACATCTTCGTCTCCACTTACCGCACCGATCCGTGGACCCTCGGTGCGGGCGACCGCGGAGGACACCAGCGTGAAAGCTGACCCAGCCGTGCAACGCCGGTTGCTCGACCTCGCCGAGGTCGACACCGAACTGACCAGGATCGACCACCGGCGGCGCACCCTGCCCGAACTGGCCGAGATCACCGAACGGGAGCAGGCCGACCGGGAGAAGCGGGACAAGCTGGTCACCGTGCAGACCACCCTGGACGACCTGAACCGGGACGCCACCCGGCAGGAGACCGACATCGAGGCGGTCCGGGCCAGGGAGGATCGCGACCGGGGGCTGCTCAAGGGTGGCAACGTCGGCTCGCGGCAGGTGGCAGACCTGGAGCACGAGCTGAACAGCCTCACCCGGCGACAGGCGTCCCTGGAGGACGACCTGCTGGAGCTGATGGAGAGGCGCGAGGCTGTCGAGCTGGACGTCGCCCACGCCAGGGTCGAGCTGGACGCTGCCGAGCAGGCGCTGGGCGACGCGCGGCAGCGCAGGGACGTGGCGCTGGACGAGCTGGAGGTCAGCGACATCCGGCGGACCGAGGAACGGGAGAAGCTGGCAGCCGGCTTCCCGGCTGATCTGCTGGCGCTCTACGACCGGATCCGCAAGCAGAAGGGCACCGGAGCGGCGCTGCTGCGGGCCCGGCGGTGCGGTGCGTGCCGGTTGGAGTTGGACCGCAGCGCGATCAACCACATCAAGGACACCGCGGCCGACGAGGTGGTCCGCTGCGACGAGTGCGGCGCCATCCTGGTGCGCACGCCGGAGTCCGGGCTGTGACTGCTCGCGTGGTGGTGGAGGCCGACGGCGGTTCCCGGGGCAATCCCGGGCCGGCCGGGTACGGCGCCGTGGTGCGGGACGCGGCCACCGGCGAGGTGCTCGCCGAGCGCAAGGCAGGGCTGGGGTTCACCACGAACAACGTGGCCGAGTACTCCGGCCTGATCGCCGGCTTGTCGGCGGCCCGGGATCTTGGTGCCTCGCACGTCGACGTGCGGATGGACTCCAAGCTCGTGGTGGAGCAGATGTCCGGCCGGTGGAAGATCAAGCATCCACCGTTGCAAACGCTTGCGCAGGAAGCGCGGGACCTGGTGGCCGGGTTCGGCAGGGTCACGTTCGAGTGGATCCCTCGGGAGCGCAACAAGGACGCCGACCGGCTGGCGAACGAGGCCATGGACGCCGTCCGTGACTGAACCGTCGTCCTGGACGGGCGCGACCGGCGCGCCGACGAAACTGATCCTGCTGCGGCACGGCCAGACCGCGCTGTCCGCCGAACGCCGTTATTCCGGCCGGGGCAACCCGCCACTCACGTCGACGGGCCAGCAGCAGGCGGCCTTGGCGGCAGGTCGGTTGGCCGCGTTCGGCGTCACCGCCATCGTCACCTCCCCACTGGGCCGAGCGGTCGAAACCGCTTCGGCTGTCGCCAGCACGACGGGCGCTGCGCTGACCGAGCTGGCTGAGCTGACCGAGACCGACTTCGGCGCATGGGAGGGCCTGACGTTCGCCGAAGCTCGTGGTCGGGACCCGGAGCTGCACAACGCCTGGCTCACCAATACTTCGGTCGCCACGCCCGGCGGCGAGAGCTTCGACGAGGTCCACCAGCGAGTGGCCGCGGCCCGGTCGTGGATTCTGGGGCGGCATCCGGGCGGGACGGTCGTCGTGGTCAGCCACGTCACGCCGATCAAGACCCTGCTGCGGATAGCGTTGGAGGTCGGCCCGTCGCTGTTGTTCCGGCTGCACCTGGACCTGGCGTCCCTGTCGGTGGTCGAGTTCTACCCGGACGGCAACACGTCGGTGCGGCTGGTCAACGACACGGCCCACCTGGCCGGCGTCTGACGTCGCGGTACGCTGATCGACGCGGACGAGTCGGTGGGGCGGCCGCGGCCGGTCGAAGGATCGGTCGAGGAAAGTCCGGACTCCACAGGGCAGGGTGGTTGCTAACGGCAACCCGGGGCGACTCGCGGGACAGTGCCACAGAGAACAGACCGCCCGATTCGTCGGGTAAGGGTGAAACGGTGGTGTAAGAGACCACCAGCGCCCCGGGCGACCGGGGCGGCTCGGTAAACCCCACCCGGAGCAAGGCCATAAGGGAGTCAGCGGTACCGACTCCTGCGCAGGCGCTCGAGGACTGCCCGTCCGAGCCTGCGGGTAGGCCGCTGGAGCCTGTCGGCAACGACAGGCCAAGATGGATGGCCGCCGCTCGGCCCACCCGGACCGAGCACAGAATCCGGCTTACAA
>DASXCQ010000035.1:0-55264 GCA_036491115.1 Pseudonocardiaceae bacterium
ACCGGCAAGAAGGTCACCCTCGCTCCCCGACCGGAGCAACCCGCCGCCTGACTCATCACGGCGGCACAGCCGAACCCGGCTTCGCTGACGCTGCGCCGGGTGCACAAGCCTGCCCGTCCCCGACAAGATTTTCGAGTTAGCCGAACCGGTAGCGCAGGTGCAGCATCGAGTTGCGTTGGAATCCCGCGCGCACGGCGCGGAAGTAGGCGGTGGAGACCACGCCACGGCTGAGTCGGGAGACCAGATCGGGCAGCGTCAGGTAGGGCACCGAGTCGGCCAACCGCAGTGCGGGCACGCTGGTGGCCAGCGTTCGCGGCAGCCCGGCGTGCAGGTGGACCGGTGTGCCGCCCAGTCGTGAGCCCCACGAGATCACCGTGGCCGTCAACGCGCTGTACACGTCGAACACGAGGTCGCCGCGGGGAAACCGTTCGGTGATCCGGCCGAACAGCGCTGCCACCTCGGGCGTCGGCACGTGCATGACGAGGCCTTCGGCGACCACGAGGACCGGCAGGTCGGCGGCCACGCGGTCCAGCCAGGCGGGATCGGTGACCGAGGTGTCGATCATCGTGTAGCCGGGTCGTGCCGGGTACAGCCGCTCCCGCAAGGAGATCAGTTCCGGTAGGTCGACGTCGTACCAGCGGGTCGCGGTGGGCGGGTCGACCCGGTACACCCGGGTGTCCAGGCCGGCACCCAGGTGCAGCACGACGCAGTCGGGCGACGCGGTGACGAACTCGCGGGTCCAGCCGTCCAGGTGCTTGGCGCGTACCGGAAGGCTGACCTGCGCGCCGGGTGGCACCTTCAGGGTGGCGAAGTCGAAGTCCAGTTCGCGGACCGCACGCTCGGCGAGCGTGTCACCGAGGATCGGGTCGGGTGTCCCGGCGTCCATGGCCTTGCCGTACAGCGTGGAGAGCGCCGTCTTCTGCATGTCGGTCAACCGGATCTGTCCCGTCGCCACCGTGCACTCCGCTTCTGTCGTCGTGGTCAGGGCAGCGAGCGGGCCAGTTCGTCCCGCCATCGCTGGTACAGCGCGGACAGCTCCACCGCTGCCGCGCGCAACGCCCTCGCCTTCGGTTCGCCTGCCGGCTCGAACGCGCGCCGTACGGTCGTGGCCAGCGCGTCGGCCTTGAGTTCCACGTCGGCCCCGGCCGCGCCGGGCAGCCCTGCCAGCAGGAACGCGCCGGCCACCACCGAGGACAGGCGGTAGGGCAGGGTCGGGTCCGTCGTGGGGTCGTCGGCGAGCAACCCGTGCCGGTACAGCACGTCCAGGTAGTGCGCCGTCGTGTCCGTCTTGCCCGCCAGGAACGCCACCCCGCCCTCGCCGGTGGTCAGCAGTTCGCCGAGTGCGTCGTGGTCGCGGGTGTAGAGGGCGGTCGCGAGCGGGCTGTGCGCCACCTGCCGGAACAGCGAGGCGAACGTCAGGTGCGGCCTGCTGTGCGTGGGATCGGCGGCCAGTGCGGCGATGTGCTCGTCGAGCTGGCGCACCGAGTCGCGGGCCAGGACGGCGCTGAACAGTTCGGCCTTGCTCGGCCAGTACAGGTACACGGTGCCCTTGCCGACGTGCGCCCGTTCGGCGACCTCGGCAACGGCCACCTTCCGGTAGCCGGCGCGCAGCAACAGCGCCTCGGCAGCGTCCAGGATGCGCCGGCCCTTGTCCCGTTCCACCATTTCCCGACCAACTGACCGAACTGGTTTTTCGGTCAGTGTAGCCGACACACACGCACACAGGATTCTTATGATTCGTCGGGCGGCGTGCTGAACCTCGCTGGGTAGGATACCCGCCGTGTCCGCACGACAACGGCACGCACGTCGGAATTCGACCCCGGATCGACCGCGCCCGGCGACTCACGCTGGTGATCGGGACCGGGACCCGGGCACGCCCTCGTACTGCCGAGGCACGCTCGATGCCTGCGCCGCGGAAGCCGGTCGCCTCCCCGGCGTCGCCTCTGATCGGGATCGGGCATGCTCATCACCGCAGCCCCGTGGTCTGATCCTCGCGGCACCGCACCCCATATCGTCAGGAGTGGTCACCGATAGTGAACACAACGGAAAATGCTTTCCACTACGCCACCGGCCGGGCCATCGAAGCCGCCGGCGCGGTGAGTAAGCCGAAATACCACCGCTACCAGTACGACCTCATCAGCAAACACTGCGGGCGCAGCGTGCTGGAGGTCGGCGCGGGGCTCGGCGAGTTCGCCGGGCTTTTCGAGGGCCGGGACCGCGTCGTGGTCACCGATGTCGACAAGGGCGCGGTCGCGTTCCTGGAGGAGAAGTTCGCCGACCGGCCCAGCTTCGAGGTCGAGCGGCTCGACCTCGACCACATCGACGAGGCCGACATCGCCGCGGTCGAGTCGGTACTGGCCATCAACGTGCTCGAGCACTTCGACGACGACGTGGCACTCCTGCGCGGCCTGGCCCGGCTGGTGCGGCCCGGAGGCAACATCGTGCTGTGGGTGCCGGCGTTTCCCGCGCTCTACGGCGAGTTCGACCGCAAGGTCGGCCACTTCCGCCGGTACACCCCGCGCACCCTGCGGGACGTGGCACTGCTGGCCGGACTACGTCCGGCGAGCATCCGGGCAGTGAACCTCATCGGCGGGCTGGCCTGGTGGGCCGCGGTGCGCCGGGGCGGGAACGGGTCGCCCGACGGCCGGCTGGTCGGCATCTACGACCGCTTCTTCGTCCCGGTCAGCCGGGTGCTCGACCGGGTCGCGCCGGTCCCGTTCGGCCAGTCCGTGCTCGCCGTGCTGCAGGTGCTCCCGGACGGTCCACGAACCTCATAGGAGTCGCAGGAGCCGGCGCAGCGTGGCGGCCAGCCAGGTCTGGTAGTCGCCGATGCTCCAGCGGGTGGTGCGCCGAAGGAGGATGTAGGTCTCGGCGTGGCAGACGAGCGCCACGGTCTCCTGGAGCCATTCCACGTCGATGGCGTGGCTGCCGAGGAGACCGTCGGTGACGGCTCGGTGGACGAAGGTGTGCAGGTTGTGGCGGGTGGCCTCGCGGCCGGCTTGAAACGCTTCGGCCAGTAGTGGCTCGGCTGGTTGGGCCTGCTGGACCACCTCGAACAGGTCACCGGCGCGGTCCATCAACTCGGTGGTCCCGCCCGCGAGCGCGTCGATCCGCTCGTCGAGCGTGGGTGCGCCGAGGGCGGTGTGGAACCAGTCCCGATGGGCGACATCCGACGGGTGCGCGTCACCGGCGACGGCGATGTCGGTGACGCGCTTGAGCAGGGCGGCCTTGGTGCCGAACCGCAGGTAGACGGTGCGGTGGCCCACGCCGGCGGCGTTCGCCACCTCGGCGAGGGTGGTCGCGTGATAGCCCGTGCGCACGAACAGTTCCCGGGCCGCGGTGAGGATCCGCTCCTCGGTCGCGGCCACCCGTGCCCCGCGAAGTCCCTTGACATCGTCGCTCACGAGATGCAGTCTAACTGCATCATTGCAGTCTGACTGCATCTAGTTCGGGGGTCGTGATGAGCGGGACCGGCGCACCCATCCTCGATGGCGTCCACCACCTCAAACTCCCTGTGGCCGATCTCGACCGGACCCAGGGGCTGGTACGAGTCACGGCTGGGTTACCGCCTGGTGATCAGGTTCACCAAGGACGGGCAGACCACCGGCCTGGTGATGGGGCGCACCCCAACGGGGGTCCCATGCTCGGCTTCGTCCTCGACCCCGAACGCGCGGCACGAGCGAGTGGCTTCGACTACTTCTCGATCGGCGTCCCGGACAAAGCCGCGATCGAACAGCTCGCCGACCGCCTCGGCGCCCTCGGCGAGACGCACGCCGGCGTCCACTTCGCGACGATCGGCTGGATCCTGCCCGAAACCCGCGACCCCGACGGGCACGAGGTGCGTTTCTACACCACCGACCGCCACACCGATCTGGCCAATGCCGAGGTGTTCGTCATCGACGATCCCGTCGGCACCGAGGCGCGGCGCGAGCACGCCCACCGCGACAGCACCGCGCCCGGCGCGGACGTCGCCTCACCGTCGTGACGTGAGCGACCATTCGCCGGGCCCGGTGACCGAGGACCACACGCCGAACCACTGCTCGGCGCCGTACTCCTCGAACCGCTCCACCTCGGTGAACCCCAGCTTCGCCGCCAGGCGCATCGAAGGGACGTTGGCGGTCTGGGTGCACAGCACCACCGGCTCGCCGGGCAGCACGCAGGCGAACCAGTCCAGTGCCGCCGCGCCCGCCTCGGCGGCGTACCCGGATCCCCACGCCCGCGGCAGGAACAGGTAGCCGAGCTCGGCCTCCCCGCCATCCGGACGGACGTGACCGGGTCGCCCCGCATCGCGCGCATCGAGCGTGACCACACCGATCATCGCTCCGTCGAGATCGACCACGAACAGGCCAGGGCGCCGTCCGGGCGCATCCGGCATCGCGCGCTCGAGCTCATCGCGTGGCCGCGGACCGCCGATGTAGGTGGCCACCTCGGACGAGGTGAACAGTTCCAGGACGGCCGCACGGTCGCGGGCCTCGGGCTCACGCAACACGAGCCGCTCGGTTCTGATCGGCTCGGGCGGCCATGCGACCGAGCCCCGGTATGCCACGCGCAAATGTACCGATGGTCCAACCGCCGAGCGGGACGAGTCTCTGGTGTACTGGGTCATGGCCTCTGACCTGGATCGGCTGGGTGCCGAGAAGTACGTGTTGCTGACCACGTTCCGCAAGGACGGCCGGGCGGTGTCCACACCGGTGTGGGTCGGACGGGATGGCGACGAGTTGGTCGTGTTCTCGGCTCCCGACGCCGGGAAGGTCAAGCGCATCCGGCGGGACGGCACCGTCATGGTCGCGCCGTGCGACTTCCGGGGCGGGCGCAAGGGCGACGACGTGCCCGGCCACGCCCGACTGCTACCCGAGGCGGACGCACGCCGTATCTACACCCTGATCACGAAGAAGTACGGCCTGATCGGCTGGCTGACGTCGCTGGGCAGCAAGCTGCGCCGCAGGCGGACCGGACCGGGCGGTATCGCCATCGCCCTCGACTGACCTGCGATCCGCATCGCGTGCGGATGGGGTGGCCGCCTGCGCGCCCGGAGCCCCTGTCGCCAGGATTCTTGCGTGCGGTACGCGGCGGGGTTGTCCTCCCACACCGCGTCGATCGCCATGTCCCGCCGGCAGCTCGGCCGTGTCGCCGGTCGGCGCATGGAGGGCCGCCCCGTTCCGGCGTTCCATCATGCCCTCGCCTCCGACAGTGCGTCAGCAGGCGAGCCGCGGACCGGTGACGGTGAGCGGCTCAGCGGGTCCGGACAGCGGGAACAGCTTTCGGTGGAGAGCCTGCTTCCGGAAGTGACTCCCGCCGAAATTCGACAGATGGTGACCTTCGGCGAGAGTGCTACCGCCACGGGTGAGGGAACCGTCGACGTAGTAGACCGGATGAATCCGATCTGCCGCCAATCGCACGCGTATCGCGATTCTCAGGGAATCTCCGGGCTGGCAGCGCACGGCCTCGTCGAACAGCGGGAAGTAGATGGAGGCCCAGTTGGTGTCGTCGCGCAGGGTGTCGATCGGATCGCTGTCCGGGCCGCACCACAGCCGGATCCAGGCCAACAGGCCGTCGACCTCACCCTCCCGGTCGATGGTGAGGTCGATGCTCCTTTTCTGTTCGGTACGAAGGTCGCCGTTGAACTCGAGCACCTCGGCTTCCGCGCTGTCGGACAGCAGCGTCGCCCAGCGCGGCCGGCTGATCCTCAGCCGTACGTCGAACGGCCCACTGTTCCACGAGAACACTTTCTCCAGATAGGGCAGTGCCGGCGCGGAGAACGCCACCGGATGATCGGCCAGGAGGTCGCGAAGGCACGCGGCCGCCACCCGGGTGGCGGCACGGTGCGGCACGATCACACAGTTCGCCGACAGCAGCCGCCGCTTCGCGTCGGTGATCACCGCGGCGGCACCCTCCGCACCGGCCAGCGAGCCGATGACCTCGGCGACACAGACATCCGCCCGCTCGGCCAGGCTGATGTCGGTCGACAGCCCACACATCAGTTCGAGCCGCCCGCCGAGGCCGGATTCCTGCCGCACCAGCTCGGCGGACGCGAAGCTGTCCTGCATCGCTTCCACACCAACGGCCGACGCCGCACCGAGTTCGAGAGCTTCCTTGGCCCAGTTCAGGTGCGCCCCGGTGCCGATGTCGAGCACCCGCCTGCCGGCGACGACGCCCTTGAGGGCGGCGGTGAACCCGTCGTTGCGAATCGTATCCGTTGTCATGGTCTGGTATACGTACTCGTCGTATACCGGAAACTCGCCGGTGCTGGGAAAGACCGCTGGCCGCGTGGTTGATTCCGGTTCCGGATCTGTCGCCACCGCGACGGCGCCGCCGTCGAAGACCACGTGCGCGATGTCCGCCTCGGGTTCGTCAGTGATCCGATGGTTCAACAATGTCTGCCTCGCTGTCGACCCGGCAATTCCCATTCAACACCGACCGCCGAGGCTAACACTGCGACGAGGCGCCGGGCCAGACTGTCACCCGTCAGTCGCAGTAACAAACATGTCGGGTGCTACATCTGCTGGTCCGTCCGGGTGTTGGATTAATCAGGCGTGGCCAGGAATCATGCAATCGTCGCCGGTAGTCGACTGCGCGGGCGGCAGAATCCTTGTCGGCCAACGGAAAACTTGTCTGTGGCCGGAGGCGTGGATATGCTGTCGAGCTGGCACCGTGAACATGCGCTGTGATCGACAATGGAGTCTCATGGTATCGCTGATCATCGGTAACAGTCGTACTGAGGATATGGTCGGCAAAATGGCCTTGCTCAGTTCTGACGAGCGAGCGCACGGCGGCCATGCGGCGCTGCGCGTCCTGTGGTTCGCGAAAGCGGGAGATGTCCTGGTTCTGCCCCGGCTGCCCGATCCGGAGTACGTCTCCTATGTCACCGGCGTGACTCGCGTCGATCCCGACTCGCTCACCCTGCTCGTCCCGCCGCCCGATATCGACGGCGAGGATCTGCTGACTCCCGAACGTATGGCGGATACCGGCTTCCGGAAACAACTGCGGGCCGCGGTCCGCGAGCACCGGGTGGACGACATTCTGGCGATCTGCACCGACGTCACCGTCGTCGACCTCGTGGACGCGGTCGGACTGGCCGCCGCACTACCGGGCAGACGGTTCCTCGGGGCGCGCGGCACCTCGCTGCTCAACAGCAAGGCCGTGTTCCGGGCGCTGGCGGCCGGTGCCGGTATCGCGGTCGCGCCGGGCCATGTCGTCGCCGAACCGGACGAGGCCGTCCGCGCGGTGAGCGGCCAGTTCGCCGACGGCCACAGCGTGATGCTGAAGAAGGAGTTCCAGTGCGGTGGCCTCGGCAACGAGATCGTCAGTGCCACGGCCGGCCTGCGACCCATGGGCTCGTCCAGCGTGGTGGTCCTGCCGGACGACGCGGCGCTCGCCGACTATGTCTCCCGTCGCTGGGACTGGCTCACCGTCGGCGGTCGCGATCGGCTGGTGGTGGAACGGTTCCTGCCCGGCTGTGACACCGTGTACGCCGAGTACTTCCTGGGTGACGACGCCCCGGAACTCTCCGGGACCGGCCAGATACTGATGGAGCCGGTGGCCGTCGCCGAAGTCATCCCGGCAGCGCCACTGTCCACAGTGGCCCATGCCGAACTGGTGGCGGAGAGCGGACGACTGTGCCGAACCGTGCACACCATGGGTTACCGCGGCTACTTCAGCACCGACGCGGTCCTCACCCGTGCCGGGCACATCGTGTTCACCGAGACCAACGCGCGGGTCAGCGGTTCGACGCACCTGCACCGGATCGTCCGCGATCGCCTGCTCACCGCGGCCCAGCGGCCCGATCGCGTGCTCATGGAACGCGTCGGCTGGGTGGTGCCCTCCTTCACCGCGGCCCGCGATGTCCTGACCCGAAACGGCCTGGACTTCGACCCCGCGACCGGCACCGGCGTCCTCATCACCTCCAGCTACCTACCCGATCGCACTGTCACCTACTGCGTCGTCGCGTCGGACCTCGCGGCGGCCACGGCGATCGCCCGCCGGCTCGGGTCCTCACCCGACGGCACGGAGGTCGACCGTCCGGCGGTCGCCGTGCCCGGCGGCACCCGATGACCGACCAGATGAACGCCGTGGTCATGCGCGAGCCCGGCGGCCCGGACGTACTGCGCGTCGAGCAGGTGGCCGAGCCGGTGCCTGCCGACGGGCAGAGCCTGCTCGACGTCACGTTCGCCGGGCTCAACTTCGACGACCTGGACCAGCGCGCCGACACCATCCGGGAGCGGCCCGCGGTGCTGGGCGTGGACGCCGTGGGGACGCGCAGGCGGGACGGCCGCCGGGTGGCCGCGCTGCTGCGGTCCGGCGGCGGCTACGCCCAGGTCGCCGCGGCGGCCGACGCCCACACCGTCGACGTGCCGGACGAGGTGAGCGACCAGCAGGCGGTCGGCCTGTTCGAACAGGGTGCCACCGCGTACGGGGCCCTGGTACTGGCCGCGCGCCTGCGACCGGGGGAGACCGTCGCGGTGTCCGCGGCCGCGGGCGGTGTCGGTCATCTCGCGGTGCAGATGGCACTCGCACGGGGTGCCAGGTCCGTCATCGGCATCACCGGCACGCCTGCCAAGCAGGCGTTCATCACCTCGCTGGGCGCCGAGGCGATCGTCGACCCGACCGGCGCCGGTCTGGGCGACCGGCTGCGCGACCTGACCGGTGGCCGTGGGGTGGACGTGTACCTCGACTCGGTCGGCGGTGCGCAGGCGTGCTCCGCGCTGTCCGGGCTGGCCACGTTCGGGCGGCTGGTCAGTATCGGCTGGCGGACCGGTGGACACGTCGACGTGGCCATGGAGTCATTGCTCGACCGGTCCATCGGCTGTGGCGCCTTCTGGATGCGGCATGTCGTGGACGACCGGCCGCTGCTGTGCCGGATCACCCGGATCCTGTTCCAACTCGCCGTCCGAGGACAGCTGGCCGCGCACGTGGACCGTGTCGTCGGCCTGCACGAGGTCGCGACCGCCCACGCCGCGCTGGCCGGGCGGGCGACCACCGGCAAGGTACTGATCGATGTTCACCGGGAGCCATGATGTACACCCGTTACTGCCGTTCCGTGCTGTGCACTCCGGCCACGTCCATCGAGCGCTACGTCAAGTGCCACCGCTCCGGTGCCGACATCTGCCTGGTCGACCTGGAGGACTCGGTATCCGTGCGGCGCAAGGAAGAAGCCCGCCGTCAGGCCGCCGGCTTCTTCTCGCCCATGGACGACGCGCCACGGCGCTGTGCGGTGCGGATCAACTCCGTCACCGAAGCGGACGGGTTGCGTGATCTGCTGGCGATCCAGCACTACCCGGTCAAGCCCCCGATCGTCCTCATGCCCAAGGTCGAGTCGCCACGCGACGTGGAGATCGTCGAACAGGTGCTGCGACCGTCCTGTCCGCAGGTGGAACTGTTCGCGATACTGGAGACGCCTCGCGGAGTGGAGAACGCGGCACAGATCGCCAGGGCGTCCGACCGGCTGCGGGCACTGATCTTCGGTGCGGCCGACTATGCCGCGCTGCTCGGCATCGACGTGGACTGGGAGCCGCTGTCGTACGTGCGGGCCAGGCTGGTCAACGGCGCACGCACGGCCGACATCCACGTGATCGACTCGCCGACGTTCGACCTGGCCGACACCGTTCTGGTGCGGCAGGAGGCGGAACTCGCCCAGGCCATGGGGTTCAGCGGCAAGATCGCGCTCAATCCCGCCCAGGTGACCGTGATCAACAAGGTGTTCTCGCCGAGCCTGGAGCAACTGGAACGTGCGGCCCGCATCGTCGACGCGGCGGAACGCAGCGCGGACGACGTGACCACCGTGGACGGAGGCATGATCGGCCGCCCGTTCTTCGAGGCGTCCAGACGGCTGCTCGACGAGTTCTGGACGCCCGGCGACGCCGAGCACGCCCACCGCGTGCCGATGCTCGCCGCGGAACCGGGAACGCGGCGGCATCGATGACCGAGACCGAGGCGACCATGGGGATCCAGCCGCTGGGCTACCGCCAGGTCGGTCCCCACCGTTACCGCGAGACGGTCGGCTTCTGCTACGAGGAGCTGGTCGTCGGCACCGTGATCGAGCACCGGCCGGGCCGGACCGTGACCGAACTGGACAACGTGCTGATGAGCATGCTCAGCATGAACGCCTCGCCACTGCACATCGACGCGGCCTACTGCGAGCACACCCCATGGCGTCGACCGATCGTGTCGAGCCTGGTCACCCTGAGCATCGTCGGCGGCATGACCGCGCGCAGCACCAGCGGCCGCGCGGTCGCCAATCTCGGCTGGGACCGGATCCGGCTGACCCATCCGGTCTTCGTCGGCGACACGCTCTACGCGGAGAGCGAGATCACCGCAAAACGCCTGTCGGAGAGCAAGCCCGAGGTGGGCATCGTCAGCTGTCGCACCGAGGGTCGCAAGTCCACCGGTGAGGTCGTGCTCACCTTCGAGCGCAGCTTCATGGTGCCCACCAGGGACAACGACGACGACGCCCACACCGCGGCCGGATACTGACCAGAACGGTCCAGAAAGGACACGACTTGACCACGTCCGACACTCTCGGCGTCCTGCCCCTACCCGAACCGGTGCCGGCCAGCCGACCCGCCGTGCATTCGTGGGACGAGTTCACCGCACTGCGTGCGGTCGTCGTCGGGGACGCCAGCCACACCCGGATTCCCGACCAGACGGACCCGTCCGCATGGCTGAACTGCTATCCGAAGCTGACCGCGGCGGAGCTGGCCCGGGTCGAGGTGGGTACGGTGCCCCGGCACGTGATCGACGAGGCGAACGAGGACCTGGCCGCGCTCGCTTCGGTGTTGACCGGGCTGGGCATCACGGTGCACCGCCCCGACGTGCCCGATCACGACCTCGAGTTCAGCTCACCGGACTGGCGGACCCGGGGGATGAGTTCCTACTGTCCCCGCGATCTCACCCTCGTGGTGGGCTCGACGATCATCGAGACGCCCGGTCCGGTGCGAGCACGTTACTTCGAGCTGTTCGGGCTGCGGGACCTGTTCCAGGAGTGCCTGCTGGGGGGTGCCCACTGGATCAGCGCGCCCCGCCCCCGGCTACTTGACGACCTGTTCGAGGTCGACGCCGACGGCCTGCCCGATCTCGGCGAGTCCGAGCCGGTGTTCGACGCGGCGAACGTGCTCCGGGTCGGCAGCGACCTGTTCTACCAGGTTTCCCGCAGCGGCAACGAATTGGGCCTGCGTTGGCTGCAGGACACCGTGAGCCTGCTCGGTGACCTGCGGGTGCACCCGTTGCGGGACGTCTACGGCTACACCCACATCGACAGCACGATCACCCTGCTGCGACCCGGACTGGCCCTACTCAACCCGGCCCGCATCCGGCCGGACACCATACCGGAGCCGCTGCGCGACTGGGACGTGTTGTGGTGCCCGCCGTTGCGCCCACAACTCGGCCCGTACCAGGACACCCTCAGCGAAGTATGGGTCGGCATGAACCTGCTGATGATTGATCCGGAACACGCCGTGGTGGACGGGAACCAGCCGGACCTGATCAGGGCGCTGGAGAGCAAGGGCATCGCCGTGCTCCCGCTGCACCTGAGACATGCGCAGGTACTCGGTGGCGGTTTCCACTGCGTCACCCTGGACATCGTCCGTGACGGCGGTGCCGAGCGCTACCTTGACCGCTAGCGAAACGGAGGAACAGTGACCGCGACACCGTTGGACGACACGGGCGAGGTTCCGGATGTGCTCGGCCCACGTCGATACCGCAACAGTGATCGACTCCTGGCGTTGTCCGATCCGGTCTGGCAGGCAGCGGCCGACCGGGGACTGATCGACATGCACGTCGACGCCGAGTCGAACAACGAGCTGGTGGTGCGGGAAACCGGCCATCGATTCGTGAACATGTGCTCGTTCTCCTACCTGGGCCTGAACTTCCACCCGCGGATCCTGCAAGGAGCTGTGGACGGGCTGGCGGAGGCGAAGTCGACCTATCTCGCCGTGTCGCCGACCCGGATCCGGCCCAATATCGCGGTCGCCCTCGAAGACGAACTGGCCGACCTGTGGCGGGCCGACATCCTGCTCGGCGTGTCCTGCACCGCACTGACGGCGGGCATCCTGCCGCTGCTGGCGGCCGGTTACGTGGCCGGCGGCGGCCCACGCACGATGGTCTTCGACCGGTACGCCCATTTCAACATCTCGTACGTGAAGCCGATCTGCGCCGACGAGAGCCTCGTCCTCACGTCACCGCACAACGACCTGAACTATCTGGAGGACGTCTGCCGCAAGTATCCACGGGTGGCCTACATCGCGGACGGCGCGTATTCGATGGGCGGCGTGCTGCCGCTGGAGGGGCTGCTGGAACTGCAGGACAAGTACGGCCTGTTCCTCTACATCGACGATTCGCACTCGCTGTCCGCGGTGGGCGAGCACGGTGAGGGCTATGTGCGGTCGCGGGCCGAGCTCAACCCGCTGACCATGGTGGTCGCCTCGTTGTCCAAGGGATTCGGCACCGGCGGTGCGGTGGCCATGCTCGGCGACGGCGGCCTGATCCAGCGCCTGCGGCGCCATGCGGGACCGGTGGGCTGGTCGCAGGGCACCAACAACATGGTGCTCGGCGCCTCACTGGCCAGTGCCGCGTTGCACCGCACGCCGGAACTCGGCGAGTTGCAGCGGCGGCTACGCGACAACGTCGACTACTTCGATCAACTGGTGCCCTCCCCGTTCGCCGGGAACGGCCTCGCCGTGCGCATGATCCGCGTCGGCGATGCCGACCGGGCCGTCGATCTGTCGGCGCAGGTGTTCGAACGGGGCTACTACTGTTCCGCGGTGTTCTTCCCGATCGTCGCCAGGGGCGAGGCGGGGCTGCGGATCATGCTGCGGGCCGATCTGCCGAGGGAGCGCATCACGGGGTTCGCGTCACTGGTCGCCGACTCGTCGATCGCCTGCTGACCCGTCCTCCGTGGCTGGTTCGCGGGTCAGGTCCAGATACATCCGTGGCGCGGGTCCGAACCGGGTCCGGGTCCGGCCTGCGGGTCGGAAGCCGGCGTGGCGGTAGAAGGCGAGCGCGTGCGGGTTGGCGGTGACCGCGATGCCGGCGATGGCCTGCTCCCGGCCGATGCGTGCGATGTCGTGCACGAGCAGTGTCGCGATCCCGTTGCGCATCCAGTCCGGGTCGACGAACAGGTCGTCCAACTCGAACACGCCGTCGACGTCCCGGCTGGTGGCGAAGCCGACGACGCCACCGCCGGGCTCGACGGCCACCCGTGTCCCACCGGCCAGGACCGCCTCGCCGGACAGCACGAGAACGTCGGGGTTGGCCAGCAGGGCGGCCTGGTCACCGTCGTTGGACAGCGATGCCCGCCGGAACACGTCGGTCAACGCGGGCAGGTCGTCAGCACGAGCCGACCGGATCCGGAATGTGGTCACCCCGGCATTGTCAGCCCGACCGGCGGGCCGACCCAACGCTCGAGGCCAGTCGTGCCCGGACGACGATCGCCACGCCTCGATTCGGGAAGGCGCGCTGTACCACTCGGAACGGCGCCGTGGCCCAGCGGATCACCGTGCCGCGCACCGCACCGCTGGGTTGGTAGAGGCGACCGGAGCCTGCCGTGCGGTCCGCGAAGCTGTCCTTTTCCGCCGCTGCCAGTTTCCGTTTGCCGATGGCGTCGCGGACGGTCTCCAGCAGGTAACCGAGGGGCATGCCGTACTGCCGGACCTCGACGTCGGTGAAGCCGGTCCGCTGCAGCAGCGCCGTGATGTCCGTCGGTGAGTACCGCCGATAGTGGCCGACGATCTCGTCCCACGGACCGAACCGGTGCTGGTGCGCGGGCACCGACAGCAGTAGCCAACCGCCCGGCCGCAGGTGGGTGGTCCATTCGGTCAGGGCCGCCGCGTCGTCCTCGACGTGTTCGAGCACCTCGAACGCGCACACCAGATCGAACCGCTCAGCGCCGAGATCGGTCGAGGACTGGTGCCGGACCTCTCCCGCGCCCATGGCCTTGAGCCGCGCGTCGGCCACTCCGTACGACGTCTCGTCGGGCTCTACCCCCACGTACGAGCAGCGCTGGGCCAGTCGCGCGCCGACCGCGCCCTGGCCACAGCCGATCTCCAGCACGTCCCGCACGCCGGGCGGGAGCATTCTGGTGATCACGTCGAACCGCAGCCACGCGTTCGGGGCCAGCGGCGCCACCGCGTCCGCGTTCGTCATCTCATCGACTCCTACCCAGCCGGTCCGGCCCGGTGCCGAACACGAGCAGGCGCATGATGGCGGGTACCCTAGCCCGCCCGGTCCCAGCTCCCGAACTCGATAGGCTGCACTGATGCCCGACCAGCCGGTCGCCACACCGCGGGCGGACACGTCCGCCGGCCGGTTCGCCGTCGCCCGCAGGGTGCTGGGCAGTCGTGGCGTGCGGTACGGGTTCGTGGTCGTCGCCGTCGGTCTCGGCGCGTACGCGGTGGTCCGCCAGTGGCACGAGGTGCGGACCTCGCTGGTCCAGATCGGCATCCTACCGGCGATCGGTGCGCTGGTCGCGGCCGTGGCCGGGTTGGGGTTCGCCGTGCAGGTGTGGCGGGTGCTGCTGGCCGCGCTGGGCACCCCGCTGCCGCTGCGGGCGTCGGCGAAAGTCGTGTTCGTCGGGCAGCTGGGCAAGTACCTGCCGGGATCGGTGTGGCCGGTGCTCGCCCAGATGGAGCTGGGCACCACCTACCAGGTGCCACGGACCAGGTCGGCGACCGCGTCGGTGCTCACGATGCTGGTGTCACTACTGGGCGGGCTGATCGCCGCCCTGGTCACCCTGCCGTTCCTGGCCGGCGCGGCCACCGGCTACTGGTGGGCGTTCCTCGCCGCGCCGGTGCTGCTGGCGTTCCTGCACCCTCGGCTGCTCAACCCGCTGCTGGACCGGCTGCTGCGGCTGGCCAGGCGGCCACCGCTGGAACGGCCGCTGACCGGCGGTCGGGTGCTGGTCGCGCTCGGTTGGGCGATGGTGTCGTGGCTGCTGTACGGGTTGCAGATCTGGCTGCTGGCCGCCCGACTCGGCGCCCCGGACGGCCGGACCATCCTGATCGCGATCGGCGGGTTCGCGTTCGCCTGGTGTGTCGGGTTCCTGGTCGTGTTCGCGCCGGCCGGTGCCGGTATCCGCGACGTGCTGCTGGTGGCGCTGCTCGGCCCGGTCATCGGCACGGCAGGCGCCACGGCCGTCGCGCTGGTGTCGCGGATCCTGATGACACTGGGTGACCTGGTGCTGGCGGCGGTGGCCGCATGGTCGGGCCGGCATGCTGGCGTGAACTAACGGCGGCGTGTGCCGGCTGTCACTCGAGCGGCCCGTCGTAGAGCACGGCTCCGGTCGGGTCGGTGACCCGGATCCGCACGTCCCGCTGGCCGGTGAGATCGTCGATCGCGGGTCCATGTCGCCCCCGGCTCCCGGGTCGTCCTATCCGAATACCGGCCAGTCGGCGGCTCCGGCGGAATCCCGAGACGGCCATTCGAAGACGGTAACTTTCGGGCCGCCGAACACCGGTTGCCACCCGGTTTGCCCCCTTGCTGATCAACACGATTGACTCCCGGTGGCCTCCTATCTAATGTCCCCCCACGCGACAGTTCAACTTTCCGCCACCACCCAAGGAGTTGACCTATTGATGTTGTCGCGACGAGGACCACGCGGAACCAGGAAGACTGTCCTGAGGTTGGCCTGGTTGAGCGCCGGCCTGCTCGTGGCGTTATCGGTTTTCGGTTCCGTTCCGATCGCGCAAGCGAATGTCATTTCGGCCGCGGTGGGTGACTCCGGACTGAAAGTCCAGGACCGCTCACATGACAACGACAATCCCGACAACCAGTTGTACGCGCTGTATCAGATCATCAACAACGGCAGCACATCCGTGCCGCTGAGCTCGCTGACGATGCGGTACTGGTTGACCGACGAGAATCCCACGGACCCGCTGGAATTCGACTGTGACTATGCCCAGGTCGACTGCGGCAACATCACGTCCAAGTTCGTCGTCCTTCCCACGCCGCGGACGAAGGCGAACACCTACCTGGAGATCGGTTTCACCGCCGCTGCCGGATCGGTGACTCCCGGCCAGGGCAGCGGGGAGATCCAGACGCGGATCCACCACGTCGCCTTCTCCGACTTCAACACGACCGACAGCTACTCGTTCATCTCGGACGAGAGTTTCGTGTACCAGGACACGCAAACCGTGACGTTGTACCTCAACGGCGTTCTGGTGTGGGGTGTCGAGCCAACCCAGTGAGCTTTTCTGTCACCTTGTCGAAACGACCGGTCCGGGCTCACTGGCCAGGCGCTGTGTGTCAGGTCGGCGAGCCCGGTCCCGGACGGCAACGACGACCTCACCGGGCCGTTACGGTCCATTATAGACGGTTACCGCTCGAACATCATTTATAGTCGGTCCGTGGTGAGTCAGCACACCGGCAGGCACTTCCTGCAGATTCCAGGGCCGACCAACGTCCCTGACCAGGTGTTGTCGGCACTGGCCCGACCGACCGTCGATCACCGGGGGCCGGAGTTCGCGGCACTCACCGGTGACGTGCTGGCCCGGTTGGCGCCCGTGTTCGGCACCGACGGGCCGGTGGTCATCTTTCCGTCATCCGGAACCGGTGCGTGGGAGGCGGCGCTGGTCAACACCCTCGGCGGTGGCGACCGGGTGCTGGCGTTCGAGACCGGTCACTTCGCCACCCTGTGGCGGCGGATGGCCGCCACCCTCGGTCTGGTGGTCGATTTCGTGCCCGGTGACTGGCGGCACGGTGTCGATCCCGATGTCGTGCACCGGATGCTGGCCGACGACACGACCCACGAGATCAGGGCCGTGTGCGTGGTGCACAACGAGACGTCGACCGGCGTCGTCAGCCCGGTGGCCGGCGTCCGGCGGGCGATCGACGCGGCCGGTCATCCGGCGCTGCTGTTGGTGGACACCGTGTCCTCGTTGGCGTCGATGGACTACCGGCACGACGAGTGGGGTGTCGACGTGACGGTGGGCGCGTCGCAGAAGGGGCTGATGCTGCCGCCCGGCCTGGGCTTCAACGCCGTCAGCGAGAAAGCGCTGGTGGCCAACCGCACCGCACGGCTGCCCCGGTCCTACTGGGACTGGCGCGCCGTGATCGACGCCAATGCGACCGGTTCGTTCCCGTACACGCCGTCGACCAACCTGCTGTTCGGGCTGGCCGCCGCGTTGGACCTGCTGCACGCCGAAGGGCTGCCCGCCGTCTTCGCCCGGCACGCCCGGCTCGGCGAGGCGACCCGGGCGGCTGTGCGCGGCTGGGGGTTGGAGGTGCTGTGTGCCGACGAGCGTGCTCATTCGGCATCGGTCACCGCCGTGCTGCTGGCCGAGGGCTGTGCCGCGGACGCCGTCCGGGACATCGCCCTGACCCGCTACGACATGTCGCTCGGGGTCGGGCTGGGCCCGTTGGCCGCCCGGGTGTTCCGGATCGGTCACCTCGGTCACCTCAACGAACTGACGCTGATCGGCGCGCTCGGCGGTGTCCAGTTGGCGCTGTCCGCCACCGGGGTTCCGTTGCGGGCGGACGGGGTTGCCGCCGCGCTGGAGGTGCTCGGCCGGGCATGACACAGGAGATGACCATGAACACGGAGCTGGCGGCCCGGCTGCGCGAGCGCATCGACGGCGAGGTCCGGTTCGACGACTACACCCGGCAACTGTTCGCCAGCGACGCCAGCATGTACGCGATCACGCCGCTCGGTGTCGTGTTCCCGCGCCATGCCCAGGACGTCGCGGCCACCGTCACCACGGCCGGCGAGTACGGCGTGCCGGTCGTGGCGCGCGGCGCCGGCACCAGCCTGGCCGGGCAGACCACCGGCGCCGGCATCGTGCTGGACCTGTCCCGCCACCTGAACGGCATCCTCGAGGTCGATGAACAGTCCGGTACCGCCGTGGTCGAACCGGGCGTCGTCCAGGACCAGTTGAACACCGCCGTCGCGGCACACGGCCTGATGTTCGGCCCGGACACGTCCACCAGCAACCGCGCCACCATCGGCGGCATGATCGGCAACAACTCGGCGGGCAGCGGCTCGATCCGCTACGGGATGACCATCGATCACGTCCGGGAACTCGACGTGGTGCTCGCCGACGGCAGCACGGCCCGGTTCGCGCCGCTCACCGAGGCGGAATGGGACCGCAAGGCCCGCCAGCAGACCCTGGAGGGCCGGATCCACCGTGGCCTGAACGAGATCCTGCGCGGTGACGCCACCGCGATCGCCGAGGGCTTCCCGGCCCACTGGCGGCGGGCCGGCGGGTACCGGCTGGACCGGCTGGCCGGCCAGAACCCGCGCGACCTGGCCAAATTCGTGGTCGGCGCGGAGGGCACGCTGGTCGTCGTGACGAAGGCCGTCGTCGACCTCGTCCCGAAACCGGCCAGGACGGTGATCGCGGTCGGCCACTTCACCTCCACGGTGGCCGCGATCGAGGCCACCCAGGACGCGCTGGGCTTCAACCCGTCCGCTGTCGAACTGATGGACCGCACGATCCTCGACCTGTCCCGTACGAAGATCGAGTACGCGGCCCTGTCGTCGTCGCTGGTGGGCGACCCGGACGCGCTGCTGTTCGTGACGTTCACCGGCGATGACCCGGCGGAACTGGACGACCGGCTCGACCGGCTCACCGCGCTGTGGTCGGCCAACGGGCACGGTTACCACACGCTGCGCGCGGTGACGGCGCAACAGCAGTCGATCCTGCTCAAGGTCCGCAAGTCCGGCCTCGGCCTGCTGATGGCGGCCAGCGTCGGTACCCGCAGGCCGCTGGCCTTCGTTGAGGACACGGCGGTGCCGCCTGCCCACCTGGCCGAGTACACCACTCGGTTCCGCGAGATCCTGGACCAGCACGGCCTGACCGCCGGCTTCTACGGCCACTGTTCGGTCGGTTGCCTGCACATCCGCCCCTTCGTCGACCTGACCGATCCGGCGCAGGTGCACACCATGCGGGTCGTCGCCGAGCAGGTGAAGGCGCTGGTCGCCGAGTACGGCGGCGCGAACTCCAGCGAACACGGTGACGGGTTGGCGCGCAGCGAGTTCAACCGGGAGATCTTCGGCGACGACCTGTACGAGGCGATGCGGCGCGTCAAGCACGTCTTCGACCCGGACAACCGCCTGAATCCGGGCAAGATCGTGGACTCGCCCGCCATGACCGAGAACCTGCGCGATCCGGCGCTGCCCGAACCGGGGCCGCTGCGCACCAGGCTGGACTTCGAGGTGCTCGGCGGCATGCGGGGCGCGGCCGACCGGTGCATGAACATCGGCCAGTGCCGCAAGCAGGGCAGTGGCGTGATGTGCCCGTCCTACATAGCCACCGGCCGCGAGGAGGACTCCACCCGCGGCCGGGCCAACGCGCTGGTCCACGCGCTGTCCCAACCCGACCCGAAACGGGCGCTGGCCGATGGTCGGCTGCACGAGATCCTGGACCTGTGCCTGCTGTGCAAGGCATGCACGAGCGAGTGCCCGCTGGGCGTCGACGTCGCGGCGCTGAAGATCGAGGCCCTGTCGCACCACAACGACCTGCACGGCGTGCCACTGCGGTCGCGGGTGTTCGGCTCGATCAGGTCGCTCAACCGGCTCGGCTCGGCAACCGCCCCGCTGTCCAATGTGCTCAGTCGAATTCCGTTGCTGCGGCGGTCGCTGGGCATCGCCGGCCGGCGACCGCTGCCCACGTTCGTCCGTGCCAACCTGCTGCGGTGGTTCCGCGGCCGGCCCCCGGCGACGGTCGGCGGGAAGGAGTTGGTGTACCTCGCCGACTCGTTCACCACGTTCACCGAGCCGGCCGTCGGCCGGGCGGCGATCGAACTGCTGGAGATGGCCGGCTGGCGCGTGCGGCTGGCGGCGGATCACTGCTGCGGCCGGGCGAGCATGTCGAAAGGCCTGGTGGACGACGCGAAGTCCACGGCTCGGGCATTGGTGGCCGACTTGGCGGCGACGGATGCGCCCGTGGTCGGCTGCGAGCCGTCCTGCCTGATGATGGTGCGCGACGAATACCGGATGCTGCTGTCCGACGTCCCGGCGGCGGCCGGTGTGGCCGAACGGGTCCGGCAGGCCGAGGAACTGCTCGGCGAGGCCATCGACGCCGGCGAACTGCGGCTGGACCCCGACGCCTGGCCGGCCGGCCGGACGTTGCTGTTCCACGGTCACTGCCACCAGAAGGCGGTGACCGGCACGGCCGCCACGGTGGCGCTGCTGCGGCGGATTCCAGGGGCGCGGGTGCAGGAGTTGGACGCCGGGTGCTGCGGCATGGCCGGCTCGTTCGGGTTCGAGGCCGAGCACTACGAGGTGTCGATGTCGATCGGCGAGGACCGGTTGTTCCCTGCGGTGCGGGGCGCGGGTGAGGATGTCGTCGTGGTCGCCACCGGCGTGTCCTGCCGGCAGCAGATCGCCCACGGCACGGGCCGCCGCGCCTGGCATCCGCTGGAACTGCTGCGCGCGGCCGCCCGGCCGGCCTGAGCCGCGCGGCGACACCTGCCGCGCGGCGGGGGCTATGTGGTCAGTGGGACCAGCACGTGTCAGCCTCGAACGGAGATTTTTCGTCGCCGAGACGAGGACCGCTTTGTCCACACCGGACTCCGGTGGTCCGCCAGCGCCGGCGCGAAGATCACGGCCAGTGCGCAGAGCACCACGGGCACCGCGAAGGCGACGTTGAGCGGGACCCATCGGGTCAGGCCGCCGATCACGGCCGGACCGGACAGCAGGCCGATGTACCCGAGGCCGACCACCCGCGCCAGCAGCGCACCGGACGCTCTGGCGTCCAGGTTCCCGGCCGCGGTGAACAGTTGCGGCACACCGCCGGACAGGCCGAGGCCGAACACCGCCCAGCCGACCAGCGCGACCGGTACCGACGGCGAGAGCGAGGCGGTCGCGAGACCGATCGCGGCGAGTCCGGCGCCGTACCGCACGATCGCGACGGGGCCGAGCAGCGCCGCCACTCGGTCGGTCAGGAACCGGCCCACGGTCATCGCCGTGGCGAACGCGCCGTACCCGAACGCCGCCGTGCTCGCGGAAGCGCCGAGGACGTCCTTGAGTTCCAGGGCGGACCAGTCGTTGGCGACACCCTCGGACAGCAGCAGCGCGAAGGCGAGGCCACCGAGCAGCCAGACCAGCCGCATCGGGGCCGGGCGCCGCTCGCCGGCGTCGGTGTGGACAGGCGCATCGGTGGTGTCGCCTTCGACCAGGAATCGGGCGGTGACCAGGGCGGCGATCGCCCCGAACGCGCCGCAGCAGCTCAGCGACACCCCGGTGGGCACCCCGGCGCTGAGGACGACGGCGCCGACCAGCGCGGCGACAGCGCCACCGATCGACCACATCGCGTGGAACGACGCCATGATCGGCCGCCGATAGGCGCGTTCGACCATCACCGCGTGGGCGTTCATGGACACGTCGATCGCGCCGTTGCCGAAGCCGAACACGATCAGTGTGAGGCCCAGCGTCCACCATGATCGGGCGAAACCCGGACCGATCAGCGCGAGGCTCATCAGCACGCCGGCCGCCGGCAGCGGCCTGCGCGGGCCGACTCGGTCGACCAGTGGGCCGCCCACCTGCATCCCGACGAAGGCGGCACCGCCCAGCACCAGCAGCAGCACGCCCAACGTGGCGTGCGAGATGCCGGTCTCCCGCTCGACGTTCGGGATGTGCACCAGCCAGATGCCGACGCCGAAACCGTTGAGGGCGAAGAAGACCCAGGTTGCGAGCCGGGCAGCGCGGGGCGGCGGAGGGACGGTCATCGGGACTGGTGCTCCTGGGGTGTCGTGTTGCCGGCCACCTGCACGTGCACGCCACGCTCCGCCAGTGTGGTGCGCTGGTCCTCGGGTGCGGACGGGTCCGTGACGACGATGTCGGGTCGGTCGGCCGGGCAGACGTGGGCGAGAGCGGTGCGGTCCCATTTGGAGCCGTCGGCAAGGACGATCGAGCGGCCGGACACCGCGAGCGCCTGTTGCTTGATCTGCGCGTCGTCCAGGTCGAAGGCCGTCAGCCCGGCGTCGAGGTCGAATGCACACGGGCTGAGCACGGCGATGTCGAACCGGAGTGCTCGCAGCGACGCCAGTGCCAGCGGTCCGACCATGGCAAGTTCGCCGGGCCGCGGCTCGCCGCCCGGCAGCAGCAGCCGAACCTGTGGCGCGTCCACCAGCGCGTTGGCCGCATGCATCGACAGCGGCAGCACGGTGACCGCGCGGCCGCGCAGCAGTCGCGCGACCTCCAGCGCCGTGGTACCGCTGTCCAGGACGACCGTCTCGCCGTCCCGGATCAGCTCGGCCGCCGCGGCGGCGATGGCCTGCTTGGCACCGGCCGCCACGGTGGCTCGGGCGGCGAACGGCGGTTCGACGCCCGATGGTGTCGTCGGCACGGCGCCACCGTGCACCCGACGCAGCGCACCGTGGGCGGCGAGCAGGTCCAGATCGCGGCGCACGGTCATCTCCGAAGCCCCGGTCGCCGTGGACAGGTCCGCCACGGCGACCCGGGGCGCGTCCCGGAGCAGTTCGACGATGAGCCGGTGGCGGTCAGCACTGCGCACCCGGCGATCCTAACAAAAATTTGATCGTTCGCACATAAAAAATGATCGAACGATCGTGGTGCCTGCGGACCCGCAGGAGCCAGCCGGTCGCCCACCGGCTGGCGCTGGTGGCCGGCCGGGGGACGCCGGCGAGATCAGCTGGCGACGTACAGGGGCGGGGCGTAGCTGTGCCTCGGTCGTAGCCGGACGATCAGGCGCTCGGCGCCCGGTTCGGCCGGCGGCGTGGCACCGCCCATGTACAGGCCGTACATATCCTGGTGGAAGGCGCCATCCGGGTCGGCGGTGATCGTCACGTCGCCCGAGATGGCCGCGTACGTGCCTGCTTCCCCGCCGGGCAGGCCGTGGACCAGCAGGCTCACCCGGGGATCCCGCCGCATGTTCAGCGTCTTGCGGCGGCCGGTGATCGTGCTGAACAGCAGGTCGTCACCATCGGGCCGGACGAAGATCACCGACGCCTGCGGTGAGCCGTCCGGGTTGGTGGTCGACAGGATCGACAGATGCGGTCCGGAGATGATCCGCGCGGCGGTCTGCCGCGCGGCCTCGCCGGGACGGCCGGTCAGGTAGGGGTCGAGGAACGGTTGATTGTTCATGCCCATGTTGACCAGGCTGCCCGCGCAAAGGAATCGGTCGCCCGCGAAGCTGACTCCGCGTCGGTCGTCTAGTCGCGGTCGGCGGCGACGTCGAGGTCGACAACGAGACCGTAGTGGTCGCTGGGCCAGGTGCCAGCGGTGTCGTGGTCGAACGCGAGATCGGCCGCGCGAACCTCGGCCCGGCCGTGCGGATGGGCGTGCCACGAACCGACGAAGACGTAGTCGAGGCGGCGGTGGTGGTCGGGCTGGCGCACGATCGCGGCGATCTCCTCGGCCGCGCTGGGGTTGTCGGTCGTCCAGGTGTGGCCGGGTGCGGCCGAGCGGGCATGGGCAGCGGCCCAGGCGTCGTGATAGCGCGTGCTGCGGCCGTGCAGTGACTGCAGCCCGGTCAGGTAGCGGATACTGGCCGCGTCCGGGGTGGCGTTGAAATCGCCTGCCAGGACGGTGGGCAGCGGACCCCGGTGCCGGGCGTCCAGATCGGTGAGCGCGATGGCCTGGCGTTCCCGGGCGGCCTCGGCGTCCAGTCGCCACGACAGTGTGGTGGCGATGAACAGCAACCGCCCCAGATCGGGGATGTCGACTTCGGCGGCCAGCGTGCACCACGGCACGTCGGGTGCGTCCGCGCCGCGCTGGTCGAGCACCTCCAGGACTCGATGCGGCCCGCGGGTAGCTACGGCGGCGCCGCCGTAGCGGTCCTCGAACGGCACCTGATGGGCCAGGACGTCGGACTGATGGGTGACATGCAGGCCCGTTCCGTCGAGGTACGGCCCCGGATCGCGGGGAACCTCCTGGAGAGCGACAAGGTCCGGGTCGAGGCGGCGGATGCCGTCGCTGATCAGCGCGGCACGGGCTGGATCGGTGTCGCCGCCCTGGACGTTGAGGGTGAGAACGCGGATTCGCACGATGGAGGTTATCGGTCGACGACGCCCGACCGAACGCGGCCCGAGGGCCTCCCAGCTCCGAGACGCGATGCCGGTCGGAGCATGGGAGGTCAGATCGTGGCCGCCGCGTCACGACGGGTCGAGGGTCCATTCGCCGTCCGAGGTGATCTGGATCAGCGCGGGCCCGTTGATCGGGACCGTGCCGTGGTAGCCACCGATGGTGTTGACGTCCAGGTTCTCCGTGGCCGATTCGGACACGTCCTGGACGACGAAGTTGCTGCTGCCGTTCTTGTTGGTGATGGCGGCCTTGGTGGTGGGGACGTTGAGGCGGATCACGTCGTCGCCCTTGCCCGAGACCCGACCGGTCACCGTGCGGGCCAGGTCCATGCCACCGACCTCCAACGTCCAGGATCCGGTCGCGGTGATCGTGATGCGGCTGGTGGTGGAGCCGTCCTCGACATCGGCCCACTGCTGCCCGCTGTAGGCGCCGATGGTGTTGACCAGCAGGCTTTCCGCACCATCGGTCTGCACAACGGTGTTGCCGGTGCAGTGCAGGCAGGCGAACTTGACGATCTTCGGACCGTCGGGCCGGTGGATGGTGACGACGTCGTCACCGGTCCCGTGGTACTTCGACGGCGGAGGCGGCGCGGGCGTGGCGGGTGCGGCCGGGGTCGGTTGTGCCGCAGGGATCTGGGCCGCTGACGGATCAGCGCCCGCGGCAGGTGTGGCAGTGGTGGTCTTCCCGCCACCCTGGCTGGCGATCGCGACGATCACGATGAGCAGGATGATGCCGCCGAGCACCCACGGCCACCTGCGGTGCTTGCGTTTCGCGGGTGGCAGGGGAGGGGGCGTCTGCGCGGTGGGGTACTGGGGAGCTGGGTAGGTCATGGCCGTCCTCCGGGCGCGATTGTTGCTGTCAGAGCGCGGGACGTGCCGCCGTGTGGGCCATGACGCGACGGCGGAGAACTGTCCGGGAATTGTCAGTTGCGCTGGAACCGCCATTCGGGGTGCCCACCAGTACGACCCTGGGCAAGCGCTGCTTCATCGTGCGCTGGAGGTCCGTCACGATCGCGGAATTGGCTGCCTGGGTCTGCCCGATGAGCAGTAAAGGCTCCCGTTGCTGGCGCGCCGCCCGGGAGAGGTCGCGCCGGGGAGTGCACCGTGTTGGGCCGATGGGGTGGGATGGAGTTGGGTTCGTCGTGATCGGCGGTGGAGGCCGAGAGACTGGCGTCGTGTCTGACGAATCGGGTGCCCGGAACGAAGTAGCCGGTGCCGTGACGGGCACGGTCGTGCAGGCCGGCGTCGTGCACCGGCTGACGATCGTGGGTGGTGTGCTGCCGGTGCCGCGGCAGTTGCCACTGGCGGTGCGCGACTTCGTCGGCCGTGCTGAACAGTTGGCCGCCCTGGACGCGTTACTGTCCACCGCCCACGCCGCAGGGGCCGTGGTGATCTCCGCGGTGGATGGCTTGCCAGGAGTGGGTAAGACCGCGTTGGCGGTGTATTGGGCGCACCAGGTGCAGGACCGCTTCCCCGATGGCACGTTGCACGCCAATCTCCGCGGTTACGGGCCCGGTGATCCGGCCGGGCCGGGTGAGGTGCTGGACGGCTTCCTGCGGGCCATGAACGTGCAGCCGGAACGAATCCCGATCGGGGTGGAGGCCCGGGCTGGGCTGTACCGGTCGTTCCTGGCGGGCCGACGGATGTTGATCGTGCTGGACAACGCCGCTTCCGCTGACCAGGTCCGGTCACTGCTGCCGGGCACTGCGGGCTGTGTGGTGGTTGTTACCAGCCGGGACAGCCTGACAGGGCTGGTGATCGGTGAAGGGGCGATCCGGGTGACCTTGTCCCCCATGCCCACACCTGAGGCGGTGGAACTGGTCGGTGGCGCGATCGGTCGGACCCTGGTGGGCGAGGAAGTGGACGCGGTGCACACGTTGGCCCAACTGTGCGACCGGCTGCCGTTGGCATTGCGGATCGCCGGTAGCCATATCGCCACCCGGCCTCGGCTGCGCATCGCCGACATGGTGGGCGACATGGTCGACGACCGCGCGCGGCTGGACGTGCTGAGCAGATCCTGGGATGCGGCCACCGGGGTGCGGACGGTGTTCGGTTGGTCCTATCAGCTGCTTACCGCCGAGCAGGCCAGGTTGTTCCGCCGGCTGGGTCTGCATCCAGGGCCTGAGCTGAGCCCGCACGCCGCCGCGGCTGCCGCCGGGTTGACCCTGTCCGCGGCCCGCCGGCTACTCGATGAGCTCGCCGAGGTGCACCTGATCGACGTGTCCGCGCGGGACCGGTACCGATTGCACGACCTGCTGCGTGCCTATGCCGTTGACCGCGCCGAGCACGACGATCCTGCCGAGGACCGTGACCGGGCCCTGCACGCACTGCTGGACTGGTACGCCTCCACAGCCGCCGTCGCGGACCGGGTTGCCTATCCCGCCTACATGCACCGGTTGCGCGACCGGTACAGCCCGCCGGTCGTCATGACCGCCCGCGCGGAGGCGATCACCTGGTTGGCCGACGAGCGGGCCAACGTGGTTGCTGCGATTCGTCATGCCGCCCAACAGAACCTGACCGATCGGGTGATCCTTCTCGTCCATGCCATCGAGACTTGTCTCTATCACCAGGCGTACTGGGACGACCTGTTCGAGGTGTGCGCGCTGGGGATCGCGGCCGCGCGACTCAGCGATGACCGGGCCAGCCAGGCGTGGTTTCTCAACCGCACAGGCTGGGCGTGCCTCCAGGTGGGCGACTGGGAGGACGCCGTCGGTGACCTGCACCGCGCACTGGTCCTGGCGCAAGATTTGGGTGATCGGTACCTGGAAGCGTATGCGCGCAACGATCTGGGCACGGGCAGTCTGCGGCGGCAGCGCTACCGTGAGGCGTTGGACTATCTGCGGCCGGCTCAATCGCTGAGTCAGGGAACCGACGGCGGGCGGCAAGAGGCCTTCGTGCTCTGCAACATCAGCGCTGCCCTGACCGGGTTGGGTCACCATGATCAAGCCCTCACGCATGCCGAACGCAGTCTGCGGCTGCGTTGGCAGGCCGGGGATCGTGAGGGAGAGGTCTTCACCCGCAACCAGTTGGCCCAGGTGTGGCAGGCACTCGGTGATCACGACAAAGCGATCGAGGTGTGCGAGGGCGCACTCGACATTCCCCGCGAATACGTCTACCTGCCCGATGTCGCGGCCGCGTTGGACACCCTGGGATTCTCCCTGCGACAGGCCGGTGACACGCGAGGCGCCGAAGCGTGCTGGCTGGAAGCTCTGGAGATCTACGACAGGTTCGCCGATCACCGGGCTCCGGCGCTGCGCAGCCGCCTACGCACTGTCTGAAACACTCGCGCGGATCACAGGGTGCGGGCCAGCAGCATGGCGCCCACCGCGAGCATGGTGACCGCCACCAGGCAGTCCAGTACTCGCCAGGCTGCGGGGCGGGACAGGATTCCGCTGCACAGTTGGGCGCCGTAACCGAGACCGGTGAACCACATCAGACTGGCCAGCATCGCGCCGAGACCGAACACCCAGCGCAGTGAGCCACGATCGGCGGCGACGGAGCCGAGCAGCAGCACGGTGTCCAGGTACACGTGCGGGTTGAGCCACGTCATGGCCAGGCAGGTGAGCACCGCGGTGCGCATGCGGCCGGCCGGGGTGCCGTCCGTGGTGAGCACGTGGGCTGCGGGTCGCAGTGCGCGGCGGGCGGCCAGGACGCCGTACTGGCTCGGCGACGGCCCTTCTTACAGCGCGACACCGGATGAGACGAGCGCCACACGGTTGCGGTCACCCGTCCGGAGCGAGGCGGGCCCGCCGTGCTTCCAGGAAGGTGCGTTCCGTGTCGTTCGTGGCCAGGGCGATCGCCTGGTCGTAGGCGGCGACGGCGTCCGCCCAGCGACCCAGGCGGGCGAGCAGGTCGGCGCGGGTGGCGGGCAGCAGGTGGTAACCCGGCAGGTCCAGCTCGTCGATGGTGGCCAGCGCCGGCGCCGGACCGTGCACCTCGGCGACGGCGACCGCGCGGTTGAGGGCGACGATCGGCGTCGGGGTGTGGTGCAGGAGCTGGTCGTAGAGGGCCAGCACCTGCGTCCAGTCGGTGGCCGGACCGTCCGTGTGCACGGCGTTGATCGCGGCCTGCAACTGGTACGGCCCCGGTTGGGCCCGCCGCAGGCACCGGCGCACCAGCTCGTGCCCCTCGGCGATCAGCTCCTGGCTCCACAACGACCGGTCCTGTTCCGCGAGCACCACCAGCTCACCCGAAGGCCCCACCCGAGCCGGCCGCCGGGCCTCGGTGAGCAGGAGCAGCGCCAGCAGCCCGATCACCTCCGGCTCGTCGGGCATCAGGTCGGCGAGCGCCCTGGCCAGGCGGACGGCCTCCAGACACAGATCCGGCCGCAGCAGCTCCCCCGACGTCGACGTGTATCCCTCGTTGAAGACCAGGTAGAGCACGGTGAGCACCGAGGTCAGCCGATCGGGGAGCTCGGCGGCGGCGGGCACCCGGTAGGGGATGCCGGCGTCGCGGATCTTCTTCTTCGCGCGGACGATCCGCTGGAAGACGGTCGCCTCCGGCACCAGGTAGGCCCGCGCGATCTCGGCCACCTCCAGCCCGCCGAGCAGGCGCAGGGTGAGGGCGGTCCGCGCGAGCGGCGACAGTGCGGGGTGGCAGCAGGTGAAGATCATGCGGAGCTGGTCGTCGCGCACCGGTCCCACGTCCTCCGGTTCGTCGGGTTGGTGCAGCAGCAGCGCCTGCTCGTGGCGGGTCTCGCGGGTGGACTCCCGGCGCAGCTGGTCGATCGCCCGGTTGCGGGCGGTGGTCACGATCCACGCGCCGGGATTGGGCGGCGGTGCCTCGGCCCATTTCCCGATGGCCACCGCGAACGCATCCTGGACCGCCTCCTCGGCCAGCCCGATGTCACCGAGCAGGCGTGTCAGCGTGGCCACGCACCGGCCGTACTCCGCCCGGTAGACGCTGTCCAGATCCATCGGTGCTCATTCCGCCGGAATGATGTTGAACGGGCGCACCTCGATCGGGTTCCCGCAGGCCAGCGCGCATTTCTCGGCCCAGGACAGCGCCTGGTCCAGGTCGTCGCACTGGATCACCCAGAATCCGCCGAGCTGCTCCTTCGTCTCGGCGAACGGGCCGTCGGTCATGGTGATCGTGCCGTCGCCGGGGCGGACGACCGTGGTGGCGTGCGAGGGCAGCAGGCCGCCGACGAACACCCACGACCCGGCGGCCTGCATCTCGGCGGTGACCTCGCCCGTCCTGGCCAACTGCGCCCGCATTTCCTCGTCGGACGGCGGCGGCGCGCTCTCGTCGTCCTGGACGGCGAGCAGGTACTGCTTCATGGCGGACTCCTTCGCAGGATCAGGCTCTCACCTTGGCAACGAACGGGTTGGCCGCCATTCGACAGCACCGGAGGAAATTCGACCGCTCAGCGGGTGGTGAGCACCTGTTTGGGGTTGTCCAGCAGTGGTTGCAGCGCCAGTTCGGCGGCACCGAGCAGTTCACCGTCCGGCAGTTCGCCGGGCATGATCGGGATCGCGCCGGCCCCGACCAGGAACGACCGGGTGCCCACCTGGTCGGCCACGATGTCCGGGCGCAGCCGGTAGAGACCGCCGAGCGTGCCGCCGAGCACGATGCGGTCGGCGTCGGTGATGTTCACCAGGGTGGCCAGCCCGGTGCCCAGATGCCGGCCGACCTGCTCCACCGCGGCCACGGCCGTCGGCTCACCGGCCGCGGCCGCGGCCATCAATTCCGCGACGACCGACGTGATGGCCTCCAGTGCGACGCCGGACCGGCCGGCGGCCCGCAGCAGTCCACGGTGGTCGACCTCGATCTCCAGGCAGCCGGTGGAACCGCACGGGCACGGCTGCCCGGCCACGTCGACGGTGATGTGCCCTGGTTCGATCGCGTAACCGCGCGCGCCGAGGAACAGCCTGCCCTCGCTGACCACGGCACCACCGAGGCCGACGTGTGCGGTGGCCAGGTAGACCAGCTGGGCCGCGCCCCGTCCGGCGCCGTGCCGGTACTCGGCCAGCGCGGCCAGGTTGGCGTCGTTGCCCAGCGACACCGTGTGCTCGGACAGCCGCTCCCGCATCAGATCCCCGAGCGGCACGGCGGGCCAGCCGAGGTGCAGCGCGGCCGGGGCGTACCCGTCGGACCGGCGGACCGGGGAGGGCACCGCGACGCCGATGCCGAGCAGGTTCGGCACGCCGCCGGCGACCTCGTTGATCAGCTCGCACAACGTGTCGACCGTGTCGGTCACGGCGCCACCGGGCAGCGTGCGCTCCACCCGGCCGGACATGTGGCCGCCGAGCCCGACCCGTGCAGCCGTGACCGTGTCGGCCGAGAGTTGGGCGGCGACCACGGTCGGCGCGGTATCGGCGACGAGCACCCGGTGTGAGGGCCGGCCGCCGTCGGTGGTCGCGGCCTGGCCGCCGGTCCTGTCGATGGCGATCAGGCCCCGGTCGGTCAGTTCACCGAGCAGATAGCCCATGACACTGCGCCGGCACCCGAGCAGCTCGGTGAGCTCCGCCCGGCTGGCGGAGCCGCCGAGCAGGTGCAGGTTGCGCACCAGCTGACTCAACGCCGGTTCTTGTGCGACCGCCACCATGCACCTATCGTAGCTTTGTACAGTTACTGCACAAACAGGGGATGGTTCGGTGACAACGATGACCGCGCTCGGCCTGCTCGCCGGCGCGCTGACCACGTTGAGCTTCCTGCCCCAGGTGATCAGGACCGTGCGGACCGGCAGCGCCCGTGACCTGTCCTGGGGCTGGCTGGTGCTGTTCGGCACCGGGGTCACCGGGTGGCTGGTCTACGGGGCCTGGACCCGCGATCTCGCGATCGCCGCGACCAACGCCGTCACGATCACGCTGGTCGGCGCCCTGGTCGTGCTGAAGGCATGGCAGCAGACGACGACCCGACGACCGAGGGAGAAGGCATGAACTGGTGGCGCAACGCGGTCGGCTACGAGGTGTACCTGCCTTCGTTCCGCGACGGGAACGGCGACGGGTGGGGTGACCTGCCCGGCCTGATCGGCGAACTGGACTACTTACAGTGGCTCGGGATCGACGTGCTGTGGGTGACGCCGTTCTACGTCTCGCCCATGCACGACCACGGTTATGACATCGCCGACTACCAGGACGTCGATCCCCGGTTCGGCACGCTGGCCGACGTGGACACGCTCCTCGCCGAGGCGCACGCGCGCGGGATCAGGGTGATCAGTGATCTCGTCGTCAACCACACGTCGACCGAGCATCCGTGGTTCCGGATGTCCCGGCAGAGCAAGGACAACCCGTACCGGGACTACTACCTGTGGCGGCCGGGCGGGTCCGACGGGAGTCCGCCGAACAACTGGGTCGCCACCTTCGGGGGCCCGGCCTGGACCTACGACCCCGGCACCGACGAGTGGTACGCGCACCTGTTCACCCCGGAACAGCCGGACCTGAACTGGAGCAACCCGAAGGTCGCCGACGAGGTCGAGTCGATCATGCGGTTCTGGCTGGCGCGTGGACTGGCCGGCTTCCGCGTCGACACAGCGCACTACCTGGCCAAACACCCCGACCTGCCGGACAATCCGCTCCTGCCGGCCGACGAGGTGCGGGTGATCGGGGGCGCGGTGGCCGACTGGTACCGCTACGACCACCGGCACGACATCGGACAGCCCGCGCTGCGGGACATCCACCGCCGGTGGCGGATGCTCGCCGACGACCACGACGGATTCCTGGTCGGGGAGACGCACATCCTCGACCCGGCGGTCCTGGCCGGCTATCTGGGCGACCGGCAGGGACTGCACTCGTACTTCTACTTCGGCCTAGTCCAGTCCGAAGTGGATGACGGAGCCGAAGCGGACCTGTTGCGGGGCGCGGTGTCCGCGAGCACCGACCTGTCCTTCACCCAGAGCAGCCACGACTGGGCCCGAGCCGCGTCCCGGTACGGTGCCTGCCGCGCGCTGGCGCTGACCACACTGGCCGCCGGCCTGCCCGGCACGCTGTTCCTCTACCAGGGTGACGAACTCGGCCTGGTCAACGGCGACGTCCCTGCTGATCAGGCGCAGGACCCGCTGGCCGCGCGGGGCGGCAACCACGAGCACAACCGGGACACCTCCCGCACCCCGATGCCGTGGCGGCCCGGTCCTGGCCTCGGGTTCACCACGGCCGAACAGGCATGGCTGCCATTCGGCGGCCGGACCCCCGAGGACACGGTCGACGTCCAGCGGGCCGACCCCGACTCGCTGCTGCACGCGCACCGGCGCCTGCTGCATGCCCGTCAGGAACTGCCCGACCTACGCGGTCCGGCCCCGACCTGGCTGGCGGCACCGGCCGGGATCACCGCTTACCGGCGCGGAAACGCGGTCGTCGCGGCCAATCTCGGCACCACACCGGCCACGCTCGACCTGCCCGGCGCCTGGCAGGTGCGCTTCTCCACCACCGGTCGAACGACGCCCGGCCCGATCGGGCCGGACGAGGCGGTGATCCTGCTCGAGTCGCAGGCCGGGGGCGCGGGCCGGCGGTAGTGTGTCCGGAGTGGACAGGACGGTGCGCGGGGGAATACGCGAGATCCTCACACTCCGACGGCGGGCGACGCCGGGACGACCGCCGGCGTGCTCCGATGGGCGGCCGACTCGGCTTCGTAGCGCAGGCGTTCCGAGGCCAGGAAGCAGCGGTTCAGACCGGCACGAATGTCCGAGGCGTTCATGCCGGTCTTGATCACATAGAACAGGCCGACGTTGACCACCGCCACGACACTCGCGTACACGAAGACGTCCTTGAGGACGTTCTCGTAGATCAGGATGCCGAACACCCACACGACGAGCGAGTACAGCGAGATCGTCGGTCCCCATTCCCGGAAACTCTCCAACCCGCTGATCTTCTGGTGCTCCGGTGGAACGGTGCTCAGGCCGCGCGCCCGCGCGATCGCCAGTTGTTTCGTGGCGTAACGCGCGGTCAGGACGTTGGACAGGATGATCCATGTGTAGCCGATCGCACAGCCCAACGGCCACCAGCGCACCTCAACGAGGTTCACCGCAAGGATCAGCCACAGCGGCCAGAAGGCCACGACCCGGATGGAGATCTCCGTGCTGATCCGCAGTGCCTTGCCCGACATGGTCGGCGACTTGGCGACGCGGGTGGTGAGGCCGCTGAGAATGTTCTGATAGTAGCGAACACCGGCCAGCGAGAAGCTGAGCCCGATGATACGGGCGGGCAGATTGTGCGATACCTGGCCGATGTGGTAGTCGGCCAGCCGCAGATTGTCGATGAACGGAATGGAATCGGGGTTCGCATGGACGAGCTTGAGAAAGATGTCACCCGCCGGATCCGTGACTCCCACCCCAATATCCCGAAAAAACCAGTAGACGCACGTCACGCTGGTGACCACATAAACAAAGGACGACAACACCGAGAACGACAACAGCCAACGCGCGTACATCGAACGGCGTGGATCCGTCAGGATGCCCTGAGCCTTGCGTAACCGGTAGATTCGTCTGCGTTTACTGGATTCACGGGACGGCGGTATCACCGCGAGGATCGAGCGCGCGGACTCCCGGTCCGACGGGATCGCCGTGTTCCGCAGTTCGACGTCATTGGTCAGTTCGGCCTGGGTCGCGTCGAGTTCCTGTTCCAGGATCTCGCGCAGCGCAAGATAGACGTTGTCCGCGGCCCACGCGGCCGCGAACACCAACAGGCGCCGGTCAGGCCGTTCGTCGATCAGATCCTCGATCAGCCGCGCGATCAGCGGAGCCTGGCCGTAGAACTTGTCCGGAATCGTGCCGTCACGGTTTCCGCCGACGTTGCCGAGTGTGACCAGAATGCGGCCCAGCGAGTAGACGTCGGCCCGGCTCGCCTCGTCGACGTTGTCCTGTACCTCCGGCGCGACGTACTCCAGCTGCGAGTAACTGTCCTGACCGCCGACCACGCCGGTGTGCAGATAGTTGCGGCCCAGGTCGATGAAGGTGAGATCGTAGCCCGGCCCACCCTCGGCGTGGTCGCGACGGCGCACAATGATGTTGGTCGGCGACAGATCCTCGTGGTGTTTGCCACGTGCGCTCAGCTCGCCGAGCGCGGTCAGCAGAGCCAGCCCCAGCATGCGGATGAGATCGAGTCGGACATTGCCCGCCGGTGCCGGCTCGCGGTGGCGGGACCCGGACGCGGTGACCGGCTCGTGCTGTAGACGCTCGATCTCCTCCGCCAACGTCACGCCGTTGGCGAAGTCCATCACGATCCAGTGATTGGTGCTGGCCCAGACGTGGACCATGTGCTCGACAGGCCTGCCGTCGTTGTCCAGTGAATTGTGGTCGTCGGCATAGGTGCGCGTCCGGTTGGCGATCACCGGCACGCTGGAGCACGGGAACAACACGCACTTCAGCGCGAACTTCGTACGCCTGCCGTGCGATGCCCTGGCCAGTCCGCTGAGGATGATGGAGGTCGAGCCGTGCTTGTGGAACTCTAGTTTCGTTTCCCGAACGCGATCCCATTCTTCAGCGTATTGCGAACCAGGTGGGCACTCCGCGATGGTTGGTGCGTACAGCGCCAACACTGCTTTCTGGACATCGGGAATCTCGACCAGCGCCGTGCACTGGTGTTCGCACTCGTGGCTGCCGGCCACGGACCCGCCCGCCATCGTGATCAGAGTGATCAGGAGGACCGACAGATAGCCGTGCGTTTCGGACGTGAGTCCACCACGGTTCGTTGATCCGCTTTCGTAGAACTTCTGGCACCAGCCGGAGAGTGCGTCGATCACCTGGTCGCGCTGGACACCGACGTCGAGTTGGAAGGACAGCTTGTCCAGTGGAATCGAGGACAGCAGTCTCCGCCAGTCGCCGACGCCGGGGCAGAGCTCACTGATCCGACGCAGGCGTTGATCGTCGTCCGAGCCACCGTCCAGCGCCATGAACTGCCGGAAAACTTGCCGCAGCGTGTCGGCGTCGGGCACGCCGCTGGGCACACTTGTGGTCACAGTACCGATTCCCCCATCACAACCTCGGTCAGTCGTCCCCGTCCTCGCGGTAGACGGCCAACCGGGACACGATCACCGCATCGGTGCCTTCCAGCGCGACATGCACCACCCGATAACCGGAGCGTGCGCCCTCACCCAGGCGTCCCCGGTCCGTCTCGTGCCGCACCACTTCCGGCGATCCGGGCAGCGGTGCGAGGTCAAGCACTGCCGCCTTCTCGTCCGGGTGGATTCGGCTCCGCGTCAGGTACGGCTTGTCCTGGAACACGTATTCCCGGACGCCGGCGAGGAATCCTTTGCCGAGCCCCGGCCGAACGCGTTCGAGATAGGTGGCGACGATTCGGTTGGTCAGGGAGATCCGCGTTCGTGGTGGCGCGATCGGCCTGGTGCTCAGCGACAGGACGTGCGTGCAGCCGTCCGCGACCGCGGCCCGGAACGGGTGGAACCGCAGCACGCCGCCGTCGATCGCGCGGTGGCCGCGGAACTGTGTGGTGCCTCGGATCGCCAACGGCAACCAGGCGCTGGCCCGGAGTGCCGAGCGCAGGTCTTCGGGCGACCCGAAGTCGCTGACGTCGAGAGTGTCGAGATCGTCGACGTCGGTGACCATGATGTGCAGGCGCTGGGCCGACTTGAGGATCGCGGCATAGTCGAGCGGCTTGCGGTCGACCAGGACCTCGTCGAAGACGAAGTCCAGATCCATCGGGCCCTGGCCGCGCAGGACCCGGCGGAAGTCCAGGAACTGGCCAGTGGTCATGTCGTCGAAATAGATCGTCAGCGGAAACCAGGTGCGTCGGTTCATGAAATAGGCACCGTTCACGGCGCCGGAAGAGCAGGCGTAGACATCATCGAACGCATCCGCGTAACCCAGGTCCTCCAGCGCGGTCAGCATCCCGGCCGATACCACACCGCGCAGTCCACCGCCTTCGACCGCGAGGCCGACCTTGAACCCGTCGTTCCGCTCACCCGGTCTGCTGCCCGTCTTCCGGCGCGCGCGCAATACCTGGATGACCGGATGCGCGGAGTCCCACAGGCCCGGTGCCGGCTGGTCAGCCGCTGGTCGTATCACCTGATTTGTCCCTTGCCGATGGTGCCAGCATGTCTCCGGGCCAATTTAGCAAACAGGGCATCCGGTGGAGTGGACAATCCCTTGTCAGGGCGACAGTCACCGGATCGGGTGTCGGTGCGATCGAAATCGGCATGGCTGTGGAATTGAAGTGACGGCCACGCTCCCACCCGGCGTCGACCACATGGACCGGCGCGCCGACGTCGTCGGGACATGCTCCCGGCCGAAGGCGCGGTCTTACGTTCCAAGGAATTTCTCATTCTTTTGGTGCAAGCTGTGCCTGGGTCTTCAACAGCCCCAACACCTCTGGTGGGCCACGTCGTCGACCAACGACGACATGGCGGCTGCCGGGTACTCGCCTGCCCGGTGGTCGCGGAGCCCGCCGGTGCCCCGTGTCGCGCCGTCCGGGTAAGCGGCGCGACGCGGGGGTGCCACAAGCTTCCAAGGAATTTCCAGGAAACAATCGCCACACTGCGCATATGTGATCTCGCCGGTAGGACGGCTTTCCATGTGGTCGCCACCGGACTCGTCGAGCCCCGGAGCCGGACCCGAATTTCCCGATCGTCACGCCGTGACCGGTGTCGGCGTGGACCCGCGATCAGGTCTGGTTCGGGTCGGTGACGTGCATTCCCCGCCACAGCAGGTCGGTCAGGTCGGCGGTCCGGGTGCGCCAGTCGTCGTTCGGGTCGAGGTGCAGCAGGCCGCCCAGCGCCCGCAGGACGGTCTCCGGGTTCAGGTCCGCGCGGACGGTCCCGGCCCGCACGTTGGCCCGCAGCAGGCTGGCGACAGCGCCGACCATGGCGTCGTAGGCACTGGCGGGCAGTTCCCCCCGGGACGCGGTGGCCGTGCGCAGGGCGTTGGCCAGGCCCCGCTTGGTCATCATGTAGTGCGCGAGGTGGTCGGTGGTCCAGCTGCGGAACGCCTGTTCCGGCGTGTGGTGCTCCAGCAGGCTCGGCACGACGTCGACGAGATGTCGCACCTCGCGCTGGTAGACCGCGAGGATCAGCGCTTCCGGGGTGGGGAAGTGCCGGTACACGGTGCCGACGCCGACCTCGGCCTTCCTGGCGATCGCGTTGAACGAGACCTCACCGGAGCCGGCCAGGGACTCCGCCGCGACGGCGAGGATGCGCTCGTGGTTGCGGCGGGTGTCGGCACGCCGGGGACTGACCGATCCCGTCGTCATGGCGCCTCCGGTGGGTGGACTGGACTCCAGCTCGTTGCGAAGCGGATTGTAATCCGCTAGCGTCGGACACAGGCTAAGCGGATGAGTATCCGGTTGCCTGCCGGCCCGGCATCGCCGCCACCCTCCATGCTTTCAGGGGAAAGAGATCGGTGGACATCTCACTCGAAGTCAACGGCACGACACATCAGCTGAGCGCGGATCCGGGAGTGACCCTGCTGGACGCCCTGCGCGAACGGCTGGACATCACCGGACCGAAGAAGGGCTGCGACCGCGGTCAGTGCGGTGCCTGCACCGTGCACGTCGGCGGCCGTCCCGTCCTGGCATGCCTCACCCTGGCCGCCACCGTGCGGCAGCCCGTGACGACCGTGGAGGGACTGTCCACTGACGACAGTCTGCACCCGGTCCAGCAGGCGTTCCTCGACCAGGACGCGCTGCAGTGCGGGTTCTGCACGTCCGGGCAGATCATGTCCGCGGTCGCCGCCGTGACTCAGGACGTCCAGGACGTCCGGGAGTTCATGTCCGGCAACCTCTGCCGCTGCTCGGCGTACCCGAACATCGTGGCGGCGGTCGAGCAGGCGAGGCGAGCCGATGCGTCCGTTTGAGCTCACCGCACCGGCCACCGTCGAGGCCGCGCTGGCCGTGCCCGGCACGTTCCTGGCCGGCGGGACAACGCTGGTCGACCTGATGAAACTCGACGTCCTGACCCCGCGGCGGGTACTCGACATCAACGACCTGCCGCTGCGCGGCATCGACGCCACCGACGGCCTGCGCATCGGCGCCCTGGAGCGGATGAGCGATGTCGCCGGCCACGACGGCGTGTACCCGATGATCTCGCGCGCCCTACTGGCCAGCGCATCCCAGCAGTTGCGGAACATGGCCAGTGTCGGTGGGAACCTGTTGCAGCGCACCCGTTGCACGTATTTCCGGGACACCGCTGTGCCGTGCAACAAGCGGGTGCCCGGCAGTGGCTGCCCGGCGATCACCGGCAGCAACCGGCTGCACGCCGTACTGGGCACCAGCGACTCGTGTGTCGCGACGCACGCCAGCGACGTGGCGGTGGCCCTGCGCGCGCTCGACGCCGAGGTCCGGCTGGTCAGCGACGCCGGCGAACGCACCGTGCCACTGGCGGAGTTCTACCGCCTGCCCGGCGACACACCCGAGGTCGAGAACGACCTGCGACCGGGCGAACTGATCACCGAGGTCGTCGTACCCCGACTGGACTGGGCGTCGCGGTCCACCTACGTCAAGGTGCGGGACCGGCAGTCCTACGAGTTCGCGCTGTGCTCCGCCGCTGTCGCGCTCGACGTCCGGGACGCGCGGGTGGTCGACGCCAGGGTGGCGGTCGGGGGCGTGGCGACGGTCCCGTGGCGGCTGACCGAGGTCGAGGCCGCCCTGCGGGGTGCGCCCACGACGGTGGCCGCGTTCGAGGAAGCGGCATCGGTGGCCGCCGACGGTGCGCGGCCGTTGTCGGCGAACGGATTCAAGCTGTCCCTGCTGCGGCGGACCATTGTTCGCGCGCTGCTCGAACTGACCGAGGAGAGCCGCTGATGCCCAGCCGACTGGACGGGCCGCTGAAGGTCACCGGTCGTGCCCGCTACGGCGCGGACCACAACTTCCCGGGCATGGTCTACGGGTATGTCGTGCTCAGCACGATCGCCCACGGCGAGATCCAGGCGATGGACTGCACGGCGGCCATGAGCGCTCCCGGCGTGCTCGCCGTGTACTCGCCGTTCGACCCGCTCGAACTGCGCACGCCGAGCACCCCACTGTTCGGCGAGACCCGGGTACCGATGCAGGACAAGGACGTCACGCACTACGGCCAGCCGATCGGCTTCGTCGTGGCGCAGACCTTCGAACAGGCCAGGGACGCGGCGATGCTCGTCGGGGTCTCCTACCACGCGCGGCCGGCGCACACGTCACTGGAGGACGGTCTGGCCACGGCCGAGGACGCGCCGCCGGCCAGGGACGGTGCACCGCCGACCCTCGCGGTCCTGGCGCCGGGTGTCGAGTCCATCGAGGACGCGCTGGCCGCGAGTCCGGTGGTCACCGAGGCGACGTACGCCACCACGACGCAGCACCATGCCGCGATGGAGCCGCATTCCGCTGTCGCGGTCTGGGGTCAGGACGGCTTGACCGTCTACAGCGGAAACCAGGCGACCCATCTGCAGGCCATGGAGCTGGCCGGCGCGCTGGACGTCGACCTGTCGAGAGTGCACGCGGTGAATCCGTTCGTCGGAGGTGCGTTCGGCGGGAAGGCGCGGACGTCCGCGCCGGCATTCCTGGCCGCGGCCGCCGCCCGGGCGCTGGGCCGGCCGGTCAAGGCCGCACTCACCAGGGAGCAGGTCTTCACGGCGACGGCGGGCCGCGCCGCCACCGTGCAGCGGATCTCGCTCGGCGCGGCGACGGACGGCACGCTGATCGCGGTGCGCCACGACTCGTGGTGCAGCACGGACACCGACCGATCGTTCGTCGAGCAGACGTCGCACGTCACGTCGCGGGAGTGGTACGCGACCCAGAACCTGGCCATCAGCCAGCGCATGGTGCCGCTGAACGTCCCACCCACCACGTTCATGCGGGCACCGGGCGAGGCGCCGGGGTCGTTCGCGCTGGAGAGCGCGATCGACGAACTGGCCGTCGCGCTGCGGATGGACCCGATCCAGCTGCGCATGCGGAACAACTCGGCCGCTCCGCCGGGCAAGGACCTCCAGTGGTCCAGCAAGCACCTCGACGAGTGCTTTCAGCTCGGCGCGGCCCGGTTCGGCTGGGCCAACCGGTCGCCGCACGGCCACACCGACGGCGACTGGCTCGTCGGCATGGGCACCGCCACCGCCATGTTCCCCGCGCTGCGGTTCCCTGCCACGGTCGAGATCACCCTGCGGGCCGATGACACGGCCGTGGTCGCGACGAGCGGGGCGGACCCGGGAACCGGCCTGCTCACCGTGCTCGCCCTGGTGGGGGCCGAGTCGCTGGACATCACACCGGACCGGGTCACGCCACGCCTGGGTGACTCCGCACTGCCGCCGGGCGGCCTGTCCGGCGGCTCGACCGGTACGGCGAGCGCGGGCACGGCCGTCATGATCGCGGCGGTCGCGGTGATCGACGCCGTGCTGACGCTCGCGTCGTCCCCCGGCGCGCCGTTCGAGGGTCACGAGGTCCTGTACGCGGACGGCCGCCTGCTGTCCGATGGCCGGTCGATGACGTTCGGCGAACTGCTGCGCGCGACCGGCCGCACGTCGATCTCGGCGACCGGTTCGTCGGCGCCGGGCGAGGAGATGACCAAGCACTCGTTCGCCTCGTTCGGTGCCCAGTTCTGCGAGGTCCGCGTACACAAGTGGACCCGGGAGATCCGGGTGTCCCGCCTGCTCGGCGTCTTCGACGCCGGTCGGATCATCAACGACCAGACGGCCCGCAGCCAGATCATGGGCGGCATGATCTGGGGTGTGTCCGCGGCGCTGCACGAGGGCCTGGAGATCGAGGCGAACGGGCGTCCGGCCAACGGCGACTTCGCCGGCTACCTGCTCCCGGTCAACGCCGACATCCCCGATGTCGACGTCCACTTCGTCGAGTATCCGGACACGCTGCACAACGCCGTCGGTGCGCGCGGCGTGGGCGAGATCGGCACCGTCGGCATGGCGGCGGCGGTCGCCAACGCCGTCCACAACGCCACCGGCATCCGCGTCCGGCGCATCCCGATCGTGCTCGAGGACCTACTGGACCAGCCGGTGCGGGCACCGTCTTCGGGCAGCAGGTGACGGTGCCCCTGCGGAGTGCGTGGCCGCTGTCGTCACCGTCGTCGGCCCAGTAGACCGGCTTGGCGCCGGCCACGCACTCGTCGGCACCGGCAGGGCGAAGCCCTCGTTGTTGAGGTCGGACATGCCGATGGGCCGGTTGTCGATCCCGGTGACCACGAACCCGCCGGCCGCGTCGATCGTCATCGTGCGGTGCCGGCCGCCGCACGTGTCGTCGCAGACGACCCACAACCGTGACGCTTGCGGCTCCCACTGCAACTCCATGACCGCGCTCATGCCGCTGCTGATGGCGGCCACCCGGGTGAAGGCGCCGGAGTCCTGCAGGACGTAGCCCTAGACCAATCCGGTGCCCTCGACGCCGACGACGATTCGGTCACGATGGCCATCCCCGGGTCGTCGATACACGGGCGGACCCCAGCGTCCCGGTACATGCCGAACGGCAAGCAGGTTTTCCCTGAACGCCGGCCGAACTGTCCGTGCCCGCGGCATGGTTGGTCGATGTCGCCCGTCACGACCACCGCTCAACGCCAGTGACAATGTCTCGCCAAGTTCCGAGGCCATCAGTGCACCCCAGGGTCGCCACCGGAACCGCGCTGCAGCACGCCGTCGAACATGCCCTTGAGGTGGGAGTCGACCGTCAGATAGCCCGGAACACTCCTGGACAGGCGGTCCGCGATTTCCTGGCCGTCCTTGGCCAAGTTCTCGACGCCGATCTAGCAGGTGCGCCGTTGCGGTGCTAGGCCGGGTACTCGGGCAGTCCGGGGTCGGTGGCCAGAAACTTGCTGCTGCTCACCAGCATTCGCTGCATGAACCGGCGGCGGAACATGGCGTTGCGCAGCCGCAGCCGGGTCGCGGTCGAGGGCGCCAGGAACTGGCCGGGACTGGCGCCGCGCTGCCATTTGCCGGCGTAGCGGCGCATCTGGTCCTCGTACCGGGTCAACGCGGCCGCGTGGTCGCCGTGCGCCTGGGCGAGTTCCCCGGCCAGCACATAGGCACCGACCAGACCGGTGCCCACGCCCATCCCGCCCAGGGTCACGCCCCATGCGGCGTCGCCGAGCAGCGCGACCCGACTGGTGGTCCACTGTGGAACGTGCACGCGACAGATCGTGTCGAAGTACAGTTCGTCGGCGTCCCGCAGGCCATCGAGCAGCTGTGGAACGTGCCAGCCCAGGTCCCGGTAGGTGTCGGCGATGATCTTCTTCTGCTGGTCGATGTCGTTGTGGTGGTCGAGCCGGGGCGAGGTGAACACCATGAGGGCGGTCGCGTGGCCCTGGTTCCGCTGGTCGGCGGCGATGCTGGCCATCCGGCCGGGCACGTTGTACTGCCTGGGCGTCGCGTCGGCGCCGATCGTGTCCGCCATGTCCCAGCCGGCGAGGTAGTAGCCGAGGTGCTTCACGAACCCGGCCTCCGGACCGAAGGTGAGTCGCCGCACCCCGGAGTGCAGCCCGTCCGCACCCACCACCAGGTCGACTGTGCGCGAGGGTGACCTGGCGAAGTCGACGTGGACACCGTCGGCGGTCTCGGTCAGGTTGGTGATCACGTCACCGAACAGGTACTCGGCCCGGTCCGCGCTGCGTTCGTACAGCACCCGGGACAGGTCCCGCCGGTAGACCTCGATGTCGCCACCGGCGAACGCCTCGGGCAGCCGGAAGATCTCGCTGTCGTGCTCGTCGACGCAGGCCATGGCGCCGCCGTGGGTCTGCGCGGCGCGCAACTCGTCCAGGACGCCCATCTTGGTCAGCACACCCAGGTGGGTCGGGCCGCGGAAGTCGACGGCGAAGCCGCTGGCGTGCAGCGCGGGCGCGGACTCGACCACGGTGGTGTCGGCGCCGTATCGGGTCAGCCAGTAGGCCAGTGCCGGTCCGGCCACGCCGGCGCCCGAGACCAGGATGCGGATGCCACGAAGCGGTTGCGAGTTGTTCATCAGTGCCTCCCATAAACTGTGTCCGTCGGATACAGTGTACTATAGACACGGTTAGCTCACGGTGGCAAGGGAGAGACAATGGCGAGCCAGGCCCCGTCGGATGCGCACCGTCTGCTCTGGGACTCGCCGGCCGCGCCGCGCCGCGGCCCCAAACCGACCCTGACCCTGGCCGCCATCACCCGGGCCGGCGTCGCACTGGCCGACGAGGAAGGCTTGGCCGCGGTCACCATGCAGCGCATCGCCGCCGGACTCGGCGTGACCAAGATGGCGCTCTACCGGTACCTACCCGGCAAGGTCGAACTGGTCGCCCTGATGACCGAGGCCGCGATGGGCGACCCGCCCGGCCTGGACACTGTGGCCGGCGGTTGGCGCCCGAAACTGCACGAGTGGGCGCAGCGGCTGTTCGAAGGCTTCGTGCGCCATCCGTGGCTGGTCGACACCACCGCCGGGCCGAGGGCGATCGGTCCGCACGAACTGGGCTGGACCGAACAGGCGGTCGCCGCGCTCATCGGGACCGGCCTGCGCGGCGCGGAGATCCTCGACGTCGCCGCCACCCTGGCCGGGCACGCGAAGGCGATGGCCCAACAGGCCGCCGCCGCGGCCGTCGGTGACGACACGGCGGAGGAGGGCCTGACCGACGCCATGGGCGCCCTGATCCAGGGCAGGGAGGATCAGTTCCCCGCGCTGGCCGCGACGCTCGACGCCCTCGCCCAGGAAGGTGGCCAGGACGACGCGCTCGACTTCGGCCTGACCCGCATCCTGGACGGCGTCGAACTGCTCATCGCGGCCAGAAGGCCGGCGGATCAGTGATCGGAACGGGCGTTCCTGGTCAGTGTCGCGATCTCGTCCGGTGCCAGCTCGATCGCCGCGGCGGCGACGTTGTCCTCCAGGTGCGCGACGGTTCCGGTACCGGGGATCGGCAGCATCGCGGGCGATCGCGCCAGCAGCCAGGCCAGCACGATCTGCCGGGGTGCCGCGCCGTGGTGTTGCGCGATCTCCCGCACCGCCCGATTGTCGTCCAGGTTCTGGATCGGCGCCCACGGCAGGAAGACGAGTCGCTCCTGCTCGCAGAGGTCGACCAGCGACTCCGAGTGGCGGTCGCCGAGGTTGTAGCGGTTCTGGATGGACACGATCGGGGTGAGCCGCTGGGCCTGGCGCAACTGGTCCTCGGTGACGTTGGACAGCCCGATGTGGCGGATCTTGCCCTGCTCCTTGAGGGTGACCAGGGCGCCGATCGAGTCCTCCAGCGGCACGGCGGGGTCGGGTCGGTGGAACTGGTAGAGCGGGATCTGGTCGAGCTTGAGCCGGCGCAGGCTCCCCTCGCAGGCCCCGACGAGATGTTCGGGTCGACCGTTGACCGGCCACTGTCCCGGGCCGGTGCGCTCCAGACCGCCCTTGGTGGCGATCACGAGGCCGTCGGCATAGGGGTGGAGGGTCTCGCCGATGAGTTCCTCGCTGACGTGCGGCCCGTAGGAGTCTGCGGTGTCGATGAAGTTGACGCCGAGTTCGACCGCGCGCCGCAACACCGCCCTGGCCTCGTCCCGGTCGGCGGGCGGACCCCAGATGCCGTCACCCGTGATCCGCATGGCGCCGAAGCCGAGCCGATGCACCGTCAGGTCGCCACCGACGTCGATCGTCCCGGCCACCTCGGCGCTTGCCACGTTCCCGTCTGGCATCGGTCGATGCTCCTTCGATCGAATCTCCACGGACACAGCCCATCCTGGGCGGCGGTCGCCGGAAATGCGACCCGGAAGCGTCCCGCCAGGGGATCGAGGCGCTCGTCGGCCACGCCTGAATCGTTCGAGATCCAGCCGGTTCCCGGCGAGGCGTTGCTGGTCGACCCGCGCAACTTCCACGCGGTCCGGCCCGGTCAGGGCGGGCGCGGATCCCCGCGGAGCAGGGCAGTGGCATCTCGATCACCGGCACCGCCGTGGTGCTGCGAGCGACGGTCAGTCGGCCACCTCGGCGATCACCTCGACGGGTGCGTCGAGCGGCAGCGTCCCGACACCGACCACGGTCCGAGCATGCTGCCCTGCCACCCCGAGCACCTCGCCGAACAGCCTGCTCGCACCATTGACGACGCCGGCCTGACCGTGGAAACCGGGCGCCGAAGCGACGAAGCCGACTACTTTCACGATGCGCGCGCATCGCGGTTCCCCCGTCGTCAGGCTGGTGTCATCGGGCGAGCGGGCTTGATTTTCGGGTTGAGATGGAACAGGTTCTCCGGGTCGTACACTGCTTTGATCGCGGCCAGTCGGTGGTACTTCTCCGGCCCGTACGCGGCGCGCCTCGCTCCCGTGCCCGGACACGGCCACCAGACCGCCACGTCGATCATGCGGGCGATCAACCGGGACGCCACCGACGACGCGTTCCGGCTCATCGACGACAGCCACGCCCTGCTGCTCGACGATCGTCGCACCCTCCAGGCCGTCGAAGCCGCGCTGCGCGATCTCGGTCCGGTCCCTCGGGAACGCGGCGACACCTTCGTCGGCCCCCTGGCCAGACGGCTCGGCATCCGCCCGGCCACGCTGCGCGCCTGGGAACGCGCCGGCCTGGTCCGGCCGGGCCGCGACCGGCACACCGGCTACCGGGTCTACAGCGCGGCCGACGTGCGCGACGCCCTACTCGTCCACCAGCTCAGGCGCGGCGGCTACCTGCTGCGGCAGATCGCCCCGCTGATCGGCCAGGTCCGCTCCGCCGGCGGCGTCGCACCGCTGGAGTCGACGCTGCGCGACTGGCATGCCCGCCTCTCGGCCGGTGGCCGCGCCATGCTCGCCGGTGCCGCCGCACTGGACGCCTACCTCGACTGCCGGGCGTGCCGGGTATCAACGCCACTGCCCATAGGCTGACCACATGTTTCCGGTAGGGCAGGCGGCGACGATCGCCGAGCTGACCGCCGACCCCTATCGGCTGTTGGCCGGGCTGCGCGACGCCGAGCCGGTGTCCTGGGTGCCGGAGTTGGACTGCTGGCTGGTCACGCGGCACGACCTCGCGGTGCGGGTGATGCGCGACGCCCGCACGTTCACGGTGGCCGATCCCCGGTTCTCCACGGCACAGGTCGTGGGGCCCTCCATGCTGTCGCTGGACGGCGCCGAACACACCCGACACCGGGCCGCCTTCGCCGGTTGCTTCCGGCCCGGTGAGGTGGCCGCCCGCTACGACGAGTTCGTCGCGGCCGAGACCCACCGGCTGGTCGACCGGCTGCGACCGGCGGGGCACGCCGAGATCCGCCGAGGGTTGGCCGGTCCGCTGGCCGCCTCGGTGATGGCGTGGAGCCTGGGCCTGCCCGGCGGCGCGACCGACCGGATGCTGGGCTGGTACGACGCGATCGTGGCCGCGGTGGACGACATCTCGGCCGGCCGGCAACCGGGTCCGGCCGCCGAATCCGCCGTCGGCGAACTGCGGGGGAGCGTGGTGACGTCGGTGGAGCAACGGCGATCCGCGCTGCTGACCGAAGCGGCGACGGCGCTCGACCTACCCGAGGTCTGCTCGAACGCCGCCGTGTTGATGTTCGGTGGCATAGAGACGACCGAGGGCATGATCGCCAACGCCGTCGCTCACCTGCTGGCCGGCGATCAGTGCGCACTTGTCGAGCAGGACCGGTCGCTGGTGCCCGCCGCCGTGGAGGAATCGCTGCGTCTGGAGCCGGCCGCGGCGGTGGTCGACCGTTATGCCGTCAGCGATGTCGCGCTGGGCGGCGCGACGATCCAGCGGGGCGACCTGGTCCGGGTGTCGCTCACCGCCGCGAATCGGGATCCGGCGGTGTTCGGCGACCCGGATTCGTACGACGTACGCCGGACGAACCTGCGTCAGCAGTTGGCGTTCGCGTACGGGCCGCACTTCTGCGTCGGCGCCGACCTGGCGCGACTGCAGGCGCGAGTCGTCGTCGAGACGATGCTGGACCGGCTGCCCGGCCTGCGGCTGGACTCATCTGCCGTGCCGCGCGGCCTGGTGTTCCGCAAGCCGCCCGCCGTCAACGTCCGATGGCATCCGGAGCCGGCCTGATCATCACTCCACTATGGACTGTGATGCGGGTCACACTGATCCGGCGACGGATTTCACCGGTCCGGGTGGTCCTGATCGGGACACGAACCAGCCACCACAGGGGGAGATCCCGATGTCCGTTCCGTTCCGGACCGCCGTCGTGACCGGCGCCAGCCGCGGCTTCGGCCGCGCCATCGCCGCCGCGCTCGTCGCAGCGGGCACCACCGTCGTCGGCATCGCCCGCGGCGAGCAGGACCTGCGCGCCGTCCGCGACGAACTCGGCGCCGGCTTCACGCCGATCCCCGGCGATGCCACCGACGCGGACCTCGCCGGGACCGTCATCCGCGAGCACCGGCCCGGCCTGCTCGTGCTCAACGCGGGCGTGGCACCCCACATGTCGCCCGTGCAGGACCAGACCTGGGAGACGTTCAGCCGCAACTGGCACGTCGACACCCGGCACATGTTCACGTGGACGACGGCCGCGCTGCGGGAACCGCTGGCGGCGGGCAGCGTCGTCGTCGCGATGTCCAGCGGTGCCGCCCTGGCCGGCTCACCGATGAGTGGCGGGTACGCCAGCGCCAAGGCCGCCATCCGGTACATCCGCGGGTACGCCGCCGACGAGTCGGTACGTGCCGGCCTGGACATCCGGTTCGTCACGCTGCTGCCGCAGTTGACCCCGGCGACCGGTCTCGGCTCGGTCGGGGTCGCCGGGTACGCGGCACGGCAGGGGGTCGACCCGGACACCTTCGCCGAGGGCCTACAGCCGATCCTCACCCCGGACCAGGTCGCCAAGGCCGTGCTGGAGATCGCCGCCGACCCGCACAGCGCGGCCGAGTACCAGGTCAGCGGCGTGGGGTCGCGCCCGCTCGACTGAGTCTAGAGTGGACACCACGATGCAGTCGGACACCGACTTCGCCGCCCGGTCCGAGCCGTTCCGGCCGGAACTGGTCGCGCACTGCTACCGCATCCTCGGCTCGATCCACGACGCCGAGGACGCGGTGCAGGAGACGTACCTGCGCGCATGGCGCGCGTTCGGCGGGTTCGAGGGCCGGTCGTCGCTCCGCCGCTGGCTGTACCGGATCGCGACCACGGTGTGCCTGACGTCGTTGCGCACCGGCTCCCGCAGAGCACTGCCGTCCGGGCTGGGCGCCCCGTCGGACGACCACCGGGTGGAGGTCACCCGTGAACCGTCGGTGGCCTGGCTGCAACCGATACCGGACGCCGTGCTCGGCGGCGGCGACCCGGCCACGATCGTGGCCGGGCGGGCCGGTGTGCGGCTGGCCTTCATCGCGGCGCTCCAGTACCTGCCGGCCAGGCAACGGGCCGTGCTGACGTTGCGCGACGTCCTGGCGTTCCGGACGGCGGAGGTCGCCGAGATGCTGGACACGACGACGGCGGCCGTCGACAGCGCGCTGCGCCGGGCCCGCGCCCACCTGGCCGGGGCCGGACCGGTCGAGGACGACCTGGCCGAACCGGACGAGGCGAGCCGGCGGGTCCTGCTCGACGGCTACGTCGACGCGTTCACCAGGGCCGACCCCGACGCCCTGGTGGGCCTGCTGCGGGCCGACGCCGAGTTGGAGATGCCGCCGCACGCGACCTGGTTCACCGGTCGGGACGCCGTGGTCGGCTTCCTCGCCAGGCGGGTGCTGCGCACGGACCGGTGGCGCCTGGTGCCCACCCGGGCCAACGGCCAGCCCGCCTGCGTCGCCTACTCCCGCGCGAACGGCGGGTACCAGGCGTACGGCGTCCAGGTGCTGACCCTGGTCGGCGACCGTATCGCGCGCATCATGTCGTTCAACGACCCAAGCCTGGTGCCGACGTTCGGCCTAGCGCCGGAACTCGGCCGGCCGCTGATCGACGAGCGGTAAGGTCCTGCGCCAGGTATCGGCACCGGGCACGACCTGCCCGAGGCCACGACGTCCGGGAGGATTCGATGACGGATGAGGACACGGTGCCCCGACTGCTCGCCCAGCACCGCTATCTCGTGCTCGGTACCGCGGACCCGTCGGGCGGTCCGTGGGTCAGCCCGGTGTTCTACGCCGCCGACGGTGTGCGCCGGGTGGTCTGGGTGTCGTCACCGGACAGTCGTCACTCGCGCAACATCGCGGCCCGTCCGACGGTGGCGATCACGATCTTCGACACGAACGCGCCCATCGGCCGGGCGGAGGCCCTCTACCTGGAGGCGACCGCCGGTGTGCTGGACGACCACGCCTGCCCCGCCGCCCTCGAACTCCTCAACGCACGCCTGCCCACCGCTGCGCGACTCGGACCGGACGACATCGGACCGGCCGGCCCGATGCGGGTCTACCAGGCCGACATCACCCAGCACTACGTGCTCATCCGGGGTGGCGACCCGCGCTTCGACAACGTCACCGACGCCAGACTCGCCGTGCGGCCCGCTGACTGAGGCGGTCTCACTCTCCGGTGTGCGCCGGCCAGTCGAACGTCTGGTCCGGTTGCGGTGTCCCGTCGGAATCCCACGCCTCGCGGTGCCGGAGTTGGCCGTACCCGTCGAAGTCCTGGCGACGGGCCGGCCGGCCGTTGCGGTGCCAGTCCAGGGCCAGGCCGACGACGGCGCCCGCCTCGGCCTGGTACTCGGACTCGGGCGACCCGTCGCCGTACCACTCGCGCTGTGACCCGTCCTCCCGTCCGTCGCGATAGGACTTCTCCGTCACCACCGTCCCGTCCGCCGTGGTGTCGTACACCTGACCGGTGAACGGCACGCCCTGGTAGCAGACGTCCTCGTGCTCGTCGACGGTCGTGGCGTCGATGTGCACGCGCGAGGGAGTCGTCATCGCACCACGAGGATCGTGCCGACGGTCGGCCGCGACGGAGTCCCCAAGGTCCAGAACACTTTCACGCTCCCGCGCGCGGTGCCCGGTATCGGGACCTCACCTTTCACCACCAGCGACGCGCCGGGCGCGAGGCCGGCCGACGGGCAGGGCAGGGTGTGGACGGCATGATCCCGCATACCCGAGAACCTACCCACGCTGAACGTGGGGCCGTTCGTCAGCGGGATCGACCCGCTGGTCGGGTTGTGGATCGTCACCGTGTAGTCGGCCGCGGCATCGACCCGCACGACGTGCGGCACCGAGATCCGGAGGCTGACTCCGGGCCGACCGCATCGTGGTGATGGACGCCGGCACGGTCCGCGCGGTGGGCAGTCATGTCGATCTGGTGGCCACCGATCCCCTGTACGGCGAACTGCCCGCCACCCAGTTCCTCGCCACCGCCGACTGAATCCGCGCGTCTTCCAGCTCGGTGCGGTGCTAGTGCTTGAGTCCGGGAAACGTTTGCAGGAACTGAAAGAACGCGTACACGCCGGGCAGGATCCGGATCGTGTTGCCGGTGAGGCTGCCCACCGGCAGTTTCCGCCAGGCAGCCAGCTCCGTCGTGGTCGCGACGTACTCCTCCGGCGACACCGATGTCCATCCGGGCCGGGTGCGGCGGATCAGGTCCTCGCGCAGCCGGTTCGCGACCGCGCGGTGACCTGTCATCACCTGGTACAGCGCGGCGCCGATGATCACCAGGTTCGCCGTCAGGCCGAGCACGCCGACCCCGATCGCCACCCACAGCGTCCACTCGACGTTCCGGAGCATGTCGAATACCGCCACCATCGACATGGCCAGCGCGATCGTCGAGATGTAGAACAGGGTGAGCACCCGGGTGAGCGGACTCCAGCCATAGCTCGGGTCCTGCCATTTCGGCACGTACCGGACGGCGTTGAAAATGGACTTCTTGTGCGTCGTGTAGAGCGCGATGCCGACGGTGAGGTACAACAGTCCGGTACGCAGCGCGTAGTTGCCGCCGACGGTGCCCAGCAGAATGCAGATGAGCGCCAGCACGGGATGGAAGTGATAGTTGGCCCACCAGGTGGTCCGCAGGATGTCGGCGTCGGCGCGATCGCTGGCCAGCGTGTTGAAGAGATGGCCGTCGATCAGGTTCCGCCAGTACAGCCACGTGACCAGGCCCAGGGAGACCAGGAACACCGCGGACCGCCGCATCGGCGTCAGGTCCACCGCGCGCTTCAGGTCGCGCATCAGCACCGCGGTGCTCAGCGCCGCGGTGCGTTCGGATGTCGAACCCTCCGGCCCGAACAGTCCGCTCGCGTTCAGAGCTGGAATCAAGCCGTTCAACCTGCGCCGGACGAGCCGGAACACCACCAGGGCGATCGGCGAGGTGAACGACAGGATGATCGTCGGAATGTCGGACAGGAACGGGACGGCCTGGCAGGTCGACGGCTCGATCGCCTGGAAGAGCAGACTGGCGAAGAAGTTGTAGATGCTGTTGCACCCCGGCCGGTAGGCGACGCCACCCAGGCTCGCGGCCACGTAGACGAAGCCGAACGTGAGGACGGGCGTGATCGTCAGGGTCAGCGTTTCCCACCTGCTGCTCGCGTTGGCGTTACGCGGTGGTGTCGGCAGAAACGAGAACCGCCGCACCGGCGCGGCACGCCGGACGAGCCGTTCGACCCCGGTGCGCAGCGGTGGCAGCAGCCGTGACCGGCGCGGCCGTGGCTCGGTCGCCGGTGAGCCGTGTTCCTGCTGCTGCGTCAGTTCGCCGGTGGTCTTCATGACTCTCTCAGGACGGGTCGGTGGTGGGGGGCCACGTCGTCCACAGGCGCAACGCGTGGACGACCTCGGCGGGGCGTTCGATGTGCATGAGGTGCCCGGCGTCCGCGATGACACTGCTGTCCGCCGTGGGCTGGCATCTGCTCAACTCGTCCATGTCCGGGCGCGGGACCACCCGATCCTTCGCACCGAAGACCGCCCAGATAGGGCATCGCACCTTGGCCCACTGGGCGTACGCGTCGTATCCGTGGCCGTTCGCCGCCGTGAGCAGGAGGCCGCGAGGGTTGATCTGCTCGCACAGTGCCCGCACGACGGACTCCTTCAACAGTCGCGGATGGCTCGCGAACGGAGACAGCAGATAGCGGAACACGCCGAGGCGATACAGCGCCCGGACCGCCGCCACCTCGAACGAACCCGTGTGTGCCAGCAGATACTGCAGGCCGAACGTCCCGGCGACCATGGGTGAACTGCCGAAACTCCGTATCGGGTGCTGGATGCTCCGCAGGATCGAGAAGTAGGAACCGGCGACGAGATGGATCGACTCGATCCGTTCCGGATACCTGCTCGCCATGTCCAACGTCAGGAATCCGCCCATGGAATGCCCGACGATGCGGACCTTCGAATAGCCCAGCTCCGAGACCACGGACAGAAAGGCCGCCCCGATGTCCGCGATGTCGATTCGGCCGAGCTCGTTCGGCGAGTCGCCGAATCCGGGCAGGTTGACGAGGAGTTGATCGTGCACCGCCATCCGGCGCCGCTGTTCGGCTCGGAGGACCGGCGTCCAGGTCGTCCAGTCGGCGCCGACGCCGTGAATGTAGAGCGTCGCGGTGTCGGACTCCCGCCCCCGGCTGGCGCGGACGGCGAGTGACCCGTACCGCGTGTCGACCCGCCGTGTCACGAGACCGAACGGCGCCGGATCGGTTTCCACGTCGAACGGGCAGTACCCCAAGGAAACCCTCCCTACCGCAGTGGAGGCCGCGCCGTACCAGAGCCATCTCGTGCCGTGCGTCGATCGTTACTCCGATGGACCGAACGAGTGAGTACCGCGGAATGGGCCGATCGGTCGACAATCACAGAAGCTGGCCGATCCACGTCCTGACGTGGTCGAGCCGGTCGGGCTCGGTGCCGCTGAGCACGGTCAGGAAGATCCAGACCGCGACGGCGAGGAACACGAGGGCGAACACCACGCCGAACAGCCGGCCGTGCGGGCCGGCCGGTCCGCGCCTGCGGCGATAGCGGACGTGGTTCTGGTGAGCGGCGAAGGTCGCTCTGTCGTGTTGAACCTGCTGTTGGTGGGCCCGCTGTGCGGGCCATCCTCCCGGCGTGGGCATGGCCACCCCTTCCGTTGCTGTCCTGATTGACAGACGGGTGGGGTGGGTGGCTGATACGCAAGCGGCGCTCGCAGTTGTCCCGAGCTCGAGCGCCCAGGCTGCCTACGCCGGGTCGACGGTCACTCGAGGAGCTCCGCCACGAAGCTGCGCTTGCCGCCGGCCCGACGCGGGCCCGGGATGTCCACCCGCGCGGCCGGACCCGCGTATAAGGCCACTTCGGCGGCGAGGAAACGGTCGAGCCGGCTCCGGTCCAGGAACACGCCCTGGCAGGTAGGGCACTGCTCGACGGGCGCGCCGCCCTTGGGCACGGTGCCCATGGCAGCCCCGCACTGGGGGCAGGTCAGCTGCCCCATGTCGGCTCCCGCGTGTCGTCCGGCTCATGCCGGCGGCTTCCTGCGCAAGCGCCTGCGAAGCTGATCGAGCGTGCGACGCGTTGCCGGGTCGCGCGCGATCTCCTTGGCCCGCTCGGTGAGTTTCCTGCCGTTCGGGCCGCGGAGCGCACGGGCGATGCGGTCGGTCACGGAAGCCATGGCCGTGGTCCCTTCGGGTATGCCGTACTGACATTTCCGAGTGTGCGTGCGGCCGTCGCGGGACGCTCGTGCGTAGGCTGTCAGGTCCGAGCCTGGTTCTTGCCGAGAGTCGGCAACGTACGGTTGGACACGGCAGGATCACCGCTGGTCGGCGAGGAGCGTCTGACCCTTCACCAGCCACGCGACACCGAAGGCCTCCACCGCGATCGACTCCAGCCACAGCACCCAGTGCGGCGGCCCGACGCCGACGTGGAACACCGTCTGCACCAGGCCGACCAACACCAGCGCGACGATCATCGTCAGTCCACTCGTGACATACACCGCGTTGCGGTTGACCTTGCGGCGGGTACGCGGACCGGTGGACCTGGTGAACAGGAACAGGCAGAACACGACCAGCCCGGCGAAGAACAGCGCGGCGCTGGCCAGGTGCACCCGCCCGATCAGCCGCTGGGTGCGGTCCGGATCGCCGAAGAACGGAGTGGTCGGGAATAGTGCGACACCGATCGCACCCATTCCCGCGATGTCACCGGTGAGGTCGTCGAACCACCCGTAGCCGCGGTAGGACAGCAGGAAGACGCCGGTCGCGGCCATGCTGCCGACGAAGACGTTGCGCATGCCGCTGTAGTGGTAGTCGCTGATCGAGTCCAGCGGACCGCCGCCGTCCAGCAGGATCTTCCCCACGATCAGCACCACCGGCAGGGCGACGCCGATCAGCCCGATCGCGCGGCGCTGGAACAGGTACGAGTGCACCAGCGGGCGCCGTGCCGGTGCGGTGGACCGCTGCCGAGTCAGTCTCAACACACACCGAAGGTGCCCCGGTCCACCCCACCGTAAGCACGGCGTCACGGACCGGTGAGGGCCGCGGTGTAATGCGGCAACAGCGTTGCCCAGCCGCCCTCGTTGCGCTGCCGCCATTCGGCGCCGCCGGCACCGAGCCCGGCCCAGCCCCGCACGCCACGTCCAGGGTGAGCCGTAGGGGGATCCACGCTCATCCGCCGTCCCCGGTGTGTTCGCGGGTGTTCTCGGCCAGCAGACGGAAACGGGCGGCGGCCTCACCCCACACTCCGGTCAGGTACTGCCGCACCGCGTCGAGACCCTGGCCGTGCAGCCGGTAGATGCGGCGGGCGCCGATCGGCTCCTCGGTGACCAGCCCGGCGTTCTTCAGCACCCGCAAGTGCCGGGACACGGCGGGGCGGCTGACAGGTAACGCGTCGGCCAGCTCCTGCACCGAGCGGGCCCGGCTGCCGAGCAGCGTGAGGATTTCCCGCCGGGTCGGATCGCCGAGTGCCTGGAACGGGTCGGTCATCGGGCGGCGGTGTCGTGCTCGACCCGCCGCTTGAGCCCCTCGGCGAACTGGCGGAACGACGGACCGAGATCCGGCATGGACCTCCAGATCAGACCGGTCAGCGGGCCGCTGTATTCCTCCCGCATGGTGAACCGGCAGCCGCCCTCGGCCTGGTCGATCGTGTAGGTGCGGACGCCGCCGCGGAACAGGCCCAGCGGCATGCCTCCGGTGACGACGAGCCTGCCGGGCGCGTCGAACGTGGTCACGCGCACCGGGAACGCGCGGCCCGGCGCCGCCGCCGACCGGACGGTGATCTTCTCGCCCGGCGCGACCCGCCCGTCGACCGAGTCCACCCCGGAGTCCCAGCTCGGCCAGTTCCCCGCGTCCACCAACTCTTCCCACACGTGGCCGGTGGGCGCGTCGATGTCCACGTGTGCCTCGAAGTACCGCATGGCTGACCTCCCCCTGTTTGGTAACCAGCACGTTACCGTAACTCGCGGGTTACCAACAGGGCTGCTACTCTCCTCGATTCGTGCGCGCCCTCTTCCCGGGGTCATTCGACCCCGTCACCCCGGGCCACCGCGACATCCTCCGTCGCTCCGCGAACCTTTTCGACGATGTCGTCGCCTGCGTGATGTTCAACCCGAACAAGACCGGCCGCTGCACCATCGACGAGCGGCTGACCTTGCTCACCGAAGCGGCAACAGGCTTGGCCAATGTCACCGTGGACTCCCACGCCAGTGGTCTGCTGGTCGACTATTGCCACCAGGCAGGCATTGACGTC
>DASXCQ010000036.1:0-19222 GCA_036491115.1 Pseudonocardiaceae bacterium
AGGCTCACCTGCCCACGTCAGCGCTCTTTCGAGCCCGGTCGAATGACCGGCATCCGGCCGGTTCCCCGGAACCGCCGCATGGAGTGGCGGCACCTTGTCCTGAGTCCCGTTGCCTTTCGGCTACCGGCTTCCGCTTCTTGGGCATCCTGTCCCGCCGGGGCATTCCGCCCCTCTCTCGATCGGCCTACCGGGTTGCCACACCCGGACCCCGACGGGGTTTCCACGTTCCGCGCATACGAGATACGACCGGGGTGGGCGCCTTCCTAAACCCCGGGGCCAGCGGTGTTCGTGCGACCGAGAACACGGCCTCGGCCGCCGCTTGCTGCCTCCACCAGCAGCCAGGCCCTGTCACCCTGGTTTTCGTCCTGCCTTCCAGAGCTTGGGATCACGGGGCCTCATCGGAAGATTCACCTGTGTTCGCCCGTCCGGTCTTCCCCTGACCTGGTGCTCCCGGACAGAACGGGAGCCCTTGAGCGTCTTCCCTGAGCTTCGCACCCCCACGAACAGGATTCGTGGACGCACGTCAGGGCGGGGACTGATCTCGAACACTGATCAGGAACTACGCATCCGGCATCGCCGGCCTCCAATCCGCGAGTTCACTCGTAATGCGCGGCCTCGTGTCGCACCGTGATCGTCCCAATGGAGGTTGAACCCGGCTGCCTCGGCCGTGGTCAGGTAGACGTTCACCTGTACGAGTTCGTGTGCCCACCATTGCAGTGCCTGGCAGGTGATCTCCATTGTGGGATCGAGGGCGTCGAGTGTGTCGAGCACGATTGTGCATCCCGATTCGATGAGCTGGCCGAGCTTTTCCATGCGGGCCATCGACAAGGACTGTCCGCGCCGCGTGACCATGGTGCCGACGTAGGCGTCGGGGGTGAAGTTCCTCGCCGCCTCGGAAGCATCGGAACTGCGGAGCGGACAGCGACCGACGCATGATCAGATCGAGCAGCCGCCCTGGCGTCAACAGCCGGGTGCACAGGCTGGGGTCGGCCATGCTGCCGACGGCGACGCCCCGCCCGAGTTGTCCGGGGCCGGTCCAACCCAGCGCTTTCTCCAGCGCCCGCACCAGCAGGTGATCCACGAGTGTTCTCCCGATTCGTGAGACACGGGTGGGCAGGCCAACGGGCTCGATACCGACCTGCCGACCGCTACGGTGGTGTCATTCCGGGATGTTCAGGCCGTCGCCCCCCGCGTCGCCGTGTCCGTCACCACCGCCGTCCTTGGACGGATCGCCGTGCGTGAGGTCGATTCGATCGCGCACGACCGGAATATCGCGGGACACCCAAGACGAGGTCGTTCTGCTGTTCCATGTTCCGATTCCTCCATTCCCGGCTCATGTGCATTGTTGAGGCCCGTGAGGTCGGAGCGGTACCGCGCCACGAGTGACAAACCAAAGTTGGTCCGCGACAAGTGGACGGAGACGAATGCGCCGCTGTGCGGGATTTCTGGCGCCGGCCGCGTGGACTTGCGCGAGTGGGTGGTATTCCCCGATCAGATCACCGGAGGATCGACGCGTCGGTCGTGATGACGGTGAGCTGTTGGGTCGCCCTGGTCAGCGCGACGTAGACCGATCGGCGTCCGGCGTCGGGCAGCGCGGCCTCGTCGACCAGTTGTTCCGGAGCGACCACCAGCACGCCGTCGTACTCCAGGCCCTTGGCGTCCAGGCTGCCGATCACCCGCAGCCGGTCGGAGTCCACGTCGGCGAGGTCCGCCGCGACCGCGTCGCGCGCGGCCATCGCGGTGATCACGCCGACCGTGCCCGGTACGGCGGCCAGCAGCGTGACGGCCGCCCGTCGGACGGCCGCCGCCATGTCCGCCCCGGACACCGTGACGATCTCGGGCGCGACACCGGTCCGGCGCACCGCGGTCGGCAGGTCGTCCGGCGACGTCTGCCCGGCCAGCACCCCGGCGGCCAGTTCGAAGATCTCCGCCGAGTTGCGATAGTTGGTGCGCAGCACGAACTGCCGCCGGGTCCGCACCGCGCGCAGCGCGGCCTCCTTGGCGGCCAGCGCCTCGTCCGGTTCCGGCCACGCGCTCTGCAGCGGGTCGCCGACGATCGTCCAGCTCGCGTACCGGCCGCGCCTGCCGACCATCCGCCACTGCATCGGCGAGAGGTCCTGCGCCTCGTCCACCACCAGGTGGGCGTACTCGTCGTAGTGCACGGGCCGCCTCGGCCGGCCGGCGGGCTCGTCGCCGCCCCTGCGCCGCCGCCGCCGTGGCTCACCGAGCAGGCCGCGCAACTCGTCCAGCAGCGCCACGTCCGCGACGGACGGGTCGTCGGGGTGCGCCGCCCAGGACGCGCTGAGCAGGTCCAGTTCGGCCCCGTCGAACGTGCGCCCGGCGGCCTGGGCGAGCCGGGACCGGTCACCCAGCCAGCTCAGCACGCCGGCCGGCGTCAGCACCGGCCACCACCGCACGAGGAACTGGTGGAACTCGATCCGCTCGCCGAGTTCGGACACCAGCTCGTTGCGGTCCGCGCGGAACGACCGGCCGGCACCGGCGTCGGCCTGGTAGGACTCCGCCTTGTGCCACAACGCTTCCAGTAATGCTTCTGCGGCATCCACTCTGGACCGGTTGGGCTGCGCGCCCTTGCGGTGCACGGTCCGGCGCACCCGCTCCAGCTCGGCGCCCGCCAGCCGCAGCACCTCACCCCGGTACACGATCCGCATCTCGGTCGGCACGTCCGGTGGCGTCTGCCGCATCGCCCGGCGCAGGATCCGCACCATCCGCCCGGAGCCCTTCACCGCGGCCGTGCGAGCGTCGTCCATGCGGGTCGCCGACAGGCCGTCCAGGACCTGGCCCAGCGACCGCAGTTCCGCGCTGTCCTCACCCATCGACGGGAGCACGCGGGAGATGTAGTTGGTGAACACCGGCGACGGCCCGACCACCAGCACGCCCGCACCGGTCATCGCCCTGCGGTGTCGGTACAGCAGGTAGGCGGCACGGTGCAGCGCCACCGCCGTCTTGCCCGTGCCCGGCCCGCCGGTGATCTCGGTGACACCGGCCGACGGCGCCCGGATGGCGTCGTCCTGTTCCTTCTGGATGGTGGCGACGATGTCGCGCATCGTGTCGCCACGAGCCCGGCCCAGCGACGCCATCAGCGCGCCCTCACCGACGATGGTGATGTCCTCGGGCAGCGCGTCCGGTGCCAGCACGTCGTCGTCGACGTCCAGCACCCGTTCCCGGGAACACCGGATCACCCTGCGGCGCAGCACGCCCATCGGGTGTTCCGCGGTGGCCTGGTAGAACGCGGCCGACGCCGGCGCCCGCCAGTCCAGCACCAGATTGTCGAAATCGGCATCCCGCAGCCCGAGCCGGCCGACGTAGAGCACCTCACCGGCCGGCTGTTCCGGTCCCGGCCCGACGTCCAGCCGCCCGAACACCAGGCCCTCGTGCTCGGCGTCCAGCGCCTGCAGCACCTTGTTGGCGTACTGGACCATGACGTCCCGCTCGATGAGCATCTGCGCCTGTTCGAAGATCGCCTCGCGGTCGGCGCCGTGCGCCAGCTGGTAGCCGCGGTCGCGCATGGCCTCGGTTTCCGTCCGCACCTCGGCCAGCCGGCGGTACACGCGGTCCACGTGCCGTTGTTCCACGGCGATCTCGGCCTGCCTGACGGCGTCCTCCGGCACCGGCGCTCCCCATTTGGCGTGCGAAACGAAAATGGCCAGATGAAGACGGTACGCCGGGACCGGCCGACGGCGTCACCCGGCGTGTCGCACGATGTTGCACACTGACCGCCATGACCAGGATCGTGGCCGGCGTCGCGGGCGGCAGGCGGCTGCTGGTGCCGCCCAAGGGCACCCGCCCCACGTCCGAACGGGTCCGCGAGGCCGTGTTCAGCGCTCTGGAGTCCTCGGTCGACCTGGACGGCGCCCGGGTACTGGACCTGTACGCCGGTTCCGGAGCGCTCGGCCTGGAGGCGCTGTCCCGGGGTGCCGCGTCGGCGACGTTCGTGGAGAGCGACCGGGGTGCCCTGGAGGTGCTGCGCCGCAACGCGGCCACCGTCGGGCTGCCCGGTACCGAGGTGCTGCCCGGCGCTGTCGAGACCGTGCTGGCCGACCGGCCCGCCGAGCCCTTCGACGTGGTACTCGCCGATCCGCCGTACGCGGTGGCCGCCGACCGGATCGCCGTGGTGTTGGATCGCCTGGCCGGCAACGGCTGGCTGGCCGGGCACGGCGTGCTGGTGCTGGAACGCGCGGCCAGGGACGGCACACCGGCGTTGCCGGACGGCCTGACCACCATCCGCTCCCGCCGTTACGGCGACACCGTCACGCACTGGATCGGTTGGGCCACCGCCTGGGGCTGACCGGGCACGTGACGGCGACCACGGCGACCGGCCGTCCGGTGCCGTGACTGCTACGGTCCCGGCACATGAGGCGTGCGGTCTGTCCAGGCTCCTACGACCCGGTCACCAACGGCCACATCGACATCATCGAGCGGGCGGCCGGGATCTTCGACGAGGTCATCGTCGCCGTGCTGGTCAACAAGACCAAGAAGAGCCTCTTCACCGTGGACGAGCGTCTGGACATGCTCCGGTCCGTCACCTCACACCTGCCCGGCGTCCGGGTCGACTCGTGGCACGGCCTGCTGGTGGACTACTGCCGCCAGCACGAGGTCGCGGTGATCGCCAAGGGCCTGCGCGCGGTCAGCGACTTCGACTACGAGCTGCAGATGGCGCAGATGAACCAGCAGCTCTCCGGCGTCGAGACGATGTTCATGCCGACCAATCCGCTGTGGAGCTTCCTGTCCAGCTCGCTGGTCAAGGAGGTCGCCAACTACGGCGGCGACGTCGCGCACCTGGTGCCGGAACTGGTGCACCACAAGCTCCTGGCGCGCTTCGCCGAGCAGCGCGCGGCCAACTAGAGAGCCAGCTTCATGCCCATGTGACTGGCTGGAAGCCCAGCCGCTGGTAGAAGCGGTGGGCGTCGGTCCGGCTGACATCGGTGGTCAGTTGCACCAGCGCGCAGCCGTGTTCCCGCGCCGCGTCGATCGCCCAGCGGATCAGGGCGTCGCCCAGCCCGCCGCCGCGCGTGTCCGACCGGACCCGGACGGCCTCGATCTGTGCCCGCGTGGCGCCCAGCCGGGACAGGCCGGGGATGAAGATCAACTGCAGCGACCCCACCACCTCGCCGGCCAGTTCCGCCACCACCAGGAGCTGCCGGGGATCGGCGGCCAGGTCGTCGAACGCGGCCAGGTACGCCGGATCGCCCGGCCGTTCCCGACCGGCGCCGAGCGGATCGTCGGCCAGCAGCGCCACGATCGCGGGCACGTCCGCCCGCCGGGCGTGGCGGATCACCGGTGTGGGCATGTCGGCACGGTAGCGGACACGCCCGGCGGTGCGGCGGTCCGGGACCGGCGCACCCGATCGGGGCACAATGTTAATGATTAACACTCTGCACCAGACCGGATCGGGGAGTGGCCGTGTACCGGGTGTTCGAGGCTCTCGACGAGCTGGTCACCATCCTGGAAGAGGCTCGGGGCGTCCCGATGACCTCCGGATGCGTTGTGCCGCGCGGCGACGTCCTCGAACTGCTGGACGAGGTCCGCGACGCGATCCCCGGTGAGCTGGACGACGCCCAGGACGTGCTGGACCAGCGGGACGAGCTGATCGGCAAGGCCCAGCACGAGGCCGACGTGATCCTGAACAAGGCGGAGGCGCAGGCCGAGGAGCTGGTCAGCGAGACCCAGAGCGAGGCGGAGCGCGTGCTGGCCGAGGCCAAGGAGCGCGCCGAGCGGATGGTCGCCGACGCGGAGGCCACCGCCCAGCGCACGGTCGACGAGGGCCGCGCCGAGTACGAGGAGCTGGTCGGCCGGTCACACGAGGAGGCCGAGCGGATGCTGCAGGCCGGCCGGGTCGCCTACGAGCGGGCGGTCGACGAGGCCCAGGCCGAGCAGGACCGGCTGGTGTCGCAGACGGAGGTGGTCCAGGCCGCGCACGCCGAGTCGGCCCGCGTGCTGGATGCGGCGCAGACGGAGATCGAGCAGATCCGCGCCGAGTGCGACGCCTACGTGGACGACAAGCTCGGCGAGTTCGAGGAACTGCTCACCCACACGTTGCGCTCGGTCGGCAAGGGCCGGTCGCGGCTGCGGCCGCCGGTCGCGGCGGCCAACGGTCGCCAGTACGACGGTTACCGGGAGTGAGCTGAGCGTCCTGTCCCGGCACGGTATACTCATTTTCGGTTCCCGTACCCACCGCGTACCCTGGAACGGCTGTGCGCGGGAGGGTCCCAGCGCACAGAACCCGACACCATGACTGCTCATCGTTCCACTTCCGTGCGCCCGGCAACGGCCGGTCCCTGGGTGATCGATACCCGCGACCTCGGCAGACGGCCGGGTCACAGCCGTCGCTACCAACGCACGGCCCCTTTGACCCACGCGATCGGCTTCGAACCCGTCGTGTCGCTGCCCGAAGGCCGCGACGTGGCGTTCGAGGTGCTGCTCGAGTCCGTGGTGGAGGGTGTGCTGGTGTCCGGCACGGCAACGGCCGAACTGGACGGCGAGTGCGCCCGGTGCCTGGATCCGCTGGTGGAGCAGGTGGCCGTGGAGTTCACCGAGCTGTTCGCCTACCCGCACAGCGCCACCGAACGGACCACGGACGACGACGAGGTGCTCCGGCTGGTGGACGATCTCGTCGATCTCGAACCGGTGGTGCGCGACGCCATCGTGCTCGCGTTGCCGCAGGCCCCGCTGTGTTCGCCGGACTGTGCCGGGCTGTGTCCGGACTGCGGCGGCCGGTGGGCCGATCTCGGCCCGGACCACGGGCATGAGACCATAGATCCTCGCTGGGCCGGTCTGCGGGACCGGTTCGGTGCCGGCGGCTGATTGCTGCGCCCCGTGAACGACCCAGTTGTGACAACAGTGTGTGACGAGGAGAAGTAGTCGTGGCCGTCCCCAAGCGGAAGATGTCCCGCTCGAACACCCGCGCGCGTCGTTCCCAGTGGAAGGCGACCGCGCCCACCCTGGTCGAGTGCTCGAACCGTGCCTGCCGTGCGCAGAAGCTGCCGCACACGGTCTGTCCGACCTGCGGTCAGTACGACGGTCGCCAAATCACCCAGCCGGCCTGACCGGTGTCCCCGCGGTCATGATGCTGCATGGGGGGTAAGAGCGTCCGGGGTGAGCGAACCGATCGCAGCCCGCTCTTGACAGCGCTCGGCGTCGAGTTGGACGACGAGCTGCTGACGCTGTCGTTGACCCACCGCTCGTACGCGTACGAGCACGGTGGGCTGCCGCCGAACGAGCGGCTGGAGTTTCTCGGTGACGCCGTGCTGGGCGTCATCGTGACCGACCATCTCTACAACGCGCATCCCAAGCTGCCCGAGGGCAAGCTGGCGAAGCTGCGGGCCAGCGTGGTGAACATGAACGCGCTGGCCAGCGTCGCCCGCGACCTGGGTGACGGTGGCCTGGGCGCCTATCTGCTGCTGGGTCGCGGTGAGGAGCTGACCGGCGGTCGGGACAAGGCGAGCATCCTCGCGGACGGGCTGGAGGCCGTGATCGGGGCGGTATACCTCGCCCACGGCCTCGAGCCGGCCCGCGCGCTGATCCACCGCCTGTTCGACGACCTGCTGACCGAGGCGCCCCGGTTGGGTGCCGGCCTGGACTGGAAGACCAGCCTCCAGGAGCTCACCGCGGCGGCCGGACTCGGCGTGCCCGAGTACCTGGTCGACGAGTCGGGTCCGGACCACCGCAAGGAGTTCCGGGCCACCGTCGTGGTCGCGTCGAACAGCTACGGCGCCGGTGACGGCCGGACGAAGAAGGAAGCCGAGCAGAAGGCGGCCGAGGCGGCCTACAACGAGCTGTACACCTCGCTGGCCGCCGGGACCTCGGACGATGCGGAAACCCCGACCGAGGACTGAGTTCTGTCGGACCGCCGGGTAAGAATGGCCTGTGCCAGAACTGCCCGAGGTCGAGGTCGTCCGCCGCGGCCTGAGTGATCACGTCGTCGGCCGGACGATCGCCAAGGCCGAGGTGTTGCACCCGAGGGCCGTCCGCCGGCACCTGCCGGGACCTGCCGATTTCGAGGCCCGCCTCGCCGGTCGGACCGTGACGGCGGCCCGGCGGCGGGGCAAGTACCTGTGGTGGGAGCTCGGCGGCGGCCAGACCGGTGACGCGGTGCTGGCCCACCTGGGGATGAGCGGCCAGTTGCTGGTGCGCGAGGTCGGGTATCCGGACGAGAGTCACCTGCGGATCCGTCTCTCGTTCGCGGATGACGGTCCTGAGCTGCGGTTCGTCGACCAGCGGACGTTCGGCGGGTTGTCGGTCGCCGAGCTGGTCGAGTCGCCGGTGGGCCTGGTGCCCGAGCCGATCGCGCACATCGCACGAGACCCGCTGGAGCCGGACTTCGACCTGGCGTCGGTGGTGGCCGCGTTGCGGCGGAAGCGGACCGAGTTGAAGCGGGCTCTGTTGGACCAGTCGCTGGTGTCCGGCATCGGCAACATCTATGCGGACGAGGCGCTGTGGCGGGCCAAGCTGCACTGGTCCCGCGCCACGGCGACGCTGACCCGGCCGCAGGGCGCGGCGGTATTGACGGCGGCCACGGAGGTCATGACGGAGGCGCTGGCGGTCGGCGGCACGTCGTTCGACGCGCTGTACGTCAACGTCAACGGCCAGTCCGGGTACTTCTCGCGGTCGCTCGCGGTCTACGGCCAGGAGGGCGAGCCGTGTCCCCGCTGCGGCACGGAAGTCGTGCGCGAGCACTTCATGAACCGCTCGTCCTATTTCTGCCCGCACTGCCAGAAACGGCCCCGCACGAAGCGGGCCTGATCGTTGGGCTCAGCTGGTCGCCATCTTGCGCAGAACCGGTACGGCGGCCAGGACCTGCGCACGTTCAGCAGGCGACAGCGCGGTCAGGCGTTCGCCGAGCTTGTCGGCCTGGCCGCGCACCACGTCCTGCACCGCCGCCCGCCCGGCATCCGTGATCTGCAACTGGATCGCCCGCCCGTCGGTGGTGTCCCGAACCCGCCGCACCAATCCCTCCACCGCCAGCGCGTTCGCCACCGTCGTCGCCGTCGGCTGCGAGCACGGGATCCTGGCCGCCAGCTCCCCGATCCGCTGCGGCCCGCCCTGGATCAACTGGACGAGCAGGAGCAGCTGGGTCGGGTGCTGGCCGGCCATCGTGCCGGGCGTGCGCAGGCTGCGGACCAGGCGGTGCAGCGCCAGGACCAGTTGCAGTGCGGCGTCGTCGGCCGTCATGTCAGGACAGTCGCACCTCGGGGCGGTAGATGTCCAGCCACGTGGCCAGCACCAACGCGCGTTCCAGGCCGTGGCGCAGGGCCATCGACGACGGATCCTCGTTCACCGCGGCCGCCAGCCAGTCGCGCTGGATCAGGTCGAACAGCTGGCTGTTCGGTGATGCGAGCAGGTCCCTGGCCTGGTCCTGCAGGGCCATCGGGTACTTCGGGTCCTGGGTGGACGGGTACGGGCTCTTCACCCGCTGCGCCACCGACTCCGGCAGCACGTCCCGCGCGGCACCGCGCAGCAGGCTCTTCTCCCTGCCGTCGTAGGTCTTCAGCGCCCACGGCGTGTTGTACACGTACTCGACCAGCCGGTGGTCGCAGAACGGTACCCGCACCTCGAGACCGACCGCCATGCTCGTCCGGTCCTTGCGGTCCAACAGCATCCGCACGAACCGGGTCAGGTGCAGGTAGCAGATCACCCGCATCCGCCGCTCGTGCTCGTCCTCGCCTGCCAACGGCTCGACCTCGCGAACGGCCTCGGCGTACCGGTCGGCCATGTACCCGCGCAGGTCCAGAGTGGACATCAGGCCGGGGTCGATGGCGCCGCTGGGCTGGTTGTTCGGCGCCGACACGACCATGCCGGCCACCCACGGGAACATGTTCGCGCGCTGCACCTCCGGCTGGTGGAACCACCGATAGCCGCCGAACACCTCGTCGGCGCTCTCCCCGGACAGTGCCACCGTCGAGTGTTCGCGGATGGACCGGAACAGCAGGTAGAGCGACGCGTCCATGTCGCCCAGCGCGTTGGGCATGTCCCGCGCCGCGACGACGGTCCGCCGCACGTCGGGGTCGGCGAGCACCGAGTGGTCCAGCACGATGTCCTGGTGTTGGGACGCCACGTGCCGGGCGACGTCGTGCACGTAGGGCGCGTCCGGCGTGGGGCGGAACTCGTTGGCGACGAAGTTCTCGGCCTGGCCGACGAAGTCGACGGCGAAGCTGCGCACGGTCTCGCCCTGGCGGGCCAACTGCTGGGCGGCCAGCGCGGTGAGCGTGCTGGAGTCCAGGCCGCCGGACAGCAGCACGCACCGGGGCACGTCGGCCACCAACTGCCTGGCCACGATGTCGTCCAGCAGTTCCCTCACGTGAGCGACGCTCTCGTCCTGGCTGTCGGTGTGCGGCCGGGACCGCAACGTCCAGTACGGCGTGGCCCGCGATCCGTTGTGGTCCACGGTGACCACGGTGCCGGGCACCACCTCGCGCATGCCCGACCACACGGCTTCGCCCGGCGTCTTGGCGAAGCTGAACACCTCGCGCAGGCCATCCAGGTCGACCACCCGCTCCGCCGTCGGGTTGGCCAGGATCGCCTTCGGCTCGGAGCCGAACAGCACGCCGGAGGACGTGGGGTAGTAGTAGAACGGCTTGATGCCCATCCGGTCCCTGATCATCACCAGGGTCTCGGTGCGCGAGTCCCAGATGGCGAAGGCGTACATGCCGTTGAGCCGCTCGGCCACGGCCGTGCCCCACTCCAGGTAGCCGTGCAGCACCACCTCGGTGTCGCTGGCGGTGCGGAACCGGTGGCCCCTGGCCCGCAGTTCGTCGCGCAGTTCGGCGTAGTTGTAGGTCTCCCCGCTGTAGACCATGGCGACGGTGCCCTCGCCGGCCGACACGCTCATCGGCTGGGTGCCGCCCTCGATGTCGATCACGGCCAGGCGCCGGTGGCCCAGCGCCGCGTGCCGGCCGGTCCATGTGCCCCTGGCGTCCGGCCCCCGGCACGCCATCGTCTCCGTCATCGCGTCCAGCGTGACCTGTTCGCTGGTGAGGTCCCTGTCGTAGGCGACCCACCCGGTGATACCGCACATACCGGTTCGTCCCCGCTCGTCCAGTAGTCGTCCTGTTACTTTCTCGTAAACAACATTCATAGTTGATGCAACTAATTTCGTCCACCCACGCCGATTGGCCAGCACGCTCGGAGACGCCCGTCACGGGCCGCGTCAACACCGCGTCAACGGCACCCGGCGCGGTGTCAAGGCTCCGTCAGCTGCCCTCAAGTGCCTGGTGAGCAGGTGCACGCTGGCCGCGATGAGGTCGTCAGAGGGGCGACCCGGGGTTTTTGAGAGGACTCCGTCATGGCCGACGTGGCCTACGTCGCACTCGCCGTCGCGGCCTTCGTGCTGCTGGCGTTGATGGTGCGCGGTCTGGAGAAGTTGCGATGAGTGGATCGGGGACGCTGGCCGACGTCATCGGCGGCATCCTGGCGCTCGTGCTGATCATCTACCTGTTCATCGCCCTCATCCGACCGGAGAAATTCTGATGGCGACCACCTGGGCGGGCTTCGGACAGCTCGCCCTCCTGCTCGTCGCCCTCGCGGTGTGCCACAAGCCACTGGGTGACTACATGGCCCGCGTGTTCACCTCGACGAAGCACTGGGCGGTCGAGCGGTGGATCTACCGGATCGTCCGGGTCGACCCCGACTCCGACCAGCGGTGGACCACCTACGCCTACAGCGTCCTGGGTTTCTCGTTCGTCAGCGTGGCCCTGCTGTACCTGTTCCAGCGCATCCAGCAGTGGCTGCCGCTGGCTTCCGGCCACGGGCCCGTCGTGCCGAGCATGGCCTTCAACACGGCCGTGAGCTTCGTGACGAACACCAACTGGCAGTCCTACATCCCGGAGCAGACGCTCGGCTCGGCCGTGCCGATGATCGGCCTCACCGTGCAGAACTTCATGTCCGGCGCGGTCGGCATCGCGGTGGCCATCGCCCTGATCCGCGGGTTCATCCGGGCCAACACCGACCGACTGGGCAACGCATGGGTGGACATCGTGCGCGGCACGATCCGCATCCTGCTGCCGATCTCGTTCGTGTTCGCGATCGTCCTGATCGGACTCGGTGTGGTGCAGAGCCTGCACTCCGGCGTCGCGGTGACCGGACTGGACGGCGCCCACAAGACGCTCACGCTGTACCCGGCGGCCAGCGAGGAGACCATCAAGGAACTGGGCACCAACGGCGGCGGCATCTTCAACGCCAACTCCGCTCACCCGTTCGAGAACCCCAACGGCTGGTCCGACCTGATCGAGATCTTCCTGCTCCTGGTGATCCCGGTCAGCCTGACCCGCACGCTCGGCGTCATGGTGAAGAACAAGAAGCAGGGCTACACGCTGCTGGGTGTCATGGGCTTCATCTGGGGCTGCGTGCTCACCGTGATCTGGTGGGCCGAGTCGCACCCGACCGGCGCGGCGGCACTGCTGGCCGGCGGCGGCACCGAGGGCAAGGAGGCCCGGTTCGGCATCCCCGCGTCGTCGCTGTTCGCCAACGCGACGACGAGCACGTCCACCGGCGCGGTCAACGCGATGCACGACAGCTTCTCCGGTCTCGGCGGTGGCGGCGCGCTGCTCAACATGATGTTCAGTGAGATGACCCCCGGCGGTGTCGGCACCGGCATCTACAGCATCCTGGTGATGGCGATCATCGCGGTGTTCCTGGCCGGGTTGATGGTCGGCCGGACGCCGGAGTACCTGGGCAAGAAGCTCGGCAAGACCGAGGTGACGATGGCATCGGTGGCGATTCTGGCCATGCCGACCGCCGTACTCGTGCTCACCGGCCTGGCGATCGCACTGCCCTCCACCGGTAGTGCCCTGAACAACGCGGGTGAACACGGCTTCTCCGAGGTGCTCTACGCCTTCACGTCGGCGTCGAACAACAACGGCAGCGCGTTCGCCGGCATCACGGTGACCAGCAACTTCTTCCAGTCCACACTCGGCATGGCGATGCTCGTCGGCCGGTTCGTGCCGATCGTCGCCGTGCTCTGTCTGGCCGGCGCGCTGGCCAGACAGAAGAAGGTGGCGGCGACCGCGGGCACGCTGCCCACCAGCGGACCGCTGTTCGCCACGATGGTGACCTTCACGATCGTGCTGGTCGCGGCCATCGTGTTCGTTCCCGCCCTCGCTCTCGGCCCCATCGCGGAGGCAGTGTCATGACCATCACCGAGCCGCGCACCCCGCAGCGGCAGCAGGACGTGGAGCAGGCGGGCGCGAGCCGCGTGCACGCCGGCGCATTCAACCCGAGGCAGATGCTGACGTCGCTGCCCGGCGCCCTGCGCAAGCTCAACCCCGTCCACCAGATGCGCAACCCCGTGATGATGGTGGTGTGGGTCGGCTCGCTGCTGTCCACGGTGTTCTGCATCACCGATCCCAGCGTGTTCTCGATCGTCACCGCGATCTGGCTGTGGTTCACGGTGCTGTTCGCCAACCTGGCCGAGGCCGTCGCCGAGGGCAGGGGCAAGGCGCAGGCGGCGACCCTGCGCAAGTCCAAGCAGGACACCGTGGCCCGCAGGCTCACCAAGAGTGGCGCCGAGGAGCGGGTGCCGGGCATCGACCTGAAGATCGGTGACCTGGTGGTCGTCGAGGCCGGTGAGGTCGTCCCCGGTGACGGCGACGTCATCGAGGGCATCGCCACCGTCGACGAGTCGGCCATCACCGGCGAGTCGGCCCCGGTGATCCGCGAGTCCGGCGGCGACCGGTCGGCCGTCACGGGCGGCACCACGGTGCTGTCCGACCGGATCGTGGTGCGGATCTCCACCAAGCCGGGCGAGTCCTTCGTGGACCGGATGATCGCCTTGGTGGAGGGCGCGTCGCGGCAGAAGACGCCGAACGAGATCGCGCTGACCATCCTGCTGGCCGTGCTGACCATCATCTTCCTGCTCGCGGTGGTCGCGCTGCAGCCGATGGCCGGGTACGCCGGCGCGCTCCAGTCGGTGATCGTGCTGACCGCACTGCTGGTCTGCCTGATCCCCACGACGATCGGCGCGCTGCTGTCCGCGATCGGCATCGCCGGCATGGACCGGCTGGTGCAGCGCAACGTGCTGGCCATGTCCGGCCGGGCCGTCGAGGCCGCCGGCGACGTGGACACGCTGCTGCTGGACAAGACCGGCACCATCACCTTCGGCAACCGGCGAGCCACCGAACTGCTCCCGGTCGGCCGGTCGTCGGTCGAGGAGCTGGCCCTGGCCGCCCGGCTGTCCAGCCTGGCCGACGGCACGCCCGAGGGCCGCAGCATTCTGGACCTGTGCGCGGAGCGGCACGGGCTGGCGCGCGAGGCCGACGAGGCGGAGAAGTCCGCCGAGTTCGTGCCCTTCACCGCCCAGACCAGGATGAGCGGCATCAACCTGCGCGGCCGCGAGGTCCGCAAGGGTGCCGGCAGCTCGGTCCGCGAGTGGGTGACCAGCCAGGGCGGCACCGTGCCGGACGAGGTCACCACGATCGTCGACGGCATCAGCCAGGACGGCGGCACGCCGCTGGTGGTGGCCGAGGTCGTCAACGGCACCGCGTTGGCGCGCGGGGTGATCCGGCTGTCCGACGTGGTCAAGCCGGGCATCAAGGAGCGGTTCGCCGAACTGCGCAAGATGGGCATCCGCACCGTCATGGTCACCGGTGACAACCCGCTGACCGCCAGGGCGATCGCCGGTGAGGCCGGCGTGGACGACTTCCTGGCCGAGGCGAAGCCGGAAGACAAGATGGCCCTGATCCGCACGGAGCAGGAGGGCGGCAAGCTCGTCGCGATGACCGGTGACGGCACCAACGACGCGCCCGCGCTCGCCCAGGCCGACGTCGGCGTCGCGATGAACACCGGGACCATGGCGGCCAAGGAGGCCGGCAACATGGTCGACCTCGACTCGGACCCGACGAAGCTGATCGAGGTCGTGGAGATCGGCAAGCAGTTGCTGATCACCCGTGGCGCGCTGACCACGTTCAGCATCGCCAACGACATCGCGAAGTACTTCGCGATCCTGCCGGCCATGTTCGGCGCGGTGTACCCGGGTCTGGAGAAGCTGAACATCCTGCACCTGGCGACACCGCAGTCGGCCATCCTGTCCGCCGTCATCTTCAACGCGCTGATCATCGTCGTGCTGATCCCGCTGGCCCTGCGGGGTGTCCGGTACCGGCCGTCCAACGCGCTGAACCTGTTGCGGCGCAACCTATTGATCTACGGCGCTGGAGGTGTGGCCGTGCCGTTCCTCGGCATCTGGGTGATCGATCTGATCATCCGCCACATCCCGGGAATTGGTGGTTGAGAATGCGCAACTCCGGAGTGCTCCGGCAGATGTGGGCCGGTCTGCGGATCCTGGTCGTGCTCACGGTCATCACGGGCATCGTCTATCCGCTGGCGGTCTGGGCGGTGTCGCGGGTGCCGGGCCTGGAGAGCAGGGCCGAGGGCTCGATCGTCAGCTACCAGGGCCACCCGGTCGGCTCGAGCCTGATCGGCGTCAACCCGATCGACCCGAACGCCAAGAACAACCCGACCGACGACCGCTACTTCCACACCAGGCCGTCGGCCACCGCGTCCGACTCCAGTTCGGTCGACAAGACCAAGCTCGGCCTTGGCAGCAACGACCCGTCGTTCTCGTTGGCCTCCAACGAGTCCCAGGTGAGCCAGGTGCTCCAGGCGCAGATCGCCGCGCGCAAGCAGATCATCGCCACCCGGGAGGGCGTGAGCCCGAGCCAGGTGCCGCCCGACGCGGTGACCGAGTCGGCGTCCGGTGTCGACCCGGACATCAGCCCGGACTACGCCACCATCCAGGTGGCCAGGGTGGCGCGGGTGAACGACCTGCCGGTGGCGCTGGTGCGCCAGATCGTCCAGGACAACACCAGCGGGCGGGCGATCGGCATCCTCGGTGAGCCGGTGGTGAACGTCCAGGCGTGCAACATCGCGGTCGCCCAGGCCGCAGCGACACACACCGGTTAGTGGTGATTCCGGTGGACGAATCGGATCTGGCGCAGACTGAGCAGGTGGCGGCTGATCTGACCGGGACCGGGGCTGGTGCGCGTGCGCACCGGCCCCGGCGCGGTGAGCTGCGCATCTATCTGGGTGCCGCTCCGGGAGTCGGCAAGACGTTCGCGATGCTCGGCGAGGCGCGCCGGCGGGCGGAGCGCGGTGCCGACGTCGTCGTGGGGTTCGTGGAGACCCACGGCCGGGAGAAGACCGCGGAACTGCTGTCCGGCCTGGACGTCATCCCGCGCCGGCGGATGACCCACCGGGGTCACGACTTCACCGAGATGGACACCGGGGCGATCCTGGCCCGCAAGCCGGAGATCGCGGTCGTCGACGAACTGGCCCACACCAATGTGCCCGGATCGCACAATCCCAAGCGCTGGCAGGACGTCGACGAGCTGCTCGCCGCCGGGATCGACGTGCTGTCCACGGTCAACGTGCAGCACCTGGAGAGCCTCAACGACGTGGTGCAGCGGATCACCGGCGTGCCGCAGCAGGAGACCGTGCCGGACGAGGTGGTGCGCAAGGCCGAACAGACCGAACTGGTCGACATCACACCGGAGGCGCTGCGCAGGCGACTGGCGCACGGCAACGTCTACCCGGCCAACCGGATCGACGCCGCGCTGGGTAACTACTTCCGGGTCGGCAACCTCACCGCGCTGCGCGAGTTGGCGCTGCTGTGGGTGGCCGACCAGGTGGACGTCGCGCTCCAGCGGTACCGGGCCGAGCAGCAGATCACCGATACCTGGGAAACCAGGGAGCGGGTGGTCGTGTCGATCACCGCGGGACCGGAGAGCGAGACGCTGATCCGGCGGGCCCGGCGGATCGCCAACCGGGCAGGCGCCGAACTGATGGTGGTGCACGTGCTGCGCGGCGACGGCCTGGCCGGCGCCCCGGTGGATGCGGTGGCCCGGTACCGGCGGCTCACCGAGGACGTGGGCGCCACCTTCCACACGGTGGTCGGCGACGACGTGCCCAGCGCGCTGCTCGCGTTCGCCCGAGGGGTGAACGCCACCCAGTTGGTGATCGGCACGTCCCGGCGGCCCCGGCCGGCCCGGCTGCTGGACGAGGGCATCGGCGCGACGGTGATCCGCGGGTCAGGGTCGATCGACGTGCACATGGTGACCCACAGCGAGGCCGCGCACGGCGTGCGGCTGCGGCTGGTGCGCAGCCCGCTGGCGTTGCGCCGCAAGCTGTACGGCTGGGTGCTGGCCGTGCTGCTGCCCGGTGTGGTGACCGCGGGCGGGATCGTGTTGCACAACACGTTCGACATCTCCACGAACGCGGCCGGCTTCGTGCTCGCGTCGGTGGCGGTCGCACTGGTGGGCAGCCTCGGGCCTGCGCTGTTCTCCGCTCTGGCCGGAGCGATACTGCTCAACTACTTCTTCGTCCCGCCGGTCCACACACTGAACATCACAGCCCCCGAGAATTTGGTGACCCTCATCACCATGGTGGTCGTCGCGGTGCTCGTGGCCGTCGTGGTGGACCGGGCGGCCCGGCGGGCCGCGCAGGCCGCCCAGGCCCGCACCGAGGCGGCACTGCTGGCCTCCTACGCCCGCACCGTGCTCACCCACCCGATGCCACTGGTCCGGCTGCTCACCCAGGTGCAGGAGAACTTCGGCCTCGACTCGGTCGCCCTGCTGGAGCGGGACGGCACCGGCTGGCAACGGGTGGCGTGCGTCGGGCCGCGACCGTGCGACGAACCGGACGAGGCGGACGTCGACGTCCCGGTCACGCCCGACGTGCACCTGGCCATCCGCGGCCGCGCGCTGCCGGCCACCGACCAGCAGGCCCTGGAGGCGGCCGCCGGCCAGGCACTGCTGGCCCTGCGGCAACAGCGGATGAGTGCCCAGGCCGAGGCCGCGCGGCGCAAGGCGGAGACCACCGAACTGCGCACCGCGCTGCTGTCCGCCGTCGGCCACGACCTGCGCACGCCGCTGACGTCGATCAAGGCCGCGATCGGCAGCCTGCGCGACCCCGAACTGCACCTGTCCGAACAGGACACCGGAGAGCTGCTGGCCACCGTCGAGGAGTCGGCCGACCGGCTGGCCGGGCTGGTGGACAACCTGCTCGACTCGTCCCGCCTGGCCACCGGTGCCGTGGAGCCGAAACTCCGCCCGGTCGGCTACGACGAGGTCGTCGCCCTCGCCCTGTCCGGCATCGACGACCGGCGGCTGGTGGAGGTCGACGTGGACGAACACCTGCCCACCGTGCTGGCCGACGTCGGACTGCTGGAGCGGGTCGTGGCCAACGTGGTGGACAACGCGCTGCGGCACGGCGGGCGCAACGGCACAGCCAACGGTTCCGCCCTCCCCGTCGCGGTGCGCGCCAGCGCCTACGGCGGCCAAGTGGAACTGCGCGTCGTCGACCACGGCAAGGGCCTGCCCAAGGGCTCGGACACGGCGGTGTTCGCGCCGTTCCAGCGCCTCGGCGACCGCGACGCGACCACGGGCGTCGGCCTGGGTCTCTCGGTCGCCAAGGGGTTCACGGAGGCGATGGGTGGCTCGATTCGCGCCGAGGACACGCCCGGCGGCGGGCTGACCGTGGTGATCTCACTACCGGCGTCGGCGAAGGAGGACTCCGATGGGGCCGAACGACAGGTCGGCCACCAGGGTGTTGGTGGTCGATGACGAACCGCAGATCGTGCGTGCCCTGCGCATCAACCTCGCCGCCCGCGGCTACCACGTCCTGACCGCCCACGACGGCACCGCCGCACTGCGCGCCGCCGTCGACGGCAAGCCGGACGTCGTCGTCCTCGACCTCGGCCTGCCCGACCTGGACGGCACCGAGGTCATCGCCGGGCTGCGCGGCTGGTCCACGGTGCCGATCATCGTGCTGTCCGCCCGCTCCGACTCGCATGACAAGGTCCAGGCCCTGGACGCGGGCGCCGACGACTACGTGACCAAACCCTTCGGCATGGACGAACTCCTGGCCCGGCTCCGGGCGGCCGTGCGTCGGGCCACCACATCGGCGGGCGACGGCGAGGAGGCCGTCGTGGAGACCGACTCGTTCACCGTCGACCTGGTGGCCAAGAAGGTGCGCCAGGACGGCCAGGAGGTCCACCTCACGCCCACCGAGTGGGGCGTGCTGGAGGTGCTCGTCCGCAACCGCGGCCGACTGGTCGCCCAGAAGCAGCTGCTACAGGACGTCTGGGGCCCGGCCTACGCCACGGAGTCCCACTACCTACGCGTCTACCTGGCCCAGCTGCGCCGCAAGCTGGAACGCGAACCGGCCCACCCCAAGCACCTGCTCACCGAACCCGGCATGGGCTACCGCTTCGAGATCT
>DASXCQ010000037.1:0-32225 GCA_036491115.1 Pseudonocardiaceae bacterium
CGCGGATCAGCCGCGGCACGTTGTTGGGCACCTTGACGCGCGCGAAGTGCCGGGTGCCGTTGACCGGGTCGTGCACGGTGACCGCGAGGTTGAGCGAGAGCCCCGAGATGTACGGGAACGGGTGCGACGGGTCGACCGCGAGCGGGGTGAGCACCGGGAAGACCTGATCGGTGAAGTAGTTGGACAGCCGCAGCCGGTCGACCTCGGCGAGGTCCTGCCACGACACCATGCGGATGCCGCTCTCGGCCAGTTCGGGCAGCAGATGGTCCATGAACACCGTGGAGTGCTGCTGCACCAGTTCCTGGTTGCGCTTGGCGATGTAGGCCAGATGTTCCATCGGTGTGAGGCCGTCCGCGCTGCGCACGGACAGGCCGGTCTCCTCGCGGCGTTTCAGCCCGGCGACCCTGACCATGTAGAACTCGTCCAGGTTGGACGCGAAGATCGCGAGGAACTTGGCCCGCTCCAGCAGCGGCTGGGACGAGTCCTCGGCCAGCGCGAGCACCCTGGCGTTGAAGTCCAGCCAGGACAGCTCCCGGTTGAAGTACCGGTCGTCCGGCAGTTCCATGCCGGCCGCCGCGGTCGCGACCTCGGTGGCCGCGGGTGGCGCCACCGGCACAGCGGCGGCGGCCGCATCGCCGGTCACGGTCGTGACGACCCGCCGCCTGGACCGCCGCTCAGTCTCGCTCGCAAGTTCGCTCACCCGACCATTGTCCCCGATCAGCCGGATTTGACGACCCCGGCGACCGGACGACCATCAGGTGACGGATGGCTGACAGCAGGACTGCCATCCGGCAACGGCGGCCGTGTGCCGGCCGACGCCCAGCGCGCCGGCCACCGCGAGGTCCTCCGCCGTGTCCACGTCGCACCGCAACGTCGGCAGCTCCACGCCGACCCGCACGGCGCCGGACCCGGCGTGCGCCGCCGCCGAACCCGGACCGAACCGGGGGTCCAGCGGGCCGCCGGGCGGGGCGATCAGCAGCGTGGTGCCGGTGCCCTGGCGGTCGGCGCAGAACGCCCGCCGGCCGGCCGACTCGGTGAGGGCGGCGGCCAGTTCCTCGGTGCGCAGCGCGGGCAGGTCGGACTGGAGGGCGGCCACCGTGGCCGCCGGGTCGGCGAGCAGCAGCAGGTCGGCGCCGTGCGCGAAGGCCGCGTTCAGGCCGGCGTCGGGCAGGTCGGGGGCGGTCGCGACGCCGTCGTCGGCCAGCGTGCCGGCGACCGTCGGATCCGACGTCACCACCAGCAGCCTGCGCACGTTCGGCGTGGCCAGCGCCGCCGCCGCGGTATCCCGGACCAGGGCCAGTACCAGCGCCTCGTGGGCTGCCCGGTCGCCGACACCGCCGTCGGCGGCACCGAGCAGCCGGGACTTGGCCCTGCCCAGCGCCTTGACCGTGATCACCAGGTCGACAGTTAGCCGCACCCCGCCATCCTGCCCGAACCGGCGGGGTGCCCGCCGAGCGCGAGGCTGGACCTGGTCCGATCGGACGTGGAGACTCACGGCACGATAGGTCCATCGATCCATGTCGGCAGCCGAAAGGAGTGCTCGTGGCCCGGGAGAAGGGTGGGTTCTGGATCTGGTTCGCCTCGGCGTTCTTCCATCCGCTGTGTCGCCTGCTGGCGCGCAGGGAGAACCGCGACACCGAGCGCATCCCGCGGCAGGGCGCCGCGCTGCTGGTGATGAACCACATCTCCCACATCGACCCGGTGTACGACGCGGTGTTCGTGCACCGCCTGCACCGGCTGCCGCACTTCCTGGCCAAGGAGTCGCTGTTCCGGCCGTTCCTGATCCGTCAGGTGATGCACGGCACCGGCCAGATCCCGGTGTACCGGGGGACCACCGACGCGAAGGACAGCCTCCGCGACGCGGACGCCGCCCTGGAGAAGGGCAAGCTCGTGATCATCTACCCGGAGGGCACCATCACCAAGGAGCCGGACGGCTGGCCGATGTACGCCCGTACCGGCGTGGCCCGGCTGGCGCTGGCCAACGACGTGCCGGTGATCCCGGTGGCCCGGTGGGGGACCAGGGACATCCTGGACGGCTACCACCGCCGCTTCCGCCCGTTCCCCCGGCACGACGTCGTCACCATGGTGGGCGAGCCGGTGGACCTGACCGCCTACCGGGACAAGATCCGCGACCGCCAGCCGACCCTGCCGGAGCTGCGCGAGGTCACCGACCTGCTGATGGCCGACGTCACCCGGATGATCGGCGAGATCCGCGGCGCGACGCCGCCTGCCGATGTGTTCCGCCCGGCGACCAAGGGCGCCGGGTCGTGACCGCCCAGCGCATCGCCGTGCTCGGGGCCGGGTCCTGGGGCACGACGTTCGCCAAGGTGCTCGCCGACGCCGGCCGCAGGGTGACGCTGTGGGCCCGCCGGCCGGAACTCGCCGCCGCCATCAACGAGCGGCGGGTGAACGACGACCGCCTGCCCGGCATCCGGCTGCCGGACAACCTGGTCGCCACCGCCGATCCGGAGACCGCGCTGGCCGGCGCCGAAGTGGTCGTGCTGGGGGTGCCGAGCCAGACGCTGCGGGTCAACCTCGCCCAGTGGCTGCCGATCCTGCCGGCGGGTGCCCCGCTGGTCAGCCTGGCCAAGGGCGTGGAACTGGGCACCGGCAAGCGGATGAGCGAGGTCGTGTGCGAGGTGGCGGGCGTGCCGGCCAGCCAGGTCGCGGTGGTGACCGGGCCGAACCTGTCCCGCGAGGTCGCCGAGGAACAGCCGACCGCCACGGTGATCGCGTGCGTCGACCACGACCGGGCCGTCGAGTTGCAGCGGGCCAGCTTCACCGGCTACTTCCGGCCCTACACCAACGCCGACGTGATCGGCTGCGAACTGGGCGGCGCGTGCAAGAACGTGATCGCCCTGGCCTGCGGCATCGCGACCGGCCTCGGCTACGGCAGCAACACCACGGCCGCGCTGATCACCAGGGGACTGGCCGAGACCGCCCGGCTGGGCGCGGCCTACGGCGCCGACCCGCTGACCTTCGCCGGCCTGGCCGGGCTGGGGGACCTGGTGGCCACGTGCTCGTCGCCGTTGTCCCGCAACCGGACCTTCGGCACCCGGCTGGGTGCCGGCGACTCGGTGGAGCAGGCGCAGCGGGCGACGCACGGCCAGGTGGCCGAGGGCGTGAAGTCGTGCTCGTCGATCTCCGAACTGGCGGCCGCGGCCGGGGTGGAGATGCCGATCACCGCCGTGGTGCACAAGGTGTGCCACGACGGCGCCGACCCGAAGACAATGGCCGGCGAGCTGCTGGGCAGGGAACGGAAGGCCGAGCGGTGACCGAGCCCGAGTGGGGCGACGGGACGCTGTGCGGTCGGGCCGGGCTGCCCGAACCGGTGGCCGGTGAGCCGTTCCTGCCGCCGCCGGTGTTCGCGGCGCCGTTCCACCTCGGGGCAGGCGACAGCCCGTTCTTCTACGGCGCCAACGACAATCCGACCTGGCGCACACTGGAGGCCGCGCTGGGCGAGCTGGACGGCGGGGAGTGTGTGCTGTTCCCGTCCGGCATGGGCGGGATCGCCACCGTGTTGCAGACCCTGACCGCGCCGGGCGACCCGGTCGTGCTGCCGGGCGACGGCTACTACCTGGCCCGGCAGTTGATGGCCGACAGCCTGCCCGACCGGCCGATCCGCTACGTGCCGACGGCCGCGGACTGGACACCCGACCTGGTCGACGGCGCCGTGCTGGTGCTGCTGGAGACCCCGGCCAATCCGGGCATGGACGTGTGTGACATCGCGGCGATCGCCGAACTCGCCCACGACGCGGGTGCGCTGCTCGCCGTCGACAACACCACCGCGACGCCGCTGGGCCAGCGCCCGCTCGCGCTGGGCGCCGACATCAGCCTGGCCAGCGATACCAAGGCACTGTCCGGGCACAGCGACGTCGTGCTCGGCCACGTGTCGTTCGCCGATCCCGATCTGGCCGCCCGGATCCGGACCGCCCGGCGACTGCACGGCCTGGCACCGGGACCGTTCGAGGCGTGGCTGGCCCACCGCGGCCTGGGCACGCTGGACCTACGGCTGACCAGGCAGGCGCAGAACGCGGCCGCACTGGTCGACGTGCTGCGCGGCCACCCGCTGGTGTCCGGCCTGCGCTGGCCCGGTTCGCCCGTCGACCGCGACCACGAACTGGCCAAACGGCAGATGCGCCGGTTCGGCGGGGTGTTCAGCTTCGTGCTGCCCTCCCGGGAGGCGGTCGACGAGTTGGTCGCCGGTTCGGCGCTGCTGACCGCTGCCACCAGTTTCGGCGGCCTGCACAGTTCGGTGGACCGCAGGCAGCAGTGGGGCGACCCGGTGCCGCCGGGGTTCGTCCGTTTCTCCTGCGGCACCGAGGACACCGCCGATCTGGTGGCCGACGTGCTCGCGTCACTCGACCGTGTCCAGTCCTCGGGACCGCTTGACCAGGCGGCCGGCTGACTGCTTGGGTGGCGCCATGCTGTTGCGCGCCATGATCGACCGGAGGGGTCACATCGACCTCGGCCGGGTCGCCAGCGCGCTGTGTCGTTCCCTGTGAGCCCGCGTCCGCCGTCATCCCACGCAGACCACAGAGGACTTTCCCGTGTTCGCCGTACCCGCCAATACCGTCGCGCTGCCCGCCGCTCCGGCGCGCCTGCCCGTCCGCACCGCCCTGGACGTCGCCCGGGACCGTTCCCGGTGGGCGCACCTGCTGCGCTACGACCCTGACGATCGCTTCGCCACGCTGGTGGAGGCCACCGCCGACACCGAGACCTGGCTGCTGTCCTGGCTGCCCGGCCAGCACACCGACGTGCACGACCATGCCGGCTCTGCCGGTGCGTTCACCGTCGTGTCCGGGGTGCTGACCGAGACCGTGTTCCGCGCCGGCGGGCCCACCACACACGTGGTCACGGCGGGGCAGACGCGGGTGTTCGGCCAGACGTACACGCACCAGGTGCACAACCTCGGGGTGGACCCCGCGGTGAGCATCCATGTGTACCGGCCGCACCGTCCTCCCATGTAGACGGTGCGAAGACGTTGCGGCGCTTGGTCAGCTGGGCTCGTCGCGGCCCAGGACGTGCGGCGGCACCGGGGTGGGGCCGGGCAGGTCGGGCGAGTCGACCGGTGCGTCCCACACCCGACGCAGCGGCAGCACACCGGCCCACAGGGTGCTCTGCTCGATGTCCTCCGGGTCGTCGCCCGGCCCGGTGGCGCGGATCTTCACCGACGCCTCGGTCAGGTCCACGGCCAGCACCGCGGTGGCGGCCAGTTCCTTGCGGGTCGGCGGGCGGGCGTAGTCCCAGGAACCGGGCGCCAGGTGCTCGCTGACGATCCGCAGAGCACGCAGTTTCACGTCGTCGTCGGTGACCGGGACGGCCTCGCCGTGCACCACGACGGAGCGGTAGTTCATCGAGTTGTGGAACACCGCCCGGCTGTAGACGACGCCGTCCAGCAGCGTGACGGCCACGCACACCGGGGTGCCGGTGGCGCCGGCCCGCAGGCTGGCCGCGCCCGAGGAGCCGTGCAGGTAGAGCGTGTCGCCGTCGCGGCCGTAGCCGGTGGGCAGCACGACGGGGTGCCCGTCGACGGTGAGCCCGAGATGGCAGATCAAGCCCGCGTCCAGCACGGCGTCCAGGTCCTCGCGTTGCGTCCTGGCCCGTTCGGGCATCCGGCGGATCGTGCTGCGTTCGGTCGGGGACAGCGCAGGTCGTGTCGTCACCTGTCCAGCATGTTTGGTCAGGTGGCATCCTGGAACAGCCACTGGCGCCCAGATATGAAAGGCCACTTGGCATGACGGAGCTGCCCACCACACTCCCGGTCGAGCTGCACCGGGACTCGCCGACACCGCTGGCCGTGCAACTCGCCGACACCCTGCGGATCGCGGCCGCCGCCGGCCACCTGCGCAGCGGTGACCGCCTGCCGTCCACCCGCGCCCTGGCCGACCGGCTGGAGGTCAGCCGCACGGTCACGGCCGCCGCCTACGAGCAGCTGCACGCCGAGGGCTGGATCACCGGCCGGCACGGCTCGGGCACGTTCGTCACCACCGCGCCGCCCGGCGCCCGCACGGCGCCGCCGAGGCAGCGGCAGGCCAGCCTGCCGCAACCCGACCGGCTGGACCTGGTGCCCGGCGCCCCCTGGGTGGACGGCCTGGACCGGGCGGCGTGGCGGCGGGCCTGGCGGGCGGCGGCCGACGCGCCGCCGCTGCTCCGCCCGCAGCGCGCCGGCCTGCCCGAGTACCGCACGGCCGTGGCCGAACACCTGCTGCGCCACCGCGGCCTGGTGATCGCCGGCGGGCTGGACCAGGATCTGCTGGCCACCGGCGGCACCACCGCCGCGGTGGCCGAGATCGCGCTGGCCGTGCTGCGGCCCGGTGACGTGGTCGCCGTCGAGGAACCCGGCTACCAGCGGGCGGTGCAGGCGCTGCGGGCAGCGGGCGTGCGGGTGGTGCCGGCGCCGGTCGACCCCAACGGCCTGGCCGTGGCCGCGGTGCCGCCGAACGTGCGGGCCGTGTACTGCTCGCCGTCGCACCAGTACCCGCTGGGCGGCCGGATGTCGGCCGCGACCCGGGTGACGCTGGTGGAGCGGGCCAGGGAGAAGGGCTGGCTGGTGATCGAGGACGACTACGACGGCGAGCTGCGCTACGACGTGGCGCCGCTGCCGCTGCTGGTCGGGCTCGCCCCGGACGTCGTCATCCACCTGGGCACCACCAGCAAGATCTTCACCTCCACCCTGGGCATCGGCTGGATGGTCGCGCCACCGGAGGTGGTGGCGGGCGTGCTGGCCCACCGCGAGCGCACCGGCACCGGCCCGTCCGCGGCCGGCCAGCGGGTGCTGGTGGAGCTGGCCAGGCACGGCGACCTGGGCCGGCACCTGCGCCGGCTGCGCCGCGAACTGTCCACCCGCCGGGAACTCGTGGTGGGGGCGCTGCACGACGCGGGTCTGACCACCCTCGGCGACGACGCGGGCGCCCACGTCGTGGTGCCGCTGCCGTCGCTGGCCGCCGAACAGCAGGTGGTGCGGGAGGGCATGGGCGTCGGCGTGACGCTGGACGGCCTGGAGCGCCACCACGACGGCACGCCCACGTGGCACGGGATCGGCCTGGGCTACACGGCGTGCACCCGGCAGGACCTGTTGGCCGTGTTGCCCGAGGTGGTGCGCCTGCTGGTGGCGGCGACGGCGGCGGCCTGACCGTTCGGTGTCACACGGATGGTCCAGTGCTGCGGGTAAGGTCGCTCCCCATGACCGAGCGCAAACTACGCGTGGCCGTCGTCTTCGGAGGCAGGAGCACGGAGCACGCCGTCTCGTGCCTGTCCGCCGGCAGCGTGCTGTCCCATCTCGACCCGTCCCGGTTCGACGTGGTGCCGATCGGCATCACCACCGACGGCGCGTGGGTGCTCGCGCAGCACGACCCGAAGGAACTGGTCGCCACCGACGGCGCCCTGCCCTCTGTGGACAGCGGCACCGCGCTCGCGCTGCCCGACCGCACCCACGAACTCGTGGTGATGGAGCCGGAGCGGGTCGGCGAGGTGCTCGGCGGGATCGACGTGGTGTTCCCCGTGCTGCACGGCGCGTACGGCGAGGACGGCACCATCCAGGGCCTGCTGGAACTGGCCGGCATCCCCTACGCGGGCGCGGGCGTGCTGGCCAGCGCGGCGGCCATGGACAAGGAGTTCGGCAAGAAGCTGCTCGCCGCCGAGGGCCTGCCGATCGGCCCGTACGTGGTGCTGCGCCGCGGTGTGGACGCCGTGGACGAGGCGACCCGAGAACGGTTCGGGCTGCCGGTGTTCGTGAAGCCGGCGCGGGCCGGGTCGTCCAGCGGCGTCACCAAGGTCACCGACTGGGCCGACCTGCCCGCCGCGATCGAGCACGCCAGGACGGTCGACCCCAAGGTGATCGTCGAGGCCGCGATGGTCGGCCACGAGATCGAGTGCGGCGTGCTGGAGTACCCGGACGGCCGGGTGGACGCCTCGCTGCCGGCCGAGGTCCGCTTCGTCGGCCAGGGCACCGACTGGTACGACTTCGACGCCAAGTACCTGGACGACTCGTGCGAGTTCGACGTGCCGGCGAAGCTGCCGGACGACGTGGTCGCCACCGTGCGCGAGCTGGCGGTGCGCGCGTTCCACGCCCTGGACTGCCAGGGACTGGCCAGGGTGGACTTCTTCGTCGGCACCGACGACACCGTCACGGTCAACGAGGTCAACACCATGCCCGGCTTCACCGAGACGTCGATGTTCCCGAAGATGTGGGCGGTCACCGGGGTCGACTTCGGCACGCTGCTCACCACGATCGTGGACACCGCGATCGCCAGGGGTACGGGCCTGCGCTGAGTCAGAACACCTTTTTCACCGGCAGGGTGGCACCGATCGAGTCGGACACGTCCTGGATCGGCCCGGTGCCGATGTCGCCGGGCAGGGTGAGCGCCACGACCACCGGCCGGTCCACCGCGTACCACGTGGTGAGACCGTCCGCGCTGACCCGCAGCCACTGCACGCCGTCGACGTCCAGCAGTTCCGAGGTCGGCGTCAGTTCGGGCGGCCGCTCGATGCCGCACCGCAGCACGGCGGGATCGTCGCCGCGACCCCACGCCACCGCCGCCTGTGGTGCCGGCTTGGCCAGCTCTCGGGCGGCCAGCGGTGTTTTTCCGTTGGCCAGCGTGGCGGGCAGCGATCGCAGCAGCGCGGCGCAGTCCGGCGAACCGGCCTGCGGGGCGTCGACCGGGACCAGCAGCACCGGCCCGGTCGGATCCGCCGTGGACGGCGGGGTCGACGCGGCCGTCGATGCCGTGTCGCCGCTGGGACCCAGCACGATGCCGGCCACCGCGACGCCGACCACCAACGCGACGCCGAGCACGAGTGCGGCGATCAGCGGTGGGGACAGCCGCCTGCCGGCAGGCTGGACTGGGGCCGCCGATCCCGTAGGATCGTGCGCCGTGCCACCCGAACCGGTGTCGTCGTTCACGATTCCTTGTACCGTCACGGATTACGAGTGGTCCAGATGAACCACCGGGCAGGTGAGCGTGCGGGTGATGCCCTCCACGTTCTGCACCTTGGCCACCACGAGCTGGCCCAGCAGGTCGACGTTCTCGGCCTCGGCCACGACGATCACGTCGTACGGGCCGGTGACATCCTCGGCTGTGGTCACCCCGGGAATACCGGAGATCTGCGACGCGACCGCTGCGGCCTTGCCGACCTCTGTCTGGATGAGGATGTATGCGTGGACCACGGCGTGCCCCTTCGCGTCAACGGGTCAGGTCGGGGTAGGAACGTCAGCAACCGTGCCTGGCGGCACTTGAGGCAGTCAACGTACCCCAGATGGGGATCATTATGGGGTCCGACCATTCATCGCAGGAGGTAATTGTGCCCACGGACCTCCCCGACGAGTCGGACACTGTCGCCGATGTGGGTGAGTTCGGTCTCATCAGGCGAGTGACCGACGGCAGGACCCAACCGGCGACGACACTGCTCGGTCCGGGTGACGACGCCGCCGTCGTGTCGGCACCGGACGGCAGGGTGGTCGCCACCACGGACGTCCTGGTCGAGGGTGTGCACTTCCGTCTCGACTGGTCCACGCCCGAACAGGTGGGCCGCAAGGCGGTCGCGGTGAACCTCGCCGACATCGCGGCGATGGGTGCCGTGCCGACCGCCGTGCTGGTCGGTTTCGGCTGCCCGCCGACGACTCCGGCGTCGGTGGTGGACGAGTTGTCCAGCGGCATGTGGGCCGAGGCGGGCAAGGCGGGCGCCGGCGTCGTCGGCGGCGACATGGTCACGTCCGACATGCTCGTCGTGTCGATCACCGCGCTGGGCGACCTGGAGGGCAGACAGCCGGTGACCCGGTCCGGCGCGCTGCCCGGTGACGTGCTGGCGGTGTGCGGCAAGCTCGGCTGGTCCGCGGCCGGACTCGCGGTGCTGGGCCGGGGTTTCCGGTCACCGGTCAGCGTCGTCGGTGCCCATCGCGCCCCGGAACCGCCCTACCCGGCGGGTGCGCAGGCGGCGCGGGCCGGTGCCACCTCGATGGTCGACGTGTCCGACGGCCTGCTCGCCGACATCGGCCACATCGCCGACGCGTCCAACGTGCACATCGACGTGCGCACGGATCTGGTCGAGGTGCCGCAGCGGCTGGTCGACGTCGCCACCGCACTGGGCGCCGACGCCCTGCACTGGGTCTTCACCGGCGGCGAGGACCACGCGCTCGCCGCCACGTTCCCGGAACCGGCCGCGGTGCCGGAGGGGTGGACCACGATCGGCACGGTGCGCCGGGGCAACGGGGTCACCGTCGACGGGACCGCCTACCAGCGTCCGGCCGGATGGGAGCACTGGCGTGCCAGGAGCTGACCTGGTGGTCAAGGTGGTGCCGTTCGACCACCCGGACGCGGCGCTGCTGATCGACGAGGTGCAACAGATCTACCTGACGCTGTACGGCGGGCATGACCGCACCCGCACGTCGCCGAACGAGTTCGCCCCGCCACTGGGTTTGTTCCTGGTCGGCTACGCGGTGGGCGAACCGGTGGTGTGCGGCGGTTGGCGGGTGCACGAGCTGATCGGACCCGACGACGCCGAACTGAAGCGGATGTACGTCACGCCGGGCGCCAGGGGACTGGGCTACGCGCGGGCGATCCTGGCCGAACTGGAACGAACCGCGGCGACCGCCGGGCGGACCCGGATGGTGCTGGAGACCGGCACGAAACAGCCGGAGGCGCTGGCACTGTACGAGTCGGCTGGCTACGTCCCGGTGCCCGACTTCAGCATTCATGCGCATTCACCGATGAGCCGCTGCCTCGGCAAGGACCTGAGCTAGCGACACTCCGGCGACCGGGAAACTCAACCAAAACTTGACTTCAGCCGACTGTCCGGAGCTGGAACTACAGTTTTACTGTAGGATGGTTCGGTGCCGGTCGATCGACGTGAACGCCGTCGGCAGCTTTTCGAGTTCGCCGCCGGGCAGGGCGGCTACTTCACGGCCGCTCAGGCGAAGTCGCTCGGCTATTCCTACCAAGCGCAGGCCGGTCACGTCGAAGCCGGCAACTGGTGGCGCATTGATCGTGGCCTGTTCCGCCTCGTCGAGTGGGTCCCGGGCGCACACGACGAGCTCGCTCGCTGGACTCTGTGGTCGCGAGAACGAGCGGTCGTGTCACATGAGTCGGCGATGAGCGTGCATGGCATCGGCGAGTTCGCATCGCGGTACGTCCAGCTCACGGTTCCGCCAGGGTTCACCATGCGGAACGACGCCGTAGCACTGCACTTCGCCGACCTTCCCGCCGCCGACGTCGCCGAACGCTCGGGATACCGGGTGACCACTCCGCCGCGAACGATCATCGACATCGCCGCCACCGAGCCCGATCAGGACCAGCTCGCTCGCGCCATCGACGACGCGCGACGCGCCGGCCTGGTCACAGCTCGTCGCCTCAGATCCCGGGCCGAGACGGTTGACCCTCGGGCCGCGCTCCATGTCGAACGCGCGCTCCGACGGGCGGAGTCCGCGTGACGTACCAGTCCCGCGCAGCCGTCGCCCGGCTCGCCCAGCCATGGCTCGACATGTTCCCCCGCGAGTGATCAGGCAGCGCGTGCCGGCAGACTGGCCAGGACGTCAACGCATGACCCAGGGAGGACACGGTGCCGATCTACGCCCTCGGTGAACTGGAGCCGACCATCGATCCCGAGGCCTACGTCCATCCGGACGCGACGGTGATCGGCGACGTGCGGCTCGGGGCGTTCGCGTCCGTGTGGCCGCAGGCCGTGCTGCGCGGCGACAACGGCTACATCGAGGTCGGCGAGCGGACCAGCGTCCAGGACGGCACCGTCGTGCACTGCACCGAGTTCACGCCGACGGTCATCGGCCGGGAGTGCGTGATCGGCCACAACGTGCACATCGAGGGCGCCACGATCGGCGACGGCTGCCTGATCGCGTCCGGTTCGGTCGTGCTCAACGGGGCGGTCGTCGAGCCGGGCGCGATCCTCGGCGCGGGTGGCGTGATCTCCTTCAACGGCCGCATTCCGGCGCGCCGCATGGCGCTGGGCGTGCCGGCCAAGGTGCGCGAGGGATACGAGGTGCCCGAGCACGCCTGGCAGGCCATCGTGGACGGCTACGTCGAGCGCATCGCCGTCTTCCGGGGGAAGCTCCGGCGGCTGGACTAGAGTTACCGCCCGTGGTCGCACGTCCCCTCACCGATGTCGTCGCGCCGGACTGGGCGCAGGCACTGACACCCGTCGCCGACCGGATCGCCGGCATGGGCGACTTCCTGCGGGCGGAGGTGGCCGTGGGGCGCCGCTATCTCCCGTCCGGGGAGAACGTGCTGCGCGCGTTCCGGCAGCCCTTCGCCCAGGTGCGGGTGCTGATCGTCGGCCAGGACCCGTATCCGACGCCCGGCCACCCGGTGGGACTGAGCTTTTCCGTCGCGCCCGACGTGCGGCCGTTGCCCAAGAGCCTGGTCAACATCTTCCAGGAGTACTGCGACGACCTGGGTTTTCCGGCACCCGCCAACGGTGACCTGTCGCCGTGGACGGAACGCGGTGTGCTGCTGTTGAACCGGGCCCTCACCGTCGCGCCCAGCAGGCCGAACTCGCACCAGGGCAAGGGTTGGGAGCAGATCACCGAGCAGGCGATCATCGCGCTCGCCGAACGGGGTACCCCGATGGTGGCGATCCTGTGGGGCCGCAACGCCCGCAACCTGCGCCCGCTGCTCGGCGACGTGCCGTGTGTCGAGTCCGCCCATCCCAGCCCGATGTCGGCGTCGGGCGGCTTCTTCGGATCCCGACCGTTCAGCCGGACCAACCAGCTCCTGGCTGATCAAGGAGCGGAACCGGTGGACTGGCGACTACCGTAGGCCGATGAGTTTCCAGAAAACGCCAGGTGGCTCCACGGGCCGTCGGTCCAGCGGCAAGGCCAACGCGGTCACCAGGTTCGTCCAGCGCCTGATGATCAGGCAGCACAAGCGCAAGGGCGACAAGTTCATGGGAATGGACCTGTTGTACCTGACCACGGTCGGCGCCCGCAGCGGCGACACCGTGACGACTCCGGTGGCGTACTTCCGGGACGGCGACGACGCCTGGTTGGTGGTGGCGTCCGCCGGCGGCGCCGCGACGCATCCCAGCTGGTACCACAATCTGGCCGCCCACCCCGACCAGGTGTCCATCGAGGTCGGTGGGCAGCGGATCGCCGTGACCCCCACCCAGCTGGACGGGCAGGAGCGGGACGACGCCTGGCAGCGGATCACCGCCGCCCAGCCGAGGTTCTCCGGCTACGAGGCCAAGACCGACCGCGTCATCCCGGTGCTGCGGCTGACCCGCGCCGGATGACTCGTCCCGGCAGGGTGTCCATCGCGGGCCCGGCCGTTCGTCGTCGTGCTGAGATGAACACCGGCGACACGAACGGGAGCAACCCCATGAAGTACATGATGCTGGTCTGCTACGACCCCGGTCTCGAACCGACCGACGACGGCCCGACCATCGATGAGTGGCTGGCCGAGGTCGAGGGGAAACGGCTGGACGGCTCGGAGCTGATGTCGGTCCGGGACGCCACGACCGTGCGCACCCGGGGCCACGAGGTACTGCTCACCGACGGACCGTTCGCCGAGACACGTGAACTGATCGCCGGCTACGACGTGATCGACTGCACCGACCTGGACGAGGCGATCCAGATCGCGTCCCGCCACCCGTGTGCGCGGTTCGGTGCCATCGAGATCAGGCCGTTCCCGAAGGACTGAGGTGGATGACGGCGGACGCCGAGATCACGGCCGTCTTCCGGGATGAGCGGGGCCGCATCGTGGCCACGCTGATCCGGATGACCGGCGACTGGGACCTGGCAGAGGAGTGCGTGCAGGACGCCTTCGCGCAGGCATTGGAGAAGTGGCCGCGCGACGGCGTCCCGCGCCGGCCGGGGGCCTGGCTCACCACGGCGGCCCGCAACCGCGCGCTGGACCGGCTGCGGCGGTCCGCCGTCGAGGCGACGAAGCTGCGGGAGGTGGCGGGGTTGCTCGGACCGGACGATGAGGACTATGACGACAGCGGCATCGCCGACGACCTGCTGCGGCTGGTGTTCACCTGCTGCCACCCGGCGCTGACCATGGAGGCCAGGGTCGCGCTGACCCTGCGCACCATCACCGGCCTGACCACGGCCGAGATCGCCAGGGCGTTCCTGGTGCCGGAAGCGACGATGGCCAAGCGGTTGGTGCGGGCCAAGCGCAAGATCGCCAACGCGCACATCCCGTACCGGGTGCCGCCGGCGCACCTGTTGCCGGAGCGGACCAACTCGGTGCTCGGCGTGCTGTACCTGCTGTTCAGCGAGGGGTATGCGGCGACGGCCGGCGCCGACCTGGTCCGGCAGAGCCTGTCCGCCGAGGCGATCCGGCTGGCCAGGACCCTGGTCGAGCTGATGCCGGACGAGCCGGAGGCGGTGGGTCTGCTGGCGCTGATGCTGCTGCACGACTCGCGGCGCGAGGCGCGGGTGGACGCGGACGGCGAGTTGGTGCCGCTGGAGGAGCAGGACCGCTCCCGGTGGTCGGCGGCGCGGATCGACGAGGGCGTCGCGCTGCTGGACGGCGCCCTGCGCCGCAGCCGGCCGGGCCCGTACCAGGTCCAGGCGGCCATCGCGGCCTGCCACAGCACGGCGGCCGGTGCCGAGGAGACCGACTGGGCCGAGATCGCCCTGCTCTACGGCCAGTTGGTCAGGTTCACGCCGTCACCGGTGGTCGAGCTGAACCGGGCCGTGGCGGTGGCGATGGCGGACGGTCTGGAGGCGGGGCTGGCGCTGGTCGACGACCTGGCGCGGCGGGGCGTGCTGGAGGGGTATCACCTGCTGCCGGCGACCCGGGCGAGTCTGCTGCGGCGGCTGGGCCGGGACGCGGAGGCCGCCGAGGCGTACCGGGCGGCGCTGGAGCTGGCGCCGACCGACGTGGAGCGGCGCTACCTGGCCAAGCAGTTGGAGGAGACGGCAGGCTGACCGACACGAGACGGCCCGGACGCCGAAGCGTCCGGGCCGTCGGCGTCGATCAGAACCTCAGCCGCGGGTGACCTTGCCGGCCTTGATGCACGAGGTGCAGACCTTCAGGCGCTTGCGCTGGGACAGGCCGATCTTGGTCCGCACGGTCTGGATGTTCGGGTTGAACCGGCGGTGGGTGCGCCGGTGCGAGTACGAGACCGCCATGCCGAAGCCGGGCCCCTTGCCACAGACGTCGCAAACGGCAGCCACGTCACACACTCCCTTACACATCGCAGGTTTGGTGGTGCGGGACGGGTACCCCCGTCGCACACACGACGGCCCGGCTCAGCCGGGCCAGCCTGACCAGGGTAACCCGTCGCGAATGCGCTGGGCAAACCGCCCCCGGCTACCCTCGGTGGACAGTCGGTGAGTCTACGAGGAGGTCTTCCACGGTGCCGCAGGGCTTGGACGCAGCAGCCGTGCGCAGGTGGGCGGAGGCGTGCGTGCGGACGCTGGACGAGCACCGCGACGCCATCGACCGGATCAACGTCTTCCCGGTGGCCGACCGGGACACCGGCAGCAACATGCTGAGCACGATGCGTGCCGCCGTGGACGCCGTGGCCCGCGTCACCTCCGAGGACAGCACGGCCGCGGACGTGTGGTCGGCCGTGGCCAGGGGCGCGCTGGCCGGCGCGCGGGGCAACTCCGGGGTGATCCTGTCGCAGGTGCTGCGCGGCCTGGCCGAGGTGCTGGGCCAGCGACCGGACGCCCTGCGGTCGGCGCTGGCCAGGGCGGACGAGCTGGCCGCGAAGGCGGTCACCGACCCGGCGCCGGGCACCATGCTGACCGTGCTGCACGCGGCCGCGATGGCCTGCGCTGCCGCGTCCGGGGGCGCGCTGCCCGACGTGCTGCACATCGCGGCCGAGGCGGCGGCGAAGGCGCTGGCCGACACCACCAACCAACTGGCCGACCTGGCCCGTGCCGGTGTGGTGGACGCGGGCGGCAAGGGCTTGGTGCTGGTGCTGGACGAGCTGGCCGTCGAGGCGGGCGGTGAGCGGCCGAAAGTGGTCGAAACCGTTGTGGTCCAACGGACTCCGCGTGACGCCGACGCGCTGTACACGGCTCGCGAGGCCGGTTCGGTGGAGTATGCCTACGAGGTGATGTACGCGCTGGACGGCGTGGCCGACGCCGACGCCGACGGGCTGCGCGCCGACCTGCTCCGGCTGGGTGACTGTGTCTCGGTGGTCGGCGACGGGCGCGGCTCATGGGCGGTGCACGTGCACTGCAACGACGTGGGCGCGGCGATCGAGGCCGGCATCGACACCGGCCGGCCGCACCGGATCGCGGTGGTCCGGTTCGACGACCAGGTGGCCGCGGCGACGTCCCGGTTCGCCGTCGAGCGGGCCGTCGTGGCGTTGGCCAGCGGGCCGGGTGTGGCCGAGCTGTTCCGGGCGGAGGGCGCGCACGTGCTGTCCCTGGACGGCGAGTCCCGGCCGGCGGCGGCCGACCTGGTCGCGGTGATCGCCGGCTGCCAGGCGTCGCACGTCACCGTGCTGCCCAACGTGACCGGGCTGGACGACGTGCTCGCCGACGCCGCTGCCGAGGCGGTGCGGTCCGGGCAGGATGTGATCGTCGTGCCGACGGCGTCGCCGGTGCAGGGCCTGGCGGCGCTGGCCGTGCACGACACGAGCAGGCGGCCGGGTGAGGACGAGGTCGCGATGGCCGAGGCGGCGGCCGCCACCCGCAGGGGTGAACTGGTGCTGGCGCGCGAGGAGGGCATCACGTGGGTCGGCGTCTGCCAGCCGGGTGACGTGCTCGGCCTGCTGGACGGTGAGATCGTGCTGATCGAGCCGGGTCCGGCCGATGGGTCGTCGGTTGTCGGTGCTGCCCGGAAACTGGTGGACAGGATGCTGTCCGGTGGCGGCGAACTCGTCACCGCGCTGCCCGGTGCCGGTGCGCCTGCCGGTCTGGGCGACGCGCTCGCCGAGCACGTGCGGACCGAGCACCGCGAGGTCGAGTTCACCGGCTACCCGGGTGGCCAGCCGGACTCGTTGCTGCTGTTGGGTGTGGAGTAGGGGACGGATGGCGGTACTGACCGATTCGCTGCACGGCCCGCTGGGCCAGAAGACGGCCGACGCGCTGGCGTCCGCGCTGGACCTGCACACGGTCGGCGACCTGCTGCGGCACTACCCGCGCCGGTACGCCGACCGTGGCGAGCTGACCAAGGTCGCCGGGCTGACCGTCGGCGAGCACGCCACCGTGCTGGCCAAGGTGGAGCGGGTCGGCAAGCGCACCATGCGCAGCAGGCGGGGCACGATCCTGGAGGTCAGGATCACCGACGGTACCCGCCCGTTGACCTGTACGTTCTTCAACCAGGCGTGGCGGGAACGGGAGCTGCTCCCCGGCCGCACGGGCATGTTCGCCGGCAAGGTCACCAGGTTCCGGGACCAGTTGCAGCTGGCCAACCCGGAGTACCAGCTGCTCGACGGCGAGTCCGACGAGTCCACTGTGGAGGACTTTGCCAACGAGATCATCCCGGTCTACCCGGCGGCCGCCGGCCTGCCGACGTGGACGATCCGCCGCTGCGTGCGCCAGGTGCTGGACATGTGGGACGGCGCCGAGGACCCGCTGCCCGCCGACCTGCGCTCCCGGCACGGCCTGCCCGGACTCGAGGAGTCGCTGCGTGCCATCCACCAGCCGGGCAGCCGGGCAGCCGTCGAGTGGGCGAGCAAGCGGTTGAAGTGGGACGAGGCGCTGGCCGTGCAACTGGTGCTGGCGCAGCGCAGGCGCGCCGCCGTCGACCGCCCGGCACCGGCCTGCCCGCCGGTGCCGGGCGGCATCCTGGACGCCTTCGACGCCACGCTGCCCTTCCAACTCACCGCCGGTCAGCAGGACGTGGGGGAGTCGATCCGGGCCGACCTGTCCGGTGTGCATCCGATGAACCGGCTGCTCCAGGGCGAGGTCGGCTCCGGCAAGACCCTGGTCGCGCTGCGCGGGATGCTGCAAGTGGTCGACGCCGGCCGGCAGGCCGCCCTGCTCGCGCCCACGGAAGTCCTTGCCGCACAACATGCACGGTCCTTGACCGAGCTGCTCGGCGACCTCGCGCGGGCGGGCGAACTGGGCGGCGCGGAGAAAGCGACGCGGCTCACACTGCTCACCGGTTCGCTGAACACCGCACAGCGCAGGCAGGCCATGCTGGACGCGGCCAGTGGTGCCGCCGGCATCGTCGTGGGCACGCACGCGCTGATCCAGGACAAGGTGTCGTTCGCCGATCTCGGCCTGGTGGTGGTGGACGAGCAGCACCGGTTCGGTGTGGAGCAGCGGGACGCGCTGCGCGCCAGGGCGGGCGGCGACGGCAGTCCACATGTGCTGGTCATGACGGCGACGCCGATTCCGCGCACGGTCGCGATGACCGTCTACGGCGACCTGGAGACCTCCGCCCTGCGGGAACTCCCGGCCGGCCGCTCGCCGATCACCACCTCGGTCGTGCCGGCGGCGGAGAAACCGTCCTGGCTGGACAGGGCGTGGCAGCGGATCACGGAAGAAGTCCGGGCAGGGCACCAGGCCTACGTGGTGTGCCCACGCATCGGGGACGGTGCAGCCGAGGACACCGACCCGGACGAGCCGCCTGCCGACGACGAGTCCGACCGCAGGGCACCGCTCGCGGTCACCGTGGTGGCGCCACAGCTGGTCGAGGGCCCGCTGGCCGGGCTGCGCGTCGAGATCCTGCACGGCAGGCTGCCCGCCGACGAGAAGGACGGCGTGATGCGCGCCTTCACCGCCGGTGACGTGGATGTGCTGGTGGCCACCACGGTCGTCGAGGTCGGCGTGAACGTACCGAACGCGACGGTCATGGTGATCATGGACGCGGACCGGTTCGGCGTCAGCCAGCTGCACCAGTTGCGCGGTCGCGTCGGCCGGGGCAGCGCACCCGGCCTGTGCCTGCTGGTCAGTGAGGTCCCTGCCGGAACGGCGACCAGGGAACGGTTGGACGCGGTCGCGTCAACGGTGGACGGTTTCGAATTGGCCCAACTGGACCTGGAAATGCGCAGGGAGGGTGACATCCTGGGTGCCGCGCAGTCGGGTCGTAGCTCGCTGCGCATGCTCTCCCTGCTGCGCGACCAGAAAGTCATCGAACAGGCACGGGCGGAGGCGCGGGAACTGGTCGAAGCGGACCCGACCTTGGCCGAACACTCCGGACTCGCGGGCATGGTGGCCGAAGTGGTGGACGACGAGCGCGCGGACTATCTTGAGAAGTCCTGACCGAACCGGCTGCGTGACCGGTCGGTCACGCAGCGCATCGGGCGCTGGACAACGCCGCACGGGTAGTTGAACTCCTGATGAATCTACCCGGCAAGCGGTCTGACCGGCGTCGACTCCGCGCCGCTTGCCTCCATAGGATCGCCACGCCCACCACACCACCCATCTGTCGTAAGCCCCAAGGAGCACTGCGGTGCACGAAGGTTCCGAGACCGGGTCGGGCTCGCGCCGGCTGCTGCCGAACCGGCGGCAGGCGCTGGTCGTCGGCGTCGTGGTGGTGTTGGCCGCCGGCGTCACGGCGCTGGTGTGGCCACGCGGCACCACCGCCGCGGCGGCCCCGGACAACACCATCACCATCTCGCGCAGCGGCTGCGGAGGGGGGTGGACGAATCCCCATGGCGGCACCCAGAACCTGGTCATGACCAACCGTGACTCGGTGAACGGCGAGGCCGAGATCGTCGCGGTCGGCGGCCAGAATGACGGCAAGGTGTACGGCGAGCTGGACGGCCTGGCCATCGGCACGACGGCGACCATGCCGATCGCGCTCGGCCCCGGCACCTACGCGGTCCGCTGCGTCATGGAGGACACCGATCCGCTCGACGGCCCCGAGGTCCACATCGGTGGTCACGCCACCTCCAACGCCGGCTCGGTCCCGGTGACCAGCACCGACCTGATCGAACCGATCAAGCGGTACGAGGCGTTCCTGGTCGGCGGTGTGGCCAAACTGGTCCGGCAGACCGACGCCCTGGACTCCGCCGTGCGGTCCGGCGACGTGGCGGCCGCCAAGAAGGCGTGGCTGCCCGCACACCTGACCTACGAGACGCTCGGCGCCGCCTACGACGCGTTCGGCGACTACGACGGCGAGATCAACGGCACCACCGCCGGCCTGCCCACCGGTGTGCGCGACCCGTCGTTCACCGGATTCCACCGGGTGGAGTACGGCCTGTGGCACGGCGAGAGCATGAGCTCCCTGGTCGGCGTGACCAAGCAGCTCGACGGCTTCGTGCACGGCCTCCGGCACGACCTGCCCACGTTCGAGCCGGAAGCGCTGGACATGGGCCTGCGCACGCACGAGATCATGGAGAACACCCTCCAGTTCGAACTGACCGGCGCGACCGACGAGGGCAGCGGCACCAGTCTGGCCACCGCGGACGCCAACGCGACCGGTGACCGCGAGGTGCTCGGCGTGCTGCGGCCGCTGCTGACCACCCGCTACCCCGGTCTGTCCGATGTGGACAACCTGCTGACTCGGTTCCAGCAGGAGCTGCGGGCGCAGGACCACAACGGCACCTGGACCCCGGTGAACCAGCTGCCCCAGTACACCCGCGAGAAGATCAACGGCACGCTCAGTGCACTGGTCGAGAAGCTGGCGCCCATCGCCGCCATCACTGAGCCCAGGAGGACCCCGTGAGCGACAAGCGGCAGCCGAACTTACGGCGTCGGTCCTTCCTGACCGGAGCGCTGATCGGCGCGGGTGCCGTCGGTGTCGCCGCGAGCGGCGCTCCGGCGCTGGCCAACGCGGCCGAACCGCTGGACGTGCCGGCCCCGCCGGACCACACGCCGCTGACCGGTCACGCTCCCGCGGTGCCGTTCCACGGCGAGCACCAGAACGGGATCCTGCACGGCGCCGCCCGCCAGGGCGCGTTCCTGTCCTGTGACGCGATCGCGGACAACAAGGCCGACCTGACCGATTTGTTCCAGACCCTGACCGCCCGGGTGCGCTTCCTGACCGGCGGCGGGATGCCCGAGCCGGTCGGCATCACGGCCCCGCCGTCGGACTCCGGCGTGCTCGGCCCGCAGGTCCCGGCCGACGGCCTGATGGTCACCGTGGGTGTGGGCGCGTCGCTGTTCGACGACCGCTACGGCCTGGCCGACCGCAAGCCGGCCCGGTTGACGCCGATGAAGGAGTTCCCGAACGACAACCTCGACGCGGCCTGGAGCCACGGCGACCTGATGGTGCAGATCGCCGCGCCGAACACCGACACCGTGGTGCACGCCGTCCGGGACATCACCCGCGCCACCAGGGGCGGCATGCAGGTCCGCTGGCGGATGGACGGCTTCAACAGCGTTCCCCGGCCGGCCGGCACGCCCCGCAACCTGATGGGCTTCAAGGACGGCATCTCCAACCCGTCCACCCAGGACGGGACGGCGATGCGGCACCTGGTGTGGGCCGGACCGGGCAACGGCGAGCAGCCGTGGACCGCGGGCGGCAGCTACCACGTGGTCCGCCTGATCCGCATGCTCGTCGAGTTCTGGGACCGGGTGTCGGTCCGCGAGCAGGAGAACATGTTCGGCCGCAGGCGCGACACGGGTGCTCCGCTGAACGGCAACCACGAGCACGACACACCGAACTACGTCAACGACCCGATCGGCACCGCGATCCCGCTGACCGCGCACATCCGCCGGGCGAACCCCAGGACGCCGGACACCGACGACAACCGGATCCTCCGGCACGGCTACAACTACGACCTCGGCATGGACGTCAACGGAAACCTGAACCAGGGCCTGGTCTTCAGCGCCTTCATGCAGGACATCCACCGCCAGTTCGAGGCCATCCAGACCAGGCTCGTCGACGAGCCGCTGGTCGACTACATCTCGCCGTTCGGTGGCGGTTACTTCTTCGCCCTGCCCGGCGTACGGGACTCGTCCGATCACTTCGGGCGAGCCCTGTTGGGCTGACCCGGCCCGTGTTCCAACCCGGCAATCCCGAACCGAAGTTCCGCACCGAGGAGGACAAGTGTCAGTGAGGTCGAGAACGTCACGGGGGATGTGGCATTCCCGTGGCGCCGTGGCCGCGGTCTCAGCCGCCGCGGTCGTCGGTCTGACCCTGGCTGGCTGCGCTGCGACGACGCAGTCCGGCACGGCTCTCCAGTCGGCTCGCTGGAGTCTGGGCAACCCCACGACGCCGATCAAGCACGTCGTCGTGCTGTTCGACGAGAACATCTCGTTCGACCACTACTTCGGCACGTACCCGAACGCGACCAACACGGATGGCACCCAGTTCGTCGCCGCCGAGAACACCCCCAAGGTCAACGGCCTCACGCCGGCACTGTTGAACCAGAACCCCAACTCGTTCAACCCGAAGCGCCTGTCCCCGAGCCAGGCGGTGACGTGCGACCAGAACCACTCCTACGGTCCGGAGCAGAAGGCCGAGGACGGCTTCAAGATGGACGCCTTCGTGCAGAACACGGAGACGGACGTCTGCACCGGTGAGCCGATCATCTTCGGTGAGCCCGGCCTGGTCATGGACTACTACGACGGCAACACCGTCACCGGGCTGTGGAACTACGCCCAGCACTACGCGCTGAACGACAACTCGTTCGACACCAACTTCGGCCCGTCCACCCCGGGCGCGCTGAACCTGATCTCCGGCTCCACGGCCCAGGCCAAGACCGTCAACTCGGTCACGGGCGCCCCGGCCACGCCGGGCTCGTCCATCGGCGACGTGAGCACCAAGGGGATCGGCAACCTGTTCGGCGATGTCGATCCGGCGTTCGACGACTGCTCGGACAACAACCACACCTCCACCGGCAACCTGGTGGCGATGCAGGGCAAGAACGTGGGCGACCTGCTCGACTCGAAGCAGATCACCTGGGGCTGGTTCCAGGGTGGTTTCGCGCCGACCGGTACGGCCAACGGCTTCTCCGCCTGCGGTGCGGCCCACGCCAACGTGATCGGTGCCAGTGCGGTCGACTACAGCCCGCACCACAACCCGTTCGCGTACTACCAGTCGACGTCGAACCCGAAGCACCTGCCGCCGTCGTCGGAGAAGGCGGTCGGCAGCACCGACCAGGCCAACCACAACTACGACCTGTCGGTGTTCAACCAGGCGGTGAAGGACGGCAACATGCCTGCCGTCAGCTTCCTCAAGGCGCCGGAGTTCCAGGACGGCCACGCCGGCTACTCCGACCCGCTGGACGAGCAGACCTTCCTGACCAGCGAGATCAACCTGGTCGAGCAGTCGAAGGACTGGAAGGACACCGCGATCGTCATCGCCTACGACGACTCGGACGGCTGGTACGACCACGTGCCGTCGCCGATCGTCAACGGCTCGCACGACCCGAACCAGGACGCGAGCATCTGCACCGACGCCCGCATCACCCTGGCCGACGGCAGCGACCGCTGTGGCTACGGCCCTCGGCTGCCGCTGCTGGTCATCTCGCCGTTCGCGAAGTCCAACTTCGTCGACAGCACCATGACCGACCAGTCGTCCATCACCCGCTTCATCGAGGACAACTGGAAGCTCGGCCGGCTCGGCAACGGTTCGTTCGACTCGATCGCCGGCTCGCTGGACAGCATGTTCAACTTCCACGGCAAGCCGAACACCACGCCGCTGATCCTGAACACCAAGACCGGCGCCGTCGTCAGTGACGGCAGCGGCCACGGTCACGGCCACTGAGACAGTTCCGTTCGCGAAGGCGGCCGGCCGGACGTCGAGGCGTCCGGCCGGCCGCTGTCGTCCGCCGCCATGGCTACACTGGCGCAGCCCCAGTACCGCTCACCGGTCGCGCACCGTCACCGCGCCTTCCATGACTCATGGTCATACCGAGGGACCGCACGAGGTCCCCGAGCACGACGTCCGGGCCTTTCTCGCCGACGTCCACGATGCCGAGTTCGTCTCCCATCCGTCGCTGGCGGCGGCCCGATCAGATCCCGATGCCGCCCTGGTGCTGTCCGGCGACTACTGCGGCACGATCTTCCTGACCGCACCCGTGCGACTTGTCGGTTGCGACCCGGACACCCTCGACCCGCTCGTGTCGGACCTGGACGCGCTGACGTGGATGAGCGGCGACCTCACGGTCACGACCGCCGCGTTCGAGCGGCATCCGGTGGGCACGGCGGTGGCGAAGTCACCGACGGCGTGTGGGTCCACCCGGGCCGCGTCCCGGCGGACATCCACGATCAGGCACGCGAGGTCGTATCGGGTACGCGAGCGCGGATCGACGTCGTCGTTCTCCGCCAGCTCCGCGAACGTGCGCTGCGGCGGAGGACGGAGTGGCGAACAGCCCGTCCGTCGCGGAGGAAGCTCGCCTGGGATTTCGACATCTGCTCGCCGGCCGTGCCGTTCGCCGGAACGGCGGACCTGGGTGGGTGATACACCGGAAGGTGACATTTCGACCACCGCGAGCGTGGCTGTGCTCCGCTTCCGGTATGCGCAAAACCATGGCTCTCGCCGTCTTCGTCCTCGCCGGCCTCCTCGGCCTGGCTTCGTTCGCCCAGGCCGCCCAGGCCCGGCCCGGCGTGCCGACCTGCCTGATCGCCAACGGTGGCGGCAGCGGTCACTACACGAAGGCGATGACGTGTGTCCAACTGGTCGCCAACCGGTACGGCGACGTGGGTTCCGGCCGCTACACCGCCATGCCCGGCAGCGGCCAGCACACCCTGACGGTGACCGTGCAGTACCAGAAGTCCGGCTACGGGTACGGCCACGGTCACAGCCAGCCGCAGTGGGCCACGCTCGCCACGGCGACCGCCAAGGGCAAGGGCAACCTGTCCGCGAACACCTACGCGGTGCGGGCGCCCAGGCAGGCCACGACGCGGGCCTGTGTCACCGTGGCGGCCGGTCACACGGCCGGACGGGAGCTGTGTACCCGCTGATGGCGGCCGTCCCCTGGAGGTGACCTCGCGGCGGTCGGTACCGTGCGAACCGACCGACGACGACGGGAGCCGGGATGTTTCACAAGGTGCTGGTCGCCAACCGCGGGGAGATCGCGATCCGGGCCTTCCGGGCCGCGTACGAACTCGGTGCCGGCACGGTGGCCGTCTTCCCGCACGAGGACCGCAACTCCACCCACCGCCTGAAGGCGGACGAAGCCTACGAGATCGGTACGCCCGGACATCCCGTCCGGGCGTACCTGTCCGTCGACGAGATCATCGGCGCCGCCCGCCGGGCCGGCGCCGACGCCGTCTACCCCGGCTACGGCTTCCTGTCCGAGAACCCGGAACTGGCCGCGGCCTGCCGGGACGCCGGCATCACCTTCGTCGGGCCCACCGTCGAGGTGCTGGAGCTGACCGGTAACAAGGCGCGGGCCGTGGCCGCCGCGAGGCAGGCCGGGCTGCCGGTGCTCCGGTCGTCCGAGCCGTCCGCCGACGTCGACACGCTCGTCGCGGCCGCCGACGACATCGGCTACCCGGTGTTCGTGAAGGCCGTCGCGGGCGGCGGCGGGCGCGGCATGCGGCGGGTGGCCGAGCCGGCCGCGCTGCGCGAGTCGCTGGAAGCGGCCATGCGCGAGGCCGAGTCGGCGTTCGGCGACGCCACCGTGTTCCTGGAGCAGGCCGTCGTCGAGCCCAAGCACATCGAGGTGCAGATCCTGGCCGACGGCGCCGGCACCGTGCTGCACCTGTTCGAGCGGGACTGTTCGCTGCAGCGCCGCCACCAGAAGGTCATCGAGATCGCGCCCGCCCCGACGCTGGACCCGGCGCTGCGAGAGCGAATCTGCGCCGACGCCGTCGCGTTCGCCACGCACATCGGCTATGTCAACGCCGGCACCGTCGAGTTCCTCGTCGACCAGGCCGGCAACCACGTCTTCATCGAGATGAACCCGCGGATCCAGGTCGAGCACACGGTGACGGAGGAGGTCACCGACGTCGACCTCGTCCAGTCGCAGCTGCGCATCGCGGCCGGCGAGACGCTGGCCGACATCGGGCTGGCCCAGGACGGCATCCGGCTGCGCGGCGCGGCCCTTCAGTGCCGGATCACCACCGAGGATCCGGCCAACGGGTTCCGCCCGGACACCGGCATGATCAGCGCCTACCGCTCACCCGGCGGCGCCGGCATCCGGCTGGACGGCGGCACCACGTTCGCCGGCACCGAGATCAGCGCGCACTTCGACTCCATGCTGGTCAAGCTCACCTGCCGGGGTCGGGACTGGCCCACCGCGGTGGCGCGGGCCAGGCGGGCGGTGGCCGAGTTCCGCATCCGTGGTGTGTCCACCAACATCCCGTTCCTGCAGGCGGTGCTGGACGACCCGGACTTCCGCGCCGGGCGGGTGACGACCTCGTTCATCGAGCAGCGCCCGCACCTGCTCACCGCACGCCACTCGGCCGACCGGGGCACCCGGTTGCTCACGTACCTCGCCGACGTCACCGTCAACCGGCCCAACGGTGCCCGACCGAGTGTGCCCGACCCGACGACGAAGCTGCCCGCCGTCGACATCACCACCGAGGCGCCCGCCGGCTCGCGGCAGCGGCTGCTCGTGGACGGGCCGGCCGCGTTCGCCCGCTGGCTGCGCACGTCCAGGACGATCGGCGTCACCGACACCACGTTCCGGGACGCCCACCAGTCGCTGCTGGCCACCAGGGTGCGCACCAGGGATCTGCTGGCCGTGGCACCGCACGTGGCCAGGACGGCACCGCAGCTGCTGTCCCTGGAGTGCTGGGGCGGCGCCACCTACGACGTGGCGCTGCGGTTCCTGGCCGAGGACCCGTGGGAGCGGTTGGCCGCGCTGCGCGAGGCCGTGCCCAACATCTGCCTGCAGATGCTGCTGCGCGGCCGGAACACCGTCGGCTACACGCCCTACCCGACCGAGGTGACCGACACCTTCGTCCGGGAGGCGGCCGCCACCGGCATCGACATCTTCCGCATCTTCGACGCGCTCAACGATGTCGAGCAGATGCGCCCGGCCATCGACTCGGTCCGGTCCACCGGCACCACGATCGCCGAGGTGGCCCTCTGCTACACCGCCGACCTGGCCGATCCCGCGGAGCGCCTCTACACGCTGGACTACTACCTGAAGCTGGCCGAGCAGATCGTCGCGGCGGGCGCGCACGTGCTGGCGGTGAAGGACATGGCGGGCCTGCTGCGCCCGCCGGCCGCCGCCCGGCTGGTGACCGCGCTGCGTCGGGAGTTCGACCTGCCGGTGCACATCCACACGCACGACACCGCGGGCGGCCAACTGGCCACCTACCTGGCCGCGATCGGTGCCGGCGCGGACGCGGTGGACGGAGCGGTGGCATCGATGTCGGGCACCACCTCCCAGCCGTCGCTGTCCGCGCTGGTGGCCGCCACCGACCACAGCGACCGGCCCAGCGGGTTGGACCTGCAGGCGGTGTGCGACCTGGAGCCGTACTGGGAACTGGTCCGCAGGGTGTACGCGCCGTTCGAGGCCGGCCTGCCCGCGCCGACCGGCCGGGTGTACCACCACGAGATCCCCGGCGGCCAACTGTCCAACCTGCGCACCCAGGCCGTCGCACTCGGACTCGGCGACCGGTTCGAGGCGATCGAGAACGCCTACGCCGCCGCCGACCGGATGCTGGGCAGGCTGGTGAAGGTGACGCCGTCGTCCAAGGTGGTCGGTGACCTCGCACTGCACCTGGTCGGTGCCGGCGTGGACCCGAAGGAGTTCGAGGCCGATCCCGGCCGGTTCGACGTGCCGGACTCGGTGATCGGCTTCCTGCACGGCGAACTGGGTGACCCGCCCGGCGGCTGGCCGGAACCGTTCCGGACCAAGGCGTTGCGCGGTCGCCCGGCCGCCCGCCCGGTGGCCGAGCTGTCCGAGGAGGACCGCAAGGAACTGGCCGACGCGCCCAGGGTCGCGCTGAACCGGTTGCTGTTCCCGGGCCCGGCAAGGGAGTTCGACACGCATCGCGAGCAGTTCGGCGACACGAGTGTGCTGGACAGCAAGGGCTTCTTCTACGGGCTGCGGCCCGGCCAGGAGTACACGGTCGACCTGGAGCAGGGCGTGCGGCTGCTGATCGAGTTGGAGGCGGTCGGCGAGGCGGACGAACGTGGCCTGCGGACGGTGGTGACCACGCTGAACGGCCAGTTGCGCCCGATCCAGGTGCGCGACCGGTCGGTGGCGTCGGACCTGCCGGTCGCCGAGCGGGCCGACCGGAGCGACCCCAACCAGGTCGCCGCGCCGTTCGCCGGCGTGGTGACGCTGGCCGTCGCCGAAGGTGACACGGTCGAGGCGGGCGCGACGGTGGCCACGATCGAGGCCATGAAAATGGAGGCCGGGATCACGGCACCGAAGGCCGGAACGGTGCGCCGGTTGGCGATCGGATCGGTACAGCAGGTCGAAGGCGGCGACTTGTTGGTCGTCCTGGAATGATTTACCGGAATCTAGCCGGGTCAGGCAATATCCTGGCGGCATGGGGAGAGTGACGCTGGAGCTGAGTGACGGGACACTGCGCAGAGCGGCTGCTTTGGCAGAGCGGAAAGGCTTGCCGCTGAACGAGTTCCTCGCCCACCAACTCGACGAGATGGTTGCCGCGAACGACCGGTACGAGCGGGCGAAGGACTCGGTCGCGAACCTGTTTCCCGATGTTGCGCAGGATGGTTCGGTGACCGAGGCGGAGCAGTTCTTCGCCAGATGGCGAAACGGCCCCGCCTGACCTGCCTCACCCGCCGCGCGGCACCGACAGCGCGATCGACGCCGGTGGCGGCCCGCCTGACCCGCATCAGTCGCCGCGCAGCGCCGCCGGTCGATCGTCGCCGGTGGCCGGTCGGGCGCTGCGTGCCTCCTCCAGCACGGCCAGCAGCTTGTCCAGGCCGTGGCCGGTGGCGTCGATCTCCAGGCCGATCGTGTCCCTGCCCGGCCCCTGGAAGGTCACGGACACCGTGTCATCGCTCCAGCGATGCCTGATCGCGCAGGCGCCGTCGATCCTGGCCCAGAAGCTCGTGGCCATTCCTTCCACGGACATCGTCGATCCCTTCCGATTGTGGTCTGATATTATCCTACCTCTCGGGATAACAGTAACCCCTAGTTCGGGCACGGTATTCGCCTGATCGGGTGGCGCCGCGGAGGGTGGACACATGGGTAAGGCGCGGCAGACGGTGGAGCGCCGGCAACTCGGACTGGCGCTGCGGCGCCTCCGCGAGCACGCCGGCCTGTCCCAGGTCGAGGCGGCCGCCGCGATCAACCGGACCCATCCCAGGATCAGCAAGGTCGAGGACGGCGCGGGCACCATCGGCCACCCGGAGCTGGAACACCTGCTCGACATCTACGACGCCCCGGCCGCCGAGCGCGCCACCATGCTCGCCCTGGCCGTGGAAGCCAGGAAGCGCCAGCCGCGCGGCTCGACCTCCGGCCCCTACATGGACACCCTGCCCGGCTCCTTCCAACGCCTCGCCGACATGGAACAGGACGCGAAGTCGATCTACACCTACGAGCCGGGCGTCATTCCTGGCTACCTGCAATCCGATCGGTACATGCGAGCGGTCATGCGTGCGGCTGATGGCATCTTCTGGCGGGAGTTCGCGCAGGATCCCGAGGACCGGGTCGCGTTCCGCCGGGCCCGTCAGTCCAAGATTCTCGATGTCGCAGAACCGAAGCTGTGCTTCGTCTGCACTAAAGACGCACTGGTCGACGACGGCCTACACTCTGGTGTGATGCGCGAGCAACTGCACCATTTGCTGGCGCTGGCACAGAAGCATCCGAACATCGAGATCAGGGTTCTCAGCGCTGGTGCGCTGGACAATCCGGCGCCGAACGGTGGGCTGACCGTGCTCGACTTCGGCGATTCCGCGCCGATGGTGGGCTTCGCCCACACCGTGTACGGGCCGTCCAGTTATTTCAGCGAAGAAGAGGACACGACGGCGCTGCTCCGGGCCTTCCGCCGGATACAAGGGCTGGCACTGAGTCCGGCGCGGTCGCTCAAGCTGATCCGCGACAGCTTGAAGGAGACTTGATCATGGACACGGGTTGGTTCAAGAGCAGTTACAGCAACGCCGGCGGCGATCAGTGCGTCGAGGTGCGCATGCGGTTAGGCGAGGGCGCCACGGTGCGGGATTCGAAGGCGCCGACACGCGGCATCCGCGTGGATTCCAGGGCGTGGACAGCATTCATCGAGAACGTCAGCGGAGCACCGATTCATCGGTCATGATGACCATGCCCCCCAGTGTCAAGGAGTTGCCCAGCCGTGACCGCGATGTTGGACATTCGGATGGTCGAGCACGAGGACGTGCTCGACCGGGTCGAGCGGGCACTCGGTGTGGTGCTTGACCGGTCGTCCGTGGTGTACGGCGAGAGTGGCGCCACGGAGGGGTTCCGAACCGGCAGGGGCACGTGGGTTCGGGTGGAGTGGCGAGGTCGATGGCGGATCAACAGCGCGGTATGGGTTGGCCTGGAGGCGGCGTCGACCATCCGGGGCGTCAAGAAGCCGGCGTGGTTTCGGAGCGCGACGTGGGCCGACCCGGAGCGCGGCGTCACGTGGCGGGCAGACGAGGTGGAGTTGATCACCGCTCCGGTTGTCGGTGATCTGGCGACGGCCGCCGCGCTGCCCGACTCGTGGTGGGCCGACCTGCGCGGCTCGCTTGCCGCACTGGCCGCGCATTCGACGGACCGAGTCGGCATGAGCCAACAACACGTCTCCCGGCGGATCAGCGAAGTGTTCGACGGCGTGGACACGACCGTGGACGAGTGGACGACCGCGCACACGGACGTGCATTGGGGCAACGTGTCGACCGAGGGTCACCTGATCGACTGGGAGGATTGGGGTGCTGCCCCACGCGGACTGGATGCTGCGTGTCTGTGGCAGTCGGCACTGCCCGACCCGAGTCTGCTGGGGCGGGTGGAGCGGGAGTTCGCCGACGACCTGGAGACCCGTTCGGGGCGCCTCGCACGACTGTTGCAATGCGCGAACGCGATCCGTATCGCCAACCGGCGCGAGACACCCACATCCCTGTCGGAGCCCGCGAAGGTAGCCGCGCGGGCGCTGCTGGCGGACCTACGGGGCCGCTGAGCACAGGCCGGCCCAGCCAGCCGCCAGCTCAGGGGTCAATTCGGCGCACACCCCCTCGGCGAGCAGAGTCCGGGCGAGCACGTCGGCCCGCAGACCTGTGGCCGCACGGACCTGCTCCACGTTGACGGGGTTGCCCGACAGCAACAGTCGCAGCGCGGGCTCGGCCCTGGCCGCGAACGTCAGTTCCTTTCCCGCTGTCCGCGTCGTCACCGCTGAGGCGTCCACGTGCACGTGTGGTGGGAAGTCGCTCACACACACCACGTCGGTCACCGGTCCGAACACCCCTCGGGTTACCACCCGGCGGCGGGCCGGCCGCTCCTGCTCACGAGCTGACAGGTAGACGTCCGGCGGATAGGTCTCCAAGAGTTGGGACACCGCGTCAGCGAGAGTGCCGTACGTGGCCGACCGGTCGAGATCGTGACGGAACAACTCCTGCTCGCGGGACTGGTCCGCGACCCAGGCCAGCCAGTCGACGCCCGTCCGCTGTACGAAGCCGAACGTGGCGTGCAGGCTGTAACCGGAGCCGTGCCCGGCCCGTGTCGCTTGATGCCAGTGGCCGCGAGGAATGTGCAGCACGTCCCCGTCATGCAGTGTGCCGGTCCACACAATCCGCTTGCGGGGCTCGTTGTTGACTTCGGCGTCCCGGTACATCGGAGCGGTCCGCGACGCGCTGTGTACCGTCCAGGACTTCTCACCGCCGAGTTGCAGGATGATCACGTGTCGGGTAGCCGGGGCGCATCTCTGCGCCCTGGCCCCCTCAGAACCGGGCGAGCGAGTTTCCCCGCACCTCGGCTCAAGCAAGCCGCGAGGGCGTTACGGGCTTGATGTTTTTACCGGTTTCCTGCGGTTGCGAGCTTGAAGGCTGCGGTTGCAGGTGGCGTGTACAAGGCGTGTTCGTTTACCGCCCGGCGTGCCGTGTCGTTCGTGGGTGAGGTAGTTGGCGGCTATCGCCCGCCGAACGACACTCAGCCACCAATTTTCCCACTGCTGTGGGGATTGAGGTGGCTGATCGATCGTGAGGATGTGGTCTCCACACAGCGGACAGCGGCCCTCCTGCTTGGCGAGCAGGCCGTGGTTATAACTGTCCAGCGGGAGGATGACCTTCTTCCGCCGCTTGGCCCAGTACTCGATGAGATCGGGGTCGTCCGGCGACGATCCACCGGTGACGAGTTGGTGCCGGACGATGTTGGTCCAGGAGAATTTGACCAGGTGATGAACCTCGCCGCGGTCGTTGGTCGACGCTCGGTCGCCAAAGACCCACCGGTCGTTCCTGAACCTGTGAAATTTGCCGAAATAGCGTGCGGCGATCCACTTCCTCGGCTTGTTGGGGTGTGCGCGCCTGGCCCATCGAAAAGTGAGCCACCACACGTAGTGATCCAGGGCGGAAAATATCCGGCTGGACACCGCCCCTCGGTAGTAAGCA